>NZ_JAMDGY010000033.1 GCF_028656955.1 Pseudomonas fontis
GTAAGGGCGGAAGGGGCCGGCAAAGCCAAAAAATCAAATGGATAAGCCCACTAATCCCCCAAAAACAACAGCATCAATGCCGATCATGCCCCACAAAAAAACCATGACTATCGCGCAAATACTCATCCTGCGAAGCCGAATCCAACCACCGCGCATACATCGGCGGCAACGCCTCCTGCCTCAACCCCTGCAACAGCTGATCAATATGCGCAATCGCCTCCCGCCCCAGGTCGGTATCCGAACACCCCACATGCACAAATTGATACCGCGCCACACCCTGGATCGGATAGTAGATCAGCGCATCCGCCGCCAAACCTTGCTGGGCCCCGAGGTAACGGATCTCCGGCCAATACCCTAAAAGCATCTGCAAACGCCCCAACTGCTGCATCTGTAGCAGGCTGGCCACCGCATTGTCGCCATAGTGACGACTCAACGACTGCTCCGGCGCCTGCTTGATGATGTCGTCGATCGGCGTGCTGTAGCTGCGCTCAGCCACCAGCCCCAACTTGATCGACTGGCTGTCGAGCAACGCCCGCAAGTCCACCTCGCCATTTTTCAGATAAGGCTCCAGCAACGGTCGCTGCTGTGCCCCCAGGATCAAGCCATTGCTCAAGGTACCCATGCTCGGAATGGAGAAGGCAATGAACCGCGCCCGCTCCGGGGTCCACAGCAAGGTCGGGTCGCAGGCGAAGTTCTTGCTCTGCAGCACCTGCAGGGCCCGCGCACGATTGACCCGGATAATCTGGTGGTCGTACTCGGGCATGTTGTGGATCAACACCGCAAGCATCTGGTCGATAGCGCCCTGGCCCTTTTCCGGGCCCTCGAAGATGGTCAGCGGCGGCAGGTCACGCAGCAACCAGACCAAGGTTTCCTTGGCCCAGGCCGACGCCGGCAGCAACCCCAGCAGGATGCCGAGCAATGGGCCGAGCAAGGCTCGGTGAGTCAGCCGGCTCAGATAGCGCCCTGTTTGCGCAAGTGGGCGATATCGGCCGCGTCGTAACCCAGCTCACCCAGCAGCAACTCGGTGTGCTCGCCCAACTCGGGCCCCACCCATTCGGCTGAACCCGGCGTGTCCGACAGCTTCGGGACAATGCCCGGCATCTTGAACGGCTTGCCATCCGGCAACTTGGCCTGGAGGAACATCTCCCGGGCGAGGAATTGCGGATCACCGAGCATGTCCTCGGCCGAGTAGATCCGGCTGGCCGGCACACCGGCGTCGTTGAGGGTCTGCATCAGGTCGTCCAGCGGCACACTGGCAGCCCAACGGTCGATCACTCCGTACAGCTCGTCACGGCGCGCGTCGCGCCCGTCGTTGCTGGCCAGGCTCGGGTCGTCAGCCAGGTCAGCACGACCAATGGCCTGCATGAAACGCTTGAAGATCGCATCACCGTTGGCACCAATCTGCACATGCTTGCCATCTGCACTGGTGTGGATCGAGGAGGGGGTGATGCCCGGCATGATGTTGCCCGTGCGCTCACGAATGAAACCGAACACGTCGAACTCCGGCACCATGCTTTCCATCATGGCAAAAATCGCCTCGTACAACGCCACGTCCACCACCTGGCCCTGGCCGCCGTTGACCTCACGGTGCCGCAAGGCCATCAACGCGCCAATCACCCCCCACAAGGCGGCAATCGAGTCGCCGATGGAAATGCCGGTACGCACCGGCGGGCGGTCTTCGAAACCGGTGATGTAGCGCAGCCCGCCCATGGACTCGCCAACGGCACCAAAACCGGGCTGATCCTTCATCGGCCCGGTCTGGCCAAAACCGGACAAACGCACCATGACCAGCTTGGGGTTCAACGCATGCAGCACGTCCCAGCCCAGGCCAAGCTTTTCGAGCACACCTGGGCGGAAGTTCTCAATGAGGATGTCCGCCTCGCCCAGCAGCTTCTTCAGGATGTCGAGGCCGTCGGGATGCTTGAGGTTGAGCGTCAGCGACTGCTTGTTGCGCGCCTGCACGAACCACCACAGCGATGTGCCTTCATACAACTTGCGCCACTTGCGCAGCGGGTCGCCGCCGTCTGGGGATTCGATCTTGATGACCTGGGCGCCAAATTCGGCGCAGATCCGTGAGGCGAACGGGCCGGCAATCAAGGTGCCGAGTTCAATGACTTTGAGACCGTCGAGGGGTTTGCTGGGCAAGGGCATGGGGCATCCGTTACGGCGGGACAGTGCGCTAGGTTTTATCACAGGGCGATTGCTTCAGATACTGCTGTAGCGCAGTGAATGGATGGTTCAGTTCGTTGATCGCCCCCGCATCGGTTAGACTGAGCGACATTTTTCGTTAGCAGAAGCCCGTTCATGGCCCAGCCGTCCACCACCTACAAATTCGAACTGAACCTGACCGACCTCGACCGCAACGTCTACCAGAGCGTCAAGCAGACCATCGCCCGCCACCCGTCCGAAACCGAAGAGCGGATGGCTGTGCGCCTGCTGGCCTATGCACTGTTCTACAACGAGCATCTGTCGTTCGGTCGTGGCCTGTCGGACGT
The DNA here is from genome assembly GCF_028656955.1 of Pseudomonas fontis. Classification (GTDB taxonomy): domain Bacteria; phylum Pseudomonadota; class Gammaproteobacteria; order Pseudomonadales; family Pseudomonadaceae; genus Aquipseudomonas; species Aquipseudomonas fontis. Next base: position 2,496 of record NZ_JAMDGY010000033.1, read on the forward strand.
CGATGAGCCAGCGCTGTGGGAAAAAAGCCTGGACGACCGCGTGCTGCACTGGATCGAAGTGGGCCAGCCCGACGCCGACCGCCTGACCTGGTGCTCGCGCCGTACCGAACGCACCAGCCTGCTGGCCTACGGCAGCCTGCGCGTGTGGCAGACCAAGGTGCTTGATTCAGTCAGGAACCTGAAGAACGTCAACGTCGCCGCCGTACCGCAGGAAGTCCTCGAAGTGCTTGCCAAGGACATGCCACGCGCCATCAAGTGGGACGTGATGATCAGCGAAGGCACCGTGTTCGTCACCGACGACCGTGGCCAACACGAAGTCCAGCTTGAGTGGTTGATGGGCGAGCGCGGCTGAGGCCGCATTCCCCGAACGTTTTTGTCCCCGCCTTTCAGAGAAGCCCTAGCCGACCCATGCGTATCGAACCGCGTCCCCTGCCCGACACCCTGCCGTTCCTGGGCGATCTGCCGCCCTTGCTGACCCGCCTGTACGCCGCCCGTGGCGTACACAGCGCAGAAGAACTGGACAAGGGGCTGGCGCGGTTGCTGCCGTATCAGCAGCTCAAGGGAATCGAGGCGGCCGTGGACCTGCTGGTCGAGGCACTGGCGCAGCGCCAGCGCATTCTGATCGTCGGCGACTTCGATGCCGACGGCGCCACGGCCAGCACTGTGGGTGTGCTGGGCCTGCGTTTGCTGGGCGCGGCGCATGTCGATTACCTGGTGCCCAACCGTTTCGAGTACGGCTATGGCCTGACCCCGGAAATCGTCCAGGTCGCGCTGGAGCGCACGCCACACCTGCTGGTTACCGTGGACAACGGCATCTCCAGCGTTGAGGGCGTGGCGGCAGCGAAGGCGGCCGGGCTCAAGGTGCTGGTCACCGACCACCACTTGCCGGGCAACGAATTGCCGGCGGCCGACGCCATCGTCAACCCGAACCAGCCTGGCTGCACCTTCCCGAGCAAATCGCTGGCCGGTGTCGGGGTGATCTTCTATGTGCTGATGGCCCTGCGCGCGCGCCTGCGCAGCCTGGGTCACTACGAGTCCAAGCCACAGCCGAATATCGGCGAGCTGCTCGACCTGGTCGCCCTGGGCAGCGTGGCCGACGTGGTGCCGCTGGACGCGAACAACCGCATCCTCGTGCACCAGGGCCTTGAGCGCATCCGCGCCGGGCGTGCCCGGCCTGGGCTCAAGGCGATCCTGGAAGTGGCGCGTCGCGAGCACGGCCGGATCACCTCCACCGACCTGGGCTTCATCCTCGGCCCACGCCTGAATGCGGCCGGTCGCCTGGACGACATGAGCCTGGGCATCGAGTGCCTGCTCAGCGAAGACCCGGACCAGGCGCGGGAAATGGCCGTGCAACTGGACGAACTGAACCAGGACCGCAAATCCATCGAGCAGGGCATGCAGCGCGAGGCGCTGGCCCAGCTCAAGGACCTGCCGTTGGAATCGATGCCGTTTGGCCTGTGCCTGTTCGAAGCGGACTGGCACCAGGGGGTGATCGGGATTCTGGCCTCGCGCCTGAAAGAACGTTATCACCGCCCAACCATCGCCTTTGCCGATGCGGGCGAAGGCATGCTCAAGGGCTCGGCGCGCTCCGTGCCGGGCTTCCATATCCGTGACGCGCTGGACGCAGTGGCCGCACGGCACCCGCAATTGATCAGCAAGTTCGGTGGCCACGCCATGGCCGCCGGGTTGTCGCTGCCGGCACAGAACTTCCAGGCATTTGCCGACGCGTTCGACGAGGAAGTGCGGCGTCAGCTGCGTGAAGAAGACCTGACCGGTCGTCTGCTGTCCGACGGCACCCTGGCCGTCGAGGAGTTCCACCTGGAGCTGGCGCGTGCCTTGCGCAATGCCGGGCCGTGGGGCCAGCACTTCCCCGAGCCGCTGTTCCATGGCGTGTTCCAGCTGGTGTCGCAACGCGTGGTGGGTGAGCGTCACCTCAAGGTCGTGCTCAAGAGCGAATGTGGTTCGGTGACCCTGGACGGCATCGCCTTCGGCGTGGACCGCGACGTGTGGCCGAACCCGACGGTGCGCTGGGTCGAGCTGGCCTACAAGCTCGACGTCAACGAATTCCGTGGCCAGGAAAGCGTGCAATTGATGATCGCGCACATCGAGCCGCGCTGAACCACGCAGGGCAAAGTGGTCTAGGCTCTAGAAACCGGCACTGAGCCAAGGGGACACATGACGCTCGGGTCGGCCTACCATTGGAGTCCTGGGAGGTGCCCTCATGAGCCTGTTGCTTGAGCCTTACACCCTGCGTCACCTGACCTTGCCCAACCGCATCGCGGTCTCGCCGATGTGCCAGTATTCAAGTGTCGACGGCCTGGCCAACGACTGGCACCTGGTGCATCTGGGTAGCCGCGCCGTGGGTGGTGCGGGCCTGGTGTTCACTGAAGCCACGGCGGTTACTGCCGATGGCCGGATCACTGCCCAGGACCTGGGCCTGTGGGACGACGCGCAAATCCCGCCCCTGCAACGCATCACCCGATTCATTACTGCCCAGGGCGCTGTCCCGGGCATTCAGCTGGCGCATGCCGGGCGCAAGGCCAGCACCCATCGGCCGTGGCTGGGCAAGCATGGCAGCGTCAAGCCGGAGGAGGGTGGCTGGGTTCCAGTCGGGCCTTCGAAAATTGCTTTTGACCCGCAGCACACGGCGCCTACCGAGATGAGCCCGACGCAGATCGACGATGTGATCCAGGCGTTCGTCGAGGCTGCGCACCGGGCGTTGAAGGCCGGTTTCAAGGTGGTCGAGGTGCATGCGGCGCATGGCTATCTGTTGCACCAGTTCCTGTCGCCTTTGAGCAATCAGCGGCGTGATGAATATGGCAGTTGTTTCGAGAACCGTATTCGCCTGACCTTGCAGGTGACCGAGGCGGTGCGTGAGGTCTGGCCGGATGAATTGCCGGTGTTTGTGCGGGTCTCGGCTACCGACTGGGTGGAGGATGGCTGGAACCCGGATGAAACCGTGGAGCTGGCCAAGCGCTTGAGAAAAATTGGGGTGGACCTGATCGATGTGTCCTCGGGCGGGACCTCGGTGCATGCGGAGATCCCGACCGGGCCTGGGTATCAGACGCGCTTTGCGGCGAAGGTGCGCGAGGAGTCGGGGATAGCCACCGGGACGGTGGGGATGATCACCGAACCTGCGCAGGCCGAGCATATTCTGCGTACGGCACAGGCCGACATCATCTTCCTGGCGCGGGAGTTGTTGCGCGACCCGTATTGGCCGTTGCATGCCGATGATGACCTGGGCGGGAGTCGCGCGGTATGGCCGGCGCAGTATCAGCGCGCGACCAGTCGCGAGCAGCCGATTCACGAGTCTGACTTGAGGGACTGAGGGCGCGCACGTTCGTGTGTAGCCGCTGCCGCCAGGCTGCGCTCGCCTGCATCGCAGGCGCGGCCTTTGGGAGCCCTGCGGTCTCCAGCGCAGCCTGTCGGCAGCGGCTACAACCTATCGCTGGCAAGGCCAGCTCCCACAGTATCAGCGGCGGTCGCGATTTCTGTGGGAGCGGGCTGGTCCCGCGATCTGCCGCAAAGCGGCAGCAAGCTAGTTAGGCGTGGTATGTCCGAACGATCACATACGCTCGATCGCGGGAAAAGCCCGCTCCCACAGATTTCGATGCAGCCCACCTCAAGCCAATGCAGCGCGGCTCAGTACTTCGCTCACCCATTGATTGATGCTTTTATCGGCCAATTCCGCTTTCGCCGCCACGCTGGCATGCAGTACCGGCTCCAAGCGCAGGCTCAACTTTCCCGAGTAGGTTTTCTGTGGCTCACGCTTGAGGCGTGCGCACGTCTCAAGGTAGTCATCCACGGCCTCTTCGAACGCCGAGCGCAATTGGGCCACCGATTCGCCATGGAATCCGATCAAGTCGCGAATCCCGGCAACATGACCGACGAAAAGTTGATCTTCATCGCTGTACTCGATCCGGGCCGAGTAGCCCTGGTAACTCATCACATTCATGGTGTCACTCCTGCCTGCTCAAGGAACAAGCGTGCATCGCGGATCTGATAGGGCTTGGCTTCCTTGTCAGGATGAGGACGATGAAACGTCACGATCACACCCCGCAGTTCGAAGCGTACGCGCGAGCCTCGGCCTTCGATTGCCTGAGCACCCAACGCAATCAGCAATGATTCGATGCGAATCCACTCAAGGCCTTTAGGGGCTGGTTTGCTGAAGAGTATCTTCAGTGTTCTGCATTGATGAGTATTCATGGTATCAGATTATGATACCGATGCATGCCGCTCAATGGCTCAACGGTAGGAGGCGAAAGCACACCGTGCAGGAGATTTCCGAAAGCGCCCCACCAGGCGGTGGGGCTCAAACCCCTCAGCCCAGTTCCCCCACCGCCCGCCACGCCTCATCAATCGCCGCATGCGCATACGCACTCCAGCCAGCATCCGAGTTGGCAATGCTGACCTTGCCCAGCGGCTGGCGCGCCGCCGCGATCCATTGCTCATCCTGCGCAGCGTCGTCATACAGGCTGTTGGTGAAATACGAGTAACCATGGGACCAGCGGTTCACCGTGATCGCTAGGATATCGCGCTGATGATCAAAGCCACCCGGCCCAAGCATGCGCTGCAACTGGTCACGCAACTGCGCTTCCATCTGCTCGAAAGTCATCGCGTACAGCCGCGCCCGCCCGGCACGGGCCTGGGCCCGGGCATTCATGCCGCTGTTCGGTGTGGTCGGCACGTAGACCATGTGCAAGCCAATCGGCTGTGACGGATCGCGCGGGTGCTCATAGCCGCCCATGCTCACCGGATAGTCCAGCTTGATCCGGCTGTACGGCAGCGTCGCGGCGTAGATCTCATGCACCCCCAGTTGCTTGAACGCCTGCCAGTTGCGCACGATGACCTTGGTGTACACCAGCGGGAACTTGACGTTCTGGCTCAGGGCGAAGGCCTGCTCCTTGGACAGGTCGCGCAGCACATACGGGATCATCATGTTGTAGCAGGCCATCACGCAGTGCTTGCCGCGTACCTGTGCCAACTCACCACCCTTGCTGTAGCCGACGTTCACCCCACCCTCGACGTTGCGCACGCTCACTGCCGTGCTGTTCAGGCGAATGCGCACCGGCTGCCCGGCCTTGTCCAGTTGGCTGTAGTCGAATGGCGCCAGGACGATATCCTCCATGCCCTGGCCAGGCGCCACGGCGGGGATCAGGCTGCGCACCAGCAGCCGCGCCAGCGAGGCATTGCCGTCGGGGAAGTGGTAGATGTACGGCTCTTCCATCTCCGCCTGGGCTTCTTCGCTGATCGGCTCCAGGCCCATCGCCGAAAAACCGGGGAAGCCAACGCTGTAGGCGTCATAAGCCGGCACCGCATCGATGCTCAAGGCCGAGAAGTCGTTGGTGCGGCTGAGGAAGTACTTCACCGCAGTCGGCGACAGGCCGACGTCCTCGAGCAGGAAGTCCTGGTAGCTGGTGCGTTCCAGGTGCTTGGTTTTTTCTTCGAGGGACTTCCCCTTGAGGTAGTCGCGCGGCGCCTCATGCAGGTCGATCAAGGCCTGGCGGTCGGCCTGCGGCAGCGGGAAATCATTGATGAATTCGCCAATCGGCCGCGCGTTGAGTTGCTCCGGCGCAATGTCGTCGGCCACCATCGGCGTCGGGTCGCCGGTTACCAGCTTGTCTTCGCCAAAGGTTTCCTTGTCGAAGAACACCGCCCGCGACAGGCCCAGGTCCGGGTAGAAGTTGCGCTCGAAAGCGCTTTCGAAGCGCTTGATATCCACCCCGAGCTTTTTCAGCAGCCCATTCACTTCGGCGCTGTAGAGGTGGTTTGGCGACTGGAACGCTTCGCTGCCGCCGTAGCCGATGATCATCCGCCCCCCGGCGCTGAACTCGTTGCGCTTGGCATGGCCGCCGAAGTCGTCGTGGTTCTCGATGATCAGGATGCGCGCCGCCGGGTGCTTCTCGCGATAGAACCACGCCGCCGACAGGCCGCTGATCCCACCACCTACCACGATCAGGTCGTATTGCTCGCTGATCGGCAAGGCATCGGTGGCGAAGCTCTTTTTCTCCCAGCCCATCTGGTGCGCCACTTCAAAGGCACCAACATGGCTGCCGCGCATACCGGTCAGGGCCGGCGGGTAATACCGGCCCTCTGCCGCCGCCTGGAGAATCTGCAGCGGGGTGAGCCCCGCCGCGATACCGATAGCGACCCCGTTGAGGAAGTCGCGCCGGGTGATTTTCATGAGGTGTCCTTACCAGATCAGTGTTTGAACATCACATGCCGGACGCAGGTGTAGTCTTCGAGCCCGTACATGGACATGTCCTTACCATAGCCGGACAATTTCTGACCGCCATGGGGCATTTCGCTGACCAGCATGAAATGCGTGTTCACCCAGGTACAGCCGTACTGCAAGCGTGCTGAAAGGCGATGGGCGCGGCCGACATCCTGGGTCCACAGCGACGAGGCCAGGCCATAGTCGGAGTCATTGGCCCAGGCCAGCACTTGTTCCTCGCTGTCGAAGCGGGTCACCGAGACCACCGGGCCGAACACTTCGCGGCGGACGATCTCGTCGTCCTGCTGGGCGTCGGCCAGCACGGTCGGCTCGAAGAAGAAGCCGTCACCAGGTACCGCCTTGCCCCCGGTGACCAGGCGGATATGCGCCTGGGCGATGGCCCGCTCGACCATGCCGGCGACCTTGTCGCGGTGCTGGGCGGTGATCAGTGGGCCGAGCTCGGTGTCCGGGTCGTCCTGCAGGCCGTACTTGATGGTGCTGACGGCTGCGCCGAGTTTTTCCACGAACTTTTCGTAGATGCCTTCCTGCGCATAGATGCGGCAGGCAGCCGTGCAGTCCTGGCCGGCATTGTAGAAACCGAAGGTACGAATGCCCTCGACGGCGGCGTCGATGTCGGCATCGTCGAAGATGATCACCGGCGCCTTGCCGCCCAGTTCCATGTGCATGCGCTTCACGCTGTCGGCGGTGCTGGCGATGATGTTGGCGCCGGTGGGGATGGAGCCAGTCAGCGAGACCATGCGCACTTTCGGGTGGGTGACCAGTGGCGAACCCACGCTCGGCCCACGGCCGAAGAGGATGTTCAGCACGCCGGCCGGGAAGATTTCGCTGGCCAGTTCAGCCAGGCGCAAGGCGGTCAATGGGGTCTGTTCGGAGGGCTTGAGCACCACGGTATTGCCGGCGGCCAGGGCCGGGGCGATCTTCCAGGCGACCATCATCAGCGGGTAGTTCCATGGCGCGATGGAGGCGATCACGCCGATCGGGTCGCGGCGGATCATCGAGGTGTGGCCCGGCAGGTACTCGCCTGCCGCCGACCCGCTCAGGCAGCGGTTGGCCCCGGCAAAGAAGCGGAACACGTCGGCAATCGCCGGGATCTCGTCGTTCAGCGCAGCGCTGTAGGGTTTGCCGCAGTTGTCGGACTCCAGCCTGGCCAGCTCTTGACCATGGGCCTCGATGGTGTCGGCCAGTTTCAGCAGCAGCATCGAGCGGTCTTTGGGCGTGGTCTGTGACCAGCTGTCGAACGCATGGTCGGCGGCGCGCACGGCGGCATCGACCTGGGCTGCTGTCGCTTCGTTGATCTCCACCAGCGTGGTGCCCAGCGCGGGGTTGAGTACCGCATAGCTGGCGCCTTCGCCGGCGACCAGTTGGCCATTGATCAGTAGTCGGGTTTGCATGGCTAAATCCTCCGGAGTTATTTGCCGCTGCCGGCAACGCTTTCGCCGCCGCGGGTCAGGTAATAGGCGCCGAGAATCGGCAGCATGGTGACCATCATCACCAGCATGGCGACCACGTTGGTCACCGGCACGTCGCGCGGCCGGCTGAGCTGGTTGAGCAACCAGATCGGCAAGGTGCGTTCATGCCCGGCGGTGAAGGTGGTGACGATGATTTCATCGAACGACAGGGCGAACGCCAGCATGCCGCCGGCCAGCAGCGCCGAGCCGAGGTTGGGCAGGATGATGTAGCGGAAGGTCTGCCAGCCGTCGGCGCCGAGGTCCATCGAGGCCTCGATCAGGCTGTGCGAGGTACGCCGCAGGCGAGCGATGACGTTGTTGTAGACGATCACCACGCAGAAGGTCGCGTGGCCGACGACGATGGTGAAGATCCCGGGCTCGATGCCCAGGGTCTTGAACGCCGAGAGCAGGGCGATGCCGGTGATGATGCCGGGCAGGGCAATCGGCAGGATGAGCATCAGCGAGATGCCTTCCTTGCCGAAGAAGTTGCGTCGGTACAGCGCCGCCGACGCCAGGGTGCCGAGCACCAGGGCGATCAGCGTGGCCAGGCACGCCACCTGCGCCGAGAGCTTGATCGACTCCAGCACATCAGGACGCGAGAACGCCACGCTGAACCACTTCAGGGTAAAGCCCTGGGGCGGGAAGCTGAACGCCGCGTCTTCGGTGTTGAAGGCGTAGAGGAAGATGATCAGGATCGGGAAGTGCAGGAACACCAGCCCGCCCCAGGCAGCCAGGCGCAAGCCCAGCGAGGCTTTTTCAGAGTGCATCGAAGGCCCCCAGGCGTTTGACGATGGACAGGTAGATGGCGATCAGCACGATCGGCACCAGGGTGAAGGCGGCGGCCATCGGCATGTTGCCGATCGCGCCCTGCTGGGCGTAGACCATGCTGCCGATGAAGTAGCCGGGCGGGCCTACCAGTTGCGGCACGATGAAGTCGCCCAGGGTCAGCGAGAAAGTGAAGATCGACCCGGCGGCAATGCCCGGCACCGACAGCGGCAGGATCACCTGCATGAAGGTCTGCCGAGGTTTCGCACCGAGGTCCGCCGAGGCTTGCAGCAAGGACGGCGGCAGGCGCTCCAGCGAGGCCTGGATCGGCAGGATCATGAGCGGCAACCAGATGTAGACGAACACCAGGAAACGCCCCAGGTGCGAGGTCGACAGGGTGCTGCCGCCCACCCCGGGAATGCCCAGGATGAATTGCAGCACTGGCTCCAGGTTCATCTGCTGGACGAACCACTGGGCGACGCCGCCCTTGGCCAGCAGCAGGGTCCAGGCGTAGGCCTTGACGATGTAGCTGGCCCACATCGGCATCATCACCGCGATGTAGAAGAACGCCTTGGTCTTGCCGGTGGTGTAGCGCGCCATGTAGTAGGCAATCGGGAAGGCCAGGGCGGCGCTGGCCGCCGACACGGCGATGGCCATGCTCAGGGTGCGCAGGATGATGTCGAAGTTCGCCGGGTTGAACAGCGCGGCGAAGTTGCCCAGGGTCAGGTCCGGGGTCACCGCCATGGTGAAGTCGTCGAAGGTGTAGAACCCTTGCCACAGCAGGTTCAGCAGCGAGCCGAGGTAGATCGCGCCGAACCAGATCAGCGGCGGGATGAGCAACATCAGCAGGTACAGGTTGGGCCGCCGATAGAGCAGGTTGCAGAAGCGCCGCAGCGGTGAGTCGAGGGGCCGCAAGGCCGGGTTTTCCAGGGCCAGGCTCATCTCAGCGGCCCTCGCCCAGTGCGGTTTCCTGCAAGGCGGTCATGGCCTCGCGGGCCCAGCGCGCCTGCACGCGCTGGCCGGTTTGCCAGGGCTGGTTCTGCTCCTGCCATTGGTTGTTGGCGTGGCTTACCGCCAGCAGTTGGCCGTTGTCCAGTTTCAGTTCGTAGCGGGTGGCGCTGCCCTGGTACTGGATATCGTGCAGCAGGCCGCTGACCTGGATCTCGTGGCTGGTGGCAGCCTGCTCGCCCAGGCGGATATGCTCCGGGCGAATCGAGAAGGGCAGTTGGCTGCCGTTGAGTTGCTGGGCCAGGTCGCCACGCACTACGTTGGAGGTGCCGACGAACTCGGCAACGAAGGTGGTCGCCGGTTTCATGTAGAGGTTGCGCGGGGTATCCACTTGCTCGATGCGCCCGCGATTGAACACCGCGACGCGATCGGACATCGACAGCGCTTCGGTCTGGTCGTGGGTCACGAAGATGAAGGTGATGCCCAGCTGGCGTTGCAGTTTTTTCAGCTCGCTCTGCATCTGCTCGCGCAGCTTCAGGTCGAGGGCGCCCAGCGGCTCATCAAGCAGCAGCACTCGTGGGCGGTTGACCAGCGCGCGGGCCAGGGCCACCCGCTGGCGCTGGCCACCGGACAGTTGCACCGGTTTGCGCTCGCCGTAGCCATTGAGGGCAACCATGGCCAGGGCTTCTTCGGCGCGTGCCAGGCGTTCCTGCTTGGCGACGCCCTTGACCTTGAGGCCGTAGGCGACGTTGTCGCGCACGTTCATGTGCGGGAACAGGGCGTAGTCCTGGAACACCGTATTGACGTCGCGCTGGTAGGGCGGCAGGCCGGCGGCTTCGGCGCCGTGAATGCGGATCGAGCCGTGGCTGGGTTGTTCGAAGCCGGCGATCAGGCGCAGGCAGGTGGTCTTGCCTGAGCCGGAGGGGCCAAGCATGGAAAAGAACTCGCCGTCCTGGATGTCGATGGAGACCTGGTCGACGGCTTTGACTTCGCCGAACGAGCGGGAAACCTGGGTGAACTGGACTGCAAGGGTCATGGTGGCGTGCTCCGGATAGGCGTGGGTATGCGCAGCGGCCCAGGCCTGGACGACTGACAACGGTTGTGCGGTGAGTTCAGAACATCGCGGGACAAGCCCGCTCCCACAACTGTAGGAGCCAGCTCGTCCCGCGACAGGGCTCTAGCGGCCGCCCATGATCGCGATGTAATCCTGGGTCCAGCGGCTGTACGGCACGAACTTGCCGCCTTCAGCCTGCGGGGTTTTCCAGAAGGCGATCTTGTCGAACTGATCAAAGCCATTGGTCTTGCAGCCTTCGGCACCCAGCAGTTCGCTGCCGGTGCAGGCTGCCGGCACCGCCGGCAACGAGCCGAACCAGGCCGCGACGTCACCCTGGACCTTCGGTTGCAGCGACCAGTCCATCCACTTGTAGGCACAGTTCGGGTGCTTGGCCTCGGCATGCAGCATGGTGGTGTCGGCCCAGCCGGTGGCGCCTTCCTTCGGAATGGTCGAGGCCACCGGCTGGTTGTCTGCCTTCAAGCCGTTGACCATGTAGCCCCACGAGCTGGAAGCAGCCACGCCTTCGTTCTTCACGTCGCTCATCTGCACCGTCGCGTCATGCCAGTAGCGGTGCACCAGCGGGTGCTGTTCGCGCAGCAGGTCGAGCACTGCCTTGTACTGGGTTTCGTTCAGCTCATAGGGGTTCTGGATACCCAGTTCCGGCTTGGCCGATTTCAGGTACAGCGCGGCATCAGCGATATAGATCGGGCCGTCATAGGCCTGCACACGGCCCTTGTTCGGCTTGCCGTCCGGCAGGTTCTGCGGGGCGAACACCACGTTCCAACTGGTCGGCGCTTCCTTGAACACATTGGTGTTGTACAGCAGCACGTTCGGGCCCCACTGGTAAGGCGTGCCGTACGCCTGTTTGTCGACCACGTACCAGGCACCGTTCTGCAGGCGCGGGTCGATGTTCTTCCAGTTCGGGATCAGCGAGGTATTGATCGGCTGCACGCGCTTGCCGGCAATCAGGCGCAGCGAGGCGTCACCCGAGGCGGTGACCAGGTCGTAGCCACCCTTGGCCATCAGGCTGACCATCTCGTCGGAGGTGGCGGCGGTCTTCACGCTGACCTTGCAGCCGGTTTCCTGCTCGAAGCCGGTCACCCAGTCATATGCCTTGTCGCTTTCACCACGCTCGATATAGCCGGGCCAGGCGACGATATCCAGCTGGCCTTCACCGGCGCCCACGGCCTTGAGCGGTTCGGCGGCCTGCAGGCCGGCGCTGGCCAGCAGGGCGGTGCTCAGGGCGCTGAGCAATGCGGTCTTGTGCGCGAACATGGTTTTCCCTCTTCTTCAAATTATGGTCGGGGCAGTGGTGAAAGCAGTGACGCAACGTCTGGTAAGGGTAGTGCTGTTATTCGGTTCTATCCCAGGTGCTCGCCGTGGCGCGCCATGATGTGGCGCACCACGCTGTAGTCCTGCAGCGAGTCGCTGGAGAGGTCCTTGCCGTAGCCCGAGCGCTTCAAGCCGCCATGGGGCATCTCGCTGACCAGCATGAAATGGCTGTTGATCCAGGTGCAGCCATATTGCAGGCGGGCGGCGACCTGCATGGCCTTGTCGAGGTTCTGCGTCCACACCGAGGAGGCCAGGCCGTATTCGGACTCGTTGGCCCAGTCCACCGCCTGGCTCAATTCGTCGAAGCGGGTGACCGTGACCACCGGCCCGAACACTTCCCGCTGGACGATCTCGTCGCCCTGCTTGCAGCCGGCCAGCAAGGTCGGCTGGTAATAGAAGCCGGGGCCTGAATGCACGGCGGCGCCAGTCACCCGCTCGATATGCGGCTGGCTCAGGGCGCGTTCGACAAAGCTGGCGACGCGGTCGCGCTGGCGCGTGCTGATCAGCGGGCCGATCTCGTTGTCGGCGTCGCGTTTGCCGGCAAAGCGCAGGCTGGCGACCGCAGCGCCGAGTTCGGCGACCAGCCGATCATGGATGCCGGCCTGGGCGTAGATGCGGCAGGCAGCGGTGCAGTCCTGCCCGGCGTTGTAGTAGCCGTAGCTGCGCACGCCCTCGACCACGGCCTGCAGGTCGGCATCGTCGCAGACGATCACCGGGGCCTTGCCGCCCAGTTCCAGGTGGGTGCGCTTGAGGGTTTTCGAGGCGGCTTGAAGGATCTTCTGCCCGGTAACGATATCGCCGGTCAGCGAGACCATGCGCACCCGTGGGTGGCTGACCAGATGCCCACCGACGCTTTCGCCGCCGCCACAGACAATGTTCAGCACGCCAGGTGGCAACAGCTCGGCGAGTACCGGGGCGAGCGCCAGGATCGACAGCGGGGTGTGTTCGGAGGGCTTGAACACCAAGGTGTTGCCGGCGGCCAGGGCGGGGGCGATTTTCCAGGCGGCCATCATGATCGGGTAGTTCCATGGCGCAATGGAGGCGACCACGCCGAGCGGGTCGCGGCGCACCATGCTGGTGTAGCCAGGCAGGTATTCGCCGGCCAATTGGCCGGTCTGGCAACGTACGGCACCAGCAAAGAAACGGAACACATCGATGGCCGCCGGCAGGTCGTCCTGGCGCGCCAGGTGCAGCGGCTTGCCGCAGTTCAGCGCTTCCAGGCGCGCCAGCAGCTCAATGCGTTGCTGCAAGGCATCGGCAATCGCCAGGAGGATGTTCGAGCGCTGTTGCGGGGTGGTGCGCGACCAACCGGAGAAGGCCCGGTGGGCTGCAAGAATGGCGGCTTCGACCTGCTCGGCGCTGGCCTCGGCGATGCGCGCGAGCACCTCGCCAGTTGCCGGGTTGAGGATCGGTTCGGCCAAGCCGTTGCCCTGCACCAGCTCGCCATCGATCAGCAATGCGGTGCACAGCGGGGAAGAAGGGGTACCAGGCATCGTGCGTGTGCTCTTTTGTTTTATATGCACGCTGGACGGGCCACGCAGGGCCGCGCCGTCGCTTCTAGTCGTGGCTTGAGACTAGTGCGGCTGACGCTGGCCTACAAATTCTAAATACTGAAGGCAGCATTCGATTAAATCGAATGGCGGCGCCCACCGTTGGGTTGCTCCCGGGCAACGGTGAGGAATGGATCGACCAGCGCTGGCCGCGCGGTGCCGCGACGCCAGGCCAGGCCGACGTCGAGGGTCTGGCTGAGGTCGGCCAGCGGGCGCGCTTCGATGATGTCGCCCTCCAGTGACCAGGGGCGGTAAGTCATGTCTGGCTGGATCGACACGCCCAGCCCGGCCGCCACCAGGCTGCGCACCGCTTCGGTGGAGGCTGTGCGCAGGCTGATTTGCGCCTGCAGGCCGGCGCCGGCCCAGATGCGCCGGGCGTTCTGCTCCATCTCGTCGACGTTGAGCTGGATCAGCGGTTCGAGTGCGACCTCGGCCAGGCTGATGCTGTCGCGCTCCAGCAGCGGGTGCTGGGCCGGCAGCCAGAGGCGGTGCGGCGAGTGGGTGAGCACTTCGGTCTGCAGGGCCAGGCGGTCTTCGAGGTTGGACAGGATGAGCACGCCGACATCGATTTCGCCACTGACCAGCAGGTGCTCGATGTAGGGGCGTTCGTCTTCGGTCACGCGGATTTCGACATTCGGGTAGGCGCGTTGAAAGCGGGTCAGCAGGTCGGCCAGGTAGTAGCCGGCGACCAGGCTGGTGACGCCGATGGTCAATTGCCCGGCCACCTGGTCGGTGCTTTGTTGCAGGCTGCGCTTGGCATTGTCGACGGTGGCCAGGATCAGGTGCGCCTGGCGCAGGAACTGATGGCCCTGGTGGGTCAGGGTCATGCCCTTGGCGTGGCGGTTGAACAGCACCACGCCGATTTCCTGCTCCAGTTGCTGGATGGCCAGGGTCAGGGTCGACTGGGAAATGAACACCGCCTGGGCGGCAGCGGAGATCGAGCCGGTTTCGGCAACGGCGATGAAGTGGCGAATCTGGCGCAGGGTCATCATGGGCGGGCGACTTTGTTATGAGTTTTATTGGCAGGGATGAGTGTATATCTTTTTTTTAGATGGCTTGGCCCTGCCCGGAACCTGCCGCGTTGTGTGTATTCACCTAATCCTGAAGCCAGTGCTCGAACCGGGCCTGCACGCTGTCTTCGGGGCTGGGGGCGTAATAGACCAGCCTCAGGTGCTTGTCGATATCGATGGTCAGCGAGGTGTGTTCCAGCGTCACCGCGCCAAACGAGGGGATGGATAGCTGACGGATGCCCTGGCAGGTGCCGTGTATGTCCTGCTTTTGCCACGCGTCGCGAAACGCGGGGCTGATGTATTCCAGTTCGTTGACCAGCTCAGCGACATCGCTGCGCTTTGCGGCGTGGGCGAAATCCCGGCGGAAGCTGGCGAGCATCTGCAGCGCCTGCTCATCCCAGGGGTTGAAGAGCGTGCGCATGGCCTCGTCAGTGAACACCATGCGCAGCATATTGCGGTGCTCAGGGGCGGTGTCGGCGAAGTTGAAGAGCCTGTTCGCCGCCGTGTTCCATGCCAGTACATCCCAGCGCAGGTTGAGGACGTAGGCAGGGCGCAGCGCAAGGTCTTGCAGCAAACGGTGGATGACGCTCGGCACCACGCACCAGGTTTCACCCAGCTCGGCGGGTGGGCGTTGCTGCGTCAGCAGATAGAGGTGTCGGCGTTCCACCGCGTCGAGTTTCAGCACCCGGCAGAGGTTGTCGAGAAAGCTCGGCGAGACGCCAATGTCGCGCCCTTGCTCAAGCCAGGTGTACCAGGTGACCCCGACACCGGCCAAGGCCGCCACCTCTTCACGACGTAAGCCGGGGGTGCGGCGGCGCCCGGAGGAGGGCAGCCCTACTTGCTCGGGAGATACCCGTTCACGGCGGCTGCGCAGGAATTCTGCGAGGTCGGTGCGGGTGCGTTCGAGTGTCCTGCGCATGTCCCAGTTACTCCTTGTAACCGTATAAACGGTAGGCATTGTACCCAGGCCAAGGGTGCTAAAGAATCCGCGCCGACCCCTTATCACGGAAGACTTTCATGACCCGGACAACACCTGCAGCGGTTTATCTGATTGCCATTGGCGCCTTCGCGCTGGGCATGGCGTCCTATGTGACAGCAGGCCTCGTTCCACTGATCGAGCGGGCCTTCAGTGTTCAGGTGGCCGTTGCCGCGCAACTGGTGACCGCGTTCACCCTGGCGTATGGCATTGGCTCGCCGCTTTTCGTGGCCGTGTTGCCCGCGCGGCGGCAGCGGTTCGGGCTGATGTGCGCGCTGGGGCTGTTCGTTCTGGCGAATGCGGCCAGCGCCATGGTCGATGACTTTGCGCTGTTGTTGCTGTGTAGGGCGCTGGCGGGTATTGGTGCGGGGGTATACCTGGCAACGGGTATTGCCGCTTCGGCGGCAGTATCTGCCCCGGCGCAACGGGGCAAGGCGATTGCCGTCATCATGGGCGGCATGGCCAGTGGTACGGTACTTGGCGTACCACTCAGCCTGTTGCTCGCCGAGCACATGGGCTGGCAGGCGGCGCTGTGGCTGGTGGCCCTGCTCGGTGCGCTGGCCTGGTTCGGCTTGCTGCTCAAGTTGCCCGCGATTCCCGCCGGGCCACAGGCGGCGCCGGGTCGCAAGCTGGCGTTGCTGGCCGAGCGCAAGGTGTTGCTGGTGCTCATGGTCTCGCTGCTGGCCGCAGTCGCCAGCCTGGGGATGTACACCTTCATGGTGCCGCTGCTCGCCGACCCGGCCTACGGGGCTGTCGGCAACATCACCGCGCACCTGTGGGTCTGGGGGCTGGGCGGGGTGCTGGGGAGTTTCCTGGTGGGGCCATTGGTTGATCGGCTCAAAGGGCCGTTGCTCACCTTACTGATCATGCTGGTCTTGGCCGTTTCATTGCTGGTATTGCCCATGGCGGCCTCGATATCACCCTGGCTGGCGATGCTTCCAATTGCACTCTGGGGGGCGGTGGGCTGGGCGCTCCAGGTGCCGCAGAACAATGAACTGCTCGCCATGCGCGACGCCAAAGGCGATGGCAACCTGGCGGTTGCCTTGAACGAGTCGGCGCTGTACCTGGGGAGTGCCCTGGGGGCGGCGGCCGGCGGCTTGCTGCTGCTCTGGCAGATGCCGAACTGGACCCTGGCGGCCAGCGCAGGGGCAGTGGCGCTGCTGGGGGCGGCGTTGCAGATACTCAATCTGCAGGAAGGCCGGGCGCATGCTTGTGCCGATGTACTCGAATCGTCAGGCCGAAGGTAAACCTGCAACATTTTGTCTGGCTCGTCCCGTGGTGCGCTTGGGTTTCAAGTTGTAGGCTGGGGTTTCCTTTTTGATCCGTGGAGACACCCGATGATCACCCGTGGCTTGCTTGATCAGTTGCTCAAATCCGGTCAGGACCTGCTGCAAAAGCAGTCCGGCAAAGGTGTTGCAGGCAAGTCTGACTCAGGCGGCGGGCTGGGCAGCCTGCTCTCCGGTGCGGGGGGTGGTGCATTGGCGGCGGGTGCGATGGGCTTGCTGCTGGGTAACAAGAAGGCCCGCAAGTACGGCGGCAAGGCGCTGACCTATGGCGGCCTGGCGGCACTGGGTGTGTTGGCCTACAAGGCCTATGGCAACTGGCAGGCGCAGCAGGGCAAGGCGCCACTGGGTGAACCGCGCACCCTTGACCGCGTGCCTGAGGCGCAGTTGGAGCAGCACAGCCAGGCGATCCTCAAGGCCCTGGTGGCAGCGGCCAAGGCGGACGGGCATGTGGATGAGCGTGAGCGGGCGTTGATCGAGGGTGAATTCGTCAAGTTGTCCAGTGACCAGGAGTTGCAGCATTGGCTGCACGCCGAGCTGAACAAGCCGCTGGACCCAGCCGATGTCGCCCGTGCGGCGAGCACGCCGGAAATGGCCGCAGAGATGTATATCGCCAGTGTGATGCTGGTGGACGAAGAGCACTTCATGGAGCGCGCCTACCTGGATGAGCTGGCCAAGCAGCTCAAGCTGGACCCGGCCTTGAAGGCTGAGCTGGAAAAGCAGGTGCGCCAGTAATTGTGGGAGCGGGCTGGTCCCGCGACCTGCCGCAAAGCGGCAGCAAACCCGGTGCATGCGATGTACCTGGAAGACTGTCGGGGCGAGTGCTGCGCACTTGGTCGCGGGACCAGCCCGCTCCCACAATGGTGTGAACAAGGTCACAGTTTCGCTCAACGTTTACAGGCAATTGGCCATAAACCAGTCCCTTTTGCCCAAGCAACCCTTGATCCAGCGTCCATAACCCTAGGCGGTGTAGGCTATAATCAGCCCATTTTTCCTGCTCGCGCTGAATTATTGAGGGCTGAATGTGAAGAACTGGACACTGCGCCAACGGATCCTGGCGAGCTTCGCCGTGATTATCGCCATCATGTCGCTGATGGTTATTGCCGCCTATTCGCGGCTGGTCACGATCGAGTCCAGCGAGGAGGCCGTGCGTACCGACAGCATCCCCGGGGTCTACTTCAGCTCGATGATCCGCAGCGCCTGGGTCGACAGCTACGTGCTGACCCAGCAGTTGGTCGGGCTGACCGACCACCGCGAACTTTCCGACGCCGACATGGCGCTGTACCGCACTTTCGACGACCGTCTCAAGCAACACATGGCCAGCTACCAGGGAACCATCAAGGACGCTGACGATCAGGCCAGCTTTGACGTGTTCGGCAAGCTCGAAGATGCCTACCTCGAAGAGGTGGCGCACGTGCTGGAAGCCTACCGCAAGGGTGATTACGTGCAGGCCCAGAATCTGCTGCACGACAAGCTCACCCCCGCCTGGATCGCCGGTCGCCAGCACCTCAACGGTGTCATCGAAGGCAATCGCAAGTCGGCAGACGCCGCGACCCTCGAAATCGTCAGTGCCGTCACCACCGCCAAGGGCAGCATGATCGTGTCGCTGGTGCTGGCGATCATCGCCGCAGCGATCTGCGGGCTGCTGCTGATGCGTGCAATCAGTGCACCGATGGAACGCATCGTCCAAGCCCTGGACAAACTCAGCGGCGGCGATCTGAGCGTGCGCCTGAACCTGGACCGCAAGGACGAGTTCGGCGCGGTCGAAACCGGCTTCAACGCGATGATGGGCGAACTGACCACCCTGGTCTCCCAGGCCCAGCGCTCCTCGGTGCAGGTGACCACCTCGGTCACCGAAATTGCCGCCACCTCCAAACAGCAGCAAGCCACCGCCACCGAAACCGCCGCCACTACCACCGAGATCGGCGCGACCTCGCGGGAAATCGCCGCGACCTCGCGTGACCTGGTGCGCACCATGACCGAAGTCACCTCCGCTGCCGATCAGGCCTCGGTGCTCGCCGGCTCCGGCCAGCAAGGCCTGGCACGCATGGAAGAAACCATGCACCAGGTGATGGGCGCGGCCGACCTGGTCAATAACAAGCTGGCGATCCTCAACGAGAAGGCCGGCAACATCAACCAGGTGGTGGTCACCATCGTCAAGGTGGCCGACCAGACCAACCTGCTCTCGCTCAACGCCGCTATCGAGGCCGAGAAGGCCGGCGAATACGGCCGTGGCTTTGCCGTGGTTGCCACCGAAGTGCGACGCCTGGCAGACCAGACCGCCGTGGCCACCTACGACATCGAGCAGATGGTTCGCGAGATCCAGTCGGCAGTCTCGGCAGGGGTGATGGGCATGGACAAGTTCTCCGAGGAGGTACGCCGCGGCATGTTCGAGGTGACCCAGGTCGGCGAACAGCTCACCCAGATCATCCATCAGGTCCAGGCCCTGGCCCCGCGCGTACTGATGGTCAACGAGGGCATGCAGGCCCAGGCCACGGGTGCCGAACAGATCAATCACGCGCTGGTGCAACTGGGTGATGCCAGCAGCCAGACCGTGGAGTCGCTGCGCCAGGCAAGCTTTGCCATCGATGAGTTGAGCCAGGTAGCGACCGGCCTGCGCGGTGGCGTTTCGCGGTTCAAAGTCTGAGTCGCCGATGAACGACATCCAGCCACGCCGCAGCCAGGAAGCGGCCAGCCAGGGGCGTTTGTTCCTGGTGTTTCGCATTGGCGAGCAGCGCTTTGCCCTGGACACCCTTGAGGTCGCCGAGGTGCTGCCGCGCTTGCCGCTCAAACCCATCGCCCAGACACCGTCCTGGGTGGCGGGGGTGCTGGCCCATCGGGGCGCGCTGGTGCCGGTCATCGATGTCGGCGCATTGAGTTTCGGCAAGCCGGCACCGGAGCGCACCAGCACCCGTCTGGTGCTGGTGCATTACCGCGCCGACCCGTTGCGCCCGGACCTGCTGCTCGGTTTGATCCTCGAAAGGGCCAGCGACACCCTGCGCTGTAACCCCGACGATTTTCAACCCTATGGCGTCGACAACAGCAGCGCGCCCTACCTGGGGCCGGTGCGTGAAGATGCCCTGGGGCTGTTGCAATGGATCGGTGTGCAAGACCTGCTCAGTGACGAGGTACGCGCCTTGTTGTTCCCGGTTGAGGCGGTTGCGCCCGGGGAAAGCTCATGAGCAACGAACAACGCTTCTTCCGCTTTCTTCAGGAGCGCATCGGCCTGGACGTCGCCTCGGTCGGCGCGCCGATGGTCGAGCGCGCACTGCACCAGCGCTGCGCGACGTTGCAGGCGGCCGACCTCGACGAGTACTGGTTGCGCCTGCAACAGTCGCGTGAGGAGCAGCAGGCACTGATCGAGGCGGTGATCGTTCCGGAAACCTGGTTCTTCCGTTATCCGGAATCCTTCAATGCCCTGGTCGGCCTGGCGCTCAAGCGCCTGGCAGAGCTGGCCGGTACGCGCCCGCTGCGGATTCTCAGCCTGCCGTGCTCGACCGGCGAAGAACCCTACTCGATCGCCATGGCCCTGCTCGATGCCGGGATCGCCGGGCATGCATTCCGCGTCGATGCGATCGACATCAGCCCCAACTCCATCGCTCGTGCCGAGCAGGGGCAGTATGGCCGCAACTCCTTCCGTGGCAGCGACCTGACATTCCGTGAGCGGCACTTCACCGAGGTGGGTGAAGGCCAGCGCCTGGCTGAGCGGGTGCGCAAGCAGGTGAACTTCGAGGCCGGCAACGTGCTCGACCCGGCGCTACGCAGCCGCGAGGGCAGCTATGACTTCGTGTTCTGCCGCAACCTGCTGATCTATTTCGACGTGCCGACCCAGCAACGGGTGTTCGAGGTACTGAAAAACCTCACCCACGAAGGCGGGGTGTTGTTTATCGGCCCGGCCGAGGGCAGCCTGCTGGCCCGTATGGGCATGCGCCCGCTGGGCATTGCCCAGTCGTTCGCCTATGTTCGCCATACCCCGGTGGTCGAGCCCGTTCCGGCCCCGGTGCGCGTGCTGCCGAGCCTGACGCCGCTGCCACCGGCCCGCATGCCGGTGCCGGCGCGCGGCCTGGCAGACGTTGCGCGGCGGCCAATACTTGCGCCACCCGCCAAGCCTGCCCCGAACAGCCGAGGCGATCAGGCGACGCAGTTGCTGGGGCAGATCGCCCAGTTGGCCAATGCCGGGCAGAACGAGCAAGCCCAGGCGGCGTGCCAAACCTACTTGCAACAATTCGAACCCTGCGCCCAGGTGTTTTACTGGCTCGGCCTGCTCAGTGACACGGCAGGTGACGCTGGCCAGGCGCTGAGTCACTATCGCAAGGCGCTGTACCTCGACCCCCAACACCCCGAAGCGTTGGTGCACCTGGCGGCCTTGCTGGCCTCCCAGGGCGATGAGGCCGGCGCTCGCCGCCTGCAGGAACGCGCCGCCCGGCTCGAACGCACGGTACGGGGGCCTGAACGATGAACGGACAAGGTGAACTGGACGTGCTTGCGACCTCACTGGAGGCCATCGACGATTGCTGGAACCGCATCGGCGTGCATGGCGACAAGAGCTGCCCGCTGCTCGTCGAGCATATTCATTGCCGCAACTGCGACGTGTACGCGGCGGCCGCCACGCGTTTGCTCGACCGATATGCGCTGGCACAGGATGCCCACGTGCAGCAGGAGGTCGAAGCGCAGGTCCAGGTCAGGGCCGGGCGTTCGCTGCTGTTGTTCCGCCTGGGTGAAGAATGGATGGCCCTGGCGACCCGTTGCCTGGTCGAGGTGGCGCCGCTGCAACCGGTGCACTCGCTGCCGCACCAGCGCTCACGCGTGCTGAAGGGCGTGGCGAATGTCCGCGGTGCACTGGTACCGTGCCTGTCGCTGGCGGATTTGCTGGGGCTGGAACTGACCAACGCTGCGGCGACCTCGGCGCGGGTCATGCCGCGCATGCTGATCGTTGCCGCTAATGGTGGCTCGGTGGTGGTGCAAGTGGATGAAGTCGATGGTATTCACGCCGTCGACCCGCAGCGCCTGAACAGCGAAGCCGCCAGCGAATCGCGCTTCACCGAAGCCGTGTTGCAATGGCGCGGGCGAAGTGTGCGGGTGTTGAACGAGGAGCACGTGTTGTCCGCCGTAAACCGGAGCCTGTCATGACCCCCGAGCAAATGCGCGACGCTTCGTTGCTCGAACTGTTCAGCCTGGAAGCCGAAGCCCAGACCCAGGTGCTCAGCGCCGGCCTGCTGGCGCTGGAGCGCAACCCGACCCAGGCCGACCAGCTCGAAGCCTGCATGCGCGCAGCGCACTCGCTCAAGGGGGCGGCGCGGATCGTTGGGGTCGACGCCGGGGTCAGCGTGTCGCATGTCATGGAGGACTGCCTGGTCGAAGCCCAGGAAGGCCGCCTGCGCCTGCGCCCGGAACATATCGATGCCTTGCTGCAGGGCACCGACCTGTTGATGCGCATCGCCACGCCGGGTGACACCTCGACGGACGCAGCCGTGCAGGCCTTCCTGGTACAGATGGCCGCGTTGCTCGACCCGAGCGCCAGCCCTGTGCCGCAGGCGCCACCGGTGCTGGTTGAGCCCGTCCTGGTGTCTGAGCCGGAGCCACTGCCCGAGCCGCTGCTCGACCCGCTCGGCGAACCGGCAGCGGACCTGTCTGCACCACGCAAAAAACAACGTACCGAAGGCGGCGAGCGGGTCCTGCGGGTCACCGCCGAACGCCTCAACAGCCTGCTCGACCTGTCGAGCAAGTCGTTGGTCGAGACCCAGCGTCTCAAACCCTATCTAGCCACCTTGCAGCGCCTCAAGCGGATGCACGGGCAAAGCATTCGTGCCCTCGACGAGCTGAAGATGCAGCTGGAAGTCAGCGGCCAGAGCGCCGAGGTCCAGGAAGCCCTGGGCCAGGCCCAGCGCCTGCTGGGCGAAACCCAGCAGATGCTGTTGCAGCAGGCGTCCGACCTGGATGAATTCGGCTGGCAGGCCGCCCAGCGCGCGCAGTTGCTCTACGACACCGCGCTGGCCTGCCGGATGCGCCCGTTTGCCGATGTGCTGACCGGGCAGAGCCGCATGGTACGGGACCTCGGTCGCTCACTGGGCAAGCAGGTGCGCCTGGAGATCGAAGGCGAGAAGACCCAGGTTGATCGCGATGTCCTGGAAAAACTCGAAGCACCGCTGACCCACCTGCTGCGCAATGCCGTCGACCATGGCATCGAGTCCCCTGAACAACGCCCGCTGGCGGGCAAGCCCGAGGAAGGCCTGATCCGCCTGCGGGCATCGCACCAGGCCGGCTTGCTGGTGTTGGAACTGAGCGACGATGGCGGCGGTGTTGATCTGGAGCGGCTGCGGCGCAGCATCGTCGAGCGCCAGTTGTCACCGGCTGAAACCGTCGCGCAGATGAGCGAGGCGGAGCTGCTGACCTTCCTGTTCCTACCCGGCTTCAGCCTGCGCGACAAGGTCACCGAAGTGTCCGGGCGCGGGGTCGGGCTGGACGCCGTGCAGCATATGGTCCGGCAACTGCGCGGCTTTATCGAGGTCAGCCAGCGTGCTGGCGAGGGCAGTTGCTTCCACCTGGAAGTCCCGCTGACCCTGTCGGTGGTACGCAGCCTGGCGGTGGAGGTCGGCGGCGAAGCCTACGCCTTCCCGCTGGCGCATATCGAACGCACCCTGGAGCTGCCGGCCGAAGCCATCGTGCAGATCGAGGGGCGCCAGCACTTCTGGCATGACGGCCGGCACATCGGCCTGGTCGCGGCCAGCCAGTTGCTCAACCGCCCGGCCAGTGAAACCGATGGCAAGAGCATCAACGTCGTGGTGATCCGCGAGCGCGAGACGCTGTATGGCGTGGCCGTCGAGCGGCTGATCGGTGAGCGGGTGCTGGTGGTGATGCCGCTGGATGCGCGCCTGGGCAAGGTGCAGGACATTTCCGCCGGCGCCTTGCTCGATGATGGTTCGGTGGTGCTGATTGTCGATGTCGAGGACCTGGTGCGCTCGGTCGAGAAACTGCTCAGCACCGGGCGCCTGGAGCGCATCGAACGTGGCCACCGCACCTCCCGCGAAATCGCTCGCAAGCGCGTGCTGGTGGTCGACGACTCGCTGACCGTACGCGAGTTGCAACGCAAGCTGCTGAGCAATCGCGGCTACGAAGTGGCAGTGGCGGTAGACGGCATGGACGGCTGGAACGCCCTGCGCAGCGAGGACTTCGACCTGCTGATTACCGACATCGACATGCCGCGCATGGACGGCATTGAACTGGTGACCCTGTTGCGCCGTGACAACCGCCTGCAATCGCTGCCGGTGATGGTGGTGTCCTATAAAGATCGCGAAGAAGATCGCCGACGTGGACTGGACGCCGGAGCCGACTACTATTTGGCCAAGGCGAGTTTTCATGATGACGCCTTGCTGGATGCCGTAGTCGAGTTGATCGGGGGAGCCCAGGGATGAAAATCGCCATCGTCAACGACATGCCCATGGCCGTGGAGGCCCTGCGCCGTGCGTTGGCGTTCGAACCGAACCATCAGGTGATCTGGGTGGCGAGCGATGGCGCGCAAGCCGTGCAGCGCTGCGCCGAGAACACCCCGGACCTGATCCTCATGGACCTGATCATGCCGGTGATGGACGGGGTCGAGGCGACCCGGCGGATCATGGCCGAGACGCCGTGCGCCATCGTCATCGTCACCGTCGACCGCCAGCAGAACGTCCACCGGGTGTTCGAGGCCATGGGCCACGGCGCCCTCGATGTGGTCGACACGCCGGCCCTGGGGGCAGGTGATGCGCGTGAGGCGGCGGCACCGTTGTTGCGCAAGATCCTCAATATCGGCTGGCTGATCGGCCAGCATCGCACCAGCAAGGTGGCGGCCGTGGATACACCGCTGCGCCAGGCCGCACAACACCAGGGCCTGGTGGCCATAGGCTCTTCAGCCGGTGGGCCGGCGGCGCTGGAGGTGTTGCTCAAGGGCCTGCCGCGCGACTTTCCGGCGGCCATCGTGCTGGTGCAGCATGTCGACCAGGTGTTTGCCGCCGGCATGGCCGAGTGGCTGGGCAGCGCCTCCGGCCTGCCGGTGCGCCTGGCCCGTGAAGGCGAGCCGCCGCAGCCGGGGCAGGTGCTGCTGGCCGGCACCAACCACCATATTCGCTTGCTTAAGGACGGCACCCTGGCCTACACCGCAGAACCGGTGAACGAAATCTATCGACCTTCAATCGACGTGTTTTTCGACAGCGTGGCGCGTTTCTGGCAGGGGGACGCGATTGGCGTGCTGCTGACCGGGATGGGCCGCGACGGCGCGCAGGGGCTCAAACTCATGCGCCAGCAAGGCTTTCTGACCATCGCTCAGGACCAACAAAGCAGTGCGGTGTACGGCATGCCCAAGGCGGCTGCGGCAATTGATGCTGCGGTCGAAATTCGTTCACTGGAGCGGATTGCACCGCGACTGATGGAAATTTTCCCGAAATGACGATATGTATTGAGCCACGCCGGCCGGCCGGCAGTGACCAGGTGACAGCGCATGAATGATTTACCGATCGACGGATTCCCGTCCACCAACGAAAACTCGGCGATGGTGTTGCTGGTCGACGACCAGGCCATGATCGGCGAAGCGGTGCGGCGTGGCCTGGCGCAGGAAGAGAATATCGACTTCCATTTCTGTGCCGACCCGCACCAGGCGGTAGCGCAGGCCATTCGGATCAAGCCGACGGTGATCCTCCAGGACCTGATCATGCCGGGCCTCGACGGCCTGACGCTGGTGCGTGAGTACCGCAACAATCCGGCCACCCAGGACATTCCGATCATCGTGCTGTCGACCAAGGAAGACCCTCTGGTCAAGAGCGCGGCGTTTGCCGCCGGGGCCAATGATTACCTGGTCAAGCTGCCGGACAACATCGAACTGGTGGCGCGCATCCGTTACCACTCGCGCTCCTACCTGACCCTGCTGCAGCGTGACGAGGCCTACCGGGCCCTGCGCGTGAGCCAGCAGCAGCTGCTCGATACCAACCTGGTGTTGCAGCGGCTGATGAATTCCGATGGCCTGACCGGGCTGTCCAACCGCCGGCATTTCGACGAATACCTGGAGCTGGAGTGGCGCCGGGCGATGCGTGAGCAGGCGCAACTGTCGCTGCTGATGATCGATGTGGACTACTTCAAGGCCTACAACGACGGCTTCGGGCACCTGGCCGGGGATGAAGCCCTGCGTCAGGTGGCCGAGGCGATTCGCGGCTGCTGCAGCCGGCCGAGTGACTTGCCGGCTCGTTACGGGGGTGAGGAGTTTGCGCTGGTGCTGCCCAATACCTCGCCAGGCGGGGCCCGGCTGGTGGCCGAGAAGCTGCGCCAGACCGTCGAGGCGATGAGCATCCCGCACAATACCCCGAGCGATGGTTCGCGCCTGACCGTGAGTATCGGCCTGTCGACCCAGACCCCGACCATTGGCAGCCATTGCCGGCAGTTGATTTCGGCGGCGGACAAGGGCTTGTACCTGGCCAAGAACAACGGGCGCAACCAGGTCGGGGTGGATTGAGTCTCTGTGGGAGCCGGCCTTGCCGGCGATGGGCTGCACATTGGCCCCATCGCCGGCAAGGCCGGCTCCCACAGGATCAAGCGGTGCTATTGCTGATTACGCCCGCCCGACGGGCTGCCGTCCCCCCGCAGACTCGGTTATACTCTCCGGCTTTTCACAGAATACGCACGAGAGCCGCCCGCCCATGGAAATCAACCCGATCCTGAATACCATCAAGGACCTGACCGAGCGTTCTGAATCTATTCGGGGGTATCTTTGACTACGATCAAAAGCATGAGCGCCTGATCGAAGTCAACCGTGAGCTTGAAGACCCTGCGGTCTGGAACAAGCCAGAATACGCCCAGGAACTGGGCCGCGAGCGTGCTGCCCTGGCACAGATCGTCGACACCCTGGACGAAATGAACAGCGGCCTGGCGGATTCCCGCGAGCTGCTCGACATGGCTGTTGAAGAAGACGACGAAAGCGCCGTCGAAGACGTCGTGGTGATGCTTGAAGGCCTTGAAGCGTCCCTCGCCAAGCTCGAATTCCGCCGCATGTTCAGCGGTGAGATGGACCCGAACAACGCCTACCTGGACATCCAGGCCGGTTCCGGCGGCACCGAAGCCCAGGACTGGGCCAACATCCTGCTGCGCATGTACCTGCGCTGGGCCGACAAACGCGGCTTCGAAGCCACCATCATGGAACTGTCGGCCGGTGAAGTCGCCGGGATCAAAGGCGCCACCGTGCACATCAAGGGCGAATACGCCTTTGGCTGGCTGCGCACCGAGATCGGCGTACACCGCCTGGTCCGCAAGAGCCCGTTCGACTCCGGCAACCGTCGGCACACCTCGTTCTCGGCCGTCTTCGTCTCCCCGGAGATCGACGACAAGGTAGAGATCGACATCAACCCGTCGGACCTGCGTATCGACACCTACCGCTCCTCCGGTGCCGGTGGTCAGCACGTAAACACCACCGACTCGGCCGTACGTATCACCCACGTACCGTCCAACACCGTGGTCAGCTGCCAGAACGAACGCTCCCAGCACGCGAACAAGGACACCGCCATGAAAATGCTGCGGGCCAAGTTGTACGAGCAGGAGATGCAGAAGCGCAACGCCGCTTCCCAGGCGCTGGAAGACAGCAAGTCCGACATCGGTTGGGGTCACCAGATCCGTTCCTACGTGCTCGACGCATCGCGGATCAAGGACCTGCGCACCAACATCGAACGCAGCGACTGCGACAAGGTGCTCGACGGCGATATCGACGAATACCTGGAAGCCAGCCTCAAACAAGGGCTGTAACGCGACACCGATGCTGCGGCAAGGCCCGCTCCCGTGAGAGCGGGCCTTGCCCGCGATCCCTTGCCGAAGGCAGGGGACAATGAACCCGTGATGGAAAATGTGACGACATGAGCGACCTCAAACTCGACCCGCAAGACCTGCAACAGGAAGAAAACACCCTGATCGCCCTGCGCAAGGAAAAGCTTGCCGCAGAGCGCGCCAAGGGCAATGCCTTCCCCAACGACTTCCGCCGTGACAACTACTGCGCCGACCTGCAGAAACAGTATGTCGACAAGACCAAGGAAGAGCTGGAAGCTGCAGCGATCCCGGTCAAGGTTGCCGGTCGCATCATGCTCAACCGTGGCTCGTTCATGGTGATCCAGGACATGACCGGGCGCATCCAGGTCTACGTCAACCGCAAGACCCTGTCCGAAGAAACCCTGGCCGCGGTGAAAACCTGGGACATGGGCGACATCATCGCCGCCGAAGGCACCCTGGCCCGTTCCGGCAAGGGCGACCTGTACGTCGAAATGACCAACGTGCGCCTGCTGACCAAGTCGCTGCGCCCGCTGCCGGACAAGCACCACGGCCTGACCGACACCGAACAACGCTATCGCCAGCGCTACGTTGACCTGATCGTCAACGAAGAAGTGCGTGACACCTTCCGCGTCCGCTCGCAGGTGATCAACCACATCCGCAATTTCCTGATCAAGCGCGACTTCCTTGAAGTCGAGACGCCGATGCTGCAAACCATCCCCGGTGGTGCCGCAGCCAAGCCGTTCGAAACCCACCACAACGCCCTGGACATGGCCATGTTCCTGCGTATCGCCCCGGAGCTGTACCTCAAGCGCCTGGTGGTCGGTGGTTTCGAGAAGGTCTTCGAGATCAACCGCAACTTCCGTAACGAAGGTGTTTCGACCCGGCACAACCCCGAGTTCACCATGCTCGAGTTCTACCAGGCCTACGCCGACTACGAAGACAACATGGACCTGACCGAGGAACTGTTCCGCGAGCTGGCCCAACTGGTACTGGGTTCCACCGACGTGCCATACGGCGACAAGGTGTTCCACTTCGGCGAGCCGTTCGTGCGCCTGTCGGTGTTCGACTCGATCCTCAAGTACAACCCGGACCTCACCGCCGATGACCTGCAGGACATCGACAAGGCACGTGCCATCGCCAAGAAAGCCGGCGCCAAGGTGCTGGGCTTCGAAGGCCTGGGCAAGCTGCAGGTGATGATTTTCGAAGAACTGGTCGAGCACAAGCTGGAGCAGCCGCACTTCATTACCCAGTACCCGTTCGAAGTGTCGCCACTGGCGCGCCGCAACGACGAGAACCCGAACGTCACCGACCGCTTCGAGTTGTTCATCGGCGGCCGCGAAATCGCCAACGCCTACTCCGAGCTCAACGATGCCGAAGACCAGGCCGAGCGCTTCATGGCGCAGGTGGCCGACAAGGACGCCGGTGACGACGAAGCCATGCACTACGACGCCGACTTCGTGCGCGCGCTGGAATACGGCATGCCGCCAACGGCGGGTGAGGGCATCGGTATCGACCGTCTGGTGATGCTGCTGACCAACTCCCCGTCGATCCGCGATGTGATCTTGTTCCCGCACATGCGCCCGCAAGCCTGAGTGCATTGAACAAGCCGCCTTTCGAGGCGGCTTTTTCATGTCTGCGATACTGTTTTATTGATTCGACCGAATTTCCTGGAGTAGATGCATCGTGACCCCTGCAATGGCTCAACAAGGTGCTGCTGGCGTAGCCACAGCGGTAGCGGAAAGTGTTCAGTACCAGGGCCGCAAGGCCAGCCGCCAAGGCAGCGAACAACGCCGCCAGGACATCCTTGATGCGGCAATGCGCATTATTGTCCGTGATGGCGTGCGTGGCGTGCGTCACCGCGCGGTGGCGACGGAGGCGGGGGTGCCGCTGTCGGCCACCACTTATTACTTCAACGACATCCAGGACCTGCTCTCCGACACCTTTGCCCAGTACGTCGAGCGCAGTGCCGACTACATGGCGCGGCTGTGGGAGAACACCGAGGTGATCCTGCGCCAGTTGTTGGCCCAGGATGATGGCACGCCGCAGTCCCGCGCGCGCCTGGCTGACGAGGTGGCGAAGATGGCCACCGACTATGTGCGCCACCAGTTGAGCAGCCGCCGCGACTCGCTGATGGCCGAGCAGGCCTTCCGCCAGGAGGCGCTGTTGTGCCCGCGCCTGGCGGATCTGGTGCGCCTGCATGAGCAGATTCTCAGCCGCGGCACCTGCCAGCTGTTGCAGGTCGTGGGTTCGCGCCAGCCGCAGCAAGATGCCATAGTGTTGACGGCCATTATCGAGCAGATGGAATATCAGGGCCTGCTCGAGCGCGCGCCCGCGCAGACCGATGCACAGATGCTCGCTATCCTTACCCGTTACCTGCATCTGGTGCTGGCTTCGGATTAAGGCGCGATACCTATTTCAAGGAGAGCCCGATGAAAGCCTGGCGTGTGCTGTTGGCCCTGACGTTCCTGCTGTTGGGCGGGTGCCTGGTGACATTCAACGAGCCGATCCCGGCCAATGCCGCAGCGCCCAAGGCGTTGCTTGGCAAGTGGAGCAGCAAGGACGCCTGGGGCGAGCCCTTGAGCTTGCAGATCAGCCGTAGCGGCGGCAACGCCTACAAGGCCGTGGCCACCGGCAAGAACCGCAAACCCACGGAGTACGCGTTCACTGTGGCCCAGCACGGCAACCGCTGGTACCTGTCGGCCGGCGTGCCCAAGCGCCTGGGCGGCAACTTCCTGATTGGCGGTTTTGAAGTGATCGATGGCAAGGAGCTGGTGGTCTACAACCTCGATGTCGAGCAGGTCAACCAGGCGCTGGCCAAGAAAGAACTCAGCGGGCGCAGCATTGAAGTGCCGCAGGACAACGGCCAGGGCGTGCTGATCGACAGCCCGTCGGCGCGGGTTCTGGCCTATCTCGATGACCCGGCCAATTCCGACCTGTTCGTCGAAGTCGCGCGTTTCCAGCGGGCCGTCAAATAACTGAATGTACAAGGAGTGAGCGGTGGACGAGTACCAGCAGACGATTCGATCCCTGTCTGATCGCATAGTCCAGGCGCAAACGCCCATCCGTGTGCTTGATGCGGTGAAGTGGGACGACAGCATCCGCCAGGGCTTCCTCAAGGCCAAGGGCAAGGAGCCACCGGCGGTGGACCGTGCCTATTACCAGAACCGGCCTTTGTCCTTTGATTCCAGCGCGGTGAAGCTGGAGTTCCAGAACATCGAGCGCGACATCACCCGCCAACTGGGCCAGTTCAACCCGGTCGGGCAGATCATGCGGCGCATGTGCAAGGAGTACCGCATGGTCGTGCGCATGCTCGAGGCGCGCGGTACCGAAGACTTCGGGCTGATCTCCCAGGAGCTGTATGGCGCGGCTTCCGATGCGTTCCATGCCGGCGACCCGACCCTGGCCGACCTTGGCCTGATGCTCTCGGACTACCTGAACAACATCGACGGCCGTGGCGACCTCAAGGACGAACCGAAGAACCTCAATGCCAAGCAGGCCGTGGAGATGCTCCAGGGCCGGCTGAACAAGGTGTTCGGCGAGGCCGAGGACACCATTCGGGTGTTCGAGTCGGACGGTATCGTCGCGGATGCGGCGGCGGGCGCCGACTACATCAAGATCCGCGCTGACGCCATGTTCAACAGCCGTGATGTGCGCGCACTGGAGGTGCACGAAGGGCTGGTGCATGTGGGTACCACCCTGAATGGCCTGAACCAGCCGATCTGCACCTTCCTGGCCAAGGGGCCGCCCTCGTCGACGGTGACCCAGGAAGGCCTGGCGATCCTCATGGAGGTGATTGCGTTCGCCTCTTACCCGAGCCGCCTGCGCAAGCTCACCAACCGTACCCGGGCCATCCACATGGTCGAGGAGGGCGCGGACTTCATGCAGGTCTATGAGTTCTTCCGTGCCCAGGGCTTCGAGATGGCCGAGAGCTACGGCAACGCCAGCCGGGTGTTCCGTGGCTCGGTGCCCAACGGCCTGCCATTCACCAAAGACTTGTCCTACCTCAAGGGCTTCATCATGGTTTACAACTACATTCAGTTGGCCGTGAGAAAGGGCAAGCTGGAACAGATCCCCTTGCTGTTCTGTGGCAAGACCACCCTGGAAGACATGCGGACCCTGCGCCAACTGGTCGATGAAGGCCTGGTGGAGCCGCCCAAGTACTTGCCCGAGCAGTTCCGCGACCTGAACGCGCTGTCGGCCTGGATGTGTTTCTCCAACTTCCTCAACCACCTGAGCCTGGACCGGATTGAAGCCGACTATTCGAACATTCTCTGAACACGGCCGCCGGCTGCTGGGCCTGTGCCTGGTGCTGGCGAGCTTGTCCGGGTGCAGTTCGCTGTTGTTCTATCCCGAGCCCGGGCAGCCGTTCACCCCGGAGCGAGCCAAGCTCGCCTACCGCGAGCTCACCCTGACCGCGGCCGATGGCACGCGCCTGCATGGCTGGTGGCTGCCGGCCAAGGAAGGCGTGGCGGTCAAGGGCACGGTGCTGCACCTGCACGGTAACGGCGGCAACCTCGCGGGGCATCTGGGTGGGAGCTGGTGGTTGCCGGAGCAGGGCTACCAGGTGCTGCTGCTGGATTACCGTGGCTACGGCTTGTCCGAAGGCACGCCGAGTTTGCCGGCGGTCTATCAGGATATTGCCGCGGCAATGGATTGGTTGAAGCAGGCACCTGACGTGCAAGGCAAACCCTTGGTGCTGCTGGGGCAGAGCCTTGGTGGCGCGATGGGCATTCATTATTTGGCAGGGCATCCCGAACAGCGCCAGCGCTTCAAGGCCCTGGTGTTTGACGGGGTGCCGGCCAGCTACCGCAGCGTTGGCCAGTTTGCCCTGAGTACTTCGTGGCTGACCTGGCCGTTCCAGGTGCCGCTGTCGTGGCTGGTGCCGGACGCTGACAGTCCCATACGTTCAATTGAACAATTGAATAATGTACCGAAGCTGTTTTTCCACAGTATCGATGACCCGATCGTGCCGTTGGCCAATGGCCTGGCGCTG
Organism: Pseudomonas fontis; assembly: GCF_028656955.1. Lineage (GTDB taxonomy): Bacteria > Pseudomonadota > Gammaproteobacteria > Pseudomonadales > Pseudomonadaceae > Aquipseudomonas > Aquipseudomonas fontis. The sequence continues at coordinate 34,866 of NZ_JAMDGY010000033.1, forward strand.
TACAAGGCCGCGCTGCCGCCCCGTGTGTTGCAGCTGACGCGTGGCGGGCATGTGCAGACCTTTGGCGACAAGACCTGGCGCCAGGTGATGGTGCGGTTCCTGGATGACCCTGAGCATTTCAACGGGCTGCGGCGTTTGGCCGAAGTCCCCAACTACCCTGACGAGAAGTCGCAATGAGTGAAGAACGCAACGCCATCCCGCTGATCATCACCGGTATCTGCAGCATCATCGGCACCGTGGGCTGCCTGTGGTACTACGGTTACCTGCATTTCGCCAAGCCGGAGGATGCGTTGTTGCTGTCGGATTTCACCATGCTCAAGACGGTGCCGGGGGAGGATTACAAGATCGCCTTGAACCCGGCGCCGCAGGTGGCGCAGTGCATTGACGGGGTGTTGGTGTTGTTCGATACCCAGCAGAAGGGTTTGACCGGTGTGCTGGTGGACAACAAGAAGCAGGCGGTGCGTTGCATGGGGCAGGAGACCCCGCAAGAAACTCAGTAGTGCCCGCGTTGCCGGCAATCGCTGGCAAGGCCAGCTCCCACAGTGGAGGAACTCCCCCTTTTTTGGGGTTTGACACTGCCCCTGTGGGAGCCGGCCTTGCCGGCGATTAGGCCCTCAAGCCTGACGATTAGTTGATCTGGCTCACCGTACGCGGCGCCACCGGCTGGTTGTCATTGGAGATGGTCACTTCCACCCGACGATTCTGCGCACGCCCCGAGTTGCTCGAATTGTCCGCTACCGGGTACTCCTTGCCATAGCCTTGCGACACCACGCGCGCAGGGTCTACGCCCGCGCGGACCAGGGCCATGCGCACCGAACTGGCACGACGTTCAGACAAGCTCTGGTTGTAGTTCGCCGAGCCCACGCTGTCGGTATAGCCCTCGACGATCACCTTGCGGTCCGGGTTCTCGTTGAGGAACTGCGCCAGCTTGGTGACGTTCGGGTAGGCACTGCTTTTCAGCTCGGCCTTGTTGAAGTCGAACAGCACATCACCAAAGGTCACCAGCGTACCGCGATCGGTCTGCTTGGCGTTGAGGCTGTCCTGTAGCTGCTTGATCTGCGCATCACGCGAGTCCAGGCGGGCCTGGGCACGTTGCGCGGCAGCATTCTTCAGGTTGTTCTCAGCCGTACGCAGGGCGATGGTCTGCTTGGCCACCTCGACGCGCTGGTTGGTCAGGTAGGCCAACTGGTCGACCTTCTTCTCGTTCTCCTTGTCCAGGTAGGCCTTGTCGGCCTTGTTCATCCAGTCCTGGGCGTCCTTGGTTTCGAGGGCCGCCACTTTGCTCGACTGCGGGTCGCTTTGCAGGGCGGTGAAATTGGTCCGGGCCGATTCCAGGTTGGCATTGGGTTGCGAAGAGCAGGCAGCCAGGCCAACGCTGAGGGCCAGGAGGGCGGGGATCATCACGTGTTTACGCATAATGGTTCATCCTTTGATCGATTACGAATGCACGGTGGCGGCGCAGCCTTACTGAACGGTCTGGGTGTTGCGCATGCCTTCCTCGCGCAGGTCCTGCACACCCTGGTGGGCGTCCTGCACGGCTTTCTCGGCCTTCGCGGCCTGGGCCTTGCGTTCGGCGACGCGGGCGTCCCATTCGGCCTGTTCTGCAAGGTTGCGCGCCTGGTCGTATTGCTTGTCGTGCATGGCCACTTCGGCCTGTTTGAACTTGTCCTGGGCGGACTTCATTTCCACGGCGGCGTACTCGGTGCCGCCAGCGCTGACGGCAGAGTTCACGGCCGACTGGGCCAGGGCGTATTGCTCGCTCGGCGGGTTGCCAGCGCAGCCGGCCAATACCAGGCTGCTGCCCAAGGCCAGCGCGGCCAGCTTGAGCCCGCGCAGGTGGCTGAATGCGGTGTTTGCGGTGCGGGTCTTCATGGTGGTCAACTCCATTGGTTCACTCCTGATGAACGACGTATTCCATAGCGGTCCAGCGGCGAGGGCCCTATCGCAAGGGTTTTGCCGTGGTGGCTATTGGCTGTGACCGGGGCGGTTTTTTGAAAGTTCAGAAAATTTGTTGGGGATTGTTGACTGGTTGGTCAGTGGGGTTTTGTTTGAACTTTGTTTGGGGGAGGGGGTCGGGGTGGGGCTTTTTTGGGGTGGATATCTGGGGGGTTTGAGGGGGCTTTCGGGCCCCTTC
>NZ_JAMDGY010000034.1 GCF_028656955.1 Pseudomonas fontis
CCTTGCCGGCACCTACCACAAATGCGGTTTCAGCCAGATCCTGTGGGAGCCGGCCTTGCCGGCGATGGGGTCACCTCGGTCTCAAGCCTTGCGCAACCGCCCCAATTCAACCATCCCCACCTTCAACAACCTAGCCGCCCGACTGTCTGCCAGCGGCTCCAGCCCCTGATCCGCCGGCAAGCGCGCCAGCTGCCCGCACAGGTTCATTACCAGGTCTTCGCGCTGATACACCCCGCCACCCAGCTGGTACACCGCTGCGATCAACTCACGCAGCTCCAGCGGCAAACGCCAGCGCGTACGCAACGCCGAGCCATACGCCGCGCCATATTCGTTCAGCGACAGCTCGATGGCATCCTCATCCAGTTCACCTCCAGCCTGCTGCCACTCCTGCAAAACCCGCAACAACGCCAGGTCCCCCAGGCAATGCAGCAACCCCGCGCAATAACAACGCTCCTGCTCAAGCTCCAGCATCCTCGCCAGCGTGCGCGCGTATTCGGCGGTGTGCAGCGACATGTCCCAGAAGTGCGCGGCATTTTGCGCCAGCAACGGGTCTGTCAGCTTGGCACTGCGCTTGAGCGTCAAGCCCAGTATCAGGTTCATGCTCTGGGTGGTGCCCAGCTTGTTCAGCGCTTGCATCAACGTCTGCACCGCACCATCGCGGTGCAAGGCCGCGCTGTTGGCCGCCGCAATCAACACCGCCGTGATCTGCGGGTCACCGCGCAGCTCCTCCTCCAGCACCTTCAAATTCAAACCCTGCGGGTTCAACGCCCGCTTCACCGCCTGCTTCACATCGGCAATCAACGGCCCGCCATCCGCCGTGGCGCGGTGATCTTCCAGGTAGCGCGACAGGGTGATCCCCGGGCGCAACGGCACCACCAGGCAAGCGATCTGCTCGCCCACCTTGAGCAGCAGCTCCTCCAGCCGACGGCGCAGCAGCTCCATGTCCAGCGGCTTGCTCAGGTACGCCGTAGGCGCCAGTGGCAGCGCCTCGCGCACGCTGGCACTGTCGCTGCGGCTACTGAGCAGAATGAACGGCAAGGCCGGCTGCCGGCGCTTGGCGCGCACATTGCGCAGCAAGTCCAGGCCATCGAGCCCCGGCAGTTCACGGGCGGCGATAATCAGGTCAGGTTGGCTGGCCAGTGCGGCCAGCGCCTCGTGGCCATCGGCACAGACCTGCATGCGGGCGTCGCAGCGTACATCGAGCACCAACTGGGTCAGCATGTCACGCACCCACGGGTCACCCTCCGCGATCAGCACACAAGGCGCCGCCGCTATGTCTTCAACAGTCATCGGTCTCTCCTGACAGCTTTGCACGCGTTCCAGTGCACCTTCCTGGGTGTCTCGTTAGGGAAACCTTAGCGCTCACACATTCATTTGGGCGAAAAAAAACCCGCCGAAGCGGGTTTTTCTCTAGCCGGTCACAGTTTACGCAAGTTCGTCGAAGCACTCGGCGATGATTGCCAGACCTTGGTCCAGTTGTTCATCAGGCGAGGTCAGCGGAACCAGGATACGCAGGACGTTGCCGTAGGTGCCGCACGACAGCAGGATCAGACCCTTGTCACGCGCCTTGGCCACAACCGAGGCCACTGCAGCAGCGTTCGGTACCAGGGAGCCGGCTTTCTCGACGACTTCGATGGCGATCATCGAACCCAGTGCACGCACTTCACCGATGATTGGGTGCTTGGCCTGGATCTGCTTCAGGCCGGCAACCAGACGCTCGCCAACAGCCTGGCTGCGTTCCAGCAGTTTCTCTTCTTCGAACACTTCCATCACGGCCAGGGCCGCAGCGCAAGCGATCGGGCTACCGGCGTAGGTGCCGCCCAGGCCGCCTGGTGCGATGGCGTCCATGTACTCGGCCTTGCCGCACACACCGGCCAGTGGGAAGCCACCAGCGATGGATTTGGCGAAGGTGGTCAGGTCAGGCGCAACGCCCATCTGTTCCATGGCGAAGAAGGTGCCGGTACGGCCAGCGCCAGTCTGCACTTCGTCAGCGATCAGCAGGATGCCGTGCTGGTCGCACAGGGCACGCAGACGCTTCATGAACTCTTTAGGTGCAACGTAGAAACCACCTTCGCCCTGCACTGGCTCGAGGATGATCGCCGCGATGTCACGGGCTTCAGCGTCGTTCTTGAAGATGCGTTCGATCGAAGCGATCGAGTCGTCAATGCTCACGCCGTGCAGTTCGTTCGGGTACAGCGCGCGGAAGATACCGCCTGGCATCAGGCCCATGCCGGCCGAGTACGGTACGACTTTGCCGGTCAGACCCAGGGTCATCATGGTACGGCCGTGGTAAGCGCCGGTGAAGGCGATCACGCCAGCACGGCCGGTAGCGGCACGGGCGATCTTGATGGCGTTTTCAACGGCTTCGGAACCGGTGGTGACCAGCAGGGTTTTCTTGGCGAAGTCGCCTGGCACGCGAGCGTTGATCTTCTCGCAGACTTCTACGTACGGCTCGTAAGCCAGTACCTGGAAGCAGGTGTGGGTCAGCTTGTGCAGTTGAGCTTCAACGGCAGCGATGACTTTCGGGTGCAGGTGACCGGTGTTCAGTACCGCGATGCCGCCGGCGAAGTCGATGAACTCGCGGCCTTCAACGTCGGTCACGGTGGCGTTTTTCGCCGAGTCGGCGAAGATCGGGTGGATCTGGCCAACACCGCGTGGAACAGCGGCGACACGACGTTGCATCAGGGATTCGTTGGTCTTCTTGCTCATGATGTCCTCATTTCGCCAGCACAGTGGCGCGATTCAGTCTGGGCGGCCGGTATTCAACTGCAACAGCATTCGTTGATCGACTGCTGCAGGGGCCAGGCTGCCGGATGTTTCGGTGTAAAAAAGGCCAGCGAGACGGCGCTCTCGCGTCCCGCTGGCAGAGGCAAAGCCTTACCGGTGGATCAGACGCTGATGCACAGGTATTTGATTTCCAGGTAGTCCTCGATGCCGTACTTGGAGCCTTCACGGCCCAGGCCCGACGCCTTGATACCACCGAACGGCGCGACCTCGTTGGAGATCAGGCCGGTGTTGATGCCAACCATGCCGTATTCCAGCGCTTCGGCAACACGGAACACACGGCTGATGTCGCGGGCGTAGAAGTACGACGCCAGGCCGAATTCGGTGTCGTTGGACATGGCGATGACTTCGGCCTCGTCCTTGAAGCGGAACAGCGGCGCCAGTGGGCCGAAGGTTTCTTCCTTGGCCACGGCAGCGTTTTTCGGTACATCAACCAGGATGGTCGGCTCGAAGAAGTTGCCTTCGATCAGCTTGCCACCGCTCAGTACCTTGGCGCCTTTGCTCACCGCGTCGGCGATGTGCTCTTGCACCTTGGCCACGGCCTTGCCGTCGATCAGCGGGCCGGTGGTGGTGCCTTCTTCCAGACCGTTGCCGATCTTCAGCTTGGCCACGGCGGCCTTGAGCTTCTCGGCGAACTGCTCGTAGACGCCGTCCTGCACGTAGATACGGTTGGCGCAGACGCAGGTCTGGCCGTTGTTGCGGTACTTGGAGATGATCGCGCCGTCGACGGCCTTGTCCAGGTCGGCGTCGTCGAACACGATGAACGGCGCGTTGCCGCCCAGCTCCAGGGAAACCTTCTTGATGTCCTTGGCGCATTCAGCCATCAGCTGGCGGCCGATTTCGGTCGAGCCGGTGAAGGACAGCTTGCGCACGATCGGGTTGCCGGTCAGCTCGCTGCCGATGTCGCCGGCGCTGCCGGTCACCACGCTCAGCACGCCAGCCGGGATGCCGGCGCGGGTGGCCAGTTCAACCAGGGCCAGGGCCGAGTACGGGGTTTGCGAAGCAGGCTTGAGCACCATGGTGCAGCCAGCGGCCAGGGCCGGGCCGGCTTTACGGGTGATCATCGCGGCCGGGAAGTTCCACGGGGTAATGGCCGCGGTCACGCCGATAGGCTGCTTGATGACGATCAGGCGCTTGTCTGGCTGGTGGCCAGGGATGGTGTCGCCGTAGACGCGCTTGGCTTCTTCGGCGAACCACTCGATGAACGAGGCGGCATAGACGATTTCGCCCTTGGCTTCGGCCAATGGCTTGCCTTGCTCGGAGGTCATCAGGCGGGCCAGGTCGTCCTGGTGCTCGATCATCAGTTCGAACCAGCGGCGCAGCTTGCCGGCACGCTCTTTGGCGGTCAGTGCACGCCAGGCCGGCAGGGCCTTGTCGGCCGCTTCGATGGCGCGGCGGGTTTCAGCGGCGCCCATTTTCGGCACGGAGCCGAGGATCTCGCCGGTGGCCGGGTTGTTGACCTGGATGGTCTGACCGTTGTCCGCGTCCAGCCACTCACCGTTGATGAAGGCTTGCTGGCGGAACAACTGGGCGTCTTTAAGCTGCATGTCGGCTTCCTTAACAGCACCGCGTAGGAACGGGGCGAATTATTGATTGTAAAAAAGGAGAGCGTTTGAAATCTCAAACGAATCCTAGGATCAACGGCAAAAAAGGACAATAGGGTGTTCGAAAAAAAGAACAAAACGTTCAAGCTTTCCGTCGTTTTTCGGATCAACGACAGGTATAGACCCTAATGTGTGCGAAATCGAACACAGCAGTGTTCGACGATGGACGGGGCAGGGTGAGATGGGTATCATGGCGCCCGCATTGCACTCGTAGCTCAGCTGGATAGAGTACTGCCCTCCGAAGGCAGGGGTCGTGGGTTCGAATCCCGCCGAGTGCACCATCTATTAGGGCTGGATCTGTCCCAGATAATCTAGCCCCCGAGAAGCCCGCCCTGTGCGGGCTTTCTTGTTTCTGGCCTGAGCGACCCCGGGCAACTCAGCCGGCGCTTGCCATGTTCAATCGCCAAGCTATAGGATGCGATGAATTCTCAAATGCACTGAGTTTTCATAAAGGGGCTTGCCGTGTCGCCATCCTCCGCTCCCCCCTCTTCGCCGCTGGACGTCCAGACCCTTTACCTCGATCACCACGCCTGGCTGGTCGACTGGCTGCGCAAGCGCCTGAGGCACCGCGACAATGCCGCCGACCTCGCGCATGACACGTTCGTAAAGATTCTCGGCAAACCGCAACGGCTCAGCGAAGTGCGCCAGCCACGGGCCTGGCTGAGCACCGTGGCCAACGGCCTGCTGATCGACCGCGTACGTCGGCAACGGGTTGAGCGTGCCTACCTGGAAGCGATTTCGCACATTCCAGAAGCACTGGTGCCGCCACCGGAAACGCAATTGATGCTGATGGAAACGCTGGCGCGCATCGACCAATTGCTCGATGGCCTTGCGCCCAAGGTTCGTGCCGCTTTCCTGCTCTCTCGCCTGGAAGGCTTGGGCCACAAAGAAATTGCCATGCGCCTGGGGGTGAGCCTGCGCTCGGTGGAAAAATACATGGTCAGCGCCATCCGTCACTGTTATCTGGCCCAACGATGAGCGCCGCGCCCGCCCCTGAGCTGCCCGAAAAAATCCTCGACCAAGCCATTGGATGGCTGGTGCGCATGCAATCTGGCAACGTCTCCGATCAGACCCGCAGCGCTTGCGCACGCTGGCGCCAGGCGGACCTGCTGCATGAAGCCGCCTGGCAGGCATTGCAGGCAAGCGAGCGGGATTTTCAGCGCATCGGCGGCTTGCAGGGCATCTGCGGTGAGGTGGCAATCGACACCCTCGAGCGTCTGCAAAGCGCCCGGCACAGCCGCCGCAACGCGCTCAAGCTGCTCGGCCTCGGCACGATGGCCGGCGCCATGGGCGGCTGGGGATTGAACGAGCGCCCACTGTCGACCTGGGGTGCGGACTATGTGACCGGCGTGGGGGAGCGTCGACCGTTCAACCTCAGCGACGGTACGCGGCTGCAACTGAACACGGCCAGTGCAGTGGACGTGCAGTTCAGTGCGCAGCGGCGGCTGATCAACCTGCGCCGTGGCGAAATTTTCATCGACACCGGCAACGACGCGGCCAGCCCCACAGGGCGTCGCGAGTTTTGGGTGCACAGCCCGCACGCACGCTTGCAAGCGTTGGGAACCGCCTTCGCGGTACGCCAGTTGCCACACGCTTCACGCCTGCGTGTCGAGCAGCATGCGGTGGTTATCCACAGCCACGCGCAGCAGATCCGGGTAGAGGCTGGCGAAGAGTATCTGATCACCGCCGAGGGCTGCCGCAAGGTCGAAGGCAACCCGATGCATTCCAGTGCCTGGACCCAAGGCCAACTCGTAGCCAGGCGCATGCGCCTGCGCGACCTTGCCGCCGAGCTTGCGCGCTACCGCCATGGCTGGTTGAGCTGCGACCCGCAGATTGCCGAGCTGCACGTCTCGGGGGTGTTCCAGCTCGATGACATCGACCAGGCCTTGAGCGCCGTGGCAGATCACTTGCCGGTGCGCATCGAGCGCTTCACCTCACTGTGGAGCCGTATCGTCGCGCGCTAAACCGGATGCCTCGATTGTTTAAAAAAAACAGTGCGGTTTTTTTCGAGCACTTCGGCAAATAGGAAAACATCCTGTTTTCGCAAGGAGTCGCCGTACATGTCTTCCGCTTCCACTCCCCCCCGCACATTGCAGCGCAGCCACCTGGCACTCGCCCTGCGCGGTATCTTGTTGGGCAGCATCGCCACCACGCCCGTGGTCAGCTTCAGTGCCCATGCGCAGCAAGCCGCCGTACGCCAATACGACCTGCCCGCCGGCACCCTGGAAGACTCGTTGAATGCTTTTGCGCAGGCCGCGGGCATCAACCTGCCGCTCGACCCCGCCATGCTGCACGGTAAACGCGCGACCGCCCTCAAGGGTGAATATGGCGTGCAAGAAGGCCTCAACCTGTTGCTCAGCGGCAGCGGGCTGGCTGCCAACCCCAGCGCGAGCGGCAACTGGCTGCTGTCTGTTGCGCCCCTGCACATCGGCACGCTGGAGCTCGGTGCGACCACGGTCAGTGGGCAAGGCATGGGCCAGGCGACCGAGAACTCCGGCTCCTACACCAGCGGCCTGGTGAGCGTCGGCTCGAAGACGCCGGTCAGCCTGAAGGACACCCCGCAAACGGTGTCAATCATCAGCCAGCAGATGATCGAAGACCAGCGCATCACCACCCTGCCTGAGGCCATGAAACGCACGCCTGGCATTACCGTGCGCAACAGCAACTACCACACCCAGCAGTTCTTCTCGCGCGGCTTTGCCATCGACAACGTGCAAATTGACGGCGCCGCGCCCATGGACATCGGCACCGGCCTGGGCACCTTTTACAGCGACCGTCAGTACGACATGGCCACCTACGACCATATCGAGGTGCTGCGTGGCGCCAGCGGGCTGCTGGGTGGTACCGGTGACCCGGGCGGCATCGTCAATCTGGTGCGCAAGCGCCCACTGGACCAGTACCAGCTCAAACTCAACACCTCGGCAGGCTCCTGGGACAACTACCGCAGCGAGGTCGACCTGACTGGCCCATTGGCGTTCGACGGCAAGCTGCGCGGGCGCATGGTAGCGGCCTACACCGACCGCCAATACTTCATGGACAACCGTAGCACCGAGAAGCCATTGCTCTACGGCATCCTTGAAGCAGACCTGACTGACAACACCCTGCTGACCGTCGGCGGCAGCTACGACAAGGTCAAGGAAAACGGCACCGGTGACGGCCTGCCGCGCTACAGCACCGGCGGCGACGTAGGCCTGCCGCGCCATACCTGGTACACCACCAACAAGGCCTGGTCCGACAGCTACTCGCGTGAGTGGTTTGCCAAGCTTGACCACGATTTCAATGAAGATTGGAAGCTCAACACTTCCTACACCTACTCCTATAACCACTCCACCACCGAAGGCATCATTCCCTACGGCTCGGTGGATGAAACCACCAATAGCGGCCCTTACTGGTGGGGCAGCTACGCGTCGAGCTGGAGCAAACAGTCGGTCTTCGACGTCAACCTGTCCGGGGGCTTCGACGCCTTCAATCGTCGTCATGAGGTGCTGTTCGGCGCGGACTACCAGAAGGTCACCAGCCGTTGGCGTGCGGCCCAGGGCATGCTCGGCAAAGGTGGCCTGATCGACCTGTGGGACCCGCAATCGACCCCGTTGACCAGCGATGCGTCCAACCACAAGTTCTTCCGTGATTACTCACCCAACCAGCGTGAGCAATATGGCCTGTACTCGACCCTGCGCCTGCAACTGACAGACCCTCTGAAACTAGTGGTGGGGGCCCGTGCCCAGCGCTACAAGTTCGAGCAGGCCTACCGCATGCGCCCACAAGCGGGCACTGGACCGTGGGCCGAGCAAGACAGTGTTTCGGATCGCGAACCCACCACCCTGGTGCCGTTTGGTGGCCTGATCTACGCATTGAATGATGAATGGTCCACATACGTCAGCTACGCCGAAGTGTTCAAGCCTCAGGCGCAGAAGTTGAAAGGGCCGCTGGACGCACCTGCCTCCATCGAAGCCATGACCGGCAAAACCTACGAGACGGGGATCAAGGGTGAAGTGCTCGACGGCCGGATGAACGTCAGCGCCGCGCTGTTCTACACCACCCGAGAACATCAGGCAGCGAAAGACCCGTCCTACCCTGAAAAGCCGTTCAGCTACAGCAGTTCGTGTTGCTACCTGGCCCAGGACAAGATCGTCAGCAAAGGCCTCGACCTGGAAGCGACCGGCGAGATTACCCCCGGCTGGGAAGTGCAGGCCGGCTACACCTACAACCAGGTTCACAACGACACGGCCGAAACGCTCTACAGCACCGTGACGCCAAAGCACCTGCTCAAGCTCTGGAGCCTGTATACCTTGCCTGGCCGGTTGTCTGACTGGCGGGTTGGCGCCGGTGTGACCGCGCAAAGTGCAACGTTCGTGGAAGGCCAGGCCTACCGTTTCGACAGCATTGGCGAACCGATTGACGCCCAACCCTACAAGTTCAGCCAAGCCGGCTACGCCGTGTACGACGCCATGGCAGAGTACACAGTGGATGAAAACTGGTCGGTAGCGCTCAACGGCAACAACCTGTTCGACCGCAAGTACTACGCCAGTGTGGGCACTTCGGAGTACGGCAACTACTACGGCGAGCCCCGTAACTTCACCATTACCCTGCGCGGCACCTTCAAATAGGCACCCCGCCCCTCTGTGGGATGGGCCGCAGCGGCCCCACTTGGCAAGCCCAGCGGCTACAAAAAATGGGGACGACAGTTGGGCACAAAAAAGCCCCGTCAAATCACTTTGACGGGGCTTTTGTCTGACCGGGGGCTTTACAGCGCCATGTCAGAAACCGGCTTGTTGTCCTTTGCAGGCGCAGCAGCTGGCTGTGGAGCGACAGTCTTGTTGATCATCGGCGGCGGGGTCAGCTGCAGGGTTTGTGCAGTGTTTACCCACTCCTGATACGCCTTCTCAGGCGAATCGTTCAGCTTGGTGCCGTAGCTTGGGATGATCTCGTGCAGCTTCGCTTGCCACTCTGGGGTAGCAACCTTGTCCTTGAAGACCTTCTCCAGCACGCTCAGCATGATCGGCGCGGCAGTCGAAGCACCTGGCGATGCACCCAGCAGGCCGGCAATGCTGCCGTCCTTGGAGGTGACGATCTCGGTGCCCAGCTTCAGCACGCCGCCGTGCTCGGCATCACGCTTGATGATCTGCACGCGCTGACCGGCTTGCCACAGGCGCCAGTCTTCCTTCTTCGCGTGAGGGTAGTATTCCTTCAGCGCGGCGAAGCGGTCGTCGTCAGACATCATCAGCTGGCTGCCCAGGTAGGTCACCAGCGAGAACTGATCAACACCCACCTTGAACATCGACCACGCGTTGTGGGTGGTGGTCGAGGTCAGCAGGTCAAACAGCGAGCCGTTCTTCAGGAACTTGGTGGAGAAGGTCGCGAATGGCCCGAACAGGATCACGCGCTTGCCGTCCAGCACGCGGGTGTCCAGGTGCGGTACCGACATCGGTGGCGCGCCGGTCGAAGCAATGCCGTAGGCCTTGGCCATGTGCTGCATGGCAATGGTCGGGTTCTCGGCCACCAGGAACGAGCCGCCTACCGGGAAGCCTGCGTATTCGTTGGCTTCCGGGATGCCGGACTTCTGCAGCAGGTGCAGCGCACCGCCGCCCGCGCCGATGAAGACGAACTTGGCATCGGTGGTGGTTTGCGTACCGTCTTTCAGGTTCTTGTAGGTGACGTGCCAGCCGCCATCCTTGTTGCGGGTGATTTCCTGTACTTCGCTCGACAGCTTCAAGGTGAAGTTCGGCTTGGTTTGCAGGTTGCCCACGAACTGGCGGGTGATCTCGCCGAAGTTCACGTCGGTGCCCAGCGAGGTCCAGGTAGCGGCCAGCTTCTGATTCGGGTCACGCCCTTCCATCATCAGCGGGACCCACTTCTTGATCTGCTCGTGGTCTTCGGAGTATTCCATGCCGCTGAACAGCGGGCTGGTTTGCAGCGCTTCGTAGCGGGCCTTGAGGAACTTGATGTTGTCATCGCCCCACATGAAGCTCATGTGCGGGGTGGAGTTGATGAACGACTGTGGGTTCTTCAGCACGCCCTGCTTGACCTGCCAGGACCAGAACTGACGCGAGATCTGGAACGACTCGTTGATCTCGATGGCCTTGGTGATGTCGATCTTGCCGTCTTTGTACGGCGTGTAGTTCGACTCGGCCAGTGCGGAGTGACCGGTACCGGCGTTGTTCCAGCCGTTGGAGCTTTCTTCGGCGACGCCGTCGAGGCGCTCGACCATTTCCATCGACCAGCCCGGCTCCAGCTCGTTCAGCCAGACACCCAGGGTCGAACTCATGATGCCGCCACCGATCAGGAGCACATCGACTTGCTTTGTATCTGCTGCATGCACAGGCATGATCCCGGCGGTCATGGCCATGACCAGCAGGGACTTGTTAATTTTCTTCAACATTCGGTCACCCATATGAAAAACGTCTTCCGCCCGCCGCTCTAGTCATGAGGAGGCCTGCGCAGGGGCAGGCCAATGGCGCTCTCAATCCATAGGACTGAAGGAGGGGGATCTATAAGGCCGTGACGCCTCTGACCTTTATTTATTTCCCTACTGCGCTGACTTCTTGTTCATATTGGTTTCAGCTGGCTTGAAGGGTACGAGGTAGCCACGCTGCTTCAGGCATAAGCGTAGGCTCTCGTGGTACAACCGGCGCATTGTAAGCGGAAATATCCTCAATTCCTTGGGAAAAAACGATTTAGCCGGGGATTTTCTGTAACGAGATTGGCTGATTTGCCATTACAGCTTGCCTATATGGCCACAACGGTAGTGGCGCTGCTCTCTGTGGGAGCTGGCCTTGCCAGCGATTGGCCGGGGGCCATGGGTCGATTTCACGGGCCCCATCGCCGGCAAGGCCGGCTCCCACAGGGGAAGATATCGCCGGCGTTTAAACCGGATGTTGAAGGCAAGTGTGGATATTTCTGCTGGCGGAGACAGTTGCCTACGAAATACCCTACGCGGTCTGTCATTCATGGATGGCTTACCCTGGGCTTCCGACCAGATACGCTCCCCCTGTCGCCGAAAACTCGGTGATCGGGTGTGGTAACCCGGGGTACGGTAAAAAACAGCTGACTGTTGTTATGGCGGCTGTGCGCGGGAGGCCTTCGGGTCTGCCGGTGTTCCTGTGCCCCGGTTTACCACCCCGCGTACAGCTGCCACCCAATCGTGTGGTAACGAGCGGACGCAGCTTCATCTCACAGGATAAGTTCGCCATGAAGAAAATCGTCCCCGATCCCCCGCTCGACGCCAACTGCGCCACGGCTGCCATGATTTTTGGCAGTTGCCAGGCCGGTCACCATCCGTTGTTCTCCGTGTGCGCGGGCATTGCCGCCCACGATGTGCTGGTGCACGTATCGCTGTACCTGCGCTGCGCCTACGACACCGCGCACAAATCCTTCGACGGTATCGATGCCGACAACAAGGGCTTCCTCTGGTCGACAATGCACTCGGTCGAAATGGCCAAGGGCCTGGTCGATGCACTGCTCGATGGCATTGAAGAACGCGGAATAAGCAAAGCCGCCGCCAGCTAGCCAAGCACAACCCTGTAGGAGCCGGCGTTGCCGGCGCCTACAGTGAGTGGTGAGCTCTAGCCCTGATGCGCCTGCATGTAATGGCGCAGCAGCTGGTTGATCCGCGTCTGGTAACCCGCACCCTGGCTTTTGAACCACTCCAGCACGTCGGCATCAAGGCGGATGGTCACCGTTTGCTTCACTGGCACACGCAGCTCGGCGCGCCGGAAGAAATCTTCGCCAAGCTCGGGGATATCGCTGGTATCAATGGCCTGGTCATCTTGCTTGGCCAGGCGTTCCCAATCAGTTTTCGATGGTTTCGACATAGTGTTTGCCCTCCTGTCGGGTGGCTTTGCGGGCAGAAATGATACGAATCACATCGCCCCGTCGTTCCGTGTAAACGACAACGCCAATCACTGACCTGATCCGCCCGATGCTGATCCAGCGTTCTTCGTCATAGTCCCGGCGATGATCACGCAAGACCAGTGTCGGATGCTGGAAAAGCTCAGGTACGTCATTGAAATCGATGCCGTGCTTGTGAATGTTGACCCGGTTCTTGGCCTCATCCCATTCAAAATACATGGGGTCGTCCTTGTATTTACATATGTAAATACACCATAGCTGGTGGAACGGCAAGGACAAGCTTGATTGGCCGGGTATTCGTTACAAACGGCTTCGGTGCCAGGCCGGCCCACAGTTCTGCGCATGACACTGTAGCCGCTGCCGTCAGGCTGCGCTGGAGCCTGCCAGGGCTCCCGAAAGCGGCGCCTGCGTTGCAGGCGAGCGCAGCCTGACGGCAGCGGCTACAAGGCTTAGAAGGTCACCTTGACCCCTGCATACACCGTACGCCCAGGCCCCGGTTCGTAGTACCGACTGCTACCGTCGTTGATCCGCAGGTTGTCGTAGTAGCGACGGTCAGTCAGGTTATCCAGGCCCACGTACGGCTCCAGCACCTGGTCCTGCAACTTGAAACGCTTGCCCAGGCGCACGTTGAACAACGCCACCCCCGCCACCCGCGCGGTGTTGGCGTTGTCGGCGTACTGCGGGCCATAAGCGTTCATGTTCAGCCGCGCATAGAAGTCATCCGCCTCATACGCCACCTCACTGAACAAGGTCTGCCGCGGGATGCCCGGCAAGCGCTTGTCGTCATACGGGTCGAACCGCGTGTAGCGGTAATCACTGAAGCTATAGGCCATCGACAAACGCCAGTGCTCGACCGGCGTGTAGTCCGCGCTCAGCTCCACCCCGTCACGCTGCGAGCGACCGGCATTGCGGTAGTAGGTCGGCCCGCTGCCGCCCACGGTGTAGGGCACCAGTTCGTCCTGCAGCAGAATGCTGTAGGCCACCGCCTCCCAACGCAGGTTGTCCCACTCACCCTTCAGGCCCAGCTCGCGGTTCAGCGCCTTGGCAGGCTCCAACCCCGAATTGAAGCCACCCCCGGTCGGGCTGGTCAGCTCATTGAGCGTCGGCGTTTCGAACGAAGTGGCCACCCGCGCATACGCCAGGTAGTGCTCATTGATCCGATAACTCAAGCCGACGCTGTAGTTCCAGTCTTCAAACCGCTGCACATCGGAGTCATCACCGTTGCCCAGAAAACGATCATCCACCGACTGGCGGATCGTGTCGTAACGCCCACCCAACGTCAGCTGCCAGCGCTCACTCAGGTCGATGCTGTCTTGCAGGTACAACCCGACACTGCCGGCCTTTTCCCGTTGGCGCAGGGTCAGCGCGCCGGTGCCGCCACCGACCAGATTGTTGTGCCGCTCGCGGTCATCGCGCTGCTGCTCGATATCGACCCCGGTGGTCAGCACGTTGCCCAGCCCGAACCACTCGGCACGGTGGGTGAACTGCGCGCCAGCGCCCGCGAACAACCGCCCATAGGAAGTCTGCCCACCGGCGCTGTAAGGCAGCCGATTGCCAAACTCGCGGTGCCCCAGCCAACTGCGCAGCTGATAGCTGTTCGCCGCGTCCAGGTCTGCCGTCCAGTTCACCGCCAGGCGCTGCTGGGTGATGGTCTCGTCGGAATTGAATTTCAGGCTTTCCGGCCGCGCCTGGCCACGGTCGGCGCGCACCTGTTGCAGGTTCAGCGCGCCCGGATCTTCCCAGCGGTTGTCCAGCGCCTGGAAGGTCACGCCCAGTTGCCCGTTGTCACCCTGCCAACGCACCTTGCCGGTCAGGTTGCGTGCCTCGGAGGTCGAGTGCTCGCGGTAGCCGTCCATGTTGGTGACGTTGAGCGCCAGCAAGCCGCCGACATTGCCGGAGGTGCCGCTGGTTTCTGCGCGCAGGCGTTGGTAGCCGTACTCGCCACCACTGACATCAATCGTCGACGTCGGGGTCAGCGACGGCTCGCGGGTCTGGATCGCCAGCACCCCACCAGCGCCATTGCCATACAAGGTCGAGGCGGAGCCGCGAATGACTTCGACACGCTCCACCAGGCCGAGGTCGACGCCGTCCATTTCGGTCTGGCCGTCAGGCATGGTCAGCGGCACGCCATCGACCATCACGCGAATACCGCGCATGCCGAAGCTGGAACGCGCACCGAAACCGCGAATCGACAGGCGCATGCCCTGGGCCATGTTGTAGCGGCTCTGCGACACGGTGCCCGGCACGGCGCTGAGCAGGCCGTCGAGGGTTAGCAACTGTTCGCCGGGCTTGTCGGCAACGCTCACCGAGCTGATGGCGGCCGGGGTTTCCAGCCAGGTCGAGGTGACCCGCGTGGAGGTCACCTCCAGGGGGGCCAGGTCAATGCTGTCGGCGGCACTCGCGGTGCCGGCACTCAACAGTAAAACGGTAACGACGGATCGCCGCCTCGAAAACATGCAAACTCCTTGGTCGTGGCTGCGCCGAAAACGAGTGTGGAAGACTCCCCCACTGCGCAGCGAGTCACGAAAAACGGCAGATTGTGTTGCGCAGTATTTCCTCGATACCCCAACGTTCTAAATTGCCTCAGCAAGCCTGCGTTCAACAAGGCAGAATGCCGCGCACTTTCTCGTGCTTTGGTACGAAAAAGTCGGATCAATAGTAGAAAAAGGAATTTTATGAAGCAGTTTGTTTCATCCCCAGCCCGTTGGCTGGCGATGCTCGCTTGCCTGTTCACGGTTACCCTGGCGCAGGCCCAGGATGACGGCACCGATCATTCGGTGACCATTGAAAAGGATATTCGCCACACGGTTGTCGCTGCCGACGGCACCTACACCTTCACCCAGGACCTGGTCCTGCGGATCAATGAAGACCGCGCGATCAAAGTCCGCGCCCAGCACCCGCTGCCCTACAACCGCACCCAGGAAACCCTTGAGGTAAAAGAGGCCTATACGCTCAAGGCCGACGGTCGCAAGGTGGCGGTCAGCGCCGAGCAGATCCGCGAGCAGCAGGAGCCGGCATCGGCCCAGGCGCCGATGTTCCATGACAGCCTGGTCAAGGTGGTGATCTTCCCCGACGTGGCCGTGGGCGACCGCCTGGTGCTGTCGTACAAGAAGCAGCGCACCACCGCGCTGTTCCCGGGGCAGTTCGAAGACATCAACTTCCCCGAGCTGCACCCCGTTGACCGCTTCACGCTGATCTACGACCTGCCCGCCGACCTGGCGTTGCAGGCCGATGCCAAGGGCTTCAAGGCCTCCAGCCCGAAAGCCGCAGCCGGCCGCAAGGTCTACCAGTGGGATTACCAGCCGAGCGCACAACCGCGTCGCGAGCAGGGTTCGATTGCCTATTCGGATTACGGCCAGTACCTGGCAGTGTCGACCTTCAAGGACTACGCCAGCTTCGCCCGCGCCTACGCGCAACGCGCCAATGTCGAAGTCACGCCAGCCATTCGCGAGTTGGCCCTGTCGCTGACCGCCAAGGCCGACAGCCCACGCGCCAAGGCCCTGGTGCTGGGCGACTGGGTGCGCAAGAACATCCGTTATGTCGCCGTGTACATCGGCTCCGGCAGCGTCGTGCCGCATGCTGCGCAAACGGTGCTGGACAACCGCTACGGTGACTGCAAGGACCACGTCGCCCTGCTCGAGGCACTGCTCAAGGCCGTGGACATCGACAGCACGCCGGCGCTGGTCAACCTGGGCAGCGCCCACCAGTTGCCGAAGGTGCCGACCCTGGGCGTGCTCAACCACGCGATCAACTACATTCCGCGCCTGGACCTGTACCTCGACAGCACCGCTGAACCCATCGCGGCGGGCTTCCTGCCGATCACCGTGCTGGACAAGCCAACCGTGCTGACCGCCAGCGCCACCCTGGGCCGCACCCCGGGTATGCAGCCGAGCAAGGTCGAGAACCTCACCACCTTCCGCATCGACGCCAAGGGCGGCGCCAGCTTCGAACACGACTCCAACGTCGAAGGCTGGGCTGCCGAGTTCAACCGCTGGGGCCTGCGCTCGATGCAGCCAAGCGACCGCGACCTGCTGGTGCAGCGTATCCTCAGCGCCTACGGCCAGAGCGGCAGCGGCAAGGTCGAGGTGTCCGGGCTGGACGAGGTCAGCCCAAGGTTCGACATGAAGTTCGTCGGCACCACCAGCAACCTGGTGAACTTCCCCGGCCCGATCGGCGTACCGACACTGACCAGCTTCGCCGGCGGTATTGCGCAGAGCGTGTTCGGCATCGTCAGCGAAAAAGAACGCCGCCAGCCGTTCACCTGCATTGCCGGGCTGACCGAAGAGCGCGCGCGCTTCGAGTTCCCGGCAGGCGTGCAGATCATTGCCTTGCCCAAGCCAGTGGCGCTCAACACGGCGCACTTCGACTACAGCGCTGCCTACCAGCAGGAAGGCAATGCGGTGGTCATCACGCGTCGTTTCGACTTCCGTCACCCGAGCGCGGTGTGCTCGCCGGACGACTTCAAGGCGATGCTGCCAAGCGTCGAGACGATGATCCGCGATCTCAATAGCCAGGTAATCGTGCAGCAAGGCTGAACCTGACTTTTTGGAATAACGCTTAATCCGTTTTTGTTGAAAATGCCGAGCTACGGACACAACGTGGCTCGGCTACGCTCGATTCAGCGCCGCATTTGCGTAAGTGCCTGGACGAGATCGAGCGTATGGAAACGACCACCCTGCCCCGCTGGCAAGCCCCCCGTTGGTTCCGCACCTACGGCGCGGCAATTCTCTATTTGGGCTATGCCCTGATCAGCCTTGCCTATCAATGGGCACTCGCCATCCCCGACGAGCTGCAGACGCAGTCCGGCACCTTTTCCATCGAGATCGTCGGCAAGAAGCACATGAGCGCCGTGACCTCTGCCGAAGGGACCTTCCTGTTCAGCTGTGCCAGCACGCTGGGCGGTCATCCCGAGTGCGTGGATATCAAGGACGAGGCGAATTACGTCGGCAAACCTGCCCAGGTCAGCTGGTACCGCCAGCCGATTTTCCCTGGGGTGACGCTCAACAAGCTGGTCACCTTGAGCATTGATGGCAACGCCATCGTGACCCGCGCCAAGGCCGAGGCGTGGATGGCCAGCAGAACCCGCATCAGCCTGTGGACTCACCTTGGCGTGGGGCTGTTCATTCTTTGCCTGTGCATATGTTTTTTAAGGAAAACAAGGAGCAACTGACGTGGACCCAAATACCGTCTCAGCCGTCCAAAGCCTGTTGTCGTTCTACAGCACACCGGTGAGCACAGCGCCTGTTACCGTCGGCATCTCCAAAGGCGAAACAATGGGTGCCACGGTGAGTGCCTTGCAAACTGCAGCGGGCGCTGCCGAGATGGTCGGCAAAGGTCTGAAAACCCCAGCCTCGGTGCTGCTCTCTGGTGTTGCCCTGGGCACGGATGTCTCCAACCTTGCCGACAGCATTGCCAATAATGGCCAGGTGAAGCAGCAGGATGTGCTGTCGGCGGCCTCCAACCTTACCAGCATGGCGGCGTCCATCGCCCTGGCGGCCGCTGCCGGGGCCACCGGTGTCGTTGCCGCGCCGGCATTGCTGGCGACGGCCGTGCTGGCGACGGCCGCCGCCGCAGTGCTCACGCTCATGGCGGTGTCCAAGGACGAAACCGACGTCATCGACGTGCAGCCGTACATCGACTCCATGAAGCAAAGCTTCGACAACCTGCGCGAAGTCATGGGCAGTGCCTATACCGATGCCGTCAATGCCTTCAAGTCCGCCCTGGATGCCGCTGGCGACTTCGGCCAGGCGTTGATGGACTATGCCTCCACTGCGTTCAATGACATCAAGAATTCCATTACCTCCCTCGACCTGACACAGATGGCCGATGACATCATCGCCAAGATATTCGGGGCCTTTGGCAATGCCGAAACCACCCGCAGCCCGCTGGTGCTCGACCTGGATGGCGACGGCGTGGAAACCCTGTCCAAAGCTGGCGGCATTCATTTCGACCACGACGGCAACGGCTTCGCCGAAACCACCGGCTGGGCCGGCAAGGACGACGGCATCCTGGTCTGGGACCGCAATGGCAACAACCAGATCGACGATGGCAGCGAACTGTTCGGCAACCACACTGCCGGCAGCGCCGGGGACGCGGCGGCCAACGGCTTTCTCGCGCTCAAGGCGCTGGACCGTAACAACGACGGCAAGGTCGACGCAGGCGATGCGGATTTCGCCAACCTGCGCGTCTGGGTCGACCGCAACAGTGACGGCAAATTGCAGAACGGTGAGTTGCTGACCCTGGCCGAGGCTCAGGTACAGGCGCTCAACGTTGGTTACCTGGAGCCTGGCAAGCCCAATGCAAATGGCGAGATACCTGGCGCAGTCATCGACAGTAACGGCAACCAGCACCGTCAAACCGGCACGTTCGTGCGCAGCGACGGCACCCAGGGCGGCATGAACGATGTGTGGTTCGATGCCGACACGGCACGCACCATCGACCTGAACCCGGTAGCCGTTGGCGCAACGATCAAAGCGCTGCCCGATATCGACGGGTTCGGCAATGTGCGCAGCCTGCACCAGGCCATGGCCCGTGATACCAGCGGGGTGTTGCAGGCATTGATCGTACAATTTGCCGCCAGCACCGATGAAGCCACCCGCAAAGGCCTGCTGACCGACATCATTTATCAATGGGCCGGCGTGCAAGACGTCGACCCCGACAGCCGCGCGGCCTCGAAAATCTATGGCAATGCCATTGGCGATGCCCGGCGCCTGGCGACACTGGAAGCGTTCCTCGGCCAGAACTATTTGGGCACCTGGTGCTGGGGTGAGCGCGACCCCAACCCCCACGGGCCTGCGGCCACCATCCTGTTGCAGGCGTTCGACAACCTGGCGGGGGTCATCTACAGCAAGTTGATGTTGCAGACGCATTTGTCGGCGCTGGTCGACGTGGTGAAAATCGATGCCAGCGGTACAGGCGTCAACTGGAACATCGACAACCTGGTCACCCTGTTGCAACAGAAATACAACGAGAACGCCGCCACCGGCGGCGCACTGGTCACCGAGCTGACCAAAGCCCTCGGCTCCAGCGGCGCCTTTGGCAAGGAAATCATCGGGCAACTGGTGGGCCGTGGTGACCCGCAGGGTTCGGGGCTGTCCCTGCTGCTGGCACAGCTGGGCAACCCGCTGCTGGGCAGCGCCGGCAGCGACTTCCTGTTCGGCACGAACAACGATGACAACCTGCTCGGGCTTCAAGGCAACGACAACCTCTACGGCAATGCCGGCAACGACCGCCTCACCGGTGGCGCGGGTGACGACAACCTGAGCGGCGGCGACGGCGCCGACACTTACGTGTTCAACCGTGGTGATGGCCACGACACCATCAACAATGCCGACGCGGATGCCTACGGCGTCGCGCTGGACACCCTGAGCTTCGGCGCAGGCATCAGCCCGGATGACATCCTGCTGACCGGCGCCTACTACGACCTGATCATCACCATCAAAGGCAGCGACGACAGCATCAGGGTCTTCAGCTTCTTCGATGACACATCGGTGATGAACTACGGCTACGCCATCGACCGCTTCACCTTTGCCAATGGCACGGTGTGGAACAGCGATCAGATCCGCGCGTTCCTCAACCAGCCCGGCGCAGGGAACGACACGCTGTACGGTGGCGCTGGCGCCGACACGCTGTCCGGCGGGCTGGGCAATGACATCCTGATGGGCGAAGCCGGCAACGACATGCTGTTCGGCGGCGATGGCAACGACGAACTATGGGGCTCGACCGGGAACGACACCCTGCAAGGCGACCGCGGCAATGACATCCTGTATGGCGGCTATGGCAGCGATACCTACCTGTTCTCGCTCGGCGACGGACACGACAGCGTGGTCTACGGTGAACGCGGGGCGGGCGATATCGACACCCTGCGCTTTTCGGCGGGCATCCTGGCTGCGGATATCAAGGTGGTCGGCGTCGGTGCCGACCTGGTGCTCAAGCACAGCAACGGCACGGACAGTGTCACCCTCAAGTTCTGGGGCAAGGACTACGACAGCCACTATCGCATTGACCGCGTCGAGTTTGCCGACGGCACGCTCTGGACCGGCTTCGACTTGAACGAACGCCTCACCCGAATGGTCGGCGGTGCCGGCGACGATATCCTCGATGGCAGTACCAACACCTTCGATCTGCGCCTGGAGGGTGGCGCGGGCAACGACCAGCTTTCCGGTGGCAAGGGCAACGACCGCCTGGAGGGCGGCAGCGGCGACGACGTGCTTGAGGGCGGCCTGGGCCAGGACATCCTGATCGGGGGCGCTGGCAACGACACGCTGCGTGGCGGGCCAGGGGTGGATACCTACCTGATCGAGGTGAACGGCGGCCAGGACGTGATCGAGGATTTCGATGGTTACTTCAACCCCAATATCCTCAAGTACGGTGCCGGCATCAATGCCGCCGACATCACCGTCAGCCGCGATGGCCTCGACCTGTGCCTGACGCATGTGAATGGCGTGGACAAGGTGACGCTGAAGAACTGGTTCAGCCTGAACGACCGCCAACCCTACATCAGCCGAATCGAATTTGCCGACGGCACCCTCTGGTCGCCCATGGAGATCAGCAACCAGTTCCTCAACCTGTACGGCACTGATGGCGACGATGTACTGACCGCCACCGGCGGCCTGCCACAACTGCTGTTCGGCGGTGCGGGCAACGACACGCTGATCGGCAATTATGGTGACGACACGTTCATTGGCGGCACAGGCAACGACCTGATGATCGGCGACCTGGGGGCCGACACGTTCATCTTCAATCTCGGCGATGGCAACGACACCATCATCGAGAGCTATGGCAATGCAGTCGACAGCCTGGTCTTCGGCGCCGGCATCAGTGCAGCAGACATCACCGTCAGCAAACAGGGCCAGAACCTGGTGTTCAACCACCTCAACGGCCTGGACAGCATTACCGTCCAGGACTGGTTCAAGAACGCCACCACCCTTGAGCAGATCAAGTTCGCCGACGGCACCGTCTGGAATGGCCAGGACCTCACCCAGGTCTACTCCCACGTCACCGGCACCGCGGCCGATGACACCTTCGACCAGGCGGACATCTATCAAAACCAGGTGCAGAACGGCCTGGATGGCAATGACGTGCTGATCTCCGGTGGCGGTAACGATCAGTTGTTCGGCGGTGCGGGCAACGACCTGCTCAAAGGCGGCAAAGGCGCCGACCAGCTGTTTGGCGGCGATGGCGATGACGTCCTGATGGGTGAGGAAGACAACGACGTACTCACCGCAGGCGCGGGGAATGACGTACTGGTGGGCGGTGGCGGTGCGGATGTGCTGACAGGGGGAAGCGGAAACGACACCCTGGACGGCGGCTATGGCTCCGACACCTACCACTTCAGCCTGGGTGACGGCCAGGACATCATTCTTGAAGAGGACGGCAGCTTCGGCAGCAACGTCGATGTGCTGATATTCGGCGCTGGCATTCTGGCTGCCGACATTCGCATCGAGCAGGCCGGCACCGACCTGGTGCTGGCTCACCAGAATGGCAGCGACAAGGTCACCATCAAGCGTTTCTTCGAGTACGACGACTTCCGCTTCAGGGTCGAGCGCGTGCAGTTTGCCGATGGGTCCTTCTGGACCAGTACCTACCTGGCCGGGCGCTTTGCCGACCTGCGCGGTGGCGACGGCGACGATGTTCTGACCAGCAACGCGGGCAATACGCCGCAGTTCATCTTCGGCGGTGGCGGCAACGACACCATCACCACCAGCACCGGCAACGATACCCTGCAAGGCGGCACCGGGAACGATACGCTGGTGGGCGGCAGCGGCTCAGACACCTACCTGTTCGAGCTGGGCGACGGTCGTGATGTCATCAGCGAAACCATGCAGTATTACTTCGCCGACACCAACGTGCTGAAGTTTGGCCAGGGCATACGCCCCGAAGACATCACCATCAGCCGTGACCAGTACGGGGCACTCGTGCTCAAGCACAGCAACGGGACCGACCAGGTGACGATCCAGGACTGGTTCGCCTACAACTGGCAACTTGAGCGCGTCGAGTTCTTTACCGGTGAAGTGTGGACCAGCACCGACCTCGCCAGCACATTCCTGACCTTTGAAGGCACTGCCGCCGACGACGACATCAGCGCCAGCTACACCAACCGTCAACAGGTGCTGCGCGGCCTGGCGGGCAACGACCAGTTGACCGGGGCACGCGGTGACGACCTGCTGGAAGGCGGGGCCGGCAATGACTACCTGCTGGGCATGGCAGGCAACGATACCCTCAAGGGCGGCAAGGGCAACGACACCCTGAACAGCGGCAACGGCTCGGACACCTACCTGTTCGACCTGGGTGATGGCGATGACCTGATCCTGGAGGACGGCACCAGCTGGTTGAGCTCGGCCCCCGATATCGACGTGATGAAATTCGGCCCGAACATCCTCGCCAGCGACCTCACCGCCATCCGGCTCGGCAACAACCTGGTGTTGAGTCACGCCAACGGGCTGGATCGCATCACCTTCGCGCAATGGTTCAGCGCGGGCCCGACGCCTGGTCATTACCAGATCGAACGCTTCGAGTTTGCCGATGGCACCCAGTGGCAAAGCAGCACGCTCGCGCTCACAGCTCCCACGCTGGCAGGCACCGACGCCGATGATGTGTTGGTTGCATCACTGGCCACCGATCAATTGATCATGGGCGGCGCAGGCAATGATCAGCTGACCGGGGCTGCGGGGCGCGACATTCTGGAGGGGGGCACAGGCAACGATACCCTCAGGGGTGGCAGCGGCTCGGACCTGTACTACTTCAGCAAAGGTGACGGCCAGGACCTGATCGAAGAACTGCCCGGCACAACCCCGGACAACAACGTCATACGCTTCTCGCCGGAGGTTTCCAGCCGCGACATTCTGGTCAGCCTGCAAGGCCAGGACCTTGTGCTGAGCAACCGAACCACAACCGACACGATCACCGTGAGAGACTGGCTGGTGGGTGATTCGGCAGCCCGACTGGCACAGGTTGAGTTCGCGAACGGCACACGTTGGAGCGCAGCAGAACTGCAACGCTACGTGTCTGGCGCCAGCACTACGGGCGGCGATGGCGACGACCAACTCAACGGGCTCGATGACTACTATCAGCTCTCCCTCTCCGGTGGCGCCGGCAACGACACCCTGATCGCAGGCACAGGCGATGACCAGCTTGTCGGCGGCCAGGGCAATGACATGCTGGTTGGCGGGGCCGGCTCGGACCTTTACCTGTTCGCCCGAGGCGATGGCCACGACACGGTGCTTGACAAGAACCTGCGCTGGGAAGGCACTGACACGCTGAGGTTCGGGCAGGGGATCACCCCTGAAGAGCTGACGCTGACCAGGAACGGCCTGGACCTCACCCTGGCTATTGCTGGAACAACCGACAGCGTCACCATCAAGAGCTGGTACCTGATCGATCAAGCAAGCGGGACAAGCCTCAACCAGATCGAACGGATCGAGTTCGCCAACGGCGTTGTCTGGAACAATACCGACATATCCTACAAGGTACCCAGCGACGGTGACGACACGCTGATTGGCGATGCCGGCAACAACCACCTGCGTGGCGGCAAAGGCAACGATGTGCTGGGCGGCCTGGCGGGTAGCGATACCTATTATTTCGCCGCCGGTGATGGCCAGGACCAGCTCGTCGGTATCCAGAACAACCCCGCAGACGCCGACAAGCTGGTGCTCGAAGGGCTCTCGGTGAATGACCTGTGGTTCTCGCGCAGTGGCAACGACCTGACTCTGGACGTTCTGGACTCAAGCGATCGCATCACGGTCTACGGCTGGTACACCGACGATTCCATGAAGCTGGCCGCTATCGAAGCCGGCAGCCAGACGCTGTACCTCAATGCGCTCAACAACCTGGTCGATGCCATGGCAGCCTTCGGCCCGCCCGTTGCTGGCGAGGTGACGCTTTCCTCTTCGCAGCGCGACGAAATCAACGTAGCCATCGCAGTGAACTGGCAGTGACGGCCCAGGCCGTTTGCCCGCAACCCGCCTGAAATCATGGCCGCCGGTATGAAAACCTGCGGCCATGGCGTTTTTCCATGGCATTCATGCCGCTTTCAACCTTGCCCACTTGCCATCTGTGCACGATTCTTTAGCTATCTGCCGCCACCGCGCGCCGACCAATAACAATGCAGAGGCCTCTTATGAAAACCGTGGCACAGCTTTTGAAGTTGAAGTCCCAGCAGAATCAGCAGGTCCACACCATCGCGCCTGACCAGACGGTGCTCGAAGCACTGCAACTGATGGCGGAGAAAAACGTCGGTGCGTTGCTGGTGGTTGAAGGTCGCCAGGTAAAGGGCATCGTCAGTGAACGCGACTATGCCCGCAAGATGGTGCTCAAGGGACGTTCCTCCGTCGCCACGCCCGTGCGCGAGATCATGAGCGCGCCGGTAATTACCGTAGACACCCATAAAGACGTCGATCACTGCATGAAGATGATGACCGACAGCCACCTACGCCACCTACCTGTGGTGGAGAACGGCGAGCTACTAGGGTTGCTGTCGATTGGTGACCTGGTCAAGGAAGCCATTGCCGAACAAGCCGCGCTGATCCAGCAACTGGAGCAGTACATTCGCGGCGAGTGATCAGCGGTATTCGCCCTCCAGCTCATCGAGCTGGTGGTCGAAGCTGCGCAGGCGGGCCGACCAGGTGTACACCAGCACTTCCAGGTCGCGGTTGAGCACCGCGCCGCCTACCCCACCGCGGCGGCTGCTTTGCTGCGAGTCGCACAAGTCCAGCTGATAACGTTCGCGGGCCATCGAGGTGGCCACGCTGGACAGTTCACGGGCATTGTTCAACCAGTGCCAGCGGCGGTCGTGTACCTCCTGGTCCAGCTCGCGGCATTGGCGCTTGAGTGCTTCAAGGCTCTGCTCCAGCGGCGTGCCTTCAAGCTCGCCCATGACCTCCTGGAAAGTACGCCCCGGCTGCCAGTAACTGCCCCAGAAATAGCGGTCGAACACCGTTTCAACCCGGCGCAGCGCCACCTTGGTGTTCCAGATGGCGACCAGGGTGCGCCCCTGCGCCAGCTGGCGTTTGCGCACCTTGAGCTGCTGCCAGCTGGACCAGGCCAGCGCGCTCAAGGCCAGCGCCGCGATGATCGCGGCCCCGGCATAGAGAAAATGCATGGCCTGCGCGAGCTGGTACAGCTCGCGCACACCGTAGAAATAACCAGCGGTCAGTAACGTCAGAGCAGTCACGGCTGCCCAGAAACCAGGCATGTAGGGGTCTTTCATTGGCGCTGTCCCCTTGTTGTTTTTTTCTGAGCATAGCAACGCCAACCGCTCACACCCTGTGCCGCTCGGCGGTTATTTTTTCGGGTGCCTGAGCGCTTCGTTGAGTTGGTCGAACATCAATGCCCAATCGGCATCCTCGTTGATGCTGTCGCGCAGGAAGGTGCGCTGTGGCTCAGACCAGAACGGCGCATCCACCAGCTTGATATCGCTTTTGAGTGGCGAGTGGCTGGTGATGAACTGGTCGATGCCTACCGGGTCATCCGGCAAGCCAAGCTGCTTGAACAGTTCGGAAAAATTGTGCGTTGGCGCTTCCATGGGTCACTCCTGCGAGCCCGGTCGGGCATCCACGACGCCGGCCGGGGGATGGTTGAATTCATCAGCAGACCTCGCGCACTTCGGCGTGAGGCACCAGCTTGAGGTACTGCTCCATGCTCATGTGGATCAGGTGATCGTGGTCGCCTGCCTCCAGGTAGACATCACCCTGACGGGTCAAGGTCGGGTCCAGGAGCATTTTTATCGCATAGGCTTCGCCCATGGCCGGTATCGCGCCGCGTTCGCAGTCACCAAACAGGTGCGGCAAGCCGCTTTCGCGGGTCATCTGCCAATTGCCGGTGCTGCGCACCTTGCTCATGTCCAGGTGACGGTTGGCCGGGAGCACGGCCATCAGGTAGTTGCCACGGCGGTCGTCGAGCATCACCGACTTGGCCACCCGTTCTGCCGGTACGCCGGCCGTGCGGGCCGACTCCAGGCTGGTGGCCGAGTGTGGATGGGCAACGATGTCGTAGTCGCAGTTTGCTTGGTCCAGGCTTTGTTGCAAGGTCTTGGCCATACGCATGATGCACCTCCCGCACGGTTGTCTCCCCCAGGTGATTAAAGTTTAGGCAGTGGTGTGGCCCGGCGCCGGACTAAACTCAAGGTAACTGTCCAACCCAGGTAGCCGGAAGGTGAACATTCAGCGCTGTCGGGGCCTGCTGCTGGTCCTGCTGCTCGCTTTCCTGACGGGTGGTCAGGCCGCGCCCGGCAACCCGGTACTGCACCTGAGCGTGAACGATGCCATTGGTCCGGCGACGGTGGATTACCTGACCCGCGGCCTGGAATTTGCCCAGGCGCAGCAGGCGCAACTGGTGGTGATCGAGCTGGACACCCCCGGCGGCCTCGACAGTTCGATGCGCGCGATCATCAAGGCGATCCTCGCCAGCCCGCTGCCGGTAGCCACCTTTGTCGCCCCCGGTGGCGCCCGCGCCGCCAGTGCGGGCACGTACATCCTCTACGCCAGCCATGTCGCGGCAATGGCGCCAGGCACCAACCTGGGCGCTGCGACGCCAATCCAGATCGGCGCCGAAAAAGACAAGAAACCCGCCACTGATGAAGACACCCTCGCCCGCAAGCAGGTCAATGACGCCGCTGCGTACATTCGTGGCCTGGCACAGCTGCGCGGGCGCAATGCCGACTGGGCCGAAAAGGCGGTGCGCGAGGCGGTCAGCCTTCCGGCAAGCGAAGCGCTCACGCTCAAGGTGATCGACCGCATCGCCAACGACCTGCCCGACCTGCTGCGCCAACTCGATGGCCAGGCCATCAGCACCGCCCTGCAGCCGGTGCAGTTGCATACCCGCGACGCGCCGCTGCTCGAACGCGAGCCGGATTGGCGCAGCCGCCTGCTGGCGGTGATCACCAACCCGAGCGTGGCGCTTATCCTGATGATGGTCGGGGTGTATGGGCTGCTGTTCGAGTTCATGAGTCCAGGCTCTGGCGTGGGCGGTGTGGTCGGGGGCATCTGCCTGTTGCTGGGGTTGTATGCGTTGCAGTTGTTGCCGGTGAACTACGCAGGCGTCGGCCTGATTCTGCTGGGGCTGGCGTTCATGATCGCCGAGGCGTTCCTGCCCAGTTTCGGCATCATCGGCTTTGGCGGGGTTGTCGCGTTTGTCACCGGGGCGGTGATCCTGATGGACACCGACGTGCCGGGCTTTGGTATTCCGCTGCCGTTGATTTTCGCCCTGGCGCTGGTCTCGGCGCTGCTGTTGTTCGGCTTGATCGGCATGGCCCTGAAAGCCCGCAAGCGCGTGCTGGTGAGCGGCGATGCCGGTTTGGTGGGTAGCCTGGGGCTGGTCACCGATGTCGATGGCGACGACCCGTTTCTGGGCTGGGTGCAGGCCCAAGGCGAGCTCTGGCAGGCGCAGAGTCAAACACCGCTGCACCCCGGGCAGTCTGTCCGGGTGGTAGCCCGCAATGGTCTTCAGCTGGCCGTCAGTGCCGCCGCCGAGCAACCGGCGCAAGGAGAGTGAGCATGTTCATGCAAGTGGGTTTCGGCACGATCATCGTGCTGGTGGCGGTGGTATTGCTGTCGGCGTTTCGCATCCTGCGCGAGTACGAGCGGGGCGTGGTGTTCCAGCTTGGGCGCTTCTGGCAGGTCAAGGGACCGGGGCTGATCCTGCTGATTCCCGGGGTACAGCAGATGGTGCGGGTGGACTTGCGCACCATCGTGCTGGATGTGCCGCCGCAGGATGTGATCACCCGTGACAACGTCTCGGTGAAGGTCAATGCGGTGCTGTATTTCCGTGTGCTGGATCCGCAGAAGGCGATCATCCAGGTGGAAGATTTTTTAACTGCCACCAGCCAACTGGCG
Source organism: Pseudomonas fontis (assembly GCF_028656955.1). Lineage (GTDB taxonomy): Bacteria > Pseudomonadota > Gammaproteobacteria > Pseudomonadales > Pseudomonadaceae > Aquipseudomonas > Aquipseudomonas fontis. The sequence continues at coordinate 28,067 of NZ_JAMDGY010000034.1, forward strand.
CAGACCACCTTGCGGGCGGTGCTGGGCAAGCATGAGCTCGATGAGCTGTTGGCCGAGCGGGAGCGCTTGAACATCGACATTCGTCAGGTGCTCGATGCGCAGACCGATGCCTGGGGGATCAAGGTGGCGAACGTCGAGATCAAGCATGTCGATTTGAACGAGTCGATGGTGCGCGCGATTGCCAAGCAGGCGGAAGCCGAGCGCGAGCGGCGGGCCAAGGTGATTCACGCTGAAGGGGAGTTGCAGGCCTCGGAGAAACTGATGCAGGCGGCCGAGATGCTTGGGCGTGAGCCGGGGGCGATGCAGCTGCGGTATATGCAGACGCTGGGGAGTATTGCCGGGGACAGGTCGTCGACCATCGTGTTTCCGGTGCCCGTCGATTTGCTCAAGGGTTTGATGAAGTAGCGGCTGGTCCAATCGCCGGCAACGCCGGCTCCCACAGGTTGGGTGCTTGCACAGGGAAAACGGCACTCCCTTGTGGGAGCCGGCCTTGCCGGCGATGGCGCCCTACCAGCCGCCACCCAGCGCCAGGAACAAGCCGATCTGCCCCATCGCCACCTGCGTATTGGCCATCGCCAACTGCGCTCGCATGTCGGTATAGGTCCGCGTCGCCTGCAAGTCCGCCAGGAACGACGCCCTGCCCGCCTGATAAAACCGGTGCGTCTGGTCCGCCGCCAATTGCGCCGAGCGCTCGGCGTCCTGCAGCGCATCGCGCCGCTCCAGCAACGCGCTGTACTGCGCCAGGCTGGTCTGGGTCTCGCGAATGGCGTTCAACACCACCCCGTCAAAATGCGCCAGCGCCGCCTGCGTCCCCGCCTCGGCTTCACGAATGCGTGCCCGCGAACCATTGGTCGGCACGGTCCAGGTCAGCATCGGCCCAAAGCCCCAACGGTTGGTTTCTGGCTTGCCCAGGTTGTCCAGGATGCCGATGGTCCCCACCTGCGCACCAATGCTGATGTCCGGGTACAACTGCCCCGTCGCCACGCCAATACTCGCCGTCGCCGCCGCCAGATGGCGCTCCGCCTGGCGGATGTCTGGCCGACGCTTGAGCAAGGTGGCCCCATCCCCCACCGGCAACACCTGGGCGATGTGCGGCAGCTCCGCACACGCGGCCGTGCCCGCCGGCAATTGATTCACTGGCTTGGCCAGCAGCATCGACAAGGTGAAAAGGCCCGCTTCCCGCGCCGCCTGATAACGCGGCAACTCCGCCCGCAACGACTTGAACTGGGTTTGCGAACGCGTCACCTGGGTTTCGTCACCACGCCCGGCATCACGCAGGCGCTGGGTCAGGGTCACGCTCTGCTCCTGCAAGTCCAGGGACTCACGGGCAATATGGTATTCCTCGTTGGCCGCGCACACCTGGGTGTACGCCTTCACCACATCCGCGACCAGGGTGATGCGCGCCGTGTCGGCCGCCGCCTGGGTGGCATCGGCATTGGCCTGCGCCGCCTCGACCCCACGCTTGAGCGTGCCCCACAGGTCAAACTGGTACGAGGCACTGAGAATCGCCTCGCCGATGTTCGCCACTGGCACTTTCTCTGGCAGCAGGAAGGCTTCGCCAGACTCCTGCAAACGCTGCGCACCCAGCTTCACGCCGCCGTTCCAGCCACCCTGTGCCTCGGCTTCCTCAACCTGGGCACGCGACCGGGCGATGTTCGCCGCCGCCACGCGCAACTCGGTGTTGGCCGACAGTGCCTGGTTCACCAGCGCATCCAGCCGCGCATCGTGGTACAGCCGCCACCAGTCGGCCGGCACCGGCGCCGATACCACGCTGTTGGCGTCACTGCGCAGCGGGCCTTGCAGGTCGCCACGATTGAAGGCCGCGTCCTTGGGCAACTCATAGTTCGGCCCGACCATCTGGCAGGCCGACAACATCAAGCCGACCCCGAGCAGCGACAGCTTCTTCATTGCGCCGCGCCCTCCAGGATCGACACCGTGGCGGTGCGCCCGGCGATCATGCGAAAGTCCTGGGGCACTTCGTCAAACGCGATGCGTACCGGAATCCGCTGCGCCAGGCGCACCCAGCTGAAGGCCGGGTTGACGTTGGGCAACAGGTTCGCGCCGCTGCTGCGGTCGCGGTCTTCGATGCCGGCGGCGATGCTCTGCACATGACCGCGCAGGCGGGTGTTGTCGCCCATCACGCGGATATCCACAGCCTGGCCGATATGGATGCCGGCCAGCTTGGTTTCCTCGAAGTAACCATCGACGTGGTACGAGTCGCCATCGACCACCGACAGCACCGGTCGCCCAGCGGTGACGAACTCATGGGCACGCGGGGCGCGGTCATTGAGGTAGCCGTCTACCGGGCTGCGCACCACCGAGCGGTCCAGGTTCAACTGCGCGGCATCCACCGCCACCTGCGCTTCAGCCAGGGCCGACTGCGCACGTGCCTCGCGGGACTGGCTCTCTTCCAGTTGCTCCGCTGCGACCAGGTTGCCCAGGCCGCGATTACGCCTGGCTTCACGTTGGGCCTGGGCCAGGGTTTCCTTGCGCTCGGCCAGGGTCGCCTGGGCATGGCGCAAGGCAAGGTTGAAGCGGTCCTGGTCGATGCTGAACAGCACATCGCCGCGCTTGACCACCTGGTTGTCGCGCACGTCCACGGACTGGATCAGCCCGGACACATCCGGGGCGATCTGGATCACGTCGGCGCGGATGTGGCCGTCGCGGGTCCAGGGCGCAAACATGTAATACAGCACCATCTGCCAGACCAATACGGTCGCCAGGGTTACAACCAGCAGCGTCAGGACCACACGGCCCAGGGTCAACAAAGGTTTTTTCATGGCAGCATCAGGTTTCGACAAAAGTGGTCCACCGTACCGAGCAGCACGGCGTAGAGAGCAACGTTGAACAACGCCCGGTGCCAGACCAGGCGGTAGAAGTGCAGGCGCGTCAGCAGCGCATGCACCCCCAGGAACAATCCATAGGTGAACACCATCATCACCAGCAGCGTGGGCAGGAACACCCCGCTGATATCCAGCTCACCAATCACAGCGGCGCTCCATCGATGCCATAGGGCAGTTGCGGTTGACGGTCAGACGGTTCGAGCACCACCTCCACCCCCGGCAACAGGGCCAGGCGCAGGCCACTGAGGGCATGCAGCAGGTGCAGGCGGGCTTCGGCGCAATCGGCCATGGCCTCGAAATTCAGCGCGCGGCGGGCGCGGTCCATGCTCTGCAACAGCTCGGCCGGTGCATGCAGGCGGTGGCCGGCGTCCAGGCAGGCCTGAAAATGCGCACCCACTTCAGCCACCACCTGCTCCAGCAAGGCCCGTGGCTGCGGGTTGGCGCGTGGCAGGTAGGCCAGCAGGTCGAGCAAGCCCAGGCCGACCCGCAAGTCGCGCAAGGCGCTGCCGCTGTCCTGGCCGATCTGGGTCAGGCGCGGCAGGTGCTGCATCAACCGGTCGAGCATCTGCACGCCGAGGCGACGGTGCTCGGCCAACGTCGCCGGCTGGGTCATGCCGACGATGTCGTGCCAGCTGAAGCGGGTCAGGCGGCGGGCCGCAAGGTCTACGCCGAAGGGACGCACGACGATGGTCCACAGGAAGGCGAACAGCAGCCCCACCGGTCCCGCCAGGTTGGCGTTGGCGAAGGTGAAGAAGTCGGCGTCGTAGGCACCCTGGATGCTGATGAACGAGGCGGTGTTGACGATGGTCAGCAAGGTCCCCAGGTAGAAGCGCGGCTGCACGGTCAGCGTGCCGATGCAGATGAACGGCACGGCAAACGCCAGCACCAGCATCGGGAAGTCGTGCAGGTTCGGCAGCACCAGGAACAAATACAGGCTGGCGAAGATCACCGACAGCGTGGTCCAGAAGAAGAACCGGTAGATCTGCGGCGCCGGGTCATCCATGGCGGCGAAGAAGCTGCACGCCACTGCCGCGAGGATCACCGCGCTGGCACCGTCGGCCCAGCCGGTCACGATCCACAGGGCCGTCGCGGCGAGGATCGCGGTAAAGGTGGAGAACACCGAGTAGAGCATCAGCCCACGGTCAAGGAACGGCGTCAGCCGGCCCAGTCGCCAGTGCCGGTAGACCGCACGCCAGGGCGACAGGTCTTCGCTGCTCAGCGCATGTTGCAGGCTGCAGCAGTCCTGCCACAGGTCGATCCATTCGCCCAGGCGGTACAGCGCGTTGGACAGCAGCAGGCCCGGGCGCTCGTCGAGTTCGGCGACGCTGGGCTGCAAGTGTTCAAGCTGAAGCCGTAGTGCGCTCCAACGCGCAGGCGAGGCGTCCTTGGCGGTGTCCTGCAACCAACTGCGGGCCTGTTCGAGCACGCCCTGCAACTGGGCGAACTGCGTCGGGGCACGGGCTTCAAGGGCCAGCAGGGCGTCGTCCAGGGCGTCGATCACCGGGAACAGGTGGATCATCCGGCCACGCAGCTCGCGGGCGTTTTTCACGGTCTGCGGGCGCGCCCCTTCGTGGGACAACTGGCCGATCATCATTTCCAGCGAGTTGAACGTGGTGACCATAGAGGCGCGCAGGCCGCCAACGGTATCGGCCGAGGTCTGCCGGGCCAGGTAGGTGTCGCAGTAACGAATGGCTTCGGCGAACCAGTTGCCGGTCGCGCCCACCACCACGGGGGTCAGCCGGCGTGGCCAGAAAATCGCCCCGACCACGGCCGCACAAACGATGCCCAGGCAAATTTCCTGGGCCCGCGAGGAGGCAATGTCGAAGACCATCAGCGGATTGTCGACTACCGGCAGGGCGATCATCGGCAAGGTGTAGCCGGCCAGCATCAGCGCGTAGCTGTTGGCGGTGCGCAGGTGCAGGGAGAGGAACAGCAAGGTGGCCGTCCACAGCGCCACTGCCACCGCCAGCAACACCGGGGTCTGCACCAGCAGGGGCACCAGGAAGACCGCCCCGGCCGCGCCCAGCAAGGTGCCCGCTGCGCGGTACAGCGCCTTGGAACTGGTGGGCCCGACGAACGGGCTGGAGACGATATACACCGTGGCCATCGCCCAATACGGGCGCGGCAGTTGCAACAGCAGGGCAATGTACAGCGCGATCATCGAGGCGGCGAAGGTGCGCACCCCGTAGAACCAGTCCCGCGCGGGGGGCATTGAGCTGAAGAAGCCGTTCACGTCGGCGACTCCGGGGCGTTCTGGCCGGCCTCTTCAAAGGCCCGCACCACGCGCAAGGCGGCTTCAAGGTCTGCCGGCGGGATGCCTTCGAGCACTTCCCGGCGCAAGCGCACCAGCTCGCCCTCGATGGCCTCGGCCAAGGCCCGGCCGCTGGCAGTCAGGCTCAGGGCCTTGGCGCGGCGGTCGTCCGGGTCTTCGCTGCGGCAGACGAACCCGGCATTGCACAGTTGGTCCAGCAGGCGCACCAACGACGGGCTCTCAAGCCCCGCCGCCTGGGCCACCTTGACTTGGTGCACGCCATCGCCCAGGCGCACGATCATCAGCAATGGCCCGGCGCAGGCTTCGGAAATACCGTAGCCGACCAGGGTCGTCTGGCAGATGCGCCGCCAGTGTCGGCTGGCCACGATCATGCCGCTGCTGATGTTCAGGTGCAATGCATCGAGATTCATGGGAGAGGATCGAACCGATATTCATAGTTTGCTAACTATCTATGTTCTTCGATCCAGCGGCCGGCCGTCAATAGCGGCTGACTGACATTCATCCGGCGGTCATCTCAGGGGCGCAGTTGGTCTTCCAGTTTCATCGTCAGGGCCAGCGCGCTGCCCTGGGACAGCGCCTGATCGCGCCAGAACAGGTAGCGCAACGGGTTGCGCTCGCCACTGTAGAACAACGCCAGCTCCTCGGCGGCCTGCATCACCCCGGCGACGGCCGCCAGTTCCAGCCAGTAGACGGCGGCCTTGCTGTCGGCCTCGACCTGCTGGCCGTGCAGCAGCCGAAAGCCGATTTCGAAACGGCAGCGCGCATCGCCGCGCTGGGCGCCGCGCAGGAACCAGTCATAGGCCTGTTGCAGGTCGACCTGCCAGATTTGCTGTTCGCTGTCGCAGATCTCTTCTTCGAACAGATCGCCCAGGGCGGCGGCGGCTTCGGCCAGGCCGCGCTCGAAGGCCTGCTCGTAGTATTCGGCGGCGCTGCTGTAGGCGACGTTCACGCCCTTGCCGAAGTAATGCTGCTGGCCCAGGTTGAACCAGGCCACGGCACTGCCCTGCAAGGCGGCCATGCGCAACAGGTGCCCGGCCAGCTGCGGGTCGGCGCGCCAGTACTTGCCGTTGAGCCAGATCCAGCCCAGGTCGTTGAGTGCCGCGACGCTGCCCTGCAACGCCTGCACACGCATCTCGGCGTATTCGGCTTGCAGGTCGGCGGCTTCGTCCAGGCGGCTGACCAGGCTGAAGCTCTCGCCCAGTGCCGCTCGCTGCGCCGGCATGCCGACCCCAGCGAACAGCCGCCGCAGGGTACCCGGACGCCCGGGCGCAGGGATGACACGCTCGGGCAGCAAGCGCTCGAGCAGTGGGTAGATATTGCTGGCAGCAGACATGTTCATCCTCATTGAACCACCCACAGTGAAGACGACGTGGGCGATGAGGCGTGATTCTGCGCAAGGTCACGACAAAACCTGTCGCGAACGATTCGAATCGGGTAAATCAACAGATCGTCCTTGAACGAATAAATAAATGGCCAATTGCCATAAGTCTTCGCTAACGCCATGCTTACGCCGCAAGATTAGACAAGGACGCCACCTTTTGCCCTCCGCTACGACCCGCGCCACTCTCAGCCGTCAATGGGAGCTGCTGCGCCAGCTGCCCAGCCGTTCACCTGGAGTGACCAGTGCCCAACTGGTGATGCGCCTGAAGGATGCCGGCTTCCCGATCAGCAAACGCAGTATTGAGCGTGACCTCAATGAGCTGTCGCTGATTTTCCCGCTTGAGCGCAATGACAAGAGCATTCCGTATGGCTGGCATTGGTCGACGGCGTTCGCCGCGCACCGCTCGCCATTGCTGGAGATGCTGGGGAGCAGCAGCGAAGGGCTGCGTGAGTTCGAGCTGTCGAGCTGCTTGCAGCATGAGCTGCCGCCGTTCGGGCATCCGGAGAAGATCGAGTTGATCGCCTGGGTCAATGAGCACCTGGCGCGTTTGCTACGTGAGACGCCGCTGTCGGCGGACATGCGCCTGATGGCACTGGAACAGGGGCATCAGTTGACGGCGACAGTGAGCAACAGCTGGCAGTTGCGCTGGTGGCTGTTGAGCCAGGGGGATGGGCTGATCGTTGAGCAGCCGGTGGCGTTGCGGGAGCATATTGCGCTGACCCTGATCAGCGCGGCGGCGCAGTATCAGGCTTGAGTCGAGGCAACAACGTTCCCTCGTAGCCGCTGCCGTGAGGCTGCGCTCGCCTGCATAGCAGGTGCCGCCTTTGGGAGCCCTCATGGGCTCCAGCGCAGCCTGACGGCAGCGGCTACAAAGTACGAAGCCTCTAGCGCTCGCGCAGCGCTTCCGCCCGGGCGCGAATGATCGGCTTGAGCAGGTAACTCAACACGCTCTTGTGACCGGTGATGATATCCACCGACGCCACCATCCCCGGAATGATCAGCAACGGTTTCTCGTCCGTGCCCAGATGGCTGCGATCAGTACGCAACTTGATCAGGTAGAACGTATTGCCATCCTCATCGGTAATCGTATCCGCACCAATCTGCTCAAGCTTGGCCTTCAACCCGCCATAAATGGTGAAGTCATAGGCCGTGAACTTGACCATCGCCTCCTGCCCAGGGTGCAGGAAGGCAATGTCCTGCGGACGAATCCGCGCTTCCACCAGCAAGGTGTCATCCAACGGCACGATTTCCACCAGGTCACTGCCCGGCTGGATCACTCCGCCAATGGTGTTGACCAGGAACTGCTTGACGATACCGCGCACCGGCGAGGTCACCAGCGTCCGGCTGACCCGGTCTTCCAAAGCCTTGCCCGTCGCCTGGGCCTTGCTCAGGTCGGTGCGCGCCTCGTTCAGCTGGGTCAGTGCATCACTGCGGAACTTGCCGCGCGTCTCGTCGATCTTGCGCTCCACTTCCTTGATCGCCGACTCCGCTCGCGGAATCGCCAATGAGGTCGCATCCAGCTGCCCACGGTTCTCCACCTCGGCTCGCTTGAGGCGCAACACCTCCACCTGGGAGATCGCACCCTGGGCCACCAGCGGCTCGGACATCTGGATCTCCTGACGCAGCAACTGCAAGCTGTTGCGGTACTGCGACTGCTTGGAGCTGAACTCGCGCAGCTCCTGCTGACGCTGCACCAGTTGCTCCTGCAAACCACCAATCTCGTCCTGCAACTGCTGGCGGCGGCTCTGGTACAAGGATTCTTCGTTGGCCGCCTGGCCCGGCGCCGCCGTGAGGATCGCCTGGTCGACGTTCAACGGCCGGTCCTCGACCTCGGCGCTCAAGCGCTCCACCCGCAAGGCCATGGCCAGGCGGTCGGCCTCGGTTTCGCCAACGTTGGAGACGAAACGGGTGTCGTCCAGGCGCAACAGCGGCGCCCCAGCCTCGACAATCTCGCCTTCCTTCGCATAGATCTGGGCGACGATGCCGCCTTCCAGGTTCTGGATTTTCTGCAACTTGGACGAAGGGATCGCCTTGCCATCGCCACGGGTAACTTCATCGATAACCGCGAAGTGCGCCCACAGCCCGAGGAACAGGAAGAAGCCGATCACCCCCCAGATGGTCAGGCGCACGATGCGCGGGGCATCTTCGATCAGCGCCTTGTTGACCTCCGGCAGCGGCTCCTGGCCGAAGGATTCGGAGCCCTTGAAATAGCTGCGCAGGCTGTCCTTGAAACGCCCCATTCCCGACTTAAGCAACACTGATCTGCCCCTTCTTCAGCGCATCCATGACGGAGGCTTTCGGGCCATCCGCGACAATCTGTCCGCGATCCACCACGATCAACCGGTCGACCAGCGACAGCAGCGAGGCACGGTGGGTAACCAGCACGACGGTCTTGCTTTCGATCACCGCCTGCAGGCGTTGCTTGAGGCGCTCTTCACCGGTGTTGTCCATGGCGCTGGTCGGTTCGTCCAGCAGCAGGATCTGCGGGTTGAGCAGCAACGCCCGGCCCAGGGCAACGTTCTGGCGCTGGCCGCCGGAGAGGTTCTGGCCGCGTTCACCCACCTGCAACTCATAGCCTTGCGGGTGCAGTCGGGCGAATTCGTGAACACCGGACAACTCGGCCGCCTGCAACACCATTTCGTCCTCGACGTAGCGCGCGCCGCTGACCAGGTTGTCACGCAGGGTGCCGGCCATCAGCTGGATGTCCTGCGGGACATAGCCGATGTTGTGGCGCAATTCGCTGACGTCGATCTGGCGAATGTCCACGCCATCGATCAGCAACGACCCGCCGTCCGCTTCGTACAGGCCGACGATCAGCTTGGCCAGCGAGCTCTTGCCCGAGCCACTGCGGCCGATGATGCCGATCTTCTCGCCAGGGCGAATCGACAGGTTGACGCCCTTGAGCGCCAGGTTCTGCTGGTTCGGGTAGGTGAAGTCGACGCCACGGAACTCGATGGCGCCCTGCAGCACCTGGCGGCTCAGCGGGCGCTCTTCAAAGTTGCGCTCCTGCGGCAGCTCCATCATCTGGTTGGTGGAGACCATGGTGACCTTGGCCTGCTGGTAACGCGTGAGCAGGCCGGAGAGCTGGCCCAGCGGACCGAGGGCGCGACCACTGAGCATGTAGCAGGCGATCAGCCCGCCCATGCTGAGGTTGCCGGCCATGATCTGGTAGACGCCGGCGCAGATCAGCGCCACGCCCGCCAGTTGCTGGATCAGCAAGGTGATGTTCATGGCCAGGCCCGACAGCACCTTGACCCGCAGCTCCAGGCGGCTGAGGGTGCCGATGGTCTGCTCCCACATGTATTGGCGTTCACTTTCGGCGTTGTTGACCTTCACCGCATCAAGCCCGGCGAGGGTTTCGATCAGGCTCGACTGACGCTCGGAGGCCAGCGCCATGGTACGTTCCAGGGTCGCGACCAGCGGCTTTTGCAAGGCATAGCCGATGCCCAGGGCCAACGGGAAGGCCACGATGGGGATCCACACCAGGTGCCCGCCGACAATCCCGATCACCAACAGGATCAGCAGGGTGAACGGCAGGTCGATCAGGCTGGTCAGGGTCAATGAGGCGAGGAAGTCGCGCAGCCCCTGAAACTCGTGGATGTTCTGCGCAAAGCTGCCGACCCGCGCCGGGCGGTATTTCATCGACATGCCGACGATGCGTTCGAACAACGTCGCCGAGATGATCAGGTCGGTCTTCTTGCCCGCCAGGTCCAGGCACAGGCTGCGCAAGCCCTTGAGGACCAGGTCGAACAGGTAGGCGCCAGTGATGCCGATGGCCAGCACCCAGAGGGTCGAGGTGGCCTGGTTGGGCACCACGCGGTCGTACACGTTCATCACGAACAGCGGCGCAGCCAGGGCGATCAGGTTGATCACCAGGCTCGCGGCAATGGCATCGATGTACAACCAACGCGAACGCTTGAGGGTGTCGCGGAACCAGGAGCGCGCACGCGGAATCAGGTTGCCGTGGTTGACGTCGAACTTGTGCTGCGGCTGGGCGAAGAACACCCGGCCGCTGTAGTCGCTGAGCAGGGCTTCGCGGCTGACATGCACCTCGCCGCCGTCGCTCTCGCTGAGCAACAGGCGTGCGGTGTTTTCGTTTTCCCAGCCGAGCAGGATGGTGCTACGGCCTTCCTTGAGCAGCAGCATCGCCGGCATGGCGATGGCCGGGATCTGCTCCAGCTTGCGCTGCAGCAAACGCCCCTGCAGCCCGGCCCGGGCAGCGGCGCGCGGCAGCAGCTCCGGGCTCAGGCGCTGCGCCGGCAGCGGCAGGCCGGTGGTCAGCATGGCCCGGCTGGCGGGCTTCTGGTGCAGCACGCAGAGCGACAGCAAGCTGTCCAGCAACGGGTCATCGTGCTGACTGCGTGGATCGTGGGTGAGCTGGGCTCGACTGACTTCTGATTCCACGCGAACTCCCTTCGACGGCTAAGGGTGGAAAGTACTGCCTCAGTTCATGCCGGGCAGGTTCACCTTGGGTTTCATGTCGTTTTGCACGACCGATGCCAACGGTGCCACCACTCCCTGGCTTTTGAGCAGCTGACCAATGGTCGCCTTGATTCGGTACTGAGTAAACATCTGAATGAACTTCACCTCATTCAGACGACGCTGCGCCGTGAAGAGTTCGTTCTCGCTGTCGAGCAGATCGAGCAAAGTACGGTCGCCAAGGCTGAACTGCTTCTGATAGGCCGAACGTACCTTGCTGCTGTGGTCGACATACTGCTGGGCAATCGGCACCTGGGCATTGGCATTGGTTTGCGCATTCCACGCCAAGCCTAACTCCTCATTGAGCTGGCGCAAGGCGTTGTTGCGAATATCCAGCGCCTGGTTGGCCAGGTACGACTTGGATTCCAGGTCGGCCTTGTTGCTGCCCCCGGAATACAGGTTGAAGCTCATGCGCAGCATGGCCTGCCATTCGTTGTTGTGGCCATTCATGCCGTCCAGGTCGTTGTCGGCACTGCGGCCCAGCTCGGCATCGAAGCGCGGGTAGAAGGTCGATTTGGCTGCATCGTATTGCTTCTCGGCGGCGGCGATGTCCGACTCGGCCGAGCGCAGGATCGGGCTGTTTTCCACCAACTGCTGGCGGGCTTCATCCAGCGTTGCCGGGAGCAAGTCGACAAATGGCGCAGGCGTGCTTAACTCGTCGGGCATTTGTCCGACCACGCTGAGGTAGTTGGTTTGCGCGTCCGCCAGGTTCGTTTGTTCGGTGATCAGATTGTTGCGCGCCTGGGCCAGACGGGCTTCAGCCTGGTCGAGGTCGGCCGCGCGACCGACGCCACGCGCAGTGCGCAGCTGGATCTGGTCGTAGATGCGTTCGTGGCTGCGCAGGTTGTCTTCGGCCAGGCGCACCATGTCGCGACGAGTCAGGACATCCAGGTAGACCTGGGCAACATTCAGCGCGGTGCGTTCGGAACTGCCGAGCAACGAGTAGGCACGGGCATTCACCGTGGCCTGCTGGCGACCCACTTCGCTGGAGGTGGCAAAACCGTCGAAAACCATCTGCCGCAGGCGCACGCTCGACTCGCCACGGTTCAGGGTTTCCCAGTGGTTGCCGCCACCGCCGGCACGGGTGCTCGGGCTGTCGGTGCCTTCACGGCCGTACCCGGCGAGGACATCGACCTTGGGCAGGTAACCGCCCTGGGCCGCACGCAGCTGGTAGTCGGCGGCGATCCGGCTGTTTACCCCAGCCTGGATCTCGGGGTGCACTTCAAGGGCCCGCTGCATGGCTTCTGGCAGGGACTGTGCTTGAACAAGGCTGGTGGCGAGGGCGAAAGGCAGAGCTGCAAACAGAAACAAACGCATTAGCTTTTTATCCCAGGGACCGCTTGTCCCAAATCAGAGCCGGAACCTGCCAGAAGACGGAAAATATCGGTCCTGAAAACCGTATGTCGGAAACTTCTGAATGCGCAGGCGTTTCATACGCTGAAAGGCGAGGAATAGCGGAAATATCAATGTGACATTACGCAATCGATTGTTTAGGATGGCGAGTAGAAGGTCAATAGTTTGGCATAAACTAAATAGCCAAACGTTATAGACAAAAAATTGACACGAACGGCGTCAAAAAGCCTTGCGAAACATTCCTGCTGCTAGCGATACAGCACCGCTGATCGGGCACGGAAGCCAACTTGAACGGGTAGTTCGGAGAGTCTCATGAGCAGTGTTGTTGCGATCGTCAAAAGCATTGTTGGCCAGGTCATTGCCGTATCCCCTGAGGGGATTCAACGTGTACTCATCGAGGGCGACCGCCTGTTCCTGGGGGACCAGGTGCTTACCGGCCTTTCAGGCGCGGTCACCCTGGAGCTGGCCGATGGCCGCACCCTGGACCTGGGTCGCGACACGCAGTGGAGCGCCGACACCCCGGACAGCAGCACCGACCTGAGCGAAGCCACCGCGCAAGCGGCGCCGTCGGTTGAAGAGCTGCAGCAAGCCATCGTCGCCGGTGCCGACCCGACCACCGACCTTGAAGCGACCGCAGCCGGCCCGACCTCCGCAGGCGGCGGCGCGGCCGGTGGCAGCCACAGCTTCGTGATGCTGGATGAAACCGCTGGTGTGGTTGACCCGACCATCGGCTTTCCGACCGTGGGCCTGGGCTTCAATGCCGCGCTGGACACCGAGGAAGTCGGTGGCCTGCTCAACAACGGTGCGACCAACAACAACGGCACCACCGAACTGCGCGCTGCGGGCCTGACCCTGAGCGCCACGCCGACGCTGACCGAAGCCGGTGGCGCGCTGACCTACACCGCGACCCTGACCCAGGCGCCGCTGACTGACCTGACCGTGACCCTGTCCAACGGCCAGACCCTGGTGATCCCGGCCGGGCAAACGAGCGGCAGCCTGACGGTCACCATTCCACCCGGCGACACCGTCTACCTCGATGCCCACGAGATCACCACCAGCATCACCGGTACCACCGGCGGTGCTGGCCTGTTGGTGACCCCGGACACCAAGCCTGCGGTCACGCAGATTACCGACACGCAGGACACCACCACCGTCAACCTGAGCGCTACCGGCTCGGTGACCGAAGGTGGCGTGATTGTCTATACCGCGACCCTGACCAACCCGGCGCAGACGCCGGTGACCGTGACCCTGTCCAACGGCTCGGTGATCACCATTGCTGCCGGGCAGAACAGCGGCACGGTCAACGTGCAGACCCCGCCGAACGACGTCTACAACAACGGCGGCACGATCAGCACCAGCATCACCGGCGCGACCGGGGGCAACTTCGAGAACCTGGTGCCCGGCGCTACCCCGGCGGTGACCACCGTCAACGACAGCCTCGACACCACCACGGTCAGCCTGACCGCCACCCCGACCGTGGGTGAGAACGGTGTGATTACCTACACCGCCAGCACCACCTCGCCGGTGACCGGCTCGCCTGTGGTCGTGACGCTGTCCAATGGGCAGACCATCAGCATTCCGGTGGGCGGTTCCAGCGGCACCGTCAACGTGACGGCACCGAACGACGTGTACAACGGCGCCGAGCCGATCAGCACGACGATTGCCGGTACCACCGGCGGCAACTTCGAGAACCTGGTGCCCAACGGCACGCCGGCAGTGACCGCGGTGACCGACAGCGTCGACACCACCGCCGTCACCCTGACTGCCACGCCGACCGTGGGCGAGAACGGCGTGATCACCTACACCGCCAGCACCAGCTCGCCGGTGACCGGCACGCCGGTGGTGGTGACCTTGTCCAATGGCCAGACCATCACCATTGCCGTCGGCCAGGCCAGCGGCACGGTGGACGTCACTGCGCCGAACGATGTGTATAAAGGTGCGGAGCCGATCAGCACCACCATCACCGGTGCAACCGGTGGCGACTTCGAGAAGCTGCAGCCCAATGGCCAGCCAGCGGTCACCGTGGTCAACGATACCGTCGACACCACCACGGTCAGCCTCACGGCCTCGCCAACCGTCGCCGAGAACGGCGTCATCACCTACACCGCGACGGTCACCTCGCCGGTGACCGGCTCACCAGTGCTGGTGACCCTGTCCAATGGGCAGACCATCAGCATCGCCGTCGGTGAAACCAGCGGCACCCTGAACGTCACGGCGCCGAACGATGTGTACAACGGTGCAGAGCCGATCAGCACAGTGATCACGGGCACCACCGGCGGCAACTTCGAGAACCTGGTCCCCAATACCGCGGCGGCTGTGACCACGGTGAGCGACAGCCCGGATGTCACCGGGCTGAGCCTGACCGCGACCGGCAATGTGGCCGAAGGCGGGCAGATCGTTTACACCGCGACCCTGACCAACCCAGCTGGCACTGCGCTGACCGTTACCTTGTCCAACGGGCAGACCATCACCATTGCAGCGGGCCAGACCAGCAATAGCATTTCGGTGAATGCGCCGTCAGACAGTGTCTATCTGAGAAGCGCACGGCGACCCCTGCGGA
>NZ_JAMDGY010000035.1 GCF_028656955.1 Pseudomonas fontis
GGGCAAGACGGTATCTACATTTGTTGCAGCAGACCACGGCTTAGCTAGAGCTTGAGCTGGCCGATGGCCTTGTTCAACTCGCCGGCCAACGTCGCCAACTCATTGCTGGTGGTCGCCGAGTCCACCGTCTGCTGCACGGTTTCTTCCGTCACGTCTCGAATGCTCACCACCGCCCGGTTCATCTCTTCGGCCACCTGGCTCTGCTGCTCCGCCGCCACCGCAATCTGCGTGTTGCTCTCGCGCATTTGCGCCACCGCCCCGGTAATCTCGGCCAATGCTTCACCGGCTTCGCGGGCCTGTTTCACGCAGTCGTCGGCCTTGTACGAACTCTCCTGCATGAAGTCCACCGCATCGCGGGTACCCGCCTGCAACGCCGAGACCATGGTGGTGATCTCGTCGGTGGACGACTGCACACGCTTGGCCAGGTTACGCACCTCATCGGCCACCACCGCAAAACCACGGCCCAGGTCCCCGGCACGCGCGGCCTCAATCGCGGCGTTGAGCGCCAGCAGGTTGGTCTGTTCGGCAATGCTGTGGATCACCCCGACCACGCCATTGATCTTCTGGCTGTCTTCAGCCAGTTGGCGAATCATTTCGGCAGTTTGCTGCACACCGCTGGACAGCCCGGCAATCGAATCCTGCACCCGGCTGACCACCGCCTGGCCACTGCCCGCCAGGGTATCGGCGCTCTGCGACAGGTCGCGGGTGGCGCCGGCATGCTGGGCGATGTGGTAGACGGTGGCGGTCATCTCGTTGATCGCCGTGGCCGCCTGGTCGGTCTCGCTCTGCTGGCCGAGCATGCCGTGACGTACCTCGTTCATGCTCGCAGCCAGGCGCGCGGCGCCCGAGTCCAGTTGCGCGGCGGTGCGTGCAACGGTGTTGACGATGCGGTGGTAGGTGGTCTGCATGGCGTTGAACGCGCTCGCCATTTGCCCGACTTCATCACCGCAGGCCAACGGCACGCGGGCCGACAAGTCGCCAGTTTTCTCGACATGCAGCATCACGTCTTTCAACGTGTTGAGCTGGGCCAGCAGGAAGCGGATCAGCAACTGCGAAGCACACAGCATCGCCAGCATCAGGATCAGTACGCACACGGCGTAGTTGGTGAAACGGTCGCCAAACACCTGGAAGATGCTCGGGGCTTGGGCCAGTACCGCGATGTTCTGGCCATTGCGGTTGATGACCTGGGCGCCGATCAACGGGTCGGTGCCCACCACCGGGAAGCTGTTGAGCGCAACCCAGCCCTGGGCCGAGGTCAGCTCGGTGAGCGCCTGGCCATTGAAACTGGGCGTTTGCCCGGCATTGAAGGCCAGCCAGCGGCGGTCCTGGGGCAGGGCCTGGCCGGCTGGCCAGGTGGCCAGCAATTTGGCTTCGGACTGGGCCTGGACCTGGGCGGTTTGCGCCCGGGCCTCTTGTTCCAGGCTGACGGCGTACAGCACCAGGAACAGGCTGGTGACAAAGGCGACCGCGTTGACCGCCCAAAACTTGTATTTCAAGGAGATATTGCTAAGCCAGGCACCCATGGTAGGTCTTCTCTGAATTGGCGGAAAGATTGTTGGCAAGGTGCCATCAGTGTCTACGAAAACTCAGAATCAGATCTTGATATGCGTCAAGCCAACTCAGGCAAACCGAAGAATGCGCGGGCGCAGTCGCTGGTATGGGCAGCGACGTCTTCCAGGCTTTCGTTACGGTGCAGAGCCACTTCGCGCAGCACTTCCGGCAGGTAGGCCGGTTCATTGCGGCCGTTTTTCGGTTTGGGCCGTAGTGTGCGGGGCAGCAGGTAGGGGGCATCGCTTTCGAGCATCAAACGGCCACGCGGGATGCTGTTCATCAGCGGGTGCAGGTGGGTGCCACGGCGCTCGTCGCAGATCCAGCCGGTGATGCCGATGTGCAGGTCCAGGTCGAGGTAGCCGAACAGCGCATCGCGCTCGCCGGTGAAGCAGTGCACCACGGCGGCGGGCAGGCGGTCGCGGTAGTGCCTGAGGATCTGCAGCAGGCGTTCGCTGGCATCGCGCTCATGCAAAAACACCGGGCGTTGCAGCTCCACCGCCAGCATCAGGTGCTCTTCCAGGACCTTTTCCTGCTGCGGACGCGGGGAGAGATCGCGGTTGAAATCCAGCCCGCATTCACCCACCGCACGCACTCGTGGCTGTTCCAGCAGGGCGCGCAGGGTGCGCCCGCTTGCGGCGGTCCAGCTGCTGGCGTCATGCGGGTGAACGCCGGCGGTGCTGAACAACCTTTGCGCGCTTTCGTCCAGTTGCAAACACAGCTCCAGCGCCGCTTCGCTGCCTTCGATGCTGGTGCCGGTGACCAGCATCTGGCGCACGCCGGCCGCCTCGGCGCGTTCGAGAAGGTCGTGGTGTTTGCCGGCAAAACTTGGGTTGGTCAGGTTGACGCCGATGTCGATGAGTTGCATGGTGCTACCTCGCAGAGTGCGGCAGTTAGGGCTTGGCGGCGCTGAAAATATCAATAACGCCAAGAACTTCAAGGAGTTGTCGCGGTCTTTTGCGGTCAATTGTCACGGAATGACCGCAAAGTATGACGCCAAACACCCCTTCGCGGCCTGTTCATGGAGCCTGGATGACGCGAAAACTGCTGCTGTCGCTACTGAGTGTCGGGCTGCTGCTGGCAGGGCCGGCCCACGCACGCCTGCCGGGCCCGCAACAGGCGGTGCCGGCGGCGAAAGTCCGCGACCTGGCGCAGATCCGCAGCAGCCGTGAACTGCGCGTGCTGGTCAACCAGAGCCGCAACAGCTCCGGCGAGGTCAAGGGCGAGTCGGTCGGGGTCGAGTACCACCGTTTGCGCGCCTTCGAACACTACCTCAATGCCCGCGCCCGTGACGGCCAGGCGATCCGCCTGAAAATCATCCCCAAGGCCAAGGAACAACTGCTCGGCGCCCTGACGCGCGGCGAGGGCGACCTGGCTGCGCCGGGCGAACTGCTCGACCCGACCTCTACCCGTGGCGTAAGCGCCAGCGACCCGGTGCTCGACCAGGTGCCATTGGTGCTGGTGGGGCACAAGGGCGGGCGGGTGTATCAGCGGGTCGAGCAGTTGTCTGGGCGCACCCTGGCGCTGACCAGTTCCAGCGCCGCCGGCGATACCCTGCACGAGATCAACCAGAAACTGGCGCTGCGCAAGCTGGCGCCGATCAAGGTGGAGTGGGTCGACCCCAGCCTGGCTGTGGAAGACGTGCTGGAGATGGTGCAGGCCGGGGTGTTTCAGCTCACCGTGGTCGAGCAGCCGATTGCCGAGCGCTGGGCCAAGGTGATGCCCAAGTTGCAGGTGCAGCGCAAGGTGCGCCTGACCACCCCGGAAGCCATGCACTGGTATGTGCGCCGTGACGCGGCAATGTTGAATGCCAGTGTCGATGCCTTCCTGCAAGGCTACCGGCCACCGGAAAACCAGGATGCGGCGTTCGAACGTATCTATCGACGCCTGTACAAAGTGCACAACCCCTTGGCCCGGGTCAGCCGCCAGCGCCTTGAGAAGCTGCGCCCGGTACTGCAGCGCCATGCCCAGGCACAGAACCTTGACTGGCTGAACCTGGCCGCGCTGGCCTTCAAGGAATCGTCGCTGGACCCCACCGCGCGCGGGGCGGGCGGGGCGCATGGGCTGATGCAGATCACCCCGAGTGCGGCGCAGCGCGTTGGCGTCAGCGATATCGCCAGTGTCGAGGGCAATGTCCAGGCCAGTGCCCGCTACCTGTCGCTGATCCGCCGCAAGTTCTTCGCCAGCAACCAGCTCAATGAACGCGAGCGCATGGCCTTTGTGCTGGCGGCCTACAACCTCGGCCCGGAGCGGGTCCAGGCGATGCGCGCGGAAGCCAAGCGACGCGGGCTCAACAGCAACCAGTGGTTCTTCCAGGTCGAGCGCATTGCCATGGAGCAGGTGGGAATGGGGCCGGTCAGCTATGTTAATAGCGTGAACAAGTACTTCCTGGCTTTCGACCGGGAGCGGGAGTCGCTTGAGCTGCCGGAGCGCAAGGTTGTTTCGCGAAAGTAATCAAATTAGTCGATTGTTATGGTGCATTTATTGCGCTTTTGGCATTTGAAAATATGATTAGTATGGCGGCCATCACCTCAAACAACTGCTTAAGGAAGACTGCATGAACGCCATCCACTCCGTAATGTTTACCCGCGCCGGCTGGGGTATCACTATTTTGCGCATCATTGTCGGCATCATCTTCATGGCGCACGGCTCGCAGAAGCTGTTCGGCCTGTTTGGTGGCGGTGGCTTGGCCGGCACTGCGCAGTACATGGAAAGCATCGGCCTGGCGCCGGGTACGTTGATGGCGATGCTTTCGGGCGGTGCGGAATTCTTTGGTGGCCTGGCGCTGGTGATTGGCTTGTTGGCGCGGCCGGCGGCCTTGGCGCTGGTGGGGTTGCTGGTGGTGGCGATTTTCTCGGTGCATATCAGCAACGGCTTGTTCATGGCCAACAACGGCTATGAGTTTGCCCTGGCTTTGCTCGGTGGTGCGCTGGCGGTGTTGATTGAAGGTGCGGGCAAGGCGTCGATTGACCGGGCGATTGCCGGGTAGTTGGCTGGCTAGTCAGCGTCGGCCAGGGCCAATCGCTGGCAAGGCCAGCTCCCACAGTGGTCTCTGTGGGAGCTGGCCTTGCCAGCGATGAGGCCGGTACTGCCAGCACGCATCCAGGTTGGAGCGCGTGCGCTGCACCCAGGCTTACACACCGCGCGTGTTGACATTCAGCCCGCCGCTTCTCTAGGATGCAGACTTGCGCCGATTTAAACAGCTACTTGCGGGGCGCAGGTGGGCCCTCTTGAGGTTTACCGAATACCGCTAAAGCGCTGGTTCGGTGACGCCTCCCACCGCAGCCCAGCGGGATTTGCGAGGCGGAGAAATCACTCCATGAGTTGCCCACGTACCAGTGTTTGCCTGACCCCGATCCCTTCCAGCCAAGCGGCCCGCACGCCGCGCATCCTGCTGGGTGGTCAGCATCAACCGACCCTTCTGCGTTACCTCGATGGCTGGCCACGCCGCAAAGGCCGCGCCACCGCCTTCCTCATCCAGTTCGCCGACAGCTTCACGCCCCTGAGCCGCTTTGCCGATGATCGTTTTGATCTGGCCGTGGTCCAGGCGCCCTCACGTGAAGACGCCGCCGAAGTGATCGGGCACCTGACCCGCATCGCCCGGCAGGGCCTGATTACCCGCGGGTAGTCAGTACCCGGCACTGTCACCTGTATAGATACCCACCTGACATTTCTGCCAGTTTCGCCGTTTTCCGAATCCATGCCTAATCGCCTCAGGCCTTCGTGGCCGAGCAGAGCGATGGGATGTGTCGGCTCCGTGGTCATCGACCTGCCTGAGAAAATTCATGGCCAATGCACAGGCTTTGGCCGAATGATGCACATAGGAGAACGGCGAAATGGCAGCAGCAGATGGCAGCAATAAAACCACGGCGGTACGCCGCCCAAAAGTCAGAACGAACCGTGATGTTCCCACGGCGTTCCCAAATCCACGTTTCGAATCTGGTGTCGAGCCGGACGGGTTGCTGTTGCGCAGTCAACTCGATCTCGGCGTGACGGTGTTGATCGACCGATGGGACAACCCCCCGGGTGATGGTGAGTTCAACGAACTGTTCGTGCAACTTGCCCGTGCCGGAAGTGAAAACTATGAGAGCGTTGTAGATGAAGAAACTGAAGGGCAGATCACCTTCCCCCGCAAACTGGTAATTCCCTCCGACTACTTGTTGGCGCCGAGTAATGAAGGTCCCTTCAAGTTGCGTATTGAGCAGGTGAACCAGGTTGGTAACACCGTTTGGTCCGAGATTGTACCGATTGTGATCGACAAGACCCCGCCACACAATCCGGACTTCCCCGAAAAAATCAAGTTCTCGTTCACGCCTCCGATTACCGATGCCACCTTGGATGGGTTGAGTTATCTCGAAGGCGAGATTCCCGAATGGAAGGGGGAGGAAGTTGGCGACAGGGTTGCGTTCGCGTGGTTGGAAAACAAATTGCCGACCGAGCCTGGCGACCTTGTTCCGATCGACACCGTCATACTGGGTCTTGACCGCAAGGTTAAGTTCCCGGTGGCTGTCATCCGTGCCAGCAAAGACGGCTTGTATACCGCCGGCTATGTCATCCTGGACCGAGCCGGCAACCTCAGTAAGGTCTCTCAAATCGACCTGATGTCCGTGGCGCTCGGGCCGGCGCCCAAACCATTGGTGGAGCCTGTCGTTCCCGATTTCGACAGCAACGGTATCATCGACCTGGCCGATGCCATGAATGGCGTGGAGGTCCGAATTCCGCCAGTTCCCAACGGCAAAGAAACTGATGAGCTGGAAATCTGGTGGGGGGACAAACCCTTGGTAGGTCGGTGGCCTGTGCGGCCGGGAGCGCAGGTACCTATTCCAGTGACCTTCAAGCATTTGTTGCAGGCGTTCGGTCATGCCACGACACCGGTGGCAACCGATGTGCGGTACATCGTGTACCGCGGCGTAGAGCCATTCGATTCGGATGTTTTGCAAGTCCAGGTCGACCTTTCGACGACGGGCCCTGTGAACCCGGGGTGGCCCGACGACCCTGATCCGACCAATCCGACGCTGGAACTGCCACAAGTGTTTGGTAAATCGGGTGAGGCGAACAAGTTGGTGGCTGCGGACGAGAACCAGGAGGTCTATGCCAGCATCAAGTTGGTAGCGCCTGTGGCAGACGACGACACCTATCAGCTGTACTGGAATGACGTGCCAATCGGTGACGCCTATAAAGTCGACCTTACCCAGGTTGGTGACGGTGATGAAATCCGGATCCCGCTCGATTGGAATGACATCAGAAAACAACGCAACAACAAGGCGATGCCGGTGTACTACACCCTGGGCCATCCGGATCGGCGCAACCTCCAGACGTCCAACTCCAGCAGTGTTGATATCGACTTCCTGGTTGTGGTCTTGCCTAAGCCAGTGGCCTTGGACTTGGATTCTAAGCGGAAAATTCTCAACTGCAGCTCGCTGAAAGAGCAGGGTGGCATGCACGGCTTCCGCTATCACATTCCCGCCAGCGAGTACCTGAAGGTGGGCGATGTTATCAATATCTCGTGGAAGGCATTCCAGCGCCTTGGTACCCCTGAGCACGTTCCTGCCGCCGACAAAGATGAAGATCTGTACATCACAGCGGATCACGTACTCAATGGCATCAATTGGTTTGTCGGGCCCTATGACAAGCATATCTTGCCAATTTATGCAGGGGAGGAGCCCGATGCACAAAGCGGCAGGGGGAAGGTGCAGTACACCCTTGACGTGGGGGGCAAGTCCACGCCGTCAGCTATCTCCGATGAACAGGTCTCGATCGCTACCGGGACAGGGACCTGCCCCCTCCCATAAACCCATCCACTAAAAATCCAGACCCGCTGACGATGCTTGTACGCATCGCCAGCGGCTGCGGAGCGTTTGTTTTACCAATGGTTTTGTTGAAAATTCCTACAGGCATGTAGGGCGTTTCCTGCATAAGAGTGAGAGGCCTATGGGTAGTCTGCCGGCCCTTCAAGTGCCGAATTGTAGTTATCGAACTGTGTGCGTTCGGCCTTCTCATTGTCGATACCCTATGGAGATACTCATGCCTGTTGTCAGGTCTTTTGCCTTGAACCCTCTGGCCCGGTCTTTGAAAGTCTTGCTGTTGACGCCGTTACTACTCGCGAGTGAGCACAGCCTGGCGACCACTTTTCTTGATGGCACCTCAGCCAAAATCGATGGCTCGACCGCTGTCGACACTTACCGCTTGAGCAATGGTGCCACGCTGACTGCCGATGGGGCCCGGACACAGGCTATCCAAGCCGTGGGCTCGACCCTGAACATGACCTCGAGCCAGGTGCAGAGCACTGGTTCAACGGGTGTCAGTTTGCAGAACGGTACGGCGAATATTGCCGGCAGCACCGTGAGTGGCAGGACCATAGGTCTGGTCCTCGGGCGCCCGCTGCCCAGCACCCTGGGTTCTACCGCCAAGGTTACTGACAGCACCATCAGTGGCGGGCAAATTGGCGCATCGGTCAGTGGCGCCAGCGTGCTGACGCTGGAACGTACTAGCGTGAGCGGTAGCGGGCAGATGGGTGTGCGGCTCGACTCCGGCACGCTAAATGCCAGTAGCAGTACCATTACCGGTGGCCAGAATGGCATTCGCATTGGCGTCGACACGGACCTGCCAAATGCCAGCAAAGTTGAACTGCGCAATAGCCATGTCGAAGGCCTAGGCGGTTCGGCGATTTTCGTCGGCGCACCAGGCAGTGGCGTGGTCAAGGCTGACATCAGCGTTCTGGATGGTTCGACCCTGACCGGCAGCAACGGCACATTGATGGAAGTCGTCAACGGCGCCGAAAGCCACTTGCGGGTCGGCAACAGCCACCTCAAGGGCGATATCCTGGCCGACGACACCAGCACGGCCAACCTCACGCTGGAGAACGCGGCCAGCTTCACCGGGCGCCTGCTCAACGTCAATGCACTGGCCATCAACAGCAACGCCACCTGGACCATGGTCGGCGATGGCAGCGTCAAATCCCTGGTCATGGACGGTGGTTTCGTCGAGTTCGGCAGCCCGACCGAGTTCTACAAACTGTCGGTGGGCGAGTTGTCGGGCAACGGCACCTTTGTCATGGCAGCGGACTTCGCTACCGGTCAGGTGGACACCCTGGAAGTCACCGGCAAGGCCAGCGGCAACCACAGCGTGCTGATGAGCAGCAGCGGTATCGACCCGACGGCCTCGGGCAACATCCCGGTCATTCACATTGCCAGCGGCGATGCCACGTTCTCCCTGCTCAACGGCCCCGTGGACTTGGGCGCCTACTCCTACGACCTGATCAAACAGGGCAACAATGACTGGGTGTTGAACACCGCGTCGCGGCTGATCAGCCCGGGGAGCCGCTCGGTGTTGGCGTTGTTCAACGCTGCGCCGACGGTCTGGTACGGCGAACTCAGCACCTTGCGCAGCCGCATGGGCGAACTGCGCCTGGATGAAGGCAAGGCCGGTGGCTGGATGCGCGCCTATGGCAACAAGTTCGACGTCGATACCAGCGCTGGCGTGGGTTACAAGCAAACCCAGCAAGGCCTGTCGTTCGGTGCCGACGTACCGTTGTCGGCCGGCAACGGGCAATGGCTGGTGGGTGTGCTGGGCGGCTACAGCGACTCCGACCTGGACCTCAGCCGTGGCACCAGTGGCACGGTCAACAGTTACTACGTGGGTGGCTACACCACGTGGATGGACGGCGAGAGCGGCTACTACTTCGACGGCGTGCTCAAGCTCAACCGTTTCCAGAACCAGTCCAAGGTGCAGCTCAGCGACGGCACGCGGACCAAGGGCGACTATGACAACCATGGCGTCGGTGCATCCCTGGAGTTTGGCCGGCACATCACGCTCGACGACGGTTACTTCGTCGAGCCGTTCACCCAGGTCAGCGGGGTCATCGTGCAGGGCAAGGACTACACGCTGGACAACGGCTTGCGCGCCGAAGGCAGCAACACCCGCTCGTTGCTGGGTAAAGCCGGGGCCACCGTCGGGCGCAATTTCGCGCTGGCAAACGGCGGCACGCTCCAGCCGTACCTGCGGGCGGCCTATGTCCACGAGTTCGCCAAGCACAACGAGGTCAAGGTGAACGACAACGCGTTCAACAACAACCTCTCGGGTTCGCGTGGCGAGCTCGGGGTGGGTGTTGCGATGAGTGTCAGTGATAGCGTCTCGGTGCATGCCGACTTCGATTACAGCAACGGCAACAAGGTCGCGCAACCTTGGGGTGCCAACCTTGGGGTTCGCTACTGCTGGTAAGCAGGCGGCGGGCAGGTAGCACTACCTGCCCGCCCTGGCTGGGGGCTGTCGCTGTAGATTTGTTCACGACTGTTCAGGGCACACAGGCCTTTACGCGTTGATGTGCTCGTTACTTGGCGAGGGAGAACATCAATGTCATCAGCAAAAATCAGCAACCTGCCCCCCGACGCGCTGCTGGAGGCGCCGACCACCGATCCGGCACCGTTGAGCAACAGTGACGGTACGGAAACCAACCTGCTGCCGCGCCTGGCTTGGAGTGATTCTGACAAGCCGCTGAAAGTGAAGTTTGCGTTGTGGCAGAACTCTGATCCGAAGATCGGGGCACCTGAGGAAGTCGAGGTTTACCTCGATGACATGCGCATTGGCCAGCGCGAATGGACGGCGCCCATTAAGGAAGATGAGCTTTTCGTTACGGTCAGCGCAGACCAGTTGCTCCCTGGGGAGCATCAGCTGACCTATGTGGTGACGCTGGGCAATGGCAACAAGGTGGGCTCGGAACCGTTTACCGTGACCATCGACAAGGAGCCGCCACGCCTAGCGGATCCTGACCGGCTGATTTTCCCCTCGGACCTTCCTCCCAATGGCATCAACAACACTTACCTGGCCACACACAATGATCAGGTAGTGGCGAGTGTGCCGAACTACGTCGAACGCAAGGTTGGCGATGTGCTTACCTGGTACTGGGAGCTTAATCCGGACGGCGATATCCCGGCGGGCACGTACACGGTGAAACCCGGTGATCTGGGCAACCCGTTGAACGTGGTGTTGCAGGGTGAGTTTTTGCGCCAGCAGAGCAATGGTGTTTTTTTTGCCACCTATAGCGTCCGCGATCGGGCGGGTAACGGGTCGAACCTGTCACGCTCGGTCAGGTTGACGGTCGATATCCGCCCGCCTGTCGCTCGTGGTGCGCCGAGTGTCAAGGAGGCATCACCCAATGGCCCAGATTCCGGGACGCTAGCTGCTTTGAATGCCCAGAGCGGAGCAACTGCAGTCATTTCCCGGGAAGAGGTTTCTTTGGGTGAGGTCGTGAGCATTGATGTCATCGGGTTTGATGGTGGAAACGGTCCGGGTTCTATTGCAAATCTGCCGCCGATCAACCCGCCAGACGGTCTGGAGTTCAAGATTCCCGCATCTGTGCTGGCTGCCAACATCCCGGTTGGCACTGACATACGCAAACTCGACATTCGCTACAACGTGACAGGTGATACCCAGCCTTCAAAGTCCTATTGGCTCACGGTTCCAAAATTTACCGGATCAACCTTTGGCAGAGTGCTCTGTGAAGGCGTTGAAACAGGTTCACCGGCGACCTTGTCCAAGAGCAAGATGTCGCCCGAAGGCGAGTACGTCTATGTGGACAGGTGGCCTTTTCAGGCCGCAGGGCAATACATCAAGGTCTTGGTGGCGACAGCGGGCAAAGAAACTGTTCTGGCCGATGGCGTGTTGAGTTCGCTTGGTACGTACCGCGTGAAGCTGCCGCAAAGCTATGTGCGGGCCATTTCGGTCGGGAAGTACTTTACCCTTGAGGCGGGTGTCAGTTTTGATGGCAAGCTGAGCTATCAGCCGTTTCAGCCACTGATGGTCAAGGTAGTGTCCTGAAGGCTCCAGGCAAAGTGACCGGCAGGCGTCCCTGCCGGTCGCTTCACTTGTAGGTAATGGTGAAATCCAGCGCCCCATTTGCCGTGCCAGGCTGGACGTCTTTGCTGGGGGCTATCTGGTAGTAACGGGCGCTCAGGTTGAGCGTCATGTTGCCCGATACCGGGATGGCATCGAACCTTTCCTCGTCCGCCAGGGCAAGCGGTGTCGCCTGGTCCGCACGCAGTACCTGGATACCTATCCCTTTGGCTGTGGAGCCCGTCTCCAGGGTAAATACCCCTTCGCGTGCATATTTGATGGTCGAACCATTGGTTGGCTCCAGTTGGATGTATGCGGTGGTAACGGTGCCGCCCGCAGGGTCGGACACGCACGCATTCAAGGCAATGGTGAAGGGGGTTGCATCTGTGGTGGCGGCCTCCCCGGTGAATTTCGCAGTGCTCCAGTCGCCCAGGTTGACGGGGTTCGGGTTCACCGGGTTGTTTGTCAGGCTGCAGTGCGCTTGAGTCAGCGTGCCGCCCAGGGCCACGCTGAATGCATCAGGGATACCAGTGAACGAGGCTTTCACCAATGCTCTACCGCTGTCGAGTGTTTGCCGGCCGAGGGGAATGTCACCGGTTTTGACCAGTGTGATCGTGCCGCGCAGTAGTGAATGGGTGGGGGGGAAGGCACTGGTGTCGAAATCAATGAACCCATCAAAAGGGACGATGCTGTCGGCGCCAGCCAGCCGCCAGAAGTTGGAGGTGGCACCATCATAGGGAGAGCCAAAGCGGATCTGGACGCCGACGCCGGGAATGTTGGTCTGCAGGACTTTGCCCGGTATCGTCATGCCATTTGAGCGGGGGACGCCCGGTGCCGGTGCGGCTGTTGCACTGGCCCTGAACGTCAGCCTGTTAGGAGGGCGGTTCTCGCAGAGGATGTTCGTTCCGGCCGAAGGCAGGCGGAAGGGACGTTCAAGCACGCCGATGATATCGCCGGCTGCCGCATCCCTGGGAACATACAGGTCTGAAACGTCGATTACATAGTGGTCGGGCCCGGGAGAGCCGGTCCACCAGATACACGTATTGGGATCAGCATAGGCGTCATCAGCGGCGATCAAGGCGCTGGTGGCGAATGCGAGCATGGTGCCGGCGATCATTCGGTTAGGCATGCGCAATGGTTTCCTGGCGATGGCGGCACACAGCCAAACCCGTGGCTGCATGCGCGCAAGAATGGGGCGTGGTGTCAGCGGCAAATCAGGGATTGCACCCGGTAACCCTGTACAAGGGGCATCTGCTGTGTATCCAGTTGCATCAGGCACTGGTCGGCGTTGGCAACGCCCCAGCGTACATTCAGTGCGTGTGGGCCATCACTTACGCCCAGCAATGCCTGGCCCGCTTGCCCGACAATCCCCAGATCAGTTCCCTCGATGTCCTTGACCTGGGCGCCAAACGGCAGTGGGTTGCCGTGCTCGTCGCGTATCGTCAACAACAGGCGGTGCACGCGGCGCGCCGGGAAGGAGGCTTTGATCACCGCGCCGCGGCGCGGCACGACATTGGTTATGCCGTTGTCGATTTCAACCGTAGGGTCCAGTTGATCCAGGTTCAACATCACGCGGTTGACTCGATAGGGCTGCAGATAGGGGATCAGCGCATAGCCATGGTTATTGGTGCGGGCACTGGCAGCATTGACCACCCCGACATCGGCAATTCCCGGTACATGGGCCAGGCCGCTGGTGTCACCCAGATAGGGGCCCAGCGCAATGCCGTCGCCATGCAGCAGCAGTGCACCGCTGGCGTTGAGTGACAGGCTGTTGTAACTGCTGCTTTGTGTGATACCTGCCCCCATAGAGGCAAACGGTGCCTGATAGCCCACCGACAGTTCACTGCTGGTTTGCTGGCTTTCGCTGTTGGCGAGGGATGCGCGATAGCTCAGGCGATCATCCGCAGCCCGGCCAGACAACGAAGCACGCTGGCTGTAGTTACCGCGATTTTCCTGCAAGTCGTAGGTTGTCGTGGTACCACGGCCGAAGCTGAGGGGCACAGAAACGCTCAGGCCGAACTGGCGATCACTGGCGTAGTGGTCATTCAACGATTGCGAGGCATAGACGCTGTAACTCACCGTTTTGAAACGGCTGGTGAAGTTGAGTTGGAACTGGCGCTGCTGGTAGTCAGTACGCCAGTAGTCGGCCTGGGAGAGGGTCAGGCTCAGTGAACTCTGGCTACCGATGTCCTGAAATACCGACGCTTCAAGCAGGCTGCGCCGGTTGCCGACAAAGCGGTGATGGGTATCGCGCTCACGTACCGCTTCGGCAAAGTCCCGGTAGCCTTCGGTGGAGTAGCGGTAGCCGGCAAAGCGCAGGCTGGTGCGGGTTTCGAAGGCCTTGCCGTACTTCAGCGCATAGCTCATGCCTTGCACCCGATACTGGCGGCCTGCGACGCTGACGTCTGCGTGGGAGCGTGTTGCATCCAGCGCCAGCGCGCCGAAGTCGCCAAGGTTCCGGCCGATGCCCAGAATGCCGGCCTGGTAGAAGCCGTTGGCCATCAAGCCCCCGTACAATGTTGAGTTCCAGCCAACGCCACGTGCCAGTGTCCCCTGATACAGCATGGTGTTGTCACTGGTGTAGGAGGGCGCGTTGTAGAGGCCTGCACTGGCGCTGTAGCGCCACACCCCTTCACGCAACAGATTGTTCAGGCTTGAGTACGCCAGGGTGAAGCGGCGCACCTGACCGTCGGCTTCGGTCAGGATGATCTCCAGTTCGCCACTGCCGGCAGCGGTGGTCAGGTCGTTGATTTCGTACGGGCCGGCACTGACATAAGTGGTGTAGATCGCAAAGCCGTTCTGGCGGATTTCCAGTTTGGCCCTGCTCATGGCTACCCCCCGCACAACAGGCGCGTAGCTTTGCATTGAGTCGGGCAACATGCTCATGTCGGAAGCGATCTGCACGCCCTTGATCGGCACGCTGCGAAACACATCGCCTGGGGTAAAGGTTTCGCCCAGTGTCAGTTGCGAGCGGGCGTCAGGCAGGTCACGTTGCACATAGGTGTAGGCACGCGACCAAGCGCGCCGGCCTTGGCTGTCGCTGCTAAAGGCGTTGCTGCTGCGCAGGCGCCACGGGCCCAGGTTCAGGCCGCTGTTTATATAGGCATATTGGCTGTTGTTGGCGCCAGAGTGGTCATTGTGGCCCTGCTGGGCACCCAACTGATAATTGATGAAGGCGGCATTGATACCGTAGTCCCAGCGTTGCGGGTCAACATAACCTGCCACATCGCGGCGCATGGCGAATTGCGGTATGGAGACCGAGAGCAGCAGTTGACTGGCGTCCAGCGTTGCCCGGGCGTCAGGCAGTAAGTCCGCCAGGTCAATGCAGGTGTCCGTCAGTGCAGGCGGCGCCAACAGGGCAGCCACTTTTACGCCGATCTCTTCAATAAAGGCCAATGAAAGGCAAGGTACGAGTTCGCCTTGTCCATCGTCCGTAAACTCGATTTCGCGAAGGTCGAAAAACGTTCTGTTGACCTCGATGGTCACCCGGTAGCGTCCGGGTGCCAGGTCATTGCTGGACAATGCCTGGAGCGCCAGTGCGCCTGCATCGCTGGCATGGTTGTCGAGCTGGCGCATGAAGCTGGGTTGAAATTGCACAGGGTCGCCAGCATTGGCGATCAAGGGCAGGGCGCCGGGCAGTGTGAGCAAAGGCAAAAGGCGCCGCGCAAAAAGCGTGCGCCAGTGCAGGAGCAGAGGCATGGCGAGAGTCCGCGCGAGTTAGAGGTCGATAGCAACAGGGGAGGTCAGCGGGGTGGTGAAACCGCCGTAGTCATTGATGGTGATGAACTTCACCTGCAGGCCCGGGCCGGGTTTGAAACCCTCGAGTTCAAAGTGCTGGGTTGCCAGCGGCATCACCATCGGTGTGTGCGCAAGCTTCAGGGTCTGGCCGCCTTTACTCAGCTCGATGGAAACGAATGATTGGTGGTAGGGGCCTGGGTTGTTCACCTCCAGGCGCGGCTTGCCGCCCACGCTGCGTACTGACCAGGTGAGGTGTTCAAGGCTCTTCAGGGGGTCGCTGGCAAGTTCCACCGGGCGGTAGAACAGCTTGATGCGCGTACGCAATGCGATGTTCAGCTGGTTGGCCTGGTTCTCCTGGGTCTGGGGGATTTCCTGCACATTGAAAAAGAACACCGTTTCGCGGTCAGTGGGTAGCGAGTTGGGCAGACCGTTGATTTGCACCTGCTGCTCTTTGCCAGCATTCAGGCGGAACAGCGGTGGGGAGGCGATGAAGGGCACGGCGGTGGTTTGGTCGTCGGCAGCGGTGTTCACCCAGGTCTGCACGGCGAAGGCTTTGTTGCTGGGGTTGCTGACGGTGGCTGAAACACTGCGCTTGTCGCTGTCGAAAACGATGCGTGTACCGTTGACGGTCAGCGCGCCTTGGCAGGTGGGTAGCCAGCAGAGCAGGGCGCCGAATAGCGCGCAGGAAAGTGCGCCGCGCCTGACAGGGGCAGGGCGATGAGAAAGGCCAGGCATGGAGAGGTGTCCTTGTTGCGAGACGTTGCCGTTGAACGGCGGGGCGAGCCCGCCGTTCAACGACGGTTGATCCGATCAGTTCATCGCGAGGGTGAACTCGATGTCGGCATCTGCGGAACCTGCCGTTACCGGGGCCCCCGAAGAGGCGGTGGAGAGATACATGGCGGTGAAGTCCATGAGGGTTGGGTTGGTTGGGTCCAGCACGTAGATGGTCGAGGCGGTGCCGTTTTTCACGTAGCTGTTGGAGCGGTCCTTGATCGCCACTACAACGCTTTGTGCCGGGTTGTTGGTTGGCTTGAGGCCGTAGTGTTCGCCACCACCGCCGTACACCGAATTGAAGGTGACGGTGGCATCCAGCTTGCCAGGGTCGACCGAGCAGGTAGTGCCTGGGGTGATACGCATCTGGAAGGCGCGTTCGCCAGCGACGGATCCGACGGTAGTCAGGGCACTGCTGTCAACGCTGCCCAGCTGGATCAGATTGCCGACACTGCCGTTTTCCGGGTTGACGATCTCGATTGCGCAGGACGCGCTTTTAACTGAGCCAAGGAAGTTGATCCGGCCATCAGGGGCAGCGAATGCAGACGTGGCTGCCAGGCCCAGGGTCAGGGCGAACAGAGATTTTTTCATGGATCAAGTCCTTTTGTTGCGATGAAAAATTGAGGTGGACGAGACCGCGCACCGGTCACCCACGGCGATACACGCTGCGGATTCGCTGCAGGGCAGTCTCGGCGGTGGAGTCTAGGGAAGGGGCCGGGGGGAGAGTATTGGGGGGATTCGCTGCTGCGCTGGTGTTAAAGGCACTGTGTCGGTAGGACAAATCCTAGCGCGTAGGAACAGGTAGTTCGGATAGGGTGCCGTTGGGTACTGCGAACGGGCTTTGCAGGGGTGTGGTTCAAGCAGTTTTGGAGAAAAACGCCTGAGGGTTGCTCAGGCGAGTGTTCATCGGTTGAAGTGTTTTGGTGTGTATGCGGCCCTGACATTCGTTTGCATTTGGCCGCCGTTGCCAAGGCCCCATATGTAGTTCGGATTGGACATCGGAAATTTACCGTCAGCGTTTTTTTGTGGAACGTTGGAGGCCAACTTGTTCAACGTAGACGGTGGAGGCGGTGGAGGCGGTGGGGGCGCAACAATGCTTCCCTGACTTCCCTGACTTCCCTGACTTCCCTGACTTCCCTGCGAATTCTGGCTGGCAACAGAGCCTTTCCGAGAGGGGGCGGGGCTCCCAGAAGGAGTTGCGGCAGGAGATTTAAATTCAGTTTGAGTATAACTAGATGTTACTTCAGGGCGAGTAGTCGAATTGAGCGGTAAGTCGACTGTGCTGTTCCGTTTCCCGAAAATGGGATTAGTTGTAAAGTTGTCATCTATGGGGAATTTCGTTCTGCTCAGCGGAAAATTACGGGACTGTCAGATTTTTT
>NZ_JAMDGY010000036.1 GCF_028656955.1 Pseudomonas fontis
ACGGGCAAGACGGTATCTACCGATCTCTGTGCGTTCCGCCCTTGCCCCCAGGCCAGAGCGCGCTAACATCAATTGTTGGGAAAGTCCTTCCCTCGTATTAAAGTCGCACGCCGGGTCTACCGATACAGTGATTCAAGGATCGCCGTAAATGCCCGTGGACGGCCGATAGTGGATTGCCACAAATGATGGCAAAATGCCGCCATGCGCATGGATTAAGGAAACCCCATTGAAGCTGGAACTCAAAAACAGCTTATCGGTCAAGTTGCTCAGGGTCGTCCTGCTCTCGGCGCTGGTCGTCGGTGTAGTACTCAGCTGTGCGCAGATCGTTTTTGATGCCTACAAGACTCGCCAGGCCGTTGCCAGCGATGCGCAGCGCATCCTCGACATGTTCCGCGACCCGTCGACCCAGGCTGTGTACAGCCTCGACCGGGAAATGGGCATGCAGGTCATCGAAGGCTTGTTCCAGGACGAATCGGTGCGCATGGCCTCCATCGGCCACCCCAACGAAACCATGCTCGCGGAAAAATCCCGGCCCTTGCAGGAGCAGCCCACACGCTGGCTGACCGACCTGATCCTTGGCCAGGAACGCACCTTCAGCATCCAGTTGGTCGGGCGCGGGCCTTACAGCGAGTACTACGGCGACCTGAGCATCACCCTCGACACGGCTGACTACGGCAAGAGTTTCCTCGTCAGTTCGGTGATCATCTTCATCTCCGGGGTGCTGCGCGCGCTGGCCATGGGCCTGGTGCTGTACCTGGTCTATCACTGGCTGCTGACCAAGCCGCTGTCGCGAATCATCGAGCACCTTACCCAGATCAACCCTGATCGCCCCAGCCAGCATCAGTTGCCGATCCTCAAGGGCCACGAAAAGAACGAGCTGGGCCTGTGGGTCAATACCGCCAACCAGCTGCTGGCCTCGATCGAGCGCAATACGCACCTGCGCCACGAGGCGGAAAACAGCTTGCTGCGCATGGCCCAGTACGACTTCCTGACCGGCCTGCCGAACCGCCAGCAGTTGCAGCAACAGCTGGACAAGATCCTCGTCGACGCCGGCCGCCTGCAACGCCGGGTGGCTGTGCTGTGTGTCGGTCTGGACGATTTCAAAGGCATCAACGAGCAGTTCAGCTATCAGGCCGGCGACCAGCTGCTGCTGGCCCTGGCTGACCGCCTGCGTGCCCACAGCGGCCGCCTCGGCGCCCTCGCCCGCCTGGGCGGTGACCAGTTCGCGCTGGTTCAGGCCGATATCGAGCAGCCCTACGAAGCCGCCGAACTGGCCCAGAGCATTCTCGACGACCTGGAAGCGCCGTTTGCCCTCGACCACCAGGAAATTCGCCTGCGCGCGACCATCGGCATCACCCTGTTCCCGGAAGATGGCGACAGCACCGAGAAGCTGCTGCAAAAAGCCGAACAGACCATGACCCTGGCCAAGACCCGTTCGCGCAACCGTTATCAGTTCTACATCGCCAGCGTCGACAGTGAGATGCGCCGGCGCCGCGAGCTGGAAAAAGACCTGCGCGAAGCCCTGCCGCGCAATCAGCTGTATTTGGTCTACCAGCCGCAGATCAGCTACCGCGACCACCGCGTGGTCGGCGTCGAGGCACTGCTGCGCTGGCAGCACCCGGAACTGGGCATGGTCCCGCCGGACCAGTTCATCCCGCTGGCCGAACAGAACGGCAACATCATCGTGATTGGCGAATGGGTGCTCGACCAGGCCTGCCGGCAACTGCGTGAATGGCACGACCAGGGCTTCAGCGAATTGCGCATGGCGGTCAACCTGTCCACCGTGCAGTTGCACCACAGCGAACTGCCACGGGTGGTCAACAACCTGCTGCAGATCTACCGCCTGCCACCGCGCAGCCTGGAGCTGGAAGTCACCGAGACCGGTCTGATGGAAGACATCAGCACCGCCGCCCAGCACCTGCTGAGCCTGCGCCGCTCCGGCGCGCTGATCGCCATCGACGACTTCGGCACCGGCTATTCCTCGCTGAGCTACCTGAAATCACTGCCGCTGGACAAGATCAAGATCGACAAGAGCTTCGTCCAGGACCTGCTCGATGACGACGACGATGCCACCATCGTCCGGGCGATCATCCAACTGGGCAAGAGCCTGGGCATGCAGGTCATCGCCGAGGGCGTCGAGACCGCCGAGCAGGAAAGCTACATCATTGCCCAGGGCTGCCACGAGGGTCAGGGCTACCACTACAGCAAACCGCTGCCGGCCCGCGAGCTGACCGCGTTCCTCAAACAGGCACAGCGCAATCAGGTTTCGATCCTCTGAATGCCCGCAATCGCGGGCACTTGGCCGGAAACATCCATTTGAATATTTACGTCGCAACCCCTTTACACAAAATGCAAATCTTTCGCATTATGTGGCAGTTTTGCGTGCATGAGCACGCCTGTTCAACCTCTCGACGCAGGAATTCGCCATGATTCGTATGCCTCTGGCCACCGCCAGTCTGCTGGCCATTGCCATCTCCCTCGCCGGCTGCGGCGATGACAAGGACAAGGCCGCCGCACCGGCAGCCCAGGCGCCAGCCGCTGCCAGCACTGCTGCCCCAGCAGCCGGTGCGGTCGACGAAGCTGCTGCCAAGGCAGTGGTCAAGAACTACGCCGACATGGTCTACGCCGTGTACAACGACTCGTTGATCACCGCGAAAACCCTGCAAGCCTCCATCGATGCCTTCCTCGCCAACCCGAACGATGACACCCTGAAAGCCGCCAAGGCTGCCTGGGTAGCTTCGCGCGTGCCTTACCTGCAGAGTGAAGTGTTCCGCTTCGGCAACACCATCATTGACGACTGGGAAGGTCAGGTGAACGCCTGGCCACTGGACGAAGGCCTGATCGACTACGTCGACAAGAGCTACGAGCACGCCCTGGGCAACCCTGGCGCGACTGCCAACATCATCGCCAACACCGAGATCCAGGTGGGCGAGGACAAGGTCGACGTCAAGGACATCACCCCTGAGAAACTGGCCAGCCTGAACGAGCTGGGCGGTTCCGAAGCGAACGTTGCCACCGGCTACCACGCCATCGAATTCCTGCTCTGGGGCCAGGACCTGAACGGCACCGGCCCTGGCGCTGGCAACCGTCCGGCTTCGGACTACCTGCAAGGCAAAGGCGCTACCGGCGAGCACAACGAGCGTCGTCGTGCCTACCTGAGTGCCGTAACCCAACTGCTGATCAACGACCTGGAAGAAATGGTCGGCAACTGGAAGCCGGACGTAGCCGACAACTACCGCGCCACCCTGGAAGCCGAACCGGTTGCCAATGGCCTGCGCAAGATGCTGTTCGGCATGGGTTCGCTGTCCCTGGGTGAACTGGCGGGCGAGCGCATGAAGGTTTCGCTGGAAGCCAACTCGCCAGAAGACGAGCAGGACTGCTTCAGCGACAACACCCACAACTCGCACTTCTACGACGCCAAGGGCATCCGCAACGTCTACCTGGGCGAATACACCCGTGTTGACGGCTCCAAGCTGAGCGGGCCAAGCCTGTCTTCGCTGGTGGCCAAGGTTGACCCAGCCGCCGACGCTACCCTGAAGACCGACCTGGAAGCGACCGAAGCGAAGATCCAGGTCATGGTTGACCACGCCAACAAGGGTGAGCACTACGACCAGTTGATCGCTGCCGACAACGCTGCGGGCAACCAGATCGTGCGTGACGCCATTGCTTCGCTGGTCAAGCAGACCGGTGCAATCGAGCAGGCCGCTGGCAAACTGGGTATCAGCGACCTGAACCCGGACACCGCCGATCACGAATTCTGATCACCCGGCGGTACTGAAAAAGGCGACCTTCGGGTCGCCTTTTTCATGCCTGCCCTTTTCACCCCTGTGGGAGCCGGCCTTGCCGGCGATGAGGCCAGGAAGATCAGCGCTGAACCGACGATTGATCGCCGGCAAGGCCGGCTCCCACAAAGATGCCGCGCAACGCCTGAAAATGATGTACGGCAATCTGACGACGATTTCACCCAGCAAACGCAAATCCCTCTTATTCATACCCCTTTGCTCCTGTTAAGCTTGCACGCCGGTTTTTTGCTCGTTTTCCAGGATTATCGATGTCCTTGTTGCTCCGCCGCCTTTCACCCCTGCTGCTGCTCATGACCCTGGCTGGCTGCGATGAAGCTCCGCGCTTCACCCAGGCCGAACCGGGCGAAGCTCGCGCGGGCGGCAGCACCACGGTCAACAAGCGCGACCAGAACGCCTACTCCATGCCCTCGGCCAACCTCGCGCCGAGCCGCCGCCTGGACTTCAGCGTCGGCAACAGTTTCTTCCGCAGCCCCTGGGTGATCGCCCCGTCGACCACCACCGCCCGCGACGGCCTGGGGCCGCTGTTCAACACCAATGCCTGCCAGAACTGCCACATCAAGGACGGCCGCGGCCACCCGCCCGAGCAAGGCGCCAGCAATGCCGTGTCGATGCTGGTACGCCTGTCGATCCCCGATCAGCCGCAGTACGCCAAGGTCATCGAGCAACTGGGCATCGTCCCCGAGCCGGTCTATGGCGGCCAATTGCAGGACATGGCAGTGCCCGGGGTAGCCCCCGAAGGCAAGGTGCGGGTCAGCTACAGCACTCACACCGTCAGCTTCAAGGACGGCACCCAGGTCGAGCTGCGCCAGCCGCAGTTGCAGATCACCCAGCTGGGCTATGGCCCGATGCACCCTGACACCCGCTTCTCCGCGCGCGTGGCCCCGCCGATGATCGGCCTGGGCCTGCTCGAAGCCATCCCGGAGGCGGCGATCCTGGCCAATGCCGACCCGCAGGATCGCAACGGCGATGGCATTCGCGGCCGTGCCAATCAGGTCTGGGATGATGCCCAGGGTAAAACCGTGATGGGCCGCTTCGGCTGGAAAGCCGGGCAGCCCAACCTCAATCAGCAAAACGTGCATGCCTTCTCCGGCGACATGGGCCTGACCACCAGCCTGCGGCCGCTGGACGATTGCACCCCGGCCCAGGTCGACTGCCTGGCCGCGCCCAATGGCAATGGCGCCAACGGCGAGCAGGAAGTCAGCGACAACATCCTGCGCCTGGTGCTGTTCTACACGCGCAACCTTGCCGTGCCTGCACGCAAGGACGTCGCGTCCGCCCAGGTGCTGGCCGGCAAGAACCTGTTCTTCCAGGCGGGCTGCCAGGGCTGCCATACACCAAGCTTCACCACGGCTGCCGATGCGGCCGAGCCGGAGCTGGCCAATCAGTTGATCCGCCCTTACAGCGACCTGTTGTTGCATGACATGGGCCCCGGCCTTGCCGACAACCGTACCGAGTTCGCCGCCTCCGGCCAGCACTGGCGCACCGCGCCGCTGTGGGGCATCGGCCTGAACGAGACCGTCAGCGGCCACACCCAGTTTCTCCATGATGGCCGGGCGCGCAACCTGCTCGAAGCCGTGCTCTGGCACGGTGGCGAAGCAGAGCCCGCCCGCCAGCACGTCTTGACCTTCAATGCCGAGCAGCGCACTGCGTTGCTGGCGTTCCTGAACTCACTCTAGAGAAAGGAGCCGGACATGTTCCGACCCAAGCTGTTGTTCACCAGCCTCGCCGCCCTCGCGCTGGGTGCCTGCTCCCCACAAGACCCGCAGGCCGTGACCTCCGCCGCGATCGCCAAACAGGTGATCCTGCCGACCTACAGCCGCTGGGTCGAAGCCGACCGTCAGTTGGCCGTGAGCGCCCTGGCCTTCTGCGAAGGCAAGGCCGACCTCGCCACCGCGCGTGCCGACTTCCTTCATGCACAAAAAGCCTGGGCTGAACTGCAGCCGCTGCTGATCGGCCCGCTGGCCGAAGGCAACCGCGCCTGGCAGGTACAGTTCTGGCCAGACAAGAAAAACCTGGTCGGCCGTCAAGTCGAGCAACTGGTCAATGGCGACAAGCCACTGGACGCTGCCACCGTAGCCAAGTCGAGCGTGGTCGTGCGTGGCCTGTCGGCCTACGAGTACATCCTCTTCGACAGCAAGCCGGACGCCGCCAACGCCGAGCAGAAAGCCCGCTACTGCCCGCTGCTGGTCGCCATCGGCGAGCACCAGAAGTTGCTGGCCGAGGACATCCTCAAGAGCTGGAACAACACCGACGGCATGCTCGCGCAGCTGACCAAGTTCCCCAACCAGCGCTATGCCGACTCGCATGAAGCGATTGCCGACCTGCTGCGCGCCCAGGTCACCGCACTGGACACCCTGAAAAAGAAACTCGGCACGCCCATGGGCCGCCTGAGCAAGGGCATCCCGCAGCCGCTGCAAGCAGAAGCCTGGCGCAGCCAGTCCTCGCTCAAGAGCCTGGAAGCCAGCCTGAAAGCCGCAGAGACCGTCTGGACCGGTGTCGACAACCAGGGTATCCGTGGCCTGCTGCCCAAAGACCAGAAACCACTGGCGGACAAGATCGATGCCGCCTACAGCGCTTCGCTCAAGCTGCTGGCCGAGAACAACCAGAGCCTCAGCGACCTGCTGGCCGACGACGCCGGCCGTGCGAAACTCAACGCCATCTACGACAGCCTGAACGTCGTTCACCGCCTGCATGAAGGTGAGCTGGCCAAGGCGCTGAACATCCAACTGGGCTTCAATGCCAACGACGGTGACTGATCATGTTGCGACGCCAGGCGCTGAAACTCGGTAGCGTGCTGCTCAGCGCCTTGACGCTGGGCGGCTGGACCCTGTTCCGTAACAAGGCACAGCAACCCCTGCTGCTGTCCGCACGGGACGATGGCGACGGCGGCCACTTCGCCGTCGGCTATCGCCTGGACGGCAAGCAGGTGTTCGCTACCCAGGTGGGCCAGCGTTGCCATGACATCATCAATCACCCCGAGCTGCCGATTGCCCTGTTCGTCGCACGCCGCCCGGGCACTGAAAGCTACCTGATCGACCTGCGTGATGGCCGCCTGCTGCAGACCATCACCTCGCAGCCCGACCGGCACTTCTATGGGCATGCGGTCATTCACAAGAGTGGTGAATGGCTATACGCGACCGAGAATGACACCACCGACCCGGGTCGGGGTGTGCTGGGTATCTACCGTTTCGAAGGTGAGCGCCTGCTGCACAGCGGTGAGATCTCCACCCATGGCATCGGCCCGCATCAAGTGTCGTGGATGCCTGATGGTGAAACGCTGGTGGTGGCCAATGGCGGGATTCGCACCGAAGCCGAAAGCCGGGTCGAGATGAACCTGCACGCCATGCAGCCGAGCCTGGTGCTGATGCAGCGTGATGGTACGTTGCTGAGCAAGGAAACCCTCGGCCAGCAGATGAACAGCGTGCGTCACCTGGCGATTGCTGCGGACGGTACGGTGATCGCCTGCCAGCAGTTCATGGGTGATGCCGACGAGACTGCCGAGTTGTTGGCGATCAAGCGTCCGGGGCAGCCTTTCGCGGCGTTCCCGGTGCCGGAGCATCAATTGCATTCGATGGCCCAGTACACCGCCAGCGTGGCGGTGCACAACGAGCTGCGCCTGGTAGCGCTGACCGCGCCACGGGCCAACCGCCTGTTCATCTGGGACCTGGACACCGCCCAGGTGCGCCTGGATGCGTCGATGCCCGATTGCGCCGGGGTTGGCGCGGTGGCCGATGGCTTCGTGGTCACCTCCGGGCAGGGGCGGTGCCGCTTCTATGATTGTCGCAAGGCCGAGCTGATCGGCCAGCCGCTGCAACTGCCTTCCGGGTTGTGGGACAACCATTTGCATCTGGCCTGATCAGGCCCCTTCGCCGGCAAGGCCGGCTCCCACAGGTCAAGTGATAACCCCAATTCCTGTGGGAGCTGGCCTTGCCAGCGATGCTTTCGAATCCCCCCAAAAAGCCTGACAAACGGGTACACTTCGCCAATCAACGCACAGGGGCAGGACTGCCCGTATTCGTGCCACACGAATCAATAAAACTGCTTCCAAGGACCTGGAATATGCTGCGCCGTCGCATGCTGATCATGTTAGGTGTCGTCCTGCTGATCGTGCTGATACTGGGGGGCTACAAGGCTTTCTCCATCTACCAGCAGGTCCAGCAATTCTCTGCCCCCAAGCCACCGATTAGCGTCGCGGCAACCGAGGCGCGCGAACTCAGCTGGCAAAGCCGCCTGCCCGCAGTCGGCAGCCTCAAGGCCTTGCAAGGCGTCGACCTGAGCCTGGAAACCCCCGGCACGGTCAAGCTCGTGCAGTTCGAGTCTGGCCAGCAGGTCAAGCTTGGCCAACCCCTGCTGCAACTCGACCGCGATGTCGAAACCGCCCTGCTCGGCACGGCCCAGGCAGACCTTGGCCTGGCTCAAGTCGACTTCAACCGTGGCAGCCAACTGGTCGGCAGCCAGGCCATTTCCAAAGGCGAATATGACCGCCTGAATGCCCAGTACCTGCGGACCAAGGCCGTCGTCGCCCAGCTCAAGGGCTCGCTGGACAAGAAAAGCATCGTCGCGCCCTTCAGCGGCACCATCGGCATTCGCCAGGTGGACGTTGGTGAGTATCTTGCCAGCGGCACGGTGATCGCCACCCTGCAAGACCTCAGCAGCCTCTACGTCGACTTCTCCGTTCCGGAACAGGCACTGCCCAAGCTCACCCTTGGCCAGCAAGCGTTGGTGTCGGTCGCCGCCTACCCTGAGCAAACTTTCACCGCGAGCCTCAGCGCGATCAACCCGAAAGTCGACGATGCCACGCGCAACGTGCTGATCCGCGCCACCCTGGCCAACCCCGACGGCAAGCTGCTGCCGGGCATGTTCGCCAGTGTCCAGGTGCTGCTGCCCAACCCGCGCAGCGAAGTGGTGGTGCCGCAAAGTGCGGTCACCTACACCCTCTACGGCAACTCGGTCTATGTCGCCACGCCCAAGCTCGGCGAAGACGGCCAGCCGGTGAAGAGCGCCGACGGCCAGCCCGAGCTGATCGCCGAACGTCGCTTCATTGAAACCGGCGAGCGCCGCGATGGCCTGGTAGTGATCGGCAAGGGCCTAAAAGTGGGCGAACAGGTCGTGACCGCTGGCCAGCTGAAACTCACCCAGGGCGCGGCGATCACCCTCAGCCCCGACAAGACCCTGAAAGCCGAACCAAGCAGCCCGCTCAGCGCTGACTGATCAAGGAACCGTCATGGCTTTTACCGATCCGTTCATCCGCCGTCCGGTGCTTGCCAGCGTGGTCAGCCTGCTGATCGTGCTGCTCGGCTTCCAGGCCTGGAGCAAACTGCCCATCCGCCAATACCCGCAGATGGAAAACGCCCTGATCACGGTGACCACCGCCTACCCCGGGGCCAACGCCGAAACCATCCAGGGCTACATCACCCAGCCGATGCAGCAAAGCCTGGCGAGCGCCGAAGGCATCGACTACATGACCTCGGTCAGCCGCCAGAACTTCTCGGTGATCTCGATCTACGCGCGCATCGGCTCAGACAGCGACCGCCTGTTCACCGAACTGCTGGCCAAGGCCAACGAGGTCAAGAACAAGCTGCCGCAAGACGCCGAAGACCCGGTGCTGAGCAAGGAAGCGGCCGATGCCTCGGCGCTGATGTACATCAGCTTCTTCAGCAGCGAGCTGAGCAACCCGCAGATCACCGACTACCTGTCGCGGGTCATCCAGCCCAAGCTCGCCACCCTGCCCGGCATGGCCGAGGCGGAGATCCTCGGCAACCAGGTGTTCGCCATGCGCCTGTGGATCGACCCGGTCAAGCTGGCCGGCTACGGCCTGAGTGCCAACGATGTCACCGAGGCGGTGCGCCGCTACAACTTCCTCTCGGCGGCGGGCGAAGTGAAGGGCCAGTACGTGGTCACCAGCATCAACGCCAACACCGAGCTCAAGTCCGCCCAGGATTTTGCCGCCATCCCGCTGAAAACCAAGGGTGACAGCCGGGTCTTGCTGGGCGATGTCGCGCGGGTCGAGATGGGCGCGGAAAACTACGACACGGTCAGCTCGTTCGACGGTACGCCCTCGGTGTACATCGGCATCAAGGCCACCCCCGGCGCCAACCCGCTGGATGTGATCAAGGAGGTGCGCAAGCTGATACCGGAGCTGGAAAGCCAGTTGCCGCCCAACCTCAAGGCCTCCATCGCCTATGACGCCACGCTGTTCATCCAGGCCTCGATCGACGAAGTGGTGAAAACCCTGGTCGAGGCCGTATTGATCGTGATCGTGGTGGTGTTCCTGTTCCTCGGTGCCTTGCGCTCGGTGCTGATCCCGGTGATCACCATCCCGCTGTCGATGGTCGGCGTGCTGTTCTTCATGCAGTTGATGGGCTATTCGCTGAACCTTCTGACCCTGCTGGCGATGGTATTGGCCATTGGCCTGGTGGTGGACGATGCGATTGTCGTAGTGGAGAACATCCACCGGCATATCGAGGAAGGCAAGACCCCCTACGATGCCGCGCTGGAAGGCGCGCGCGAGATCGCCATGCCAGTGGTCTCCATGACCATCACCCTGGCTGCGGTGTACGCCCCCATCGGCTTCCTGGAGGGCCTGACCGGCGCCTTGTTCAAGGAGTTCGCCCTGACGTTGGCCGGTGCGGTGGTGATTTCCGGCATTGTCGCCCTCACCCTGTCGCCGATGATGTGTGCCGTGCTGCTACGCCGCGACGAGAACCCCAGTGGTTTGTCGCACCGCCTGGACATGCTGTTCGAGCGCTTGAAGCAGCGCTATCAGAAGATCCTCCACGGCACCCTCAATACCCGCCCGGTGGTGATCGTGTTCGCCATCATCGTGCTGTGCCTGATCCCGATATTCCTCAAGTTCACCAAGTCGGAACTGGCCCCGGACGAAGACCAGGGCATCATCTTCATGATGGCCACCGCGCCGCAGCCAACCAACCTGGATTACCTGAGCGCCTACACCGATGAGTTCAAGGCGATATTCAAGGCCTTCCCCGAGTACTACTCCTCGTTCCAGATCAACGGCTTCAACGGTGTGCAATCGGGTATCGGCGGCTTTCTGCTCAAGCCATGGGGTGATCGCGAGCGCACGCAGATGCAGCTGCTGCCGGAAGTCCAGGCCAAGTTGAACGCCATCAGTGGCCTGCAGATCTTCGGTTTCAACCTGCCGTCGCTGCCGGGTACCGGCGAGGGCCTGCCGTTCGCCTTCGTGATCAACACGCCCAATGACTACGAGTCGCTGCTGGAGGTGGCCACTCGCATCAAGACCCGCGCCGAAGCCTCGGGCAAGTTCGCCTTCCTCGACATCGACCTGGCGTTCGACAAGCCCGAGGTGGTGGTCGATATCGACCGGGCCAAGGCGGCGCAGATGGGTGTGTCGATGGATGCCCTGGGCGGCACCCTGGCCACCTTGCTCGGCGAGGCGGAAATCAACCGCTTTACCATCGAGGGGCGCAGCTACAAGGTGATCGCCCAGGTGGAACAGGCCTACCGCGACAACCCCGACTGGCTGAACAACTACTACGTGAAGAACGAACAGGGGCAGATGTTGCCGCTGTCGACGCTGATTACCGTCACCGACCGCGCCAGGCCGCGCCAGCTCAACCAGTTCCAGCAACTGAACTCGGCGATTATCCAGGGCTTCCCGCTGGTCAGCATGGGCGAGGCGCTGGAGGTGGTTCGCACTATCGCCCAGGAAGAGGCCCCGGCCGGGTTCGCCTTCGACTATGCCGGGGCGGCGCGCCAGTATGTGCAGGAAGGTAGCGCGCTGTGGGTCACCTTTGGCCTGGCGCTGGCGATCATCTTCCTGGTGCTGGCAGCGCAGTTCGAGAGTTTCCGCGACCCGCTGGTGATTCTGGTGACGGTGCCGCTGTCGATTTGCGGGGCGTTGATTCCGTTGTTCCTCGGCCTTTCGAGCATGAACATCTATACCCAGGTGGGGTTGGTGACCTTGATCGGGCTGATCAGCAAGCACGGCATCCTGATCGTCGAGTTTGCCAACCAGCTGCGCGAGCAGAAGGGCTTGAGCGCTCGAGAGGCGGTGGAAGAAGCCGCCGCCATTCGTCTGC
The DNA here is from genome assembly GCF_028656955.1 of Pseudomonas fontis. Lineage (GTDB taxonomy): Bacteria > Pseudomonadota > Gammaproteobacteria > Pseudomonadales > Pseudomonadaceae > Aquipseudomonas > Aquipseudomonas fontis. The sequence continues at coordinate 11,864 of NZ_JAMDGY010000036.1, forward strand.
GACCAGTGCTGATGACCACGGCGGCCATGGTGTTTGGCATGGTGCCGTTGATTCTGGCCACCGGTGCGGGCGCGGTCAGCCGTTTCGACATCGGCATGGTGATTGCCACCGGGATGTCGGTGGGGACGCTGTTTACCCTGTTCGTGCTGCCGTGCGTGTATACCTTGCTGGCCAAGGCGGACAAGCCGCAACCGGCGGTTGCATAGCGGCTACATCGCCGGCAAGGCTGGCGCCCACAAAAAGGCCCCGTCACTGACGAGGCCTTTTTCACTACCAGACAGCTCAACCGTTATTGCGCAACCCTTGGCTCATACCGAACAGGAAAAGCAGCAGGTCGTGATCCGGCTGGGCCGTCACCTGCGCCTTTACTACGCGAGGCAGCGGGCACTGCCCGCCCTGCTCGGCTGCACTGTAGATGCCCGGGCGCGGTTCTTCCCACGCAGCAAACGCCACGGTGGCAGTCACGAGGGCTGCCAGGATAAACACAGTTCGAGCGATTTCTAGTTTCATTACCCTAAACCTTTGACAGCGCTGCCAAACGCCATTTGGTAAAAGTAGAGCAGTTTCTGCCAATCGGCCTCATTCCACGACGAATGGCGACGCAATTGCTTGAGGTCATTGGCCGCCGCACGCTGACGACTGATGCGTCGGCGGCACTTCTCCAAATCCAGCAGCGCCACCTCGGCCTGGGCCTCGTCACCCTCGCCCAGCACCCTGACGAAAATATGCTTGCTGTACAAACACCCGTGTTGCCAATGCCCCCGGTGCATCCGCGCCAGGTTGCGCGCCAGGTCCTGCAGGATGCGCTCGTGCAGCACCTCGCCGTAGCGCTCGCGATTGCCTTCGGCATACCAGGTATCAATCTCGACGAAGCCGTCCAGCGCTTCGCTGACCAGCAGCGCACGCCACTGGTTGTCGGCATCACGCTCGACACCGCAATAAACAATGTTCGGCACCCGCACCCCGAGCTGCTCAAAACTGTGCAGCGCATCGTATTCGCGCAACACCGTGGGGCGGCCGAAGGGATGCAGCAGGCTGCGATAGATATGACCGATCTGACGTTTCGCATACAGCAAGTGCCCGGACTCATCACTCAGCCGCTGCACGCCGCTTTCACCACCACGGCGCTGGTTGGGTTCTTCCACCCACTCGCCCTGGCGTTGCCAGAAATAGTCGAAACGATCATTGCCGTTACTGTCGGTCATTTCCATTACAGCCATGTTAATTACCCCTTGCGCAATACATACACTCGCCACATGGCGTAGAACGGCAAAAAGTCCATTCGTTCCTGAATGCGAAAACCAGCCGCAGCAAACTCTTCCTCTACCGTAGCCGCAGGTAACACAAAGCGATTCTGGTAACTGCCCTGGTCGGTCTCAGCGTTACGCTGCGCTTCGAGCTTTTTCCGCCGCCAGGCCTTGAAGTTGCCGTCCACCCACAGTGAAACGATCACGCTATCACGGGTAACTCGTTGAAATTCCGAAAGAATTGCTTTGCGGTGTGCGGCTTCCCCTATGTGATGGAATAGCCGCATGCAGAAAATGCTGTCCACCGCATTGTCGGGCAGATCGATAGAGAACGCAGAAGTCTGCAAAGGTCGTACCCGTTTCACCACTTCGGCAGGTTGCGAGCGGCAGGCAGTCTCCAGCATGTCCGCGGAATTGTCCGCGCCGATGATCACGCGGTTGGCTTTTTCCGCCAGTAATGGCCAGAACCGGCCAGCACCGCTGGGCAGATCCAGTACCAACCCGGGTTCACCGGCAAGGGCCAGGGCACGCCGCGCCATCTGCTCATCACGCTGGTGGGACAAGCGACGAGCCAGGCTGGCCTGGTGCTTGTGGAAATAATCCTGGGCGTGTTGCTGGTCGTACTTTTCGGAAAACTCAAGTTTGATAGGGCTGCGCATGGTGCATCTCCTGACTCCAATGCGCCCTACCTTAGGTAGCGAAGCGTTGGCGTCAGGTCATGCTGAGGTGAAAAAATTGTTAAAAACCCCCACAAAAATTTACAAAGTACTACAAGACACCCTTCACCCTAGTTTTGCGCTTTCGGCATTGCCCAGACGGACATGGAAACGGCAACCCGTGGGGTCACCCGAACTGAGGCTGACCACCCAGCCCTGGTCATCACAGATTCGCTGCACCAGCGACAGCCCCAGGCCAAGCCCTTCCCCGCGCTTCTCGCCACCCCGGACGAAAGGCTGGAACATCGCTTCACGTTGCTCCTCGGGAATTCCGACACCACTGTCCTCGACGGTGAAACCATCTGCTTCGAGCGTCAGGCGGATAAATCCACGGTCGGTGTAGTGCGCGGCATTGCGCAGCAGGTTGCCCATCACTGATTGCAGGAAGGTCGCGTTGTACAAGGTCGACAGGCCACCACTGGAGACATAGCTCAGCTTCAGCCCCTTCTGCTCGATCGTGTCGCGCCAGACACCGATCAGCTCATCGCTGACCTCCTTGAGGGTGGCCTGGGAGGCCACTGCGCCCTCATCACGTTGCGCGCGCGCGAGCATGAGGAAGGTCTGCACCAGCTCGCGCATTTCTTCGGTGGCACGGGCAATCCGCTCGACTTGCGAGCGGGCTCGATTGTCGATGGCGGGATTTTCAAGCAGCAGCTCACACGAGCTGGCCAGCACCATCAGCGGGGTGCGCAGTTCGTGGCTGACGTCGCTGGTAAACAGTCGCTCGCGGGTCAGGGCATCACGCAGGCGGCCCAAGGTGGCATCGAACGCCACGGCCAGTTGCCCCACTTCGTCTTCGGCGTAGTCGGGTGCCAGGGGTGGCGCCAGGCCCAATAGCTGGTCCCGATGCCGGACCTGCCGGGCCAGGCGAATCACCGGTGCCATGACCCGGCGGGCCAATACCCAGCCGAGGAACACTGCCAGGGCAAGGCTGAGCACGAAACCGACCACTACCACGGCAAACAGCACGCGCTCACGCTCTTCGAAATCGCTCTGATCCTGCAGCAGCACATAACGCCGACCGTCGACCACCTCAACCATGGCGTGATACGACAGGTGCTCGCGGAAAACCTCGTGGAAGCCGGGGTCGAGGTGGCGCAGGTCTTTGGGCAGTTCGAAATCGTCTGGCCCGCCGCTGTAGTAGAACAGCTGATCGGGGCGCGGCCGGTGGCTCCATTCGGCGACATTGTCCATCAGCAGCAGGCGTTGCAGGTCGCCCCCCAGCACCGTGGAAATCAGGCGTTCTTCAACCAGGTGGACCGTTGCGACGATACCGAAAGCGAAGGCGCCGGCGACCAGCGCACTCATCAGCGCAAACGCGATGATGATGCGTTGCGCAAGGCTCTGTTTAAACTCCATCACGGCCCTCGGCCAGGCGATAACCTACACCGTGGACGGTATGCAGCAGCGGTTTTTCGAAGGGTTTGTCGATCACCTGGCGCAGTTGGTGAACGTGGCTGCGCAGGCTGTCGCTGTCTGGGCAATCGTCGCCCCACAGGGCTTCTTCCAGGACTTCGCGGCGCAGTACATGGGGGCTTTTCTGCATCAACACGGCCAGCAGCTTCAGGCCGACCGGGTTGAGCTTGAGGAACTTGCCCTCGCGGGTCACTTCCAGGGTATCGAGGTCATAGTTCAGGTCGCCCACTTGCAGGCTGCGTCGACCGCCGCCTTGCGCGCGGCGCAGCACCGCTTCGATACGGGCCGAGAGCTCCGACAGGGCAAAAGGCTTGAGCAGGTAGTCGTCGGCACCGGAACGGAAGCCTTGCAGGCGGTCATCGAGCTGGTCGCGGGCGGTGAGCATGATTACCGGGGTGTCGCGGCGGGCGTCTTCGCGCAGGCGTTTGCACAGGGTGTAGCCGTCGATACCGGGGAGCATGATGTCGAGCACGATCAGGTCGTAGTGCTCGGTGGCTGCCAGGTGCAAACCGGACAAGCCGTCTTGCGCGCAATCGACGGTATAGCCCTTCAGGCCCAGGTAATCGGCCAGGTTGGCCAGGATATCGCGGTTGTCTTCAACCAGTAGAATGCGCATGGACGTTCTCCCCCTCCGCTGCTGCTTTTTGCCTGCTTGGCCAGCGCAGCTTAAGGCCATAGGCCGCGCCCTGCCAGCACAGCCGGCCGCTTATGGCACTTAATGTTTTTTTCACGCGGCATTCACGGACAACCCATGCACGGCCACGGACAATCGCCGGTCGTTGCGTCAATCGATGCCCGGCGCGAATCCGCCGACCGGGTGCTCTCACTGTCCTGCCGGGATTCGTCATGCCTGTAGCCAACGTCCTCGCGCCTTCGCGCCCGCTGAACCTGTGGATTGCCCTTGGCATACCTGCCCTCATTGCCGTGCTGCTGGTACTGCTGGAATTGACTGATTTCGACATGAACATTGCCAAACTGGCCTTTGACCCGGCGGCGGGGCAGTTCATCGGGCGGCACAGTTACTTTCTCGAGGATATCCTGCATGACCGTGCCAAGGAGGTGGTCATCGGGTTTTCCGTGTTGGCCATTCTCGGGTTTGTCGGCAGCTTCTTTGCAGCACGCCTGAAGCCGTGGCGGCGGGAGCTGGGTTGCCTGGTGCTGGCGATGAGCCTTTCCACTAGCTTTGTCACGCCGCTCAAAGCGGTCACTGCGGTGCAGTGCCCCTGGAGCCTGAGCGAGTTTGGCGGCAAGGAAATCTACAGCAAGCTGCTTGAGGTTCGGCCCCAGACCGACAAGCCAGGGCGCTGCTGGCCTGGCGGCCATGCCGCGACCGGGTTTACCTTGTTTGCGCTGTTCTTCGTGTTGCGTGACCGGCGGCCGCGGATGGCGCGGGTGGCGTTGACCGTGGCGTTCGGGCTGGGGGTGGTGTTCTCCGTTGGGCGGATGCTGCAAGGTGCGCATTTCTTCTCGCACAACGTGTGGACGGCGGTGTTTTGCTGGTTGATCAGTCTTGGGTGTTATTACCTGGTGCTTTATCGCAAGCCTGTGGTTGAGCCGGTTGTTGTGCCCGTGGCGGCTTGAATGGTTTTCGATTTTTTAGCTTATCCATTTGATTTTGTTGGAGCTAATGGCCCCTTCCGCCCACGCTCCGCGTGGGTTCTACTCAGCCTACGGGGGGCCGGAGGACCGAGTCGTATGAGAGCCTTCTGCTCACTTCGCAAAGCAAGAGCGAAGCGAATTGTGCATGTGACCTTGATCTGTTTTTGATTTTGATCTGCCGGCCCCGTCTTCCAGAGGCTGAACGGAGGTGTCGTTAAACGGGCAGGGGCGTAGCCCCCTTCGGCGTAAGCCGAAGACGCGAGGCGTGCAAGTTGCGCAGCAACTTGTGTCCGCGGGCCCGTTTAACGGCACCGGAGTGAAGGGACCCGGAGCGAAGCGCAGGGCCGAATGGGGGGCCAGACCTTTGGTTACTTTGGGGCGTTTGCCAAAGTGACCCGCCGTAAGGGCGGAAGGGGCCCGAAAGCCCCCACACCAATCGAATCCCCCCAAAAAAACCACAAACACCCGAGCATAAAAAAGCCCCGCACTAGGCGGGGCTCTTCTTGGAAGCAGTAGCAGGTAAGGCTGGCTTACATCATGCCGCCCATACCACCCATGCCGCCCATGCCACCCATGTCACCCATGCCGCCGCCAGCGCCGGCTTCAGCCGGTGCATCAGCGATCATCGCTTCGGTAGTGATCATCAGACCACCGATCGAAGCTGCAGCTTGCAGTGCCGAACGGGTCACTTTCGCTGGGTCCAGGATGCCCATTTCGATCATGTCGCCGTATTCACCCGTGGCAGCGTTGTAACCGAAGTTACCCGAACCTTGCTTGACCTTGTCGGCCACAACGCTTGGCTCGTCGCCGGCGTTGGCAACGATCTGGCGCAGCGGTGCTTCAACAGCACGGCGCAGCAGGGCGATACCGACGTTCTGCTCTTCGTTGTCGCCTTTCAGGTCGACGATAGCGTTCAGCGCGCGAACCAGCGCTACGCCACCGCCAGGTACCACGCCTTCTTCAACGGCTGCACGGGTAGCGTGCAGGGCGTCTTCAACGCGGGCTTTCTTCTCTTTCATTTCAACTTCGGTGCCAGCACCGACCTTGATCACGGCAACACCGCCAGCCAGCTTGGCCAGACGCTCTTGCAGTTTTTCACGGTCGTAGTCCGAAGAGGTCTCTTCGATCTGTGCACGGATCTGCTTCACGCGTGCTTGGATGTCGGCTTCAACACCAGCGCCGTCGATGATGGTGGTGTTTTCCTTGGACAGGGTCACACGCTTAGCGTTACCCAGGTGCTCCAGGGTAGCGGACTCCAGGCTCAGGCCGATTTCTTCGGAGATCACGGTACCGCCGGTCAGGACAGCGATGTCCTGCAGCATGGCTTTGCGGCGGTCGCCGAAGCCTGGTGCCTTGACCGCAGCAACCTTGACGATGCCGCGCATGTTGTTGACTACCAGGGTAGCCAGCGCTTCGCCTTCGACGTCTTCAGCCACGATCAGCAGTGGACGGCCGGCCTTGGCAACGGCTTCCAGAACTGGCAGCAGTTCGCGGATGTTCGAGATCTTCTTGTCGACCAAGAGCAGCAGCGGGCCTTCCAGCTCGGCAACCATGGTTTCCGGCTTGTTGATGAAGTACGGGGACAGGTAGCCACGGTCGAACTGCATGCCTTCTACAACCGACAGTTCGTTTTCCAGGCCCGAGCCTTCTTCAACGGTGATCACGCCTTCTTTACCGACTTTTTCCATGGCTTCGGCAATGATGTCGCCGATGGAGTTGTCGGAGTTGGCGGAGATGGTGCCGACCTGGGCAATTGCCTTGGAGTCGGTGCAAGGCTTGGCCAGGTTCTTCAGCTCGGCAACAATGGCGATGGTCGCCTTGTCGATGCCGCGCTTGAGGTCCATTGGGTTCATGCCGGCAGCAACGGCTTTCAGGCCTTCGTTGACGATGGCTTGAGCCAGAACGGTAGCGGTGGTGGTGCCGTCACCGGCAGCGTCGTTGGCCTTGGAAGCAACTTCCTTGACCAGCTGGGCGCCCATGTTTTCGAAGGCGTCTTTCAGCTCGATTTCTTTGGCGACGGAAACGCCGTCCTTGGTGATGGTCGGTGCGCCGAAGCTCTTGGCGATTACCACGTTACGGCCTTTCGGGCCCAGGGTCGCTTTTACCGCGTCAGCCAGAACGTTGACACCAACCAGCATTTTCTTACGGGCGGAGTCGCCGAATTTTACGTCTTTAGCAGCCATGATCGTTATTCCTTAAATACTTTTTAGTAACGGGAAAGCAGCGCAATCAAGCTTCGATAACAGCGAGGATTTCGTTCTCGCTCATTACCAGCAGGTCTTCGCCGTCAACTTTCACAGTGTTGCTACCGGAGTACGGGCCGAACACGACCTTGTCACCCACTTTCACGGCCAGCGCACGTACTTCACCGTTGTCCAGCACACGGCCGGTACCTACAGCGACGATTTCGCCACGGTTAGGTTTTTCAGCGGCCGAACCTGGCAGCACGATACCGCCAGCGGTTTTCGATTCTTCTTCGCTGCGGCGGATTACGACGCGGTCATGCAGAGGACGAAGCTTCATTGTCGATCTCTCCTAATAGTGGTGTTCATCGGCCGGTGTCGACACCGGCGGGTTGATGCGTCCGGCGTTGCCGGTCGTGGCGCGCCAGGCGTGCCACGCATGTCTTGTCTGGGTCACAAATGCCCAGAAACCTTGCGGTGACCCATACATGAGGCCGGTCAATTCGATTACAAGGCCAGCGCTGAAAATTTTTTGCGCGCCGCCAAACAAAAAACGGCCCCGCAAGGGGCCGCTCTCTGGGCAACACGGCAGTTATTTGTCGCGGTGCTCGTACTCGCCTTCGATCACGTTCGGCTGACGGGGCTGAGCACCCTGCCCGCCGGGACGCGCGCTGTACATCTCATCGGCAAAGGCCCGCTGACGCATGGCCTGGGCTTCGGCACGCTCGCCCATCTTGCGGGCCAGTAGGCGACGGGTGAACGGCAACAGCAAGATCAGGCCAAACACGTCACTGATGAAGCCCGGGATCAGCAGCAAGCCGCCGCCCAGCGCCAGCATCATGCCTTGCATCATTTCCTGCGCGGGCAACTCGCCGCGCTGGATGCTTGCACGGGCACGCAGCGCCGTGGCCAGGCCGGCCACGCGCACCACCAGTACGCCAAGGGCGGAACCGGCGATGATCAGCAGCAGCGCCGGGAAAAAGCCGATCGCGGTGCTGACCTTGAAGAAGACATACAACTCCAACACCGGAAAAATCAGAAACAGCAGTAGAAAAGCACGCATCTAGGGTTCCTCTGCGCAAGTTCGCCTTGCAGTAGAGCCTAAATGGTTACACACAATTGTAATTTCAAGCCTCGGCCTGCTCAGCGGTTGGCCAGATTTCAGCACGGGCCAGCAAAACCAGGGCTTCGCGGACTTGTGTCGGCGTATTGCAAGACGCAGGGAAAGCCAGCCAATAGATACCTTCACCGATTTTCAGGTGCATGCCTTCGCTGTCGATGCCGACCAGGGTGGCGGGTGCAGTCGTCGGCAAGCCGCTCAGTTCCACGTAGTGGGCGATGGCGTTGGCATGGTCGCTGTTCATGTGCTCGATCATGCTGATCTCGCCCTTGCCGGCGAACGGGTTGGCCAGGGTGACCTCGTTGAGCCAGTGAATCGCGCCGAAACCGCCGATGTAGCGGTGGCGCACCGGCTTGAGCACCCAGAAGTCGAAATCGTGGGCGCGGTGGTAGTTGGCGGAGTCGGGGAAGTAGCGGTAGTAGCGCGTGGCTGCCGCGTCGATGGCCAGCTCGTCGCTGAGCTTTTCTGCTTCTGCCAGCAAGGTGAGGCGCCCGACTGCCTGGACATCTTCAGCGCCGCGTTCGCCAACCAGCAGCGAGCACTTGGGGTCTTTTTGCAGGTTGTGGGTGTGCTGGGCGATGCGGCTGATCAGGATCAGCGGGTTGCCGTCGGCATCCAGGCAATAGGGCACCACGGAGCCGAAGGGAAAGCCCGGCATCGACTTGGAGTTGGTCGAGAGCACCCCGCGGTACTCCTTGAGCAGCAGTTCTCTTGCAGGCCTGACAGCATTGGCACTCACGTCGGTGACTCCTGGGCAAAGGGGAATGGCGACAAGCTAATCACTATCGCCAGGGATTGCCAAGGGGAGGCTCCAGCGGCTACAGACGATGGCGATGGTGATGGCGAATTACCAGGCCACGCCGAAACCTGCGGTATAGCGGGTCTTGTTCAAATCGCTGTCATCGGTGCCACTGATGATGTTCTGCTCGGCCTTCAAGTTCAGCGAGGCCCACTCGGTGATCTTGTAGCGCAAGCCAATCTCGGCATCCAGGCTGTAATCGGCAACACCACTCAACGGTTTGCCAAGTTCACCATTGGTAAACAGCTCCACCGACTTGCCGATCAGGTAACGGTTGTAGTCCCACTTCATACCCACCGAGTAGAAGTTTTCCTTGCCGCCATCGGCATATTCATAATCGGTGCGGTTGAGCAGCGAGCCCAGCGAGAATGCGCCCAGCTCGTCATCCCAGAACTGGTAACCCGGGCCCGTACCCACCGTACGCTGGCGAGTCAGGTCTTCAATATGGTCGCGCTTGTAGTTCAAACGCCCCTGCCAGAACCACTGCTCGGTAATGAAGCGGTCCAGCGCGTATTCGGCGCTCCAGTTATTGGTGGTGGTGACGTCGTCCTTGCTCTCGCGATTGTACTCACCTTCAGCATTGTGCCGCCAGCGACCGTGACGGGCGCTGGTCTTGAAGTCGACATCGTAGTCATTGCTGTTGGTTTCGGCGCGCTTGTAGTCCAGCGCCAGGTCGACATTGCCCTTCCAGATGAAATCCTCGACCAGCGGCTTGGGCTTCATGATCTGCTGGATACTGGCCAGTTCCACCGCCTTGGGCGCTTCGCCGTTGGCCAGGATCACCTGCCCCGGCTCACCGGCGTGCAGCGACTTGGTTTTCTCGCCACTGTAGGCATCCTGCTTGACCAGCAGCTCCTGGTCGCTTTCCAGCGTCTTGACCTCTTTCCAGTCCAGCGCAATCGCCCCGCCGTACTTGGTTTGCAGCAGCAGCTTGCCGCCATCGAAGACCTTGATCTTGCCGCTGAGCCGGTCACCGTTCTTCATCCACACGGTATCGGCCACCGCCGCAGAACTAACGCCAATCATCGTGAGGCACAGCAGAAATCTAGAATACATAAGCAGGACAGGAGCTCGGGTTCGCGAAAAAAGTCGGGCATTATCCAGATCCCCGGCATTTGAACAAGCACTGACCGAGTCAATCTCGATGAGTTCAATTCCTATTTTCTAATCCGACATTTCTTCAACGGCAGGCATACCCTGATGAACAAGGCTTCGGACGCGACGCAACAGCGTGCAGAAGATCGACGAACGGCGCTCTATCTGGTGCTGGGCCAGGTCCCTGAAGGCAAGGTGGTGAGCTATGGCGAACTGGCCGAACTGGCCGGATTGGGCCGCGCAGCGCGCTGGGTCGGGCGTACCCTGAGCCAGTTGCCGGCCGACACCCGCCTGCCCTGGCATCGCGTGCTCGGCGCCGGTGGACGCCTGAGCCTGGCACTGGGCACGCCGTCCGGCGACGAACAGCGGGCACGCCTGCGCGCAGAAGGCGTCATTCTCAACAATAATCGCGTCGATATGTCGCGCCATGGCTGGCGTCCGATGGAGCACAGCGGTTAGAGTGCGCGCTTTGTTTTCGTAAACTTGAGGCAGATGTTGGCCCATGCCCCGTAAAACCTGGCGCGCTGCGCTCGCTGCCTATGCCAGCCCATCTACCCTGGTGCTGTTGCTGCTCGGTTTCGCCGCTGGCCTGCCGTACATGCTGGTGTTCTCGACCCTGTCGGTATGGTTGCGTGAGGCTGGGGTTGCCCGCGAAACCATCGGTTATGCCAGCCTGATCGGCCTGGCCTACGCCTTCAAGTGGGTCTGGTCGCCGCTGCTCGACCAATGGCGCCTGCCGTTGCTCGGCAAGCTCGGTCGCCGCCGCTCCTGGCTGGTGCTCTCACAAATCCTGGTCGTCATCGGGCTGGTCGGCATGGGCTTCTGCGACCCGCAGAAACACCTGTCCTGGCTGATCGCCCTGGCCGTGCTGGTGGCATTCGCTTCGGCCACCCAGGACATCGCCGTCGATGCCTACCGCCTGGAAATCGCCGACGACCAACGCCAGGCAGCCCTGGCCGCCAGCTACATGGCCGGTTACCGGGTGGCAGCCCTGCTGGCCACCGCTGGTGCGTTGTTCTTCGCCGAAGGTTTCGGCTCCACCGGCTTCAGCTACCTGCACAAGGCCTGGACCGGCACCTACGTGCTGTTCGGCGTGCTGATGATTCCGGCCGTGATCACCACCCTGCTGATGCGCGAGCCACCGGTGCCGCTGCGCACCCAGCTATCGGCGGCCCGTTATGGCCTGAGCCACCAGTTGATCTCGGTGTTCGTGCTGATCATCCTGCTGGTCTCGGTGCCGGCAATGTTCACCCAGCTGTACAACACTGACTTCGCCAGCGTGCTGTTCGAAGGCATGAGCCTGCTCGACCTGCTGCTCGAAGACCGCGCCTTCCTGCGCGCGATTCTCTATATCACCCTCACCTGCCTGTGCCTGTCGTCCTTCGGCCGACGCGGCCTGGCACCGGTGCTGACGCCGGTAAACGACTTCATCACCCGCTATCGCTGGCAGGCCCTGCTGTTGCTCGGGCTGATCGCCACCTATCGGATGTCCGACACGGTGATGGGCGTGATGGCCAACGTGTTCTACATCGACCAGGGCTTCAGCAAGGACCAGATCGCCAGCGTCAGCAAGATCTTCGGCCTGATCATGACCCTGGTGGGCGCAGGCTTTGGTGGGCTGTTGATCGTGCGCTTCGGCATCCTGCCGATCCTGTTCATTGGCGGCGTGGCGTCTGCGTCCACCAACATCCTGTTCCTGATGCTGGCCGACATGGGCCCGAACCTGGACATGCTGGTGCTGACCATCTCGCTGGACAACTTCAGCTCGGGCCTGGCTACCTCGGCATTCGTTGCCTACCTGTCGAGCCTGACCAACCTGAAGTTCTCCGCCACCCAGTACGCCCTGCTCAGCTCGATCATGCTGCTGCTACCGCGCCTGATCGGCGGCTATTCCGGGGTGATGGTGGAGAAGTACGGTTATCACGACTTCTTCCTGATCACTGCCCTGCTGGGTGTACCGACCCTGATCCTGATTGCCTTGCACTGGCACCAGGAGAATCGTCGTGGCAAGCAACATACCGAGCCCACCGCAGAAACCGTAGAAGTCGCTGAGCGCCCTTGAGGGGCGCTCTACTGCGCGCAGTCAGGCCGCCTCGCTCAGTGCCGCGTCATCATTGTCACGGCCGTTCAGCGCGACCCACAGTGGCCACAGGGCCAGCAAGCCGGCGCAGCCTGCCGCAATGGCAAAGCTGAGCAGGCTGGCACCCGCCCCCAGCATTGCCAGCAACACCCCACCCAGCCCCAGCAAGGCAATGGTGATCATGCCCAGCATGGCCGACACCAGGCCTTTGCTCTGCTCGCTGGCGAACAACGTCATGCGGTACAGCACGGCGTTGGCGATCCCCAGGCCCAGCGCATATACCGACAGCCCGAGCACCAGTGCCAGCACACTAGGGTAAAGCCAGGTGCCGAGCATGATGGTGAACAGGCCGATCAGATAGGGCCAGAGCGCGCGCTGAATCAGCGCCTTGAGCGGGTAACGGTCGGCGATGCGGTTGATGATCAGGTTGCCCAGGATCAGCCCGCCAAACACCGGCAGTTGCCACAGCGCGTAGTCCAGCTTGCTCAAGCCTTCATCGTGAATCAGCAGCACCGGCGACAGGCCGATCCAGCCAATCAGCGGCAGGCCGATCAGGCCCAACGCAGCACTGCCGGCAACAAAGCGGCGATTGCCCAGCAGTTGCGCGTAGCCAGCCAGCAACGGCAACAGGTGGATCGGCTGGAACTCCAGGCGCGTCCCGTCGCGGCGCTCAACCCCCAGGGTTTCCGGCATGTAGCGATACAGCGCCAGCCAGGCGACTACCGACACCGCACCGAACAGCACGAACAGCCAGCGCCACGACACCCATTCCAGCAGCAGCGTGCCCACCAGCGGGCCGAGCAGTGGCGAGAGCAGCGCGATGTTGGCCAGCAGCGCCATCATGCGCACGGCGTCGGCTTCGCTGAAAGCCTCGTTGAGCGCCGGGTAGCTGACCGTTACCACGAAGCCCAGGCCGATGCCTTGCAGCAGGCGCAGCAGGTTGAACATCTCGATGCTCTGCACCCAGAAGGTTGCCAGGCAGGCCAGGCAGAAGAATGCACAGCCGCTGAGCAGCAGGCGACGACGGCCATAACGGTCCGCCAGCGGGCCGATCATCCACTGCAACACCACCCCACCGAGCAGGTAGAGGTTCAGTGCATGGGGGATGTATTCAGGGCTCGCATTGAGGTCGACGACCAGGCCGGGCATGGCCGGCATCACCACGTCACTGGCGAGGTAGGTCAGCAGTTCGAACAGCGCCAGGGTCAGCGCAAACAGGAAGGCACGCCGGGGCGTGATATGGATCAGCGGGGTCATGGCAGTGTTCAGGCAAGGGGTTCAGGACAGCCTGTATGCCAGAAATGCCAAGGGGCAGGTAGGGGGAAGACGTGAACAAGTGTAATGGCTGCGGGCCCCATCGCGGGACGAGCCCGCTCCCACAGGTACTGCATACACAGTTCCCTTGTGGGAGCGGGCTCGTCCCGCGATAAGCGCAACACGGCCCCCGTTACTGAACCGCCGCTTCCTGCACCACGCGAATCACTCGTTGCGGAAAGGGAATGTCGATCCCCTCGACTTTCAGGCGGTCACGCGCATGCTCGTTGAGCATGAACAGCACATCCCAGTAATCCGCCGTGTTCACCCAGATCCGCAGCGACACGGTGATCGAGCTGTCACCCAGCGTCGAGATCACCGCCTGTGGCGCCGGGTCCTGGTGGACACGCGGGTCATTGGCCAGCGACAGCAGGACCTGGCGAGCCTTCTGCAAGTCCGCCTCATAGTCCACACCCACATCGAACACGACCTTGCGGGTCGGCTGACGGTTGGTGTTGGTGATGATGCCGTTGGACAGGCTGCCATTCGGCAGGATCACTGTCTTGTTGTCACCGGTGCGCAGCACGGTGTGGAAGATCTGGATGCTGTCCACGGTACCGGCCACACCCTGCGCTTCAATCCAGTCGCCCAGGCGGAACGGCCGGAACAGCAGGATCAACACCCCACCGGCAAAGTTCGCCAGGCTGCCTTGCAGCGCCAGGCCGATGGCCAGGCCCGCCGCACCAATGGCGGCAACGAACGAGGTGGTCTCGATGCCGATCATCGAGGCAACGCTGACCACCAGCAGAATCTTCAGAATGATGTTCGCCAGGCTGCTGATGAAGCCTTGCAGCGCCTGGTCGGCGTTGCGCAAGGCGAGCAATTTGCCCAGGCGGTAGGTCACCTTGTTGATCAACCACCAGCCAATGGCCAGGGTCAACAGCGCCAGCAACAGGCGGCTGCCGTATTCCATGATCATTGGAATCCAGGTTTGCGACGTTTTAACCAGCTGGTCGACTTCAGCACTCAAATCCATAAATCTCTCCTGATGCCGAGGGGCAAAAGCTGTAAAAAGCGCGCCGCAATCGTTTCAGCGGCACCAGAGACCTCGGACGCCAAAACGGCGCCAAGGTTCCGGAGCGGGGTGATCAATCGCGGAAGTTGTTGAACTGCAGCGGCATGCCGAACTCTTTGGCGCGCAGGGCCGCGATGGCTTCCTGCAGGTCGTCGCGCTTCTTGCCGGTGATCCGCACCTGCTCGCCCTGGATGGCGGCCTGGACCTTGAGCTTGGCGTCCTTGACGTGAGCAACGATCTTCTTCGCCAGCTCCTTGTCGATGCCTTCCTTGAGGCTGGCTTCCTGCTTCATGACCTTGCCCGAGGCGAAGGCATCCTTCACTTCCAGGCACTGCACGTCGATCTTGCGCTTGACCAGCGCCAGCTTGAGGATCTCGATCATCGCTTCGAGCTGGAATTCGGCTTCGGCAGTCAGGGTGACGGCCAGGTCCTTTTCCTTGAACTCGAAGGTGCCCTTGCCCTTCAGGTCGTAGCGGCGGTCAAGCTCCTTGATGGCGTTTTCCACCGCGTTGGTGACTTCGTGCTTGTCCAGTTCCGATACCACGTCGAACGACGGCATATCCTTTCTCCAAAAATAAATGCGCGCTCGCGGCCTGATTTGCACGGCCTGATGGAGCGCGTCGGGTTTGACGGTTAAAATGCGGGCTCATTATAACGGTTGCGAAACGCTGATGAGCAGCACCTGGCATATTCTCGGCGCCGGCAGTCTGGGCAGCCTCTGGGCCTGCCGCCTGGCACGCGCCGGCAAAGCGGTCCGGCTGATCCTGCGCGACCCGCAGCGCCTGGCCGCCTACGAGGCCGCCGGCGGCCTGACCCTGGTCGAACAGGGCCTGGCACAGCGCCATGCGACCCCCGCCGAAACCGCCGACACCCAAGGGCCCATCCATCGCCTGCTGGTAGCCTGCAAGGCCTACGACGCCGAACAGGCGGTCGTCAGCCTTCTGCCGCGCCTGGCCAAGGATGCCGAGCTGATCCTCCTGCAAAACGGCCTCGGCAGCCAGGACGCCGTCGCAGCCCGAGTGCCACACCTACGTTGCCTGTTCGCCTCCAGCACCGAAGGGGCGTTTCGCGAGAGCGACTGGCAGGTGACGTTTGCCGGGCATGGCTTCAACTGGCTCGGCGACCCGGCCAACCCCTCGGCCCCGCCCTGGCTCGAGGATTTGCACGATGCCGGCATCCCGCACCAGTGGACCCCGGACATCCTCACCCGGTTGTGGCGCAAGCTGGCGCTCAATTGCGCGATCAATCCGCTGACCGTGCTGCACGATTGCCGCAATGGCGGCCTGCTTGAGCACCACTGCGAAGTGGCCACGCTGTGTGCCGAGCTTGCCGACCTGCTCAGGGTCTGCGGCCAGCCCGAGGCGGCCCAAGCCCTGAATGAAGAGGTCGAGCGGGTGATCCATGCCACTGCGGCCAACTACTCTTCCATGTACCAGGACGTCCGCCAGGGTCGGCGCACCGAGATCCATTACCTGCTCGGCCACGCCTGCCGAACTGCGGCTCGGCATGCGCAACCGGTGCCGCACCTCGAACGCCTGCACCGGCGCCTGGTCGAACAGCTGAACGCCCGCGGATTGCCCAGCGACTGAACGCGGCGTTACCCTGCCCTTCCACACACAGGATCCCGCCTTCCCCATGCCCTTGCGCGAACGCCTGGAAAACCTGCCGGTCGGCCAGAAGCTGCTGGCCGCCCTGCTGGTGCTGCTGATCACCATATTGCTGGTGGCCAACCTGACCTTCATCAGTGCCGCCTACTGGATCTCCCAGGAAGCCATGGCACCGCAGGCCTTGCAGACAATTGGCCGGCTGGTGTCCAACCCGCAGTTGGCGCAGCAGGCCACCGAGTCGCCGGAAGCGGCCAGCAACCTGCTCAAGGAGCTCGACACCTACTCGCCCCTGCGTGCCGCCGCCCTGTACGGCAGCGACGGCAAGCTGGTGGCGCAGTTGCAGCACGGGGAGCAACTGCCACTGCCCAAGCGCTACCGCAATATCGAAAACTGGCGCATCACCGAGTTTCGCAGCACCCAACTGGTACCCCTGCCGCGTCCCGGCAGCCCGCCCGGGCACCTGCTGCTGGTGGCCAGTAGCGAATTGCCGATTGCCTTCTACACCGGCACCCTGACCGCAAGCCTGGGCATCCTGGTGTTCAGCATCCTGTTGTGGATGGTCATTGCCCGGCAGATCAAGCGCCTGATCACCCAGCCGATCTACCAGCTGGAGCAGCTTTCCCGCCAGGTCACCCGGGAAGAGAACTACGCCCTGCGTGCGCAGCCCGGCAACCATGACGAAATCGGCAGCCTGGCCGAAGCCTTCAACACCATGCTGTCGCGCATCGAGGCGCGCGAGCAGCAGCTCAAGCGCGCCCGTGACGAGTTCCAGACCGCATACGACCAGGCCCAGGGCCTGGCCGAGGAAACCCGCCATACCAACCGCAAGCTGGAGCTGGAAGTCCAGGTGCGCAGCAAGATCGAGAAGAAGCTCACGGGCTTTCAGAACTACCTCAACAGCATCATCGACTCGATGCCCTCGGCGCTGATCGCCCTGGATGAACAGCTCTACGTCACCCAATGGAACCAGGAAGCCAGTGCGCTTTCCGGCACACCGCTGGACGCTGCGCTGAACCAGCCGATCTTCCTCGCCTTCGAGCCGCTCAAACCGTTCCTGCCGCAGCTCAAGGAAAGCGTCGAGAAGCACCGCGTGGCGAAAATCGAGCGTGTCACCTGGACCAAGGGCGACGATGCCCGGCACTACGCCCTGACCTTCTACCCGCTGATGGGCGGTGGCGGGCGTGGCGTGGTGATCCGCATCGACGACATCACCCAGCGCCTGTCGCTGGAAGAGATGATGGTGCAGTCCGAGAAAATGCTCTCGGTCGGCGGCCTCGCAGCCGGCATGGCCCACGAGATCAACAACCCGCTGGGGGCGATCCTGCACAACGTGCAGAACATCCGCCGCCGGCTGTCGCCGGACCTGCCGAAGAACGTCGAGCAGGCCGACGAGTCGGGCATCGACCTGACCACGGTCAACCAGTACCTGGAAGGCCGCCAGGTGCCACAGTTGCTCGACGGTATCCAGCAAGCCGGGGCGCGGGCGGCGAAGATCGTCACCCACATGCTCAGTTTCAGCCGCCGTAGCAACCGCCAACTGGCGCCCTGTGACCTGCCGGCCCTGATCGACCAGGCGGTGGAAATTGCCGGCAATGACTTCGACCTGACCATCGGTTTCGACTTCAAGGGCCAGGCCATCGTCCGTCAGTTCGACCCGAACCTGGGGCCGGTGCCGGGCACGGCCAACGAGCTGGAACAGGTCCTGTTGAACCTGCTGAAAAACGCGGCCCAGGCCATTCACCAACGTGAGGATGACAGCGAGCCTGGGCGGATTACCCTGCGCACCCGGCTGAACCCGCCGTGGGCCGAGATCCAGGTCGAAGACAACGGCATCGGCATGCCGGAAGCCGTGCGCAAGCGCACTTTCGAGCCGTTCTTCACCACCAAGGAGATCGGCCAGGGCACCGGGCTTGGCCTGTCGGTTTCCTATTTCATCATCACCAACAATCACAAGGGGCAGATGGAAGTGCAATCTGCGCCGGGCCAGGGCACTTGCTTCACCCTGCGCCTGCCGCTGGGCAACCTGGCTGTCCCTGCCACCACTACGGAGTCATGAGCATGGGTTTTCGACTGTCGAAGATCTACACCCGCACCGGCGACAAAGGTGAAACCGGCCTGGGCGATGGTCGCCGCGTACCCAAGGACCACCCGCGCATCGAGGCGATTGGCGAGGTAGACACGCTCAACAGCCAGCTTGGCGTGTTGCTCGCAGGGTTGGCCAATGAAGGGCTGACGGAAGTGCTCGAGGTGCTCACGCCGTGCCAGCATCGCTTGTTCGATTTGGGCGGGGAGCTGGCGATGCCGAGTTATCAGGCGTTGAATGCCGCAGAGGTTGACCGGCTGGAAGCGGCGATTGATCGCTGGAACGAAGAGCTGGGGCCGCTGGAGAATTTCATTCTGCCGGGTGGCTCGCTGCTGGTGGCGCAGGCCCATGTGTGCCGCAGCCTGGCACGCAGTGCGGAGCGGCGCTGTCAGCAGCTCAATGCAGTGGAGCCGTTGGCGGGGGTGGGGTTGGCGTATATCAACCGGCTGTCGGATCTGCTGTTTGTCGCGGCGCGCTTGATTGCTCGGCGCCAAGGCGTGGCCGAGGTGTTGTGGCAGGCTGCGGCCAAGCCTTGAGGGTATCGCCGGCAACGCCGGCGCCTACCTGTAGGAGCCAGCCTTGCCGGCGATGGAGCGCAAAGCGCTCCTCTCAGACTTCAGGCCAGAACGCCCGAATCCCTGCCACGCCCTGAGCCCCGCACTGCCAGGCCTTCTCACGCTCGGCAGCACCCACACCGCCCAGCAGGAACACCGGCTTGCTGAAGCCTTCGATCAGGCTCGTCGCCTGCTCCCAGCCCAAGGGCACGGCATCCGGGTGCGATTGGGTTGCCTGCACGGGCGACAAGGTGACGAAATCCACACCCATCTGTTCAGCCAAGGCCAACTCTTCAGCGTTGTGACACGACGCCGCCAGCCAGCGCTCTTTCGGGAACGGCCGGCCCTTGCTTGCGTACTTGCGCAACTGTTCAGCCGTCAGGTGCCAGCCGGCAGCCGGGAAATCCCCCAGCCACTCCAGCGGGCCCTTGAGCATCAACTGCGCCTTGCCTGCACACAAACCCACCGCATCCACCGCGACATCACGGTATTTGGGGTCGTACATGTTCGGCGCGCGCAGTTGCACCAGCTTGATCCCGCCGGCCACCGCCTTCTGGATACCGCGCAACAACTGCGGTGTCTCAAGATCGTCCGGGGTAATCAGGTACTCACCAGGCAAGCGTGCAGCAGCAACGATAGGCTGGTTGGCCTCGGGGAATTCGTACTGCGCCAACTCCCGTCCGCTCACCCAGGCCAGCGGCTGGCCTTCGGCGCCATGCGGCTCGCCGGTAAAACCACTGACTTCCCAGACATCCAGCAACACCTGCTTGTCCGGGTAGTCATGCTTGACCTTGATCAGCGGCCGCGCGGCGGTGACCACGATGCCCAGCTCTTCCTGCAACTCGCGGGTGAGCGCGCGCTCGACCGCTTCGCCCTCCTCGACCTTGCCGCCGGGGAACTCCCACAGGCCGCCCTGGTGCTGGCTGTCAGCCCGCCGGGCAATCAGGATGCGACCATCCGCACCACGAATGACCGCCGCAGCTACATGTATCCGTTTCACTTTTCACACTCCGCCAAACCAGCTTTTTGCCACTTCTTGAAGGCTGACCACTGGTAGATGGTTTCAATATACGCGGCCGCTTCGGCCGGGAGTTCAACACGGTAGGTACGCAGACGCACGGCCACCGGCGCAAAGAACGCATCGGCCAGGCTGACCGTACCGAACAGGAACGGACCGCTGTCTTTCGACGCCTGATGGCATTCAGCCCACAGCGCCACGATGCGGTCGATGTCGGCCTGCACATCCTGCGGCATGCTCGCCAGCGCCTTATCGCGGGACAGATCAAACGGCATGGTGCCGCGCAGGGCAAAGAAGCCGGCGTGCATTTGTGCACACGCCGAACGCGCCTGGGCACGAGCGGCCACATCGGTTGGCCAGAGGTTGGCCTGTGGATGACGCTCGGCCAGGTACTCGGCAATCGCCAGGGAGTCGGCGATGATCCCGTGCTCGCACTTGAGCAGTGGCACCTTGCCGGTTTGCGAGTACTTGAGCACTTGCGCACGGGTGTCCGGCTGGTTGAGCTTGATCAGCGTTTCATCGTAGCTCGCACCGGCCAGTTCAAGGGCCAGGGCGCCGCGCAGCGACCAGGAAGAGTACAGCTTGTCGCCGATAATCAGTTGGTAGCTCATGGTGCGCTCCGTTGCATTGAGAGAGTTGAGAGAAAGGCAGGTTCTGCGGACCTCTTCACCAGCACGGCCGGCTCCTGCCGGAGCTGGCCTTGCCGGTACGGACCATCAGGTCCGGTATTCGGCGTTGATCTTCACGTACTCATGGGACAGGTCGGTAGTCCAGATCGTCTCGCTGCACTGGCCACGGCCCAGTTCGATGCGGATGGTGATCTCTTCCTCGGCCATCACTGCCGAACCCTGTGCCTCGGTGTAGGTGACGCTGCGACCGCCCTGGCTGGCGATGCAGACATCGCCCAGGTACACGTCGATCAGGCTGACATCCAGTTGCGGCACACCGGCCCGGCCAACAGCGGCGAGGATCCGCCCCCAGTTCGGGTCAGAGGCGAACAGTGCGGTCTTGATCAGCGGCGAGTGGGCCACAGCGTAGCCGACATCCAGGCATTCCTGGTGATTGCCACCACCGTTGACCTGAACCGTAACGAACTTGGTCGCGCCTTCGCCATCACGCACGATGGCCTGGGCGACTTCCATGCACACCTCGAACACGGCTTTTTTCAGCGCGTCGAACAGCGGGCCACGGGCCTCGGTCACTTCAGCCACTGCGGCCTTGCCGGTAGCAATCAGCATGCAGCAGTCGTTGGTCGAGGTGTCGCCATCGATGGTGATGCGGTTGAACGACTTGTTCGCGCCGTCGAGGATCAGGTCCTTGAGCACCGCCGGGGCCACTTTGGCGTCGGTGGCAATGTAGCCGAGCATGGTCGCCATGTTCGGGCGGATCATGCCCGCGCCTTTGCTGATGCCGGTGACAGTGATGGTCACGCCGTCATGCTGGAACTGACGGCTGGCGCCCTTGGGCAGGGTGTCGGTGGTCATGATGCCGGTGGCGGCAGCGGCCCAGTTGTTTTCCGACAGGTCGTCCAGTGCAGCCTGCAAGGCGCCTTCGATCTTCTCGACCGGTAGCGGCTCGCCGATAACTCCGGTGGAGAACGGCAGCACGGCGCTGGCCGCAACGCCGGTCAGCTCAGCCAGCTTGGCGCAGGTGCGCTCGGCCGCAGCCAGGCCTGGCGCGCCGGTGCCGGCGTTGGCATTGCCGGTGTTGGTCAGCAGGTAACGCACGCTGCCTTGCACACGCTGCTTGGCCAGGATTACCGGCGCCGCGCAAAAAGCGTTCAGGGTAAATACGCCGGCAACGCTGGAGCCTTCGGCGCAGCGCATCACGACCACATCCTTGCGCCCCGGGCGCTTGATGCCCGCAGAGGCGATGCCAAGTTCAAAACCGGGAACCGGGTGCAACGTTGGCAAAGGACCAAGACCAACAGCCATGTAAGCGCTCCTAGAAAAAGTACGCCGCGTCGACTACGACGGCGCTTGAGATGGAACAACGCCGCGATGGTGGGAACCAGTCGCGGCGCGGTGTTCAGATTTCAGCGTGTTGCCAATCGGGCGTGATCAGTCGATCTTGCCGTGGCACTGCTTGAACTTCTTGCCCGAACCGCACCAGCATGGCTCGTTGCGGCCCAGCTTCTGCTCGTTGCGTACCGGCGCGGCGGCCACGGCAACATCAGCACCCTCTTCCTGCAACTGTGCCGCTTCCAGGCCTGGCGCTTCGGCGTGCTGGAACTGCATGCGTTGGGCCAGTTCCTCGGCGTCGCGGCGCAGGCGCGCTTCTTCTTCGATCGGGTCTTCGCGGCGCACCTGAACGTGCGACAGCACGCGGATGGTGTCGCGCTTGATCGAGTCGAGCAGCTCTTGGAACAGGTTGAAGGACTCGCGCTTGTATTCCTGCTTCGGGTTCTTCTGGGCGTAGCCACGCAGGTGGATACCGTGACGCAGGTGGTCCATGGTCGACAGGTGGTCTTTCCACAGGTCATCCAGTACGCGTAGCAGGATCTGCTTCTCGAAGGTACGCAGGGCATCGGCGCTAGCCTGCTCTTCCTTCTCGTTGTAGGCCGCCAGCAGCTCGGTCATGAGCTTCTCGCGCAGGGTTTCTTCGTACAGCTTGTCGTCTTCGTCGAGCCACTGCTGGATCGGCAGTTTCACCCCGAAGTCGCTGGCCAGGGCTGCTTCCAGACCGACCACGTCCCACTGCTCAGGCAGCGATTGCGGCGGAATGTGCTGGGCAACGGTAGTGTCGAGCACTTCCTGGCGGAAGTCGGCGATGGTGTCACCGATGTTGTCAGCGGCCAGCAGGCTGTTACGCATGTGGTAGATGACTTTACGCTGTTCGTTGGCCACGTCGTCGAATTCGAGCAGCTGCTTACGAATGTCGAAGTTGCGACCCTCGACCTTGCGCTGGGCTTTTTCGATGGCGTTGGTGACCATGCGGTGTTCGATGGCTTCACCGGACTGCATGCCCAGGGCCTTCATGAAGTTCTTCACCCGGTCAGAGGCAAAAATACGCATCAGGCTGTCTTCCAGGGACAGGTAGAAACGGCTCGAACCCGGGTCACCCTGACGGCCGGAACGACCACGCAGCTGGTTGTCGATACGACGCGATTCGTGGCGCTCGGAGGCGATCACGTGCAGGCCGCCGGACTCGATCACCTGCTGGTGACGCTTCTGCCAGTCGGTCTTGATCTGGGCGATCTGCTCTGGGGTCGGGTTTTCCATCGACGCCACTTCAACTTCCCAGTTGCCGCCCAACAGGATGTCGGTACCACGACCGGCCATGTTGGTGGCGATGGTCAGTGCACCCGGACGACCGGCCTGGGCAATGATCTCGGCTTCTTTTTCGTGGTACTTGGCGTTCAGGACCTTGTGATCGATGCCTTCCTGCTTGAGCAGGTTGGACATGTGCTCGGAGGTCTCGATGGTCGCGGTACCGACCAGGACCGGACGGCCCAGGGTCATGCTTTCCTTGATGTCGGCGATGATCGCCTGGTACTTCTCGTCGGCAGTCAGGTAGACCAGGTCGTTGAAGTCCTTACGGGCCAACGGCTTGTTCGGCGGGATCACCATCACGTTGAGGCCGTAGATCGACTGGAACTCGAAGGCTTCGGTGTCGGCGGTACCGGTCATGCCGGACAGCTTGTCGTACAGACGGAAGTAGTTCTGGAAGGTGGTCGACGCCAGGGTCTGGCTCTCGGCCTGGATGTTCAGGTTTTCCTTCGCTTCGATGGCCTGGTGCAGGCCTTCGGACAGACGACGACCCGGCATGGTCCGGCCGGTGTGTTCGTCGATCAGCAGGACCTGGCCGTCCTGGACGATGTACTCGACGTTGCGATGGAACAGCTTGTGCGCGCGCAGGCCGGCGTAGACGTGGGTCAGCAGGCCCAGGTTGTGCGCCGAATAGAGGCTCTCGCCTTCAGCCAGCAGGCCGACCTGGGTGAGCATCTCTTCGATGAACTGGTGACCGGCTTCATTGAGTTCGACCTGGCGGGTCTTCTCGTCGATGCTGTAGTGGCCCTCTTGGGTCACCTGGCCTTCGACTTCCTCGATGTGCTGGGTCAGGCGCGGGATCAGTTTGTTGATCTCGATGTACAGCTTGGAGCTGTCTTCGGCCTGGCCGGAAATGATCAGCGGGGTACGGGCTTCGTCGATCAGGATGGAGTCGACTTCGTCGATCACGGCGAAATTCAGCTCGCGCTGGAACTTCTCTTCCATGCTGAACGCCATGTTGTCGCGCAGGTAGTCGAAACCGAATTCGTTGTTGGTGCCGTAGGTGATGTCGGCAGCATAGGCTGCGCGCTTCTCTTCTGGCGGCTGGAACGGCGTGACGATGCCGACGCTCAGGCCCAGGAACTCATAGAGCGGGCGCATCCAGTTGGCGTCGCGGCGGGCCAGGTAGTCGTTCACGGTGACCACATGCACGCCCTTGCCGGACAGTGCATTGAGGTAGACGCCGAGGGTACCGACCAAGGTCTTGCCTTCACCGGTACGCATTTCTGCGATAGTGCCTTCGTGCAAGGCCATGCCGCCGATCAGCTGGACGTCGAAGTGACGCATGCCCATGACCCGCTTGCCGGCTTCACGCGCGACGGCGAAGGCCTCTGGCAGCAGTTGGTCGAGGGTCTCGCCTTTGGCCAGGCGCTCCTGGAACTCTGCGGTTTTGCCTCGCAGCTGTTCGTCCGAGAGGGCCACCATCTTCTCTTCGAAGGCATTGACGGTCTGGACCGCCTTGAGCAGGCGTTTAACCTCACGCTCGTTCTTGCTTCCAAAAAGTTTTTTTAACAAAGGCGCAAACATATCGGCAGGATCTTCCACACGTAGGGATGGAGGGCGGCCCCGTGAGTCGCCCGTGCAGCCCTTATGGCCGCATGCGAACGAGCATTCTACCCGGAAACGTTGGTGAGGAAAGTGGTGGATTTCCACGGTGCTGGCACAGCGCTTTTACGGGGCTTTTTCACAATAAGGGCTTTTTCGCCAACTTCAACCCACCAGGGCAAAGTTTCACGCACGGATGGACCGTGCCCGGTGGTCGCCGGGCGATCTGTTAAGATGGCGACATTGTATCTTCAGGTGTTTGTCCATGGCCTTCCGCCCCCTGCCCGCCCGCGCTCCTGCCGTCCTGCTGCGTGAAGCCCGGCCGCTCAAGGCCCTGTTCAGTCAGGCACAGCGCCTGGCGCATTTGCAGCGGCTGCTGGAGAGCCAGTTGCAACCGGCTGCGCGGGAGCATTGCCATGTGGCGTCGTGGCGTGAGGGCACGCTGCTGCTGATCGTGACCGATGGGCATTGGGCGACTCGCCTGCGCTATCAACAGAAGCGCCTGCAACGTCAGTTGCAGGCGTTGGAGGTGTTTGCCAACCTGAGCCGGATCCTGTTCAAGGTGCAACCGACGGCGACTACGCCCGTGGTAAGCGGGCACCCCATGGATATCTCCAGTCGCTCGGCTGAGAATATTCAGGCGACGGCCGAGGGGATCAGTGATCCCAAACTGCGGGCGGCGCTGGAACGGTTGGCTAGTCATGCCAAGGGCAAGGAACCACCTCCCCCCCAGGAATGACCCCTGTGGGAGCGGGCTTGTCCCGCGATGCTTTTTTTTGGGGGGGGTGGTTGGGTGAATATCCAGATTTTGTGGTGATACCACTTCACCTTTCCGCCCTTACGGCGGGTTACTTTTTTCAGACGAAAAAAAAGTAACCAAAAATTCTTGCCCCACCATTCGGCCCTGCGCTGCGCTCCGGGTCCCTTCACTCCGGCGCCGTTAAACGGGCCCGCGGACACAAGTTGCTACGCAACTCGCACGCCTCGCGTCTTCGGCTACGCCGAAGGGGGGCTACGCCCCCGCCCGTTTAACGACACCTCCGTTCAGCCTCTGGTAACGGGGCCCATCAATCAAGATCAACAGCACAATTCGCTTCGCTCTTGCTTTGCAAATTGTGATTGGCCTGAATGACTAGCGACAGCTTTGCAGCCAATCACTGACAACGTAGCCGCTGCCGTATGGCCTGCTCTCTCATACACACCTCCGCAGCCCACGCAGCACGC
>NZ_JAMDGY010000037.1 GCF_028656955.1 Pseudomonas fontis
CTCTTAGACATTGCGAAAACTTGACCACGTGAGCCTAGGGTATTTCGTTTCAAGTCAAAAACAGATCAAGATCAACGGCACAATTCGCTTCGCTCTTGCTTTGCACTTCGTGCACGGCAGTGTGGAGCAATACCTTGCACTGTTCTCTGTGGGAGCCGGCCTTGCCGGCGACTGGCCGATAGCAGCTATCGCTGTCGAACGTATCCGCCTTTGGGAGCCCTCACGGGCTCCAGCGCAGCCTGTCGGCAGCGGCTACAAAAACAAAGAAAGACAGTTGCGGCCACAGTATGCAGAGCAAGAGCGAAGCGAATTGTGCCGTTGATCCTGATCTACCTGCCCCGTTACCAGAGGCTGAACGGAGGTGTCGTTAAAACAATCCCTATTCCAACAACGCCAACCGCTCCTCCAGCGCCGCAATCCTAGCTTCCAATGCCTCAATCCGCTCAGAAGAAACCCCCGCGGCCACCCGCTCAGGCCCCTGCTGCCGCGCTTCAAGAATCGCCTCCATATCCGCCGGGTCCCCCAGCGCATGGGTATAACGATCCTCCCGCTGCCCCACCTGACGAGGCAAATGCAACGCAAACCCCCGCGCAATCAAACGCTCCAGCTGATGCACCACCTGCTCATTGTCCTCAAACGCATGCATGCGATTGCTGCGCGTCAGCAGCTCATTCACCGTCTGCGGCCCACGCAGGAACATCAACCCCAGCAGAATCAGTTGCGCCGGCACCAGCTCCAGCCCTTTGTCCACCCGCTGCTCCCAGCGGTCCGCCCGGCTACCCATCTGCAACCGTGCCATGCCTTGGCCTTCAAGCGCCCGCAGCGCCTGCCCGACCTGGCCCTGGCTGAGGTTCATCACCGGCTCACGGCTGGTCTTCTGGTTGCAGGCCAGCACCAGTGCATTCAACGTAAGAGGGTAGGTTTCCGGATTGCTCGCCTGCTTTTCGATCAAGGCACCCATCACGCGGATTTCGGTGCTGTTGAACCGGGCAGTTTCGGGGGTATCGTGTTCGGCGGACATGGCCCTGTCTCTATTAAGAGGAAAGGCCCTAGCCTAGGTGCGCAACAGGGTAAAACACAAGCAGCGGCCGGCGCATTGCACGCCGGCCACCCAGATCATCAGCTCGCGCGACGCGCTTCGGCTTCGCAAGCCGCTGCGGTAAACAACACGTCAGTCGAGGAGTTCAGCGCGGTTTCCGCCGAATCCTGCAACACGCCAATGATGAAACCAACCGCCACCACCTGCATGGCGATCTCGCTCGGAATGCCGAACAGGCTGCACGCCAACGGAATCAGCAGCAACGAACCACCCGCCACACCCGAGGCGCCACAGGCACACACCGCCGCCACCAGGCTCAGGAGGATGGCCGTCGGCACGTCTACTGCAATACCCAGGGTATGCACGGCCGCCAGGGTCAGCACGGTAATGGTGATCGCCGCACCGGCCATGTTGATGGTCGCGCCCAGCGGGATCGATACCGAGTAGGTGTCTTCATGCAGGCCCAGCTTCTCGCTCAAGGCCATGTTGACCGGTATGTTGGCGGCCGAGCTGCGGGTGAAGAAGGCCGTGATGCCGCTCTCACGCAGGCACATCAGGGTCAGCGGGAACGGGTTGCGACGGATCTTCCAGAACACGATCAACGGGTTCATCACCAGCGCCACGAACAGCATGCAGCCAATCAGCACGAACAACAGGTGCAGGTAGCCGAGCAGGGCGCTCAGGCCCGACTGGGCCAGGGTCGAAGCAACCAGGCCAAAGATGCCCAGCGGTGCAAAGCGGATCACCACGCGCACGATCACGGTCACGCCGTTGGAGAGGTCTTCGAGCACGGTACGGGTGGTTGGGCCAGCATGGCGGATCGCTACGCCCAGGCCAATCGCCCAGGCCAGGATGCCGATGAAGTTGCCATTCATCAGGGCCTTGACCGGGTTGTCGACCACGCTCAGGGCCAGGCCCTGCAACACTTCGCCGATACCGCCCGGGGCGCTCATCGGGGCGTCGTGGGTAACCAGTACCAGCGTCGACGGGAACGCGATGCTCGCACCGACCGCCACAGCAGCGGCAGCAAAGGTACCGAACAGGTAGAGCACGAGGATCGGACGGATGTGGGTCTGCTGGCCGATCTTGTGGTTGGCAATCGACGCCATGACCAGGATGAACACCAGAATCGGTGCCACCGCCTTCAACGCGCTGACAAACAGCGTGCCGACAAAGCCAAGGCTGGCAGCGGCTTGAGGGGCGATCAGGGCCAGGGCAATACCGGCCACCAGGCCGATCAAAATTTGCAGTACCAGACTGGTACGGTTCAACAGGTTCAGAACAGGGGTCATGGCAGCTGTTTCTCTGTCTTGTTCAAGGGCCAGGGGCGTACCCCAGGCGGCGAAACGGTGACGATACGGGCAGAGCCGGTCGCGAAAGGGGCGCGACTTTATCACAGTGCACGCTCGCCGACCCCTGCCAGGCGCCTATCGGTAGGTGAGACGGGTTGTCGCTGGTAGTATGCGCGCCCTCTGATAAACGGCTGAGGCCGTGGGTTGTTTAACGCTGGAGTGTGGATGTTATTGCCGATTCTGTTGCTGGCTGCGGCCGGCTTCACCGTATTGACCACCGAGTTCGTGATTGTCGGGCTGCTGCCAGGGATCGCTCGCGATCTGGACGTGAGCATCCCGCAGGCGGGCCTGCTGGTGACCTTGTTTGCCTTTACCGTGGCCTGCTGCGGGCCGTTTCTCACCGCCTGGGCGGCACGTTTCGACCGCAAACGGCTGTTTGTCGGGATCCTGCTGCTGTTCGCCGCCTCCAATGCCGTGGCGGCCATGGCCTCGAACATCTATGTGATGGGCATCGCCCGGTTGATCCCGGCCCTGGGCCTGCCGGTGTTCTGGTCGCTGGCCAGCGAAACCGCAGTGGACATCGTCGGGCCGGCCTATGCCGGGCGGGCGATCTCCAAGATCAGCTTCGGCGTGGTTTGCGCCACGGTGTTCGGCATTCCGGTCGGCACCCTGGTCGGTGACGCGCTCGGCTGGCGCGCAGCGTTCTGGATGCTCGCCGCACTGGCGCTGGCCAAGGCGCTCCTGCTGGTGTGCTACCTGCCGCATACGCCCCGGCAAACCCAGGCGACCTCGCTGCTCGGGCAGTTCGGTATCCTGCGCAGCCGCCTGCTGCAAGGCCATGTGCTGCTCTCGGTACTGGTGTTCAGCGGTATGTTCACCGCTTATACCTACCTGGCCGACATGCTCGAACGCCTGGCCGGCTTTGATGGCGCCACGGTGGGCTGGTACCTGATGGGCTTCGGCGCGGTCGGGCTGATCGGCAACAGCCTCGGCGGCCGCGCGGTGGACCGCCACCCGCTGCTGGCGTCGGCAAGCTTCTGCGCGCTGATGGTCATCGGCCTGGTGGCGGTGGTGCCAAGCATGCAGTCGCCCATCGGCCTGCCGCTGGCGCTGGCGATCTGGGGTTCGACCCAGGCCGCGCTGTTCCTGGTCAGCCATGTCCGCCTGATCAAGGCCGCTCCGCAAGCACCGGCGTTTGCCGCGTCGCTGAACATCGCCGGGGCCAACCTGGGGATCGGCCTGGGGGCCGTGATTGGTGGGCGGGTGATTGACAACCTGGGCCTGGCCAACCTCGGTTATGCCGCAGGCCTGCTGATCGGCGCTTCGGTGCTGCTGGCCCTGTGGCTGACCAGCAAGCGCTTCACGGCCAGTTGAACAACTCCCGCCGCGCCCCCTCGGTAATCGCCACGATGCCGGGGTGCTTGACCTTGCGCTCCACCGAGATGGCATAGAACGACTCGGTGACCGCGTTGGTCTGGCCGATCAGGGTCACGCCGTATTGCCGGCAGATTTCTTCGGCAATCACGCTGGGGGCAATGAAAATGCCGCTGCCGGACTTGCCGAAGGCCTGCATCAAGGCACTGTCGTCGAACTCGCCGACAATCCGCGGCTGCAACTGCTGATCGGCAAACCAGCGCATCAGCCGGCTGCGCACCACGGTTTCCTGGCCGGGAATCAGCAAGGGCGCGTGTTGCAGGCCAAGCGGGAAGGGCGCCGAGTGCAGCGCGGCCAGCTCCGGGGTGGCGAGGAAGCTGATGCCGCATTCCCCCAGTTTCTGGCTGTAGCCCTTGATGTCGAGGTGGCTGGGCATGGGGCTGTCGGAAATCACCAGGTCCAGGCGCTGGATGGCCAGGTCGGCCAGCAGGCGCTCGAGCTTGTCTTCCCGGCAGCTGATGCGCAGCGGCTCGGCCAGCTCCATGGTCGGCGCAATCAGGCGATAGACAATCGATTTGGGCACCACGTCGGCCACGCCAACGCGGAACAGGATCTGTTGTTCGTCGGGCTGCGCGCGCAGCATGGCCTCCAGTTCGCCGCCGATCTGGAACATCTGCTCGGCAAAGGACAGCGCCTGGCGCCCGGTCTCGGTCAGCTCAAGTTGCCGCCCGACCCGCCGAAACAACTCAATG
The DNA here is from genome assembly GCF_028656955.1 of Pseudomonas fontis. Lineage (GTDB taxonomy): Bacteria > Pseudomonadota > Gammaproteobacteria > Pseudomonadales > Pseudomonadaceae > Aquipseudomonas > Aquipseudomonas fontis. The sequence continues at coordinate 4,458 of NZ_JAMDGY010000037.1, forward strand.
CCATAGGTCTGTTCAAGCAGGCTAAGCTGGCCACTGATGGTTTGCGGGGTGAGGTTCAGCTGCTCGCAGGCGCGCACGATGCTGCCGGTTTTCGCCACCACCCAGAAGTAGTGCAGTTGCCGATAGTTGAGCATGGGAGGGTCCAATCAGGTAACAGTTCGTAAAAACCGAAGTATAGCTGCAAAAAATACGAGTTTTCCTGATGTTTCAGCCTCACTAGAATGCCTCGCTATCACGTAGCCAGCTGTATTGAGACGCTGGACGTCTCGGGAGAGGAACCCATGCTTCAGATCAAATCCATTGGCACCCCGCTGGTCTTGCTGTTGGCGCTGTTCGCCATGAGCGGTTGCGACCAGGCGGAAAAATCCGCGCAGCAGATGCTCAACCAGGCTGCCACCACAGCCAAGGAAGCCATCGACAAGACCAATGATGCGGCGCAAGAAGCCTTGAGCGAGGCAACTGGCTCCAAGGCTGGCGAAAAGTCCGACGATAAAAAAGAAGAACCTGCTGGCGATAAAGCCACCAAGGAAATCTAACCTACACACTCTGCCCAGATTTTCAGGATTGAACCATGGAATACCTGTTGGAACTTGCTGCAAGCCCTACCGCCTGGGTCGCCCTGGCCACTTTGGTGGCCATGGAGATCGTCCTGGGTATCGACAACCTGATCTTCATCTCGATCCTGACCAACAAGCTGCCTGAGGAATTCCGTTCCAAGGCACGCCGTATCGGTATCAGCATGGCCCTGATCATGCGCCTGGGGCTGCTCAGCACCGTGGCCTGGATCGTCCAGTTGACCGAGCCGGTCATCGAGGTGTTCGGCCAGGTGTTCTCGTGGAAGGACATGATCCTGATTGCCGGTGGTCTGTTCCTGCTGTGGAAGGCGACGAGCGAGATCCATCACAGCGTCGATACCCGTTCCAAGGAAGAAGCCAAGGCATCCTCCACGGTCACCCTGGGCTTTGCCGCCGCCATCGGGCAGATCCTGGTGCTGGACATCGTCTTCTCGATCGACAGCATCATTACCGCCGTAGGCATGACCGAGCACTTGCCGATCATGATCATCGCGGTGGTGAGTGCGGTTATCGTGATGCTGGTAGCGGCTGACCCGCTGGCCAAGTTCATCAACGACAACCCGACCGTGGTCATGTTGGCCCTGGGCTTCCTGATCATGATCGGCATGACCCTGATCGCCGAAGGCTTTGGCGCCCACGTACCGAAAGGTTATGTGTATGCAGCGATGGCGTTCTCGACCGCGATTGAAGTGCTGAACATCATTGCCCGCAAGGCGCGGGAGAAGCGTGAGGCAGCTGAAGGCTGATCTGCGGATCTGCTGAATGGTTGAAGCACCTGTGGGGGCTGGCCTTGCCAGCGATTGACCGAGTATCGGTCGTTGGCTGCAATGGCCTCATCGCCGGCAATGCCGGCTCCCACAGGGTTGTGATTGAACAGGATCAGTGCGCGTGAGCGTGCTTGCGGGTGTTCTGTTCAACCACCTTCGCCTTGGGCTGATAATGCCCGTGATGGCGCCGCGCAATGCGCAACACCCCCCACAGCATGGCTGCCGCTACGCTCAGCCACATGCCGATCAACAGCAAGATTGCCAGTGCCAGAGTCATTGCTACCTCCTTCGTCCGGGCCAGCCCAAGGCTCGCCATTCGGACACACCCTCAGTCTAGCCCTTTGGATGTTGCAGGCTATTGACTAAAGGTCTAGCGCTTGGGCCAGTTCGTTCTAACCATGCGCAAGGCTATACCCGCAGGCCATGTCGTCCTATGATCGCCCTCAAGGTCCAGGCGTCATCTGCCTGGCGTCAGAACAAGCGAGCCTTCATGCCCCGTCGTCTGCTGTTAGCCTGCGTCATCGCCGCCACCCTGGCCGGCTGCGCCAGCCAGCCTTCCTCTGCACTCAAAAGCCTGCCGCAGCGCGTCGAGCTGGGCACCGTGCCGTTTTTTCGCGGCAACGCCAACCAGAGCGCGCCGATGGCGCTGGCGGCGATCCTCTCGGAGCAGGGCGTGCGCATTACCCCAGGCCTGCTGGAAAAAGACGCCCTGCACCTGCCGCAGGGCCTGGACAAGCTGCAGGACTCGATGCAGTCCGGTGCCCGCGAATACGGCATGGTGGTTTACCCGCTGGAGCAGAACCTTGCAGCACTGCTGACCCAGGTGGCCGCCGGTTACCCGGTGCTGCTGCGCTATCAGGAAGGTTCGGCGTTCTGGAGTGAGCCACGCTACGCCCTGCTGGTCGGTTACGACCGCTACAAGCAGCGGGTATTGCTGCGCTCCGGCTACAGCCGGCGGCTATTGATGGACTTCGACGATTTCGAATCGGCGTGGCACAAGGAGGGGAGTTGGGCGGTGCTGGTGCAGCAACCCGGGCAGTTGCCGGCACAGGTGGATCGCCAGCGCTGGCTCAAGGCGGCCAACGACCTGGCCCAGGCGGGCCAGGAACAGGCGGCGCGGCGCGCCGTCACTGCGCTGGGCAAGTGACGACAACGCCGGGCAGGGCTTAGACGCCCAGGCGATCGCGCAGGGTGTAGTACCAGGCGCCCAGGGCGCTGAACGGTACACGCAGCATCTGGCCACCCGGGAACGGGTAGTGCGGCAGCTCGGCGAAGGCGTCGAAACGCTCGGCCTGGCCACGCAGCGCTTCGGCCAGCACCTTGCCGGCCAGGTGGGTGTAGGTCACGCCGTGGCCGCTGCAACCTTGCGAGTAGTAGATGTTGTCGCCCAGACGACCGACCTGTGGCAGACGCGACAGGGTCAGCAGGAAGTTGCCGGTCCAGGCGTAGTCGATCTTCACGTCCTTGAGCTGTGGGAAGGCCTTGAGCATTTTCGGGCGGATGATCGCTTCGATGTTTGCCGGGTCACGTGCGCCATACACCACGCCACCGCCGAAGATCAGGCGCTTGTCGCCGGTCAGGCGGTAGTAGTCGAGCAGGTAGTTGCAGTCTTCGACGCAGTAGTCCTGCGGCAGCAGGGTGCGTGCCAGTTCGTCGCTCAGCGGCTCGGTGGTGATCACCTGGGTGCCGCACGGCATCGACTTGGACGCCAGCTCCGGTACCAGGTTGCCCAGGTAGGCGTTGCCCGCAACGATGATGAACTTGGCGCGGACCTTGCCCTGCGGGGTGTGCACGACAGGGTTGGCACCGCGCTCGATGCGGATGGCCGGGGACTGCTCATAGATGGTGCCGCCCAGCGACTCGACTGCTGCGGCTTCGCCCAGGGCCAGGTTCAGTGGGTGGATGTGGCCGCCGCTCATGTCGAGCATGCCGCCCAGGTAGTTGTCGCAGGCCACTACTTCACGGATGCGCTTCTGGTCCATCAGCTCCAGCTGGGTGTGGCCGTAGCGTTCCCACAGGCGTTGCTGGGATTCCAGGTGGCCCATCTGCTTGGTGGTCAGGGCAGCGAACACGCCACCGTCTTTCAGGTCGCACTGGATATTGTACTTGGCCACGCGCTCACGAATGATGCGCCCGCCTTCAAAGGCCATCTGGCCCAGCAGTTGGGCCTGTTTAGGGCCAACGGTGCGCTCGATCACGTCGATGTCGCGGCTGTAGCTGTTGACGATCTGGCCGCCGTTGCGGCCCGATGCGCCGAAACCGACCTTGGCCGCTTCCAGTACGGTGACCTTGAAGCCGTTCTCCAGCAGGAACAGGGCGCTCGACAGTCCGGTGTAGCCGGCGCCGATAACGCAGACGTCAGTCTGGATTTCTTCCTGCAGGCTTGGGCGCTCCGGAACAGGGTTGGCCGATGCGGCGTAATACGATTCTGGGTAGGGGGTGTTGGCCATGCTCGGGCACCTCTGATTTGTAGTTGTATGTTCTATATAATTTACGATTGCGCAGATCGTATCAACAATAATAAACACCCGCCAGCCGGACGGTACAAATCGTTGAAAACAGCTGTTCGTAAAATAATTTTGATATTCAGTGGCTTAGCGCGAAAAAAGGGGTTGACACCCTCTGCCAAATCCGTAGAATGCCGCCTCACAGCAGGCACATAGCTCAGTTGGTTAGAGCACCACCTTGACATGGTGGGGGTCGTTGGTTCGAATCCAATTGTGCCTACCAAACATTACCGCTCCTGTTGGCGGTTACGAAAAAGGCGATCCGCAAGGGTCGCCTTTTTTGTTTATGCAGTTTTTTCAACGCTTTCAAGGGTAAGCGCCGAAGCTGCTGATTTTTTTGAAAATTGCGCTTTACGCAGGGGTACAAACCTGAGTAGAATGCGCCCCGCAGCAGGCACATAGCTCAGTTGGTTAGAGCACCACCTTGACATGGTGGGGGTCGTTGGTTCGAATCCAATTGTGCCTACCAAACATACGAAAAAGGCGATCCGCAAGGATCGCCTTTTTTGTTTGCCTGAAATAAGTGCCCTTGAACAAAAACAGCGCGGCCTGAAGGTGCAGGCCGCGCTGTATCGCATCAGGGGATGCGCACAATCTCTACGCCGCTCTGCATCAGCTCGAAGCGGTCCTCGCCCAGGTGTTTGACCCGGTCACCGATCGCCAGGCGATAGGTGGTGATAGGCAAGGATGCGGCACTTCCATCGGCCTGCAGGGTGGCTTCCTGAAATTCATGCACGGGGTAGATGCGTCCTTCTGCGTCCCGCGCGTGAAATTGTCCGACCAGTACTGCTGTCATTTAACGTGTGACCTCTGAAAATGTGCTCTGTGGTGCATAGACCACTGTTTTGCCTGGGAAGTTTTGTTCCAGAGGAAAAAAACCTCGGGGCGCTGGCGCTTCATCTATAACTAACAATTCCCTTTGTTCAGTCAGGTTGGAATTCGTCATGAGCCAGGTTTACACCGTCGCCGTCGTGGTCGGCAGCTTGCGCAAGGACTCCATCAACCGCAAGGTGGCCAAGGCCCTTGCCGAACTGGCGCCTGCCAGTCTCAAACTGAGTATTGTCGAAATCGGCGATCTGGCGTTGTACAACGAAGACATTGATGTGGATCCACCGGCAGCCTACACGAGCTTCCGTGAAAAAGTCCGTATTAGCGACGCGGTGTTGTTCGTGACGCCGGAATATAACCGTTCGGTGCCGGGTGTGTTGAAAAATGCGATCGATGTCGGTTCGCGGCCCTATGGCAAGAGTGCCTGGAGCGGCAAGCCGGGGGCGGTGATCAGCGTGTCGCCGGGGGCGGTGGGCGGTTTTGGCGCCAACCATCATCTGCGCCAGTCGCTGGTGTTCCTCGATGTGCCGTGCATGCAGCAGCCGGAGGCGTATGTGGGCGGGGCGGGGACGTTGTTTGATGAGCACGGCAAATTGTCGGAGAAGACCCGGCCGTTTTTGCAGGGCTTTATTGATAGCTATGCGCAGTGGGTGGCACGGTTGGCGGGCTAGAGTTGCAGTGAAGCTATCGCCGGCAAGGCCGGCTCCCACAGGGCTGGCATTGTGTCTGCCATTGTGGGAGCCGGCCTTGCCGGCGATGAGGCCATTGAAAATCACACCGCCTGCGGCATCTCCCCGCGCGCCAGGCGACGGTTGATATCCGCCACCACTTCCGGCAATTCATTGATGGTGTCGATCAGGTAGTGCGGGCGCGAACCTTCGAACATTGCGTGAATGCGCGTGCGCTCACTGGCCAACTCATCCGAGCTCAGCGCGCGGTAGCCTTCGTAGGTCAACCCCAGGGCATTGCCAGAGCACACCAGCGCTACGGTCCACATCCCGGCACGCCGGCCTTCGAGAATCCCCGGCACGGTGTCGTCAACTTTTACGCACGCTGCCACATCGTCGATCCCCAGGGCGATCACGTTGGCCAGGGCCTGCGCCGGCCATGGGCGGCCATTCGGCGTTTCGTCGGTGGCCACCACGTGGTCGGCGACATAGCCGTTCTTCGCCGCCAGCTCCACCACCTTGTCCATCACCACTTTCGGGTAGCCAGAGCACGAGCCGATTTTCAGGCCCTCTTTGCGCAGCCCGGTGAGGGTGTCCAGCGCACCCGGAATCAACGCCGAGTGGGCGGCGATCTTCTCGATCTGCAGCGGCATGAAGCGGTTGTACAGGGCGGTCACGTCATCGTCGGTCGGCGTACGGCCAAAGACTTTTTTATAGCGCTCGGCAATCTGCGGCTCATCACACAGGGTGCGGATGTGGTCCCACTTGCCCATGCCCATCGGCCCACGGGCCTCTTCAATGGACACCTCGACATCAAACTCGGCAAAAGCCTCGACGAAGATCTGGGTCGGCGCAAAGGAGCCGAAGTCGACCACGGTGCCGGCCCAGTCAAGGATGGCGGCTTGCAGGTGTTTCGGGTTTTCGTAGTTGTTCATCAAGAAATTCCTGGGTAGTCGGGGGAGGTTGGCGGCTCAGATGTCCAGCACTTCCATTTCACGCAGCACTTCAGCTACTGCGTTGACCGCGGCACGCATGCCGTCCGGGCCGACGCAGCCGATGCAGCCGACGCGGAAGGTTTCGACCTGGGTCAACTTGCCCGGGTAGAGAATGAAACCCTTGGCCTTGACCCGTTCGTAGAAGTCCTTGAACTGGTAGCGGCTGTCACTCGGGGCGTGGAAGGTGACGATAATCGGTGCCTGGATGGCGGCCGGCAGGAAGCTGCGCAGGCCGATGGCCGCCATGCCGTCGAGCAGCGCCTTGCAGTTGTCCTGGTAGCGCTGGTGGCGGGCGGCCAGGCCGCCTTCCTCGTTGTATTGCAGCAAGGCCTCGTGCAGCGCCGCGACCACGTGGGTCGGCGGGGTGAAGCGCCATTGGCCGGTCTTGGCCATGTAGCTGAACTGGTCGTACAGGTCCATCGCCAGCGAGTGCGAGTTGCCTTCGGCAGCGGCCAGCGCGGCTTTGTTGGTGAACACGAAGCCCATCCCCGGTACGCCTTCCAGGCATTTGCCGGAGGCGGCGACCAGCGCGTCGAACGGCACCTGCGCGGCATCGATCGGCAGCGCCCCGAACGAGCTCATGGCGTCGATGATCAGGCGTTTGCCGTGGTTGGCCACGACCTGGGCGATTTCCGGCAAGGGGTTGAGAATGCCGGTGCTGGTTTCGCAGTGAATCAGCGCGACGTGGGTAATGCCGCTGTCGGCGCGCAGCAGGCGGTCGACGTCGGCCGCGGTAGTGGGTTCGTCTTCAGCGGTCTCGAAGGTGCTGTAGGCGCGGCCCAGCACTTTGCAGATCTTCGCCAGGCGCTGGCCGTAGGCGCCGTTGATCAGCACCAGGACCTTGCCATCACGCGGTACCAGGGTGCCGATGGCCGCTTCCACGGCGAAGGTGCCGCTGCCTTGCAGGGGTACGCAGTGGTGGCTGGCGTGGCCGTTGATGATGGTCAGCAGTTGCTGGCACAGGCTGGCGGTCAGTTCGTTGAAGCTCTGGTCCCACGAACCCCAGTCGACCAGCATCGCTTGTCGCGTACGCGCCGAGGTGGTCAGGGGGCCGGGGGTCAGCAGGATAGGGGCGTTACTCATTCCGGTGGTCCTCACAAGCGGTGGGCTGAATCTATGGCGTCTAAGTTGCAATTCTGTGCGTCATCAATCAAATTGTTTGTTGTTATGCCAGCCATAAGTCAGGCCGATAGATATGAACCTGTTCCAGTTGCGTGCCTTCGATGCCGTTGCCCGTGAGGGCAGCTTTACCCGCGCCGCTGCGCGCCTGTTCATCAGCCAGCCGGCCGTCACCGGGCATATCAAGGCGCTGGAGGAGCACTACCAGATCACCCTGTTGCGCCGCACCGCGCGTCGGGTCGAGCTGACCGAGGAGGGCACGCGCCTGGCGGCGATCACCCGGGCGATGTTCGGCCTGGCCGAAGAAGCCCAGGCCATGCTTGAGGCCAACCGCCAGTTGCTCACCGGGCGCCTGGAGGTGGCGGCAGACGGCCCGCACCGGGTCATGCCGATGCTCGCCCAGTTGCGCGCCCGCTACCCGGGCATCACGGTCAACCTGCGCCTGGGCAACGCGCAGGAGACCCTGGCCGCCTTGCTTTCGGAACATGCCGACGTGGCGGTGCTGACCGAGGTCGAACCGCGCAAGGGCCTGCACCTGCAAAGCCTGGAGCCGTCACGGATCTGCGCATTGCTGCCGGTCGGCCACCCCTGGGCGGGGGCCGACAGCGAACTGCCGCTGGCCGAGCTGGACCGGCAGATCATGGTGCTGCGCGAACCCAGCTCGATTACCCGGCGTACCTTCGACCAGGCCTGCACTGACGCCAAGGTGCAGCCACGGGTGCTGCTGGAGCTGGACAGCCGCGAGGCGGTGACCGAGGCGGTGGCCGCCGAGCTGGGCATCGGCATTGTCTCGTCGGCCGAAATTGCCCACGATCCACGGGTAGTCGCCCGGCCGATCAGCGGCCTGGGGCTGGTCAACCAGCACATGCTCGGCTGCCTGCAGCGGCGCCGTGAGTTGCGCCTGATCCAGGCGTTCCTCAGCCTGGCGCCGACGCCATGAAGCGGGGCTGGTGTTTTCCCGGCACGCCCCTAAGATGGCCCTCCAACAAGACCGCCAAGGTGACCCTGTACCGATGACCGAGAAAGACACCATCGCCATGCAACTGGTGCGTGAAGCACTGCTGCAAAGCTGCGCGCCCGGCACGGCGGTGAGCGAGGTACTGACGCGGGTCGGGATTGCCCCGGCAGACCTCGACCAGCCAGCGGCCCGCGTGCCGGCCAGTGCCTATGCGCAACTCTGGCGGCTGCTGGCGCGGCGCTGCAATGACGAGTTCTTCTGCATGGACCCACGCGGCTTGCGCAGCGGCAGCCTGGCGTTCATCTGTCGCACGGCCATGGCCCAGCCGACCCTGGGCGCGGCGCTGGAATCGGTGCTGGCGTTCCTCTCGTTGACCCTGGATCACCTGCAACCGGTGCTGGTACGCCAGCAAAGCCTGGCCGAGGTGGTCATCGGTGAATCGGAAGACCAGCCGCGCCGCCCCTTCACCTATTTCACCTTCTGGATGATCGTGCATGGCGTGGCCTGCTGGCTGGCGGGGCGGCGCATTCCGATCCTGGCCATCGAACTGCGCTGCACCGAGCCCGACTACTGTGACGACTACCGGGTGATGTTCTCGGAGAACCTGCAATTCGACCGCCCGCGCACGCGGATGATCTTCGCCGCCGAATGCCTGGACCTGCCGGTCAAGCGCAGCGCCGAAGAATTGCAGCGCTTTCTCGCCGAGGCGCCGGCGAACATCCTGGTCAAGTACCGCGACCCGATGAGCCTGGCGCGGCGCATCAAGCATGACCTGCGCAACCTGCCAGGCGCGGCTTGGCCTGAAACCGATGCCCTGGCGCAGCGCCTGTGCATTTCCGCCTCGACCCTGCGCCGCCGGCTGGCCGAGGAAGGGCAGACCTACCAGGGCCTGAAGGACAGCGTGCGCAAGGAGCTGGCGATTGCCTGGCTGGGCGACGCCGAGGTGAGCTTTGCGCAGATCTCCGAGCGCCTGGGCTTCGCCGATACCAGCTCCTTCTACAAGGCGTTTCGCAAGTGGTCCGGGTGCAACCCCGGGCACTACCGCAGCGTGGTGCTGGGCAGCGCCTGAGGCCGCGCTTCCTGCTGTTGGCGCTGCGCGCAGGTTTTTAGGCTGTGCTCGACCGGATCAACAGGATCGAGCCATGCCCTTTTCCATCCCCCCCGCAGTACCTGTACCCAGCAATGCCGTTGCCATCGACCACTACCTTGCCGAACAGGCCCCCGCCTGGTTGAAGGGGGCCGCGCTGGATCGGGTTGTCGCCTTGCGCCGTTGCCTGCAGGCCCACCAGCAACGCCAAGCGGATGTCCGGCGCCTGATGCAGGCCATCCAGCCCCTCGACGCCTTTGCCGCACCGCTGCTGACCCAGGCACTGCAAACGCAGTTGAACCTGTCGCTGGATATCACCCAGGCGCGTTGGCGCGAGGTCAAGTTGCGGGTGCAGCCGGCGCCCGTGCGCGTGCTGGATGTGCCAACCCCGGTATTTGAGACCTATCACACGGAGAGCGCCCTGCTGGAGCGGGCCTTGCAGAACTTCACCGAGAGCCAGGCCCGTGCCAATGCGCACTTCCATGGCACAGGCATTGTGCTGGCGGGGCTGGGGCTGTCGGTCGCCCCGGAACGGTTCGCGCATTTCTGTCGCACGCTGGACCTGGGTGGTCGTTACCAGCGCCATCTGGATGAAGTGTTCCAGACCTTTCGCGGGCGATCCGGGGAGTCGGTGGCGACCTTGCTGGCGGCAGACAAGCTTCACAGCTTCGAGTTGCAGGCCCACCTTGGCTACCTGAAGGGCACGCTGGATGAAGCGCTTTACCGGATGCTGCTGCAAGTGGTCGAGCACGAGCCGGGGGTTGCCCTGGATGGTCAGCCGGTACGCTACGCGACGCTCCAGGTACTCGACTGCACGGTGCAGGGCGCGGTGGTTTTCGAGGTGTTGGGCGATTGGATGCCGGGGGTGATCCGGGGCAGTTACCAGCGCCCGGTCAATCAGTTGGTGGTGTACCTGCCGAGCGATGCGCAGCAGCCGTTTCGCCAGTTTCGTTCATGGCGCGCACTGGGCATGGACCTGGGCCAGCGCCTGAAATCCGCGCCTTACCGGAGCGCGTTGCTGGCGCTGCTGGCACTGGATGAGCGCCCCGGCTTCATGGCGGCCTTGCTCCCGCTATTGCACAAACAACCGCTTGTATTGGGGGTGAGCGTCCAGCCCTTGATCGGCGTGCTGTTTGAACAATTGGCGCAGGCCCAGTTGGCCAGGATCAAGGCGGATGCAGCTGCGCTCGCCGTGCCGACTGCCGGCGTGGACCTGGCGGTCTACCGGGCGCGGGTGCAGGCCATGGCATCGCTCGGGCTGACGCTGCTGGGCGTGGCGGTGTCGTTTATCCCGGGGGTGGGCGAGGTCATGCTGGCCTCGATGGTGCTGGACCTGCTCGGGGAGGTGTACGAAGGCGTCGAGGATTGGTCGCATGGCGAGCGTGATGCGGCGCTCACCCATTTGCTGGGGGTGGTGGAGAACCTGGTGGCCGCCGTGGTGGTGGCGGCCGGTGGCCTGGCGGTAATGCGCTCGCTGCGGCGCAGCCCGTTTGTCGATGGGCTGATCCCGGTGGTTCGCGACGATGGCGCGACACGGCTATGGAGCACCGACCTGACCCACTATCAAGTAGCCGAGCCGCCACCGGTGCGGGTCCCCGCCGCCGATGGCTTGCTGCACGACGGCGCACAGCGCTGGCTGGCGCGGGGCGAGGCGCACTATGCAGTCGAGCACCAGGTGAACACCGGTTGTTGGCGGATCCAGCATCCGCGCCGGGCCCACGCCTACGCGCCGCGTCTAGAACACAACGATGAAGCGGCCTGGTTGCTGCCGGGTGAGCATCCGCTGCGCCTACAGGGTGTTGATACGCTGTTGCAGCGCCTGGCGCCACAGGCGCAAAGGTTGACGCGCAGCCAGCGCGAACAGGTCGCACGCATTGCCGATGTCGACGAAGCCCAACTGCGCGGTTTGCTCGTCGAGCATCGGCCGATGCCGGTCGGGCTGCGCGACACCCTTGAGCACTATACTGGGACCGATACACAGCCGCTGCCGCTCGACGACCCCGACGCCGCCCTGGTGCAGCGCGATTACCCCGGCTTGCCAGCGCGCTATGTCGAGGCGCTGCTGAACCGGCTGAACGCCGAGCAACGCGAGTACATGAGCACCCATGGCCGGGTGCCGTTGGCGGTGGCCGAGCAGGCGCGTGAGCTGCTGCGTGAAGCCCGGGTGATTCGCACGCTGCTTGGGTTGGGCTTGCGCGATGTGTTCAATGTCGACAGTGTCCGTTTGTGTTTTGCCTTGCTGCGCCGTCTGCGTGACTGGCCGGCGGGTCTGGGCCTGGAGCTGCGTGAAGGCTCGGCATTTGGACGTCTATTGGAGCGTCAGCTGGCCCAGGCAGAAACACGTGAAACGCGGATCTTCGTTCATGGGGTCGACGGGTTCATGGTGTATGACGCCAACGGATATGCGCTGGACGATGAGCTGCCCGGCCCGGCAGGGTTCTTCGAGGCGCTGGTGGCGTGCCTGAGCCCAGCCCAGCGCAACGCCCTGGGCTGGAGCGGGGCGGACCTGCCGGCGCAGTTGCGCGAAAGCCTGCTGGAAACTGCCCTGGGCCAGCGCGCGCACTGTGCCACCTTGCTCGGCATGACCCCGGCCCGGCCCCGACTCAACCGTGTGCAAAGGCTGCCCGACGGGCGCCTGGGCTACCCACTGAGTGGTCGAGGTGCCGGTACTGCGCAGACGATCACCGAGCGGGTACGCGCGCTGTTCCCTACCTTCAGCGACCTGCAAGTCGAGTCGTTCCTGGGGCATTTGCAGGTCACCGAGGGCAACGTGATGACCGGGTTGTCGAATTATGAGCAATCCCTGACGGCCCTCAACACCACGCTCGCGAACTGGCAACACTCGGTAAGCGGCCTGGCCCGCAGCCGCCGGCGCACGGTGGCCAACGCCCTGCGTCGCTGCTGGCGCTGCCAGGTCGACAGCGTGCAGAGCACCAGTGGCACGGTGTTGGGGTATCGGTTGCAATTGAGCGATGCCCACGTCAGTGACCTGCCGATCTTTCCCGAAGACGTCACCTTCACCCATGTGCTGGACCTGGACCTGGCGAGGACCGGCGTGTCGATGGCCGATAACGGCTTTCTGCGGGCCTTCAGCAGAATCCGCTGGCTGGACCTGAGCCGCTGCCGGCTGACCGATATACCGCCGGCCATCGGCAACATGTCCGGGCTCACTGAGCTGATACTCAACCGCAACCAGATCCACCTCAGCGAAGAAGGCGCGACGCGCCTCGCTTCCTTGAGCCAGCTGATGCACCTCGATCTGGAGCGCAACCCGATCGGCACCCTGCCAGACTTGCGCAACATGCCGCGCTTGCGCGAACTGCGCCTGCGCAACGCCGGCCTTGAGCAGATTCCCGCAGGCGTGCTGGAGCACCCCTTACTGATGTTGACTGACTTGCGCGAGAACAACCTGGTTGAACTGTCGGATGCCTATTTCGAGGCTCCCCGGCAGGTGCGTGACGGCATCATGTTGCAAGACAATCCACTGTCGCTGGGTACCCGGGTGCGTATCTTGTCCCTGGATCCGCATACACCCGCCCATGACCATGTCGCGCCGTCGGAGGGGCGCCGGCTCTGGCTCGAAACTGCACCGACGACCGAGTTGGATGGCCGCGTCGCGGCGTGGGATCGCCTGGAGGCAGAACAGCCCGCAACAGACTTCCTGCGGCTGCTTTCCGACCTGACCGAAACCGCCGAATTTCGCGGTGCGCGCAAGCAGCTCACGGCTCGGGTCTGGCAGATGCTCGACGCCATGCACGAGAACACCGTGCTGCGCGACGAACTGTTCGACCTGGCGGCCAGCCCGACCACCTGCGTGGACAGTGTGTCGTCGACCTTCAGCATGCTGGAGGTGCGTTTTTTGCTGTTCCAGGCCCGGACCAAGGCTACGGCAGGCACCGAGGGTGCGGCGCTGTTGAAATTTGCCCGGCAACTGTTTCGCCTGGAGCAGGTCGAGCGCCTGGCACGGGTGGAAATCGTCCGACGCCAGGCGTTGGGCCGCACAGTGGACGAGATCGAAGTCAGCCTGGCTTACCGCACCGGCCTGGTGCGCGAGCTGGATTTGCCGGGGCAGCCAAGCCTGATGCAGTTCTCTTCGGTTGCCGCCGTGTCGGCGCAAGCCTTGCAGAGCGCGGCACAGGCCGTGCGGGCGGCGGAGACGGTGGAACAGTTGGCCGCCTCGATCAGCAGTCGGGACTTCTGGATTGCCCATTTGCGCGCGGAGTACGCCTCGGTGTTTGACGCACAGGAGCAGGAGTTCTGGGAAAAGCTCGACCGTTTGAGCGGGCAACAGGGCAGTCTGCCCGAAGGTGAATATCTGCAGCAGATGAACAGCCTGGGCGCCGAGCGCGAGACGGCGCTTGGCGCACTGGCATTGGCCCTGACCGAGGATGCCTTGCGTGCCGCAGCCAATGCGGGAGTAGTTTCCAGCTGATGCCAGGGTGGCGACGACTCTAGCCTGCCGGGCCAAACCACTACCCTGGCAGGTTGCCCATGTCCCACTCGATTGCCCCCGTCAACTCGACCCTGCTGGCGCCCACCGCGCCAGCGGTCGATCATTTCATTGCCGCCCAGGCGCCGCCCTGGTTGACCGGCGCCACGGCCCAGCAACTGGCGATTTTGCGCAGCAGTCTGGAGATGCACCAGGCGTTGCAGGCAGACGTCCGGCGGCTGATGCAAGCGATTCGGCCGCTTGATGTGTTCGCCCGGTCCTTGCTGGACGAGGTGTTGAATGTGGAAGCGCAACTGTCGATCGATGTCGACAAGGCGCATTGGCGTGAGGTCAAGCTGCGCGTGGTGAACAAGCCGTTTCCGGTGGTGCCCCCGGAGCTGCCTGACTTTCAGTACTACAAGGAAGAAAGTTCACTGCTGACCAGGGCGCTGCAAAATTTCACCGAGCAGCAGGCTGGCCCGAGTGCCCATTTTTATGGCAGTGGCCTGGTGCTGTTCGACATGCACCTGTCGATGTTGCCAGAAACCTTTGCCGGGCTCTGCCGCAGACTTGATCTGGGTGGGCGCTACCAGCGCCACTTGCAGGAGGTGTTCGAGCAGGCTGGTGCTTCGCCCGCGCAGAGCCCTGTGCAACTGCTCAAGGCAGACATGCGCTGCCATTTCGAAGTGCAGGCACACCTGAGCCATATGAAGGAGGAGATCGATTTCGCGGCCTACGGGATGCTGATGCAGTTGGCGCACGGCAACGCGGAAGTCACCTACGCACGTTACACCGTGCGCACCGTGCAGTTGCAGGCCCTTGGCTGTCGTGTACATGACGTGCTGGTATTCGAGGTGTTGTCTGAGCTGATGATCAGTACCACGCGCGGCCTGACCCTGCAGCCAGTGCGGCAACTGGTGGTGTACCTGCCGGGTGCGCCGGAGCGGCCGTTTCGTCAATATGCGTCCTGGGCGACGCTGGCCAGCGAGCTGGAGCAGGCCTTGAAGTCGGCGGACTTCTACCGCTATTTCATGCGGTTGCTGGGGCCCGATGAGCAGGCACGCTTCACGACCGCATTTGCCCTGATGCTCAGCGAGCAGCGCCATGAACTAGAGCTGTTGGCCTTGCCCTTTCGCGGCCAGACGTTCATGCAGTTGGCGCACCAGCGTATCGAGCGGATCAAGGTTGACGCCGCCATATTGGCGGTGCCCACGGCCAGTGTGGATACCGCGGTCTACCGCCAGCGCGTACGCGCCTACGAGTCCGCCGGCTTGACGCTGCTCGGTGTGGTGGCTTCGTTCGTGCCGGTGCTGAGGGAGCTCATGCTGGCCTCGATGGTGGGGCACATGCTGGTGCAGGTTTATGAAGGGGTGGGTGACTGGGCGCACGGGCGTCGTCAGGCGGCGCTCGACCACTTGCTTGGCGTGGCCGAGGATGTCGCCGCCACCGCAGCCATTGCTGCAGGCGGGGCGGCGGCGGTGTCCATGTTCAAGCGCAGCGCCTTTGTCGACGGGCTGCAACCGGTGCTGCTCGAGGACGGCAGTGCGCGCCTGTGGCATGGCGATCTCGCCCCGTATCAGACTCTCGAACCGCTCCCGGCGGGGCAACTCGTCAGTGATGATGGCCTGGTGCACATTTCCGGTAAGCAGTTGCTGATCTATGGCGCCAGCCACTACCAGGTGGAGCGGCACCACGGCACCGGGCATTGGCGTATCCGCCACCCGCGCCGGCCCCAGGCGTTTGCCCCGCGCCTCGAATTCAATGACGACAGTGCCTGGCAGTTGCCCACCGACCAGGCGTTGCAGTGGCAGGGACTGGCGAACCTGCTGCAGCGCAGCAGCGTGATGTCCCAGGGGCTGTCCGCGTTGGATTGCGAACAGGTGGCGAGCATTGTCGATATCGACGAAGCGCAGATGCGCGGGCTGCTGGTGGAAAACCGCTGCTTGCCGCCGGGCCTTTACGATGCCCTGGAGCACGTCAACCTGGATATCCGCGTCAGCCGTTTTGTCGAGCAGTTGGGGGAGGGGGCGGCAGTCGCAGAGCTCGACCCGCAGCTGTACCGCCATGCCCTGGACTTGCTCGGTTCCGGCCCGGATGGTCTGAGCGACGAGGCGGGTGTGGTGCGCCAACGCACCTGGCCGGGCGCGCGGCTGGGCAACGCGCTGTTCGAACGGGCCCTGGCGCAGCGCCAGCCCAGCGTGGACGAACAGGCAGCCATCCTGCTGCGCGATTTTCCGGGGTTGCCGATACGCTACGCACAGGCGTTGATCGACCAGGCCGGCGACGCGCAAGGGCAGGCCATGCTGCACCAGGGACGGGTGCCCTTGGCCATGGCGGAAGCGGCGCGTGATGCCCTGCGCGAGGCGCGGCTGATTCGCGCCTTACTCGGCTTGAAACTGCGCAATTGCTACTACGTCGACAGTGTCAGGCTGGTCTTCGGCTTGCTGCGCTGGATGCGCAACTGGCCGGTAGGCCTGAGCCTGGAGTTGCGCGACGGCTCGGTGGTCGGGCGGGTGCTTGATCGCCAGCTGGCACAAGCGCAAACCAGCGATGTGCGCATCCTGCTGCGTCGCGAGGGGCGCTTTGACGTCTATTCGGCGGATGGCGTTGAGCTGAGCGAAGCACCCGCAGACCCAGCCGGCCTGTGCGAGGCGATCCTCGCCTGCTTGTCGGTGGCGCAGCGTGATGCGCTGGGCTGGGGAGGGCAGCAGGGGCCTGCGCACCTGCACGATGCTTTGCTTGGGTGGTCCCTGGCGGATCGCAAGCACGCAGCGACCCTGATCGGGCTGGCCCCAGCCAAACCCCGGCTGAAGCGCTGGCTGCGCATGCCCGACGGTCGCCTGGGCTACCCGCTGAGCGGTGGCGTGGGGCAGCTGCCGTCGTTTTCAGCCCGGGTCCGGGCGCTGTTTCCCGGTTTCGACGAGGCCCAGGTGGATGCTTTCCTGGCCCAGTTGCAGGGCACCGGGCACAACGTGATGGCGGGCCTGCTGCGTTATGAATACGCCTTCCGGCGCCTGGAAACCGTGCTGACCGACTGGACCCACGCAGTCACTGGGTCGACTGGCAACTGGCGCAACCGGGTGGCAGGCGAACTGCGCCGCTGCTGGCGCCGCCAGACCGACCGGGTGTATGCCAACGATGGCAGCGTGCTCGGCTATCGGCTGCGCCTGAACAGCCCCTTGATCTACGAATTTCCGCAATTGCCGACGCAGATCGACTTTTCCCATGTGGTTGACCTGAACCTCTCAGGCACGGGGTTGACGTTTGGTGTCGAGAGCTTTTTACAGGCCTTCACCGGGGTGCATTGGCTTGACCTGAGTGACTGCCAGCTCTACGACATTCCCCAGGCCATTTCGCACATGCCGGCGTTGACCGGGTTGTACCTGGAAAACAATGCCATACGGATTTCCAGCACCGGCACCAGCCGCCTGGCCGAGCTTGCGCGGTTGAGCGAGTTGAACCTGGAGGGCAATCCGCTGCGGCTATCGCTGGACCTCGGTGGGCTGACCCGATTGCACATCGTCAACCTGCGCAATACGCAATTGAGCAGCTTCCCAACCGCGCTTCTGAACAACCCCTCACTGGCTATCGCCGACCTGCGTGACAACCAGATCGGCGAACTGCCCGAGGCTTACTTCCAGGCCCCGGCGCAGGTGCGCTCGGCCATTACCCTGCATGACAACCCGCTGAGCGCACCGACCCAGGCGCGTTTGCTGGCGCTGACCGAGCCGGATGCAGCGGCGCTTGAATTTGACGGGCATGTTGGTGCCGAGGAAGGGCGTCGGCGCTGGCTGGCTGAATCGACTGCGGAGCAACTGGTGAGCCGTAACACCCTCTGGCAGGGCGTGCAGGGCGAGGCGCGTTCTGCGGACTTCTTCCGCCTGCTGGCCGATGTCACCGAGACTGCCGAATACCGTCAGGCCCGCGACTTGCTGGCGACGCGTACCTGGAAAATGCTGCAGGCGATGCACGACAACACTTCGCTGCGTGAGGACCTGTTCAGCCTGGCGAGTAGCCCGGCCACCTGTGGTGACAGCGTGATGTCGACCTTCAACATGCTTGAAGTGAGGTTCCAGTTGTTCCTCGCGCAGATGCGTGGCGCAGCGGGCAATCAGCGCCAGGCGCTGCTGTATTTTGCGCGGCAGCTGTTTCGCCTGGATGGGGTCGAGCACCTGGCGAGTGTTGAAATAGCCTCGCGGCGGGAGGCGGGGCGGGCGGTCGATGAGGTGGAGGTGAGCCTGGCCTACCGTACCGGCCTGGCGCGCGAACTCGACCTGCCGGGGCAGTCGACGCATATGCTGTTCGCCAATCTGGCCGAGGTCAGTGCACAAGACCTGAGCGCCGCCGCCGACACGGTCCGCGAAGCGGAGGCCAGTGACCACCTGGCCCATTACATCAGCAGCCGGGATTTCTGGCTCGAGTACCTGCACGAAGAACACAGCGCCGCCTTCGAGGCCAGGGAGGCGCCTTTTTGGGCGCGCCTGGATCAACTCACCGAGCAAGCCGACAGCATGCCGGAAGGGGAGTACCTGCAACAGATGCAACAGGTGCGCGAGGGGCGCGAGGACGCCGTCCACAGCGTGGCCTATGCGTACACGGTGGAGGCGTTGCGCGCCCAGGCCGAGGGCTGAGGTTGCGCACTTGGGTGGGGCTTCCACCTGCCCGAGGGGGTGATCGGGTTCTAGGCTGGCGGCTTGATCAGCCTACCTGGAACTCCCTGTATGCCTACCCCGATTCCGGCAGTCAGCTCGTCGCTGCCTGCCGACGCGAAAGCCATCGACCAATACCTGGCCACGCAGATGCCGCTGTGGCTGAGCCTTGCCACGGCGCAGCAACTGAAGATGCTGCGGCGCAGCGCTGCACTGCACCATGACCTGCAAACGCAGGTGCAGCTATTGATGCTTACCCTTCAGCCGCTGGATGCCTTTGCCAAACCATTGCTGGACGATGCATTGCGCGCGCATTTGTACCTGGCACTTGATGTCGGCAAGGCGCGCTGGCGCGACGTTCGCTTGAAGGGGCAGGCGATGATGGTTGGTGCCATGCTTCCACCCCCCACCACCTATACGCTTTTCAATGAAGATCAGGCGCTTCTGGCGCGGGCACTGCAGAACTTTACTGAACAGCAGATGAGCACAAGTGCCCATCTGCGCGGCAGCGGCATTCTGCTCGGGACCGCGCGGGTGGAACCCAGGCCGGAGGCCTTTGCCGCGCTGTGCCGCACGCTCGACCTGGGCGGGCAGTATCAGCAGCATTTGCAGCAGGTATTCAGTACCTTTCAGAGCCCTGTCGGGCAGTCGGCCGCGCACTTGCTGGCCGCTGACAAACGCTGCAGCCTTGAGTTGCAGGCGCACTTTAGTTACCTGAAGGGCGAGCTGAACGACAGCGCTTACCTCATGCTGTTGCAGGCTTGCAAAGATTCGCAGCAGAGTAGCTATGAAGGGTTCAAGGTCCGCCCCGTGCAGTTGCAGCTGCTGGGTTGCTGCATCCATGAGGCGATCGTGTTCGAGGTGCTCAGCCCGTACTCCGGCGGTGTGGGTTTCCCCCCCGGTGTGCAAGTCGTGATGCAACTGGTGGTGTATCTGCCCAATGCCCCAGGCAGGCCGCTGCGTCAGTTTCGCAGTTGGGCCGAACTGGACGCTGCGCTGCTGCAGGACCTGCAAGCACCGGCCTATCAGGCCTGGTGTCTGAAACCGATGAACCCGCCAGAGCGCCTGGCGTTTTCCACCGCCTATCAATTGATGCTCAGCGAGCAACGGCATGCGCTCGATGCCAAGGGGGTGGCGTTGTCCGAGCCACTGTTTACGGCGCTGGCCGAATTGCAACTGGCCCGCATCCTCAGCGATGCGGCGCAGTTGGCAGTACCAACGGCAGCGGTGGACCAGGCCGCATACCAGCAGCGCCTGAAGGCGATCGAGACGGCTGGGCTGACCCTGCTCGGGCTGGTGGCTTCGTTTGTACCGGTGTTGGGTGAGGTCATGCTGGCGTCGATGGTGGTGCAGATGCTTGGCGAAGTCTATGAAGGCGTCGAAGACTGGAGCCACGGACGTCGCCACGCTGCACTGGAGCACCTGCTGGGCCTTGCCGAAAACCTCACGGCCATGGCCGCCCTGGCGGCCGGCGGTGCGGCCGTGACGGCATTGCTCAAACGCAGCGTGTTCGTCGATCAACTGGCACCGGTGCTGCGTGACGATGGCTCCCAGCGGTTGTGGAATGCGGACCTCGAGCCGTATCGCTCGTATGAAGCCCCCGAGGGCAGCGAGGTCAACGAGCAAGGCCTGCTCAGCGAGGGTGGCCGGCAATGGTTGCCCCACGCGGATCATCATTTTGAGGTTCAGCGGCACGCGTCGACGGATCAATGGCGGATCCTTCATCCGCAACGCCCCGATGCCTACGCCCCCTGGCTGGAACACAACGGTGAAAGTGCCTGGCACCTGCCGGGAGAGCATCCTGTGCAATGGCAGGGCATTGCCCCGCTGTTGCAGCGCATCAGTCCCCTGGCGCGCAACATGGGTGCGTTGGAGTGCGAGCAGCTTGCCGGCATTGCCGGGGTGGACGAGGCGCTGTTGCGGGGCCTGTTGGTAGAGGGGCAGCGCATGCCTTATGGCTTACGCGACTGCCTGGCGCTGAACCAGCTCGATGCCCGGGTTTCAGCGTTTATCCAGCAGGTGCAGCGCGGGTCTCCTGCCAGTGAACTGGATGCCTCGTTGTACCGCTATGCCCAGGAACTTCTTGACCTGCCAACTGACCCGACGGGCTGGCCGGATCAGTTGCTGGTGTCACGTGCCCGCGAGCTGTTTGAGCACGCGCTGGTGCAGGAGCAGCCGATTGTCGACGCGCAGGCAGGGCTGTTGCTGCGGGACTTCTCCGGGTTGACCCCCCGCGCAGCGCAAGCACTGCTTGACCAGGCGCCACCGGAGCAACTGCAACGCCTGGTCAGCGAAGGTCGCGTGCCGCTGGAGCTGGCCGAAGCGGCGCGCCTGGCGCAGCGCGAATGCCGCCTGAGGCGTGCGCTGATCGGCCTGAAATTGCGCCAAGGCATGCACCCAAATAGCGCCCGCCTGGTTCTCGGGCTGCTGCGCCGGCGACCGGCATGGCCCGCCGGCCTGAGCCTGGAATTGCGCGAGGGATGGGCCGGCGGTCGCTTGATCGAGCGCCAGCTGGCGTTGGTGGATACTCGCAGCGTACGCGTGCTGGTCGAGACGGCGGGAGGCTTCGATCTGTATACCGAGCAGGGCTACGCGCTGGACGTCGAGTTGGCGCAACCTGCGGACCTGTTCGACGCCATCAGTGCCTGCCTTACCGCCAACCAGCGCAATGCGCTGGGCTGGTCCGGGCTGGACGGTGCGCAGCGCATGCGCAGCGATCTGCTGGCCGAAGCATTGGGCGAACGCCGACGCTGCGCGACGGTTCTGGGCCTGCCACCGGCAAGGGCCTTGAATCACCCCTTGCAACGCTCGCCCGAAGGGCACCTGGGCTACCCGCTCAGTGGGCGCAACAGCGGACTGCCGTCCTTTGCCGGGATCGTGCGGTCGTTGTTCCCCGGCTTGGATGACGCTCAGGTAGAAGCGTTTCTACAGCAGTTGCAGGGCTTTGGCAGCAACACGCTGGCGACCTTGATGCGCTATCAGTCGGCCTTTCGCCAGCTCGACGCGACCCTGACAGCCTGGCAGGGCGCCGCCAGTCGCTTGACCCGTATCAGTCGCACACGGATTGCCGAGGCGTTGCGCCGTTGCTGGCGCCGTCAGGCCGACAGGGTCTATGCCCCGGATGGCAGCGTGATGGGCTACCGCCTGTGCATCAATGATATTTCCCTGGCAGATCTGCCGGAGCTGCCGCCGCTGGTAGATTTCGCCCATGTGGTGGACCTGAACCTGGCCGGGACCGACCTGGCAACTCGCGCCGAGCGCTTCCTGCGAGCCTTCACCCAGGTGTGCTGGCTTGACCTCAGCCGCTGCAGCCTGAGCGAATTGCCGGCCAACCTTGGCGCGCTGCGCACTCTGGAGACCTTGTCACTGGAGGGCAATGTCATCCAGTTCAGCCCCGCCGGTGTCGAGCAACTGCTGGCCCTGAGCCGTCTGCGTATCCTCAACCTCAATGGCAACCCGCTCGGCAGGCTGCCGGACCTGCGCACGCTGCCTGAACTGAGGCTGCTGCGCCTGCGCGCTACGCAGTTGCAGGCCGTGCCTGAGCAATTGCTGGGAAACCCGAGGCTGGAAAGCGTCGACCTGCGCGACAACCTGATCCATGAGCTGCCCGAGGCCTTGTTTGCGGCACCGGCCTCGGTACGTGAAGTGTTCATTCTGCACGACAACCCGTTGTCGCTTGGGGCCCGCGAGCGCCTGCTCGCGTTGCAGAATGTAGTGGTCGAGGTGGCTGAGCATGTACCGTTTGAGAGCGCCCGACGGTTGTGGCTAGACGCCGCGCCCGCGTCGTTGCGCACGGCGCGCGCCGGCCTCTGGCAAGACCTGCAGGCGGAGCGGGGCGCGCAGGACTTTCTGCGCTTGATGGCTGACCTCACCGCGACGGCAGAGTATCGCCAGGCACGTGAGTACCTTGCCGAGCGGGTCTGGAAGATGCTCGAAGGCATGGCCGAGTCGACTGACATACGCTTGGAGCTGTTCGACCTGGCGAGCAGCCCGACGACTTGTGTCGACAGTGTCAGCTCGACCTTCAGCATGCTCGAAGTACGTTTTCTGCTGCTGCGCGCACAGGCGCATGACAGCACCGGCAATCGGCGTTGGGCACTGCTGCGGTTTGCCAGGCAGTTGTTCCGCCTCGATTGGGTGGAGCACCTGGCCCGTGTGCAGATCACCCAACGGCTGGCCAATGCACAACTGGTCGACGAGGTGGAAGTGAGCCTGGCCTACCGCACCGGGCTGTCGCGCGAGCTCGAGTTGCCGGGGCAGCCTAGCCACATGCTGTTCAGGGATATTGCCAACGTCACCCCGGGCGACCTTGAGCGCGCCGCGCAGGCAGTACGAGCGGCCGAGGCCAGCGATCAGCTGGCGCACTACATCAGCACACGCGATTTCTGGCTGGATTACCTGCACGATGAGCACCCCACCCAGTTTGCCGAGCTGGAACAGCCGTTCTGGGACCAGCTCGATGTGCTGACGGAAAACCCGCACGGCCTGCCTGAGGGCGAATACCTGCAGCGTATCAATGCCTTGCGTAGCCAGCGCGAAACGGCGGTGGAAACCTTGGCACATCGCCTGACCCTGGAGGCACTCAGCGCCGAGGCCGATGCTTGAGCGTTCAGGGCACTGGCGAAACCAGTCATCCAGTTTGACAGCTTTGACCATTGTCCCGCCCGGCGTCTGGCGCGACTATCGTCAGACCATTCGTTTTATTCCAACAATAAGAAACGAGGAATCTGGTGATGCGCGACTACAGCGCTGCTGCGAGCAGCTTCAATTATCGGCAGGCGGCCGACGCCGCGCTGGCGGGCAGCCTTGAGGCGCTCAATGCCTGTGTCGAGTGTTGCGACCGGCATACCGGTGACGGGCGCGTTGCGCTGGTCTGGGAGGGGCGTGATGGCGCCAGTGCACAGTACAGCTTTGATGAGCTGCAAGCGCGTGCGGCGCGCCTGGCCAATGTCCTCAAAGGGCAGGGCGTCGGCAGCGGCGACCGGGTTGCCGGGCTGCTGCCGCGCACCGTCGAGCTGCTGGTTAGCGTACTCGCCACCTGGCGCCTGGGGGCGGTCTACCAACCCCTGTTTACCGCCTTCGGGCCGACCGCCATCGAGCACCGCCTGCACAGCTCGGGTGCCAAGGTGGTGGTCACCGACCGTCAGAATCGCTTCAAGCTGGACGATGTCTCGGCCTGCCCGCGCATCATCACGGTCGACGCCGATGCGGCGAGCAGCGACCTGGACTTCCACAGCGCCCTGAACAACGCCGCCGCCGAATGCACACCAGTGTTGCTGGCGGCGGATGCGCCGTTCCTGCTGATGTTCACCTCCGGCACCACCGGCCCGGCCAAGCCGCTGGAAGTACCGCTGCGGGCCATCGTCGCCTTCCAGGGCTACATGCGCGATGCCATCGACCTGCGCCCCGAGGACCGTTTTTGGAACCTGGCCGATCCGGGTTGGGCCTACGGCCTCTATTACGCCGTCACCGGTCCGCTGGCGCTGGGCCATGCGACCACCTTCTTCGATGGCCCGTTCAGTGTCGACAGCACCTGCCGGGTGATCGACAAGTACCGCATCACCAACCTGGCTGGCTCGCCCACTGCCTACCGCATGCTGATCGCCGCCGGCGAGGCCTTCTCGGCACCGATCAAAGGCCGCCTGCGCGCGGTGTCCAGCGCTGGCGAACCGCTCAACCCGGAAGTCATCCGCTGGTTTCGCGAAAACCTCGACGTGACCATCCACGACCACTATGGCCAGACCGAACTGGGCATGGTGCTGTGCAACCACCACGGCCTTGAGCACCCGGTACACCTGGGTTCGGCAGGCTTTGCCATCCCCGGCCACCGCATCGTGGTGCTCGACGAGCAGCAGCGCGAGCTGCCACCCGGCCAACCAGGCATTCTCGCCGTGGACCGCGAGCAATCGCCGCTGTGCTGGTTCGGTGGTTACCACGGTTTGCCGACCTCATCCTTCATTGGCCAGTACTACCTCAGTGGCGACACGGTCGAGCTGAACAGCGATGGCAGCATCAGCTTTGTCGGGCGCAGTGACGACGTGATCACCACTTCCGGCTACCGCGTCGGCCCGTTCGATGTGGAAAGTGCCTTGATCGAGCACCCGGCGGTGATCGAGGCCGCCGTGGTCGGCAAGCCAGACCCTGAGCGTACCGAGCTGATCAAGGCTTTCGTGGTGCTGGGCCAGGGCGTCGAGGCCAGCGCGGAGCTGGCCGAAGCGTTGCGCCAGCATGTTCGCCAGCGCCTCTACGCGCATGCCTACCCCCGTGAAATCGAATTCGTCGGCGAACTGCCGAAAACCCCGAGCGGCAAGCTCCAGCGTTTCATCCTGCGCAACCAGGAAATTGCCAAACAACAAGAAGCTGCGCTGGCCAACACCGCCAGCGCCTGAGGACCCCGTCATGCAGATTGCCAACAAGAACTTCATCGTCAGCGGCGCCGCCTCCGGGCTGGGCGCGGCAACGGCTGAAATGCTCATCGCCGCCGGCGCCCAGGTCATGTTGGTCGACCTCAATGCCGAGGCGGTCGCCGCCAAAGCCGCAGCACTGGGCGACAAGGCCCGCTTCGCGGTGGCCGACATCAGCCAGGAAGCCGCCGCCAAGGCCGCCGTCGACGCTGCCGTGGCCGCGTTCGGCAGCCTGCACGGGCTGGTCAACTGCGCCGGTATCGTCGGCGCGGAAAAAGTATTGGGCCGAAACGGCCCGCATGGCCTGGACAGCTTCAGCCGGGTCATCAACGTCAACCTGATCGGCAGCTTCAACCTGCTGCGCCTGGTGGCTGCGGCCATGGCCGAGGGCCCGGTGGGCGAGGACGGTGAGCGCGGGGTGATCATCAATACCGCGTCCATCGCCGCCTACGACGGCCAGATTGGCCAGGCCGCCTATGCCGCTTCCAAGGGCGCGATTGCCAGCCTGACCCTGCCGGCCGCCCGTGAGCTGGCGCGCTTCGGCATCCGCGTGATGACCATCGCCCCGGGCATTTTCGAAACCCCGATGATGGCCGGCATGACCGAGGAAGTTCGTGCCTCGCTGTCCGCCGGCGTGCCGTTCCCGCCACGCCTGGGCCGCCCGCAGGAATACGCCGCGCTGGCCCGCCATATCATCGAGAACAGCATGCTCAATGGCGAGGTGATCCGTCTCGACGGCGCCTTGCGCATGGCAGCCAAGTAATCCTGGAGGAATGACCCATGACCCTCGCCAATGATCCAATCGTAATCGTCAGCGCCGTGCGCACCCCGATGGGCGGGCTGCAAGGCGACCTGAAATCCCTCACCGCGCCACAGCTTGGCGCCGCCGCCATCCGCGCCGCCGTCGAGCGTGCCGGGGTGGACGCCAACAGTGTCGAGCAGGTGCTGTTCGGCTGCGTCCTGCCTGCCGGCCTCGGCCAGGCACCGGCACGCCAGGCGGCGCTCGGCGCCGGGCTGAACAAGGGCACCACCTGCACCACCCTGAACAAGATGTGCGGCTCGGGCATGCAGGCGGCAATCATGGCCCATGACCTGCTGCTGGCCGGCACCGCCGAGGTGGTGGTGGCTGGGGGCATGGAGAGCATGTCCAACGCGCCGTACCTGCTCGACAAGGCGCGCAGCGGCTACCGCATGGGCCATGGCAGGATCATCGACCACATGTTCCTCGATGGCCTGGAAGACGCTTACGACAAGGGCCGCCTGATGGGCACCTTTGCCGAGGACTGCGCCGAAGCCAACAGCTTCAGCCGCAAGGCCCAGGACGATTTCGCCATTGCCTCGCTGACCCGTGCCCAGCAAGCGATCAAGGACGGCAGCTTTGCCGCCGAAATCGTTCCGGTGCAGGTTACCGAAGGCAAGGAACAGCGCCTGGTCAGCGACGATGAGCAGCCACCCAAGGCACGCCTGGACAAGATCCCGCAGCTCAAGCCGGCCTTCCGTGAAGGCGGCACGGTGACCGCCGCCAACTCCAGCTCCATCTCCGACGGTGCTGCCGCGCTGGTGCTGATGCGCCGCTCCGAGGCCGAGAAACGTGGCCTCACACCCCTGGCGGTGATCCATGGCCACGCGGCCTTCGCCGATGCCCCGGCACTGTTCCCGACGGCGCCGATCGGTGCCATCGACAAGCTGCTCAAGCGCACCGGCTGGAGCCTGGGCGAAGTCGACTTGTTTGAAATCAACGAAGCGTTCGCCGTGGTTACCCTGGCGGCGATGAAACACCTGGACCTGCCCCACGACAAGGTCAACGTGCACGGCGGTGCCTGCGCCCTGGGCCACCCGATTGGCGCATCGGGCGCGCGGATCCTGGTCACGCTGCTCTCGGCCTTGCGCCAGAAAGGCCTGAAACGCGGCATCGCCGCCATCTGCATTGGTGGCGGTGAAGCCACCGCCATGGCCGTCGAGTGCCTGTACTGAGGTGTCCCATGCTGGTCAATGACGAACAACAACAGATTGCCGATGCCGCCCGTGATTTCGCCCAGGAGCGCCTGCGCCCCTTTGCCGAACAGTGGAGCCGCGAACACCGCTTCCCCAAGGAAGCCATCGCTGAAATGGGCGAACTGGGTTTCTTCGGCATGCTGGTGCCGGAAGAATGGGGCGGTTGCAACACGGGCTACCTGGCCTATGCCATGGCCCTGGAAGAAGTGGCCGCCGGCGACGGTGCCTGCTCGACCATCATGAGCGTGCACAACTCGGTGGGCTGCGTGCCGATCCTCAAGTTCGGCACCGAGTTGCAAAAAGCCAAATTTCTCACCCCGCTGGCCAGTGGCGAGATGCTCGGGGCGTTTGCCCTCACCGAGCCTCAGGCCGGCTCTGATGCCAGCAGCCTGAAGACCCGTGCGCGCCTTGAGGGCGACCACTACGTGCTGAACGGCTGCAAGCAGTTCATCACCTCCGGGCAGAACGCCGGGGTGGTGATCGTCTTTGCGGTGACCGACCCTGCGGCCGGCAAGCGCGGTATCAGCGCCTTTATCGTGCCGACCGACTCACCGGGCTATCAGGTCGCGCGGGTCGAGGACAAGCTCGGCCAGCACGCTTCGGACACCTGCCAGATCGTCTTTGAAAACGTGCGCGTGCCGGTCGAGAACCGCCTGGGCGAGGAGGGCGCAGGCTACAAGATCGCCCTGGCCAACCTGGAAGGCGGGCGCATTGGTATTGCCGCGCAGTCAGTGGGCATGGCCCGGGCGGCGTTCGAGGTGGCCCGCGACTATGCCCGCGAGCGCGAAAGCTTCGGCAAGCCGCTGATCGAGCACCAGGCCGTGGCCTTCCGCCTGGCCGACATGGCCACCCGCGTCGCCGTGGCCCGGCAGATGGTGCATCATGCCGCTGCCCTGCGTGACGCCGGGCGCCCAGCGCTTGTAGAAGCCTCGATGGCCAAGCTGTTTGCCTCGGAAATGGCCGAAAAGGTCTGCTCCGATGCCTTGCAGACGCTGGGCGGTTATGGCTATCTGAGCGACTTCCCGCTGGAGCGGATCTACCGCGACGTGCGGGTTTGCCAGATCTACGAAGGCACCAGTGACATTCAGCGCATGGTCATCGCGCGCAATCTTTGAAGGGAGCAGTTTGCATGGCATTTGAAACCATCCTGTTGGACATCAAGGGCAAGGTCGGCCTGATCACCCTGAACCGGCCGCAGGCGCTCAACGCGCTCAACGCGCAGATCGTCCGCGAGATCAACCAGGCCCTGGACCAGCTTGAGGCCGACCGCAACATCGGTTGCATCGTCCTGACCGGCTCGGCGAAAGCCTTTGCCGCCGGCGCCGACATCAAGGAAATGGCCGAGCTGACTTACCCGCAGATCTACCTGGACGACCTGTTCAGCGACAGCGACCGCATCGCCAATCGACGCAAGCCGATCATCGCGGCGGTATCGGGCTTTGCCTTGGGCGGCGGCTGTGAGCTGGCGCTGATGTGCGACTTCATCCTGGCTGCCGACAACGCGAAATTCGGCCAGCCGGAAATCAACCTCGGCGTGCTGCCAGGCATGGGCGGCACCCAGCGCCTGACCCGTGCGGTGGGCAAGGCCAAGGCCATGGAACTGTGCCTGAGCGGTCGCCTGATGGGCGCCGAGGAAGCCGAGCGGGCCGGTGTGGTAGCGCGCATCGTGCCGCAGGCCGAGTTGCTCGATGAAGCGATGAAAGTGGCGGCAGTGATCGCCAGCAAGTCGGTGCCGGTGGCCATGATGGTCAAGGAAACCGTCAACCGCGCCTTTGAAGTGAGCCTGTCGGAAGGCGTGCGTTTCGAGCGCCGGGTGTTCCACGCAGCCTTCGCCACGCACGACCAGAAAGAAGGCATGGCGGCGTTCATCGACAAGCGCGAGGCGCAGTTCAAGGACTGCTGAACCCGCAATATGTACTGCCTGTACGGGCGGATGAACACGTGTAATCGGGCTTCCTCAACGCTAAGGAAGTCTCATCATGAGTTCAGCCGATTCACCGTATGGGCAGCTCGCGCAGGGTGCCTCGCTGTGCACCCCGGTCGGTCCGAAGTTCGCTATCCGGCCGACCTTGCGCGGGGTCGCCGCCAGGATCATTCAGGAGCAATGGAGCGCCCGCCGCCTGGGCGGTGCCATGGTGCCCGGGGTGGTGCTGGTCAGAACCCAGACGCTGCAGCGCTTTCGTTACGACAACCTGGCCGACGTGCTGATCGAGCGCTACCGTCGGCAACAGGCACTGAACCTCGACAGTGACCTTGACTACCTGGCCATTCTTCCCGAAACCGGACACCTTCAGGTGCACGCCGTAGAGGCGGATCTGCATGGCCTGGAAGTGCTGATCAACGAGTGCGGGCCCTTGCTGCTCGACGAGTACAAGCGGGCGCTGAGCGAATTCTGGTTCAACCCCACTGAGCAGGGCTCGGCCCCCTGGCAGTGGCTGACGGATTATCTGCAAGCGCAGTTTCGCCGTGCCGCCGAGGCCGGGCGCGATGCTGGCGATCTGGATGGGCTGGAGGTGGGCACGGCGATGGCGGTGGCCTGGTTCCCGGCGGCTGCGCATCGCGCGCCGATGGCCAACCTGGCGCAGACCCAGGTGCGTCTGTTGAGCCTGGATGTCAGCCAGGAGCTGCACCTGAACCCCGAACTGGCCAGTGCCGTGATCATCGAGCGCAGCGTGCCCGAGCGTGGCCGCACGGTGGTGCTGCTGTACACCCTGGCAGGCAAACTCTACCGTTTTGATGCCCGCCAAGGTTTGGCGCAAGCCTTGTTGCGAGGTGGCGAGAGCAACGCGACAGGGCCCTTCACCTTGCACCTGTGCCAGACCGAGCTGTCGGTGTTCGAGGCCCAGGCGCGCTTGCTGCTTGAGCAGCAGTTGGCGTTGATCGACCTGCTGGCGCAGCACCCGGCCGCAGCAGATGAAGACCCGGTCGAGGCACTGGTCAGCCGGATCGATGAAGCCACCTCACTGATCGAGATCAGCCTGCGCAACCGCAAGGACCTCGACCAATTGTTCCAGCAAGCGCTGCCGGCCTGGATGCGCGACGCCGGCGCCGCCGACACCCGCCAGTACATCGACGGCTTGATCCGCCTGGCCAATGTGCAGTTGCGTACGGCAGGGCGCTCCTACCTGCACGGCGTGTTGCCGATCAATGAATTCGCCCGCAACGCCATGCACCTGGCCATCAGGGCTGACCATGCCGCTGCCGGGGTGCTGGACCTGGACAAGGTCGAGGTGGTCAACCGCCAGGTGACTGCTGCCAGCTCCGCCAGCGGCGGCAATCCGGTGGTCTCGGGGGCAGTGAAAGAAGTGGCGCTGAATCTGGAGCAGTTCGCCCTGGCCAATGTCGCGGCGCTCAGGCCCGGCAGCGTTTCCGTGCGCTGGATCGATGGCAGGGCGGCGCCGGCCTGGTTGACGGTGGACTACCTCAAGGGCCTGGTCAGCCGGCTGGACTGCGGCGCCGCCTACCCGGCGTTGCTGCAAGCCAAGCTGCTGGATGACCCGGTCGAGAGTGCCGGTCGCGAGCATCTGTTCATCGAGCAATTGCGCGAACAGTTGCCGTTGCTTGCCATGGAACAGTACTTGAGCAAGACCGGCGGCATCAGCGCCGTCAGTGTGAAACGCATTGGCGCCTTGACCCGCCCGGGTCTCAACAGCGAGGACATCGTGCGCCTGCGCCCGCTGTCGTTTATTCGCAAGCCGGGAGCGGCTGCGGATGTGGCGCTCAATGCGTTTCTGATCGAAGGCGTGGGCAACCAGAGCGAGCCGGTGCTGCTGTATCGCCCTTTGCATCGGCAATCGTTGCTCGAATTCGAATCACGCCAGGCCTTGTTCGAACAGATCTGTGAAGACGCTGCGCTGCAGGCCGACATCCTCATGCGCCTGGATGAGACGGTCCAGGCGGTCTATGCCAAGGGCGGTTTCGAGGAGCCGCATATCGCCAGGTTCTTCCTTGGCGACGAGTTTTCCCCACCCGAAGTGCCGGCACCTGCGCAACTGGGCATGCTGGCGATTGCCGAGCAAACCCTTGAGCACCTGTACCGCAGCACGGTCGCCGAACTGATCGCCCGGGCCCGCGCCCAATCGGTGTCCACCAGCGAGAGCCGCTGGCAGGGTTATCAGGAACTCGGCTGGCTGATGTTCAACACCGTGTTGCCGTTGCTCAGCGGGCCGGTGGCCACGGCGACCTGGATGGTGCAGTTCCTGGCCACGCTGCAGACCGCGTTGCAGCGCCCGAGCGAAGTGGGCAACCAGCAGGGGCTGGCGGACCTGCTGTTCAACCTGGCGTTGATGTTGTACGCCTACAGGACTCACCGCAGCGGCGGCGCGCTGTCGCCAGCATCGGAAGTGTCGACAGTGCCGATGCGAGTGGTCGAGGTACAGGACGGGGCGCTGGAGCAGGCGCGCACTTCACCTTCCGGCGCTGCGCTGGCCCGGCTTGATTTCGGCTGGGCAACGGCGGGGCAACGGTTGAGCGCCGAGCAGGCGACCCAGTTGCGCACCTTCCGCAGTGACCTGAGCGTGGCGCAACTGGGGCTGCCCATCCCCCATGGCCAATGGAAAGGCCTTTATCTGGTTCAGGAGCAGTTCTGGGCGCTGATTGATGGCGGCATCTATGCCTTGTCGATCAATGCCGATGAAGTGCGCATCACCGACAGTGCCGGGCGCGGCGGGCCGTGGCTGCGTCAGGACGGCGAGCAGCGCTGGCAGTTTGACGTGCGCCCACGGCTGCGCGGCGGCATGCCGCTGAAGGGGCGGGTCGAGCAGTTGCGTGAAGCCAATCGGCTGCGGGTGCTCGCCCTGGAGCAGGCGGATGCAGCATTCAATGCGCGCCGGGTGGAGCAGGAGCGCCAGTTGCATCAGGACCTTGAGCAGATCGCCGCCCAGGAGATACCGGACGCCGAGCTGCTGAAGCAGTACAAGACGCACCTGCTGGCGTTTTCCAACGACCTGAAACAGGCGCACGAGAACTTCCTGGCGCTGAACCAGTTGAAGGCGCAGAAGGACTTCAGTCGTACCCATGCGATCTACCTGTTCAACCTGGGCAAATACCAGACGCTCGAAGTACTCGCGCTGCGTCATCAGTTTGCCGACAGCGCCACGCAGATGCGTGCCCTGGGTGAAGTGCAGGGCACGCTCAACCTGATCCCCTTGCTGAGCGATCCGCGTACGGCGGCCTACCAGCGTCTGGTGGTGCTGCTCAAGCAGAGTGCGGCGCTGGCCGATGAGATCGTCGAATGCTACCAGGCGATCGCGGCGCTCAAGGCCAAGCTGGCGGCGACACCGCCGTTGGGCGGAGGGTTCGTAGGGCGCCTGGAGGCCCTGGCGAAGAACGAGTCGGGCATCAAGGCCTGGCGCTCGACGCAGATCCGCATGATGTGCGCATTGACCCTCGAATCGGATCGCACGGTAGGGGCTGGGCACCTGCTGCTCAATTCATTGCAATCGGCGCGCCTGGCCTTGCAGACGCAGATCGAACTGGACCGGGCAAGCGACTTCACCCATCAGCAGCGTATTGACCTGCTCAACAGCAGCGCGCGCTTGTATGCCGGAGCCCGGGAAAGCCTGCGCAGTTTTGCCGAAGGGGTCAGCAGTGACGATCAGCGCAGCCGCTTGAGCGCTTATGAGAACACCCTGGTCAGCTTGCAGCAGGATGCCGAGAGCGAACTGGCCGCGTCGATTCGCGAGCTGCCAGAGCAACGCGAGCCACCAGGGCCGGTCTTGAACCCCAAGCGGGAAATCATCCGCACGCGCAACAAAGGTTATGTGGTCGGCCAGCGGCGTGCAGGCAAAGGCGGCAAGCCGGACATGGTGGTGGTCACCGAGGCGATTGAGAACACTGACCTGGCGCGCTACACCCACAATGTGCAGGCCGATATCTGGGAACCGGTGCTGCCGCCGGCCAAGGCGCCGCAGGTGACGGCCAACCTCAAGGCACTGTTGGCGGAATCAGCGCGCTTGCTGCTGGAGGCGCCGCGTCACCTGCAGCGCGCCAGGGCGCAGGCGCGTACCGCCAGCGTGCCGGTGGAGATGGAGGAAATCCTCACCCAGCGGGCCCGCCCGCTGGACGCCCTGAGCTTGCAGATCGAGCAGGCGCTGACCCGCAGCAACGCCACCGACAGCCTTTCCGGTGGCCAGGATGCCGCCGTCCAGGCCAAGGCCTTGAGCGACATGGCCCGACAGATGCGCGAGGCGGGGCGCACCTTGCGTATCGAGATGATCAAGGCCCAGCCGCCGACTGTCGGGCGGGTGGCCTACCTCAAGGCCCAGGGGCAGGTGAGCATCGCGCGGCTGGAGGCGCGCAAGGCCAGCCGGCCGCGCAAGGGGTATTCGGTGGATTACCTGCAGGAATATGTGGTGCGTGACCAGGCCATGCAGCCCCTGTGGTATGCACACTTTCACTACGCCAGCCTGCAGGCGGCCGACACTGACTTTGTGGTCGCGCACCTGAAAACCCGGGAGCAGCGTTTTGATGCCGGGCAGTATCGGCTCAGTGGCGAGAAGGACAACCAGAAGGTGATCGAGGTGTACCGCAGCCGGATCGACAAGGCGAGCGCCGCGAAACTGTTCCTCGACCTGGTGTAGCCGCTGCCGGCAGGCTGCGCTCGCCTGCAACGCGGGCGCCGCCCTTTTGGGGAGCCCTTGCGGACTCCAGCGCAGCCTGTCGGCAGCGGCTACAGCGCAGCCTGTTGGCAGCGGCCACAGCGCACAGGCCTACTACCAAAAGACAAGGCACTGCCTGCCAATGGACCATTCGTCCTCTGCTCCGGCCTGATTAAGCTCGCTGCATCGCCTGTCGTTACGTCAGGCCCGGACCAGCAGAGGCCCCATCATGATCTATGCAGCTCCCGGTTCGCCGGACGCCCTTGTCAGTTTCAAACCGCGCTATGGCAACTACATTGGCGGTGAATTCGTCGCCCCGCTGGGCGGCGAATACTTCAGCAACAGCTCCCCGGTCAACGGCCAACTGATTGCCGAATTCCCGCGCTCCAGCGCCGCCGACATCGAGCGTGCACTGGACGCCGCGCATGCCGCCGCCGGCGCCTGGGGGCGTACCTCGGTGCAGGAGCGTTCGCGCATCCTGCTGAAGATCGCCGACCGCATCGAAGCCCACCTGGAAACCCTGGCCATCAGCGAAACCTGGGACAACGGCAAGGCCATTCGCGAAACCCTGAATGCCGACGTGCCATTGGCCGCCGACCACTTCCGCTACTTTGCCGGGTGCATCCGGGCCCAGGAAGGCAGCGCCGCCGAGATCGACGGCAACACTGCGGCTTACCATTTCCATGAGCCTCTGGGTGTGGTCGGGCAGATCATCCCGTGGAACTTCCCGCTGTTGATGGCCGCGTGGAAACTGGCCCCGGCGCTGGCCGCCGGCAACTGCGTGGTACTCAAGCCGGCCGAGCAGACGCCGTTGTCGATCACGGTGTTCGCCGAGCTGGTGGGCGACCTGCTGCCGCCGGGCGTGCTGAACATCGTGCAAGGCTTTGGCCGCGAAGCGGGCGAGGCCCTGGCGACCAGCAAGCGTATCGCCAAGATCGCCTTCACCGGCTCGACCCCGGTGGGTTCGCACATCATGAAGTGCGCGGCCGAGAACATCATTCCGTCGACCGTGGAGCTGGGCGGCAAGTCGCCGAACATCTTCTTCGAAGACATCATGCAGGCCGAGCCCGAGTTCATCGAGAAGGCCGCCGAAGGCCTGGTGCTGGCGTTCTTCAACCAAGGCGAGGTGTGCACCTGCCCCTCGCGCGCCCTGGTACAGGAATCGATCTACGAGCCGTTCATGGCGGCAGTGATCCGCAAGATCGGCCAGATCAAGCGTGGCGACCCGCTGGACACCGAGACCATGGTCGGGGCCCAGGCTTCCGAGCAGCAGTACGAGAAGATCCTTTCCTACCTGCAGATCGCCCGCGAGGAGGGTGCCCAGGTGCTCACCGGTGGGGCCAGCGAGCGCCTGGCAGGCGATTTGTCCGGCGGCTATTACATCCAGCCGACCCTGCTCAAGGGGCACAACGGCATGCGTGTGTTCCAGGAGGAGATCTTTGGCCCGGTGGTCGGTGTGACCACCTTCAAGGACGAGGCTGAAGCGCTGGCGATTGCCAACGACACCGAGTTCGGCCTGGGCGCCGGGGTGTGGACCCGCGACATCAATCGCGCCTACCGCATGGGCCGTGGCATCCAGGCGGGACGGGTGTGGACCAACTGTTATCACCTGTACCCGGCGCATGCGGCGTTTGGTGGCTACAAGAAGTCGGGGGTCGGCCGTGAAACCCACAAGATGATGCTCAACCATTACCAGCAGACCAAGAACTTGCTGGTGAGCTACGACATTCATCCGCTGGGCTTCTTCTGAGTGGTTCCAAAGTAGCATTCGACCTGTGTCGCCAACGGTGTATTAATAGGGCACCGCAATCCTGTGGTGCCAGAAGAGGATGGACCTATGTGGCAAAAACCTGCGTTCACTGACCTGCGTATTGGCTTTGAAGTAACGATGTACTTCGCCAACCGCTGATCCCTCTGCTTGAAAAGGCATCGCTCGACCTGCACTGCGCCCTTCCTGTGGGAGCGGGCTGGTCCCGCGATGCCTTTAGGCATTTGTGAGGCAATGCATTAGTCTGGCCGCACCCCTAAAAAGAACAAGAAGACCCGCCCATGAGCCCGAACCTCAGCCAGTTGCGCAAGTTCGTCTCCCCGGAAATCATCTTCGGCGCCGGTTGCCGGCACCATGTTGCCAACTACGCGAGAACTTTCGGCGCGCGCAAGGTGCTGCTGGTCAGCGACCCCGGGGTGATCGCCGCTGGCTGGGTGGCCGACATCGAAGCCAGCCTGCAAGGGCAGGGCATCGACTACTGCCTGTACAGCGACGTCTCACCCAACCCCCGCGTCGAAGAAGTGATGTCTGGCGCCGAGCGCTACCGCAGCGAGCAGTGCGACGTGATCGTCGCAGTCGGCGGCGGCAGCCCGATGGACTGCGCCAAAGGCATCGGCATCGTGGTCGCCCATGGCCGGCACATTCTCGAGTTCGAAGGCGTCGACACCATCCGCGTGCCCAGCCCGCCGCTGATCCTGATCCCGACCACCGCCGGCACCTCGGCGGACGTCTCGCAGTTCGTGATCATCTCCAACCAGCAGGAGCGCATGAAGTTCTCCATCGTCAGCAAGGCGGTGGTGCCCGATGTGTCGTTGATTGATCCAGAAACCACGCTGAGCATGGACCCGTTCCTCTCGGCTTGTACCGGCATTGACGCGCTGGTGCACGCCATCGAGGCGTTCGTTTCCACCGGCCATGGCCCGCTGACCGACCCGCATGCGCTGGAAGCCATGCGCCTGATCAACGGCAACCTGGTGCAGATGATCACCAACCCTGGCGATATCGCCCTGCGCGAAAGCATCATGCTCGGCAGCATGCAGGCGGGGCTGGCGTTTTCCAATGCGATCCTCGGTGCGGTGCATGCGATGTCGCACAGCCTGGGCGGCTTTCTCGACTTGCCGCATGGGTTGTGCAACGCGGTGCTGGTCGAGCATGTGGTGGCGTTCAACTACAGCGCTGCACCGGATCGCTTCAAGGTGATCGCGCAAACCCTGGGCATTGATTGCCGTGGCCTGAACCACAACCAGATCCGCCAACGCCTGGTGGAACACCTGATCGCCCTCAAGCAGGCCGTGGGCTTCCATGAAACCCTCGGCCTGCACGGTGTGAACAGCAGCGACATTCCCTTCCTGTCGCAGCACGCGATGGGCGACCCGTGCATCCTCACCAACCCGCGCACCTCCAACCAGCGTGATGTCGAGGTGGTCTATGGCGAGGCCCTCTGAGCCGGCAGCCGACGCGCTGGCCGGGTTGCTGGGGCTGAGCAACCACACCGTACGCAAGAGCCACTACCCGGAACTGGCGGTCCGCCTGGACGAGCTGGAAACCGAACGCAAACGCTACACCTGGCTGTTCGAACACGCGGTCCACGGCATTCTCCAGGCCAGCCTGGAAGATGGCCTGCGTGGCGCCAACCCGGCGCTGGCGCGGATGCTGGGCTACAGCGATCCGCAGGCATTGCTGCTGGCGCGAGGCGACCTTGCCGAGCACCTGTTCGTCGGTGGCCCGGCTGAGCTGCGCGATATCATCCAGGCCTTGCAGCGCGAGCAGTCTTTGCTCGGCTACGAGACGCAGCTGCGCCGCCGTGATGGCACCTGCATCGACGTGTTGATGAACCTGCTGCTGCGCCCGGATGAAGAGGGCGTGGTCGAAGGTTTTGTCGCCGACATCACCGAGCGCAAGCTGGCCCAGGAGCGCCTGCTGCAACTCAATGACGACCTGGAGCGTCGCGTCACCGAGCGCACCAATCAATTGATCGAGGCCCGCGATGCCGCCGAGGCCGCCAACCGCAGCAAGGACAAATACCTGGCCGCCGCCAGTCATGACCTGCTGCAACCGCTCAACGCCGCGCGCCTGCTGATTTCGACCCTGCGCGAGCGGCAGATCGCCGCGCCGGAGCAACTGCTGGTGGAGCGTGCGCACCAGGCGCTGGAAGGCGCCGAAGACCTGCTCACCGACCTGCTGGACATCTCCCGCCTCGACCAGGCCGCGATCAAGCCGGACCTGGACCTGTATCGCCTGGAGGAGCTGCTGGCGCCGCTGGCCTCGGAGTTCCAGCCGGTGGCCGAAGCGGCGGGCCTTGGCCTGCAGGTGCGCGGCGGGGCGCAGACCATTCGCACCGACCTGCGCCTGCTGACGCGCATCCTGCGCAACTTCCTCAGCAATGCCTGCCGCTACACCGAGCAGGGCCGCGTGTTGCTGGGCGCGCGACGACGCGGCCAGCACCTGCGCCTGGAAGTCTGGGACACTGGGCGCGGCATTGCGCCAGAACGCATCGAGGCGATCTTTCTGGAGTTCAACCAGCTGGACGTCGGCCGCGCCGCCGACCGCAAGGGCGTGGGCCTTGGGCTGGCGATCGTCGAACGGATCGCGCGGATCCTCGATTGCCGGGTGACGGTGCGTTCCTGGCCGGGACGGGGCTCGGTGTTCAGCATCGATGTGCCGCTGTCGGCCGAGCAGATCAGCCCACCGGCACACGTTGGCGTGGCGCAACCGGGCATTGGCGACCCATTGCCGGGCCGGCGCCTGCTGGTGCTCGACAACGAGCTGAGTATCCTGCAAAGCATGGCCGCGTTGCTCACCCAGTGGGGCTGCGAGGTGCTCACCGCGACCGACCGCGAGACGGCCTTGCAGGTGCTGCAAGGGCAGGCGCCGGAGCTGATCCTGGCCGATTTCCACCTCGATCATGGGGTTACCGGTTGCGAGGTAGTGCGCGACCTGCGCAAGCATTTCGCCACGCGCATTCCGGTGGTGATGATCACCGCCGACCGCAGCGATCAGAGCCTGCGAGCCATGCAGCGCCTGGGCGCGCCACTGCTCAACAAACCGGTAAAGCCGGGCAAGTTGCGCGCTGTACTGAGCCAGCTACTGGGGGCTGGCGGGGCTTCTGATACGTAGTAATCCCGCCAACCTGAATCTGTAACCCAGTACACCCGAACGCCATAGTAGCGGCCTTGATGATGAGGTCCGACCATGTATCAGTATGACGAGTACGACCGTGCGCTGGTGTTTGAGCGCGTGGCGCAGTTCCGCGACCAGGTGGAACGTTTTCAAGCAGGTGAGCTGAGCGAAGAGGAGTTTTTGCCGCTACGCCTGCAAAACGGCCTGTACATGCAAAAGCATGCCTACATGCTGCGCGTGGCGATTCCCTACGGCACCCTCGGTGCCCGGCAGATGCGCACCCTGGCGCGTATCGCCCGCGACTACGACCGAG
This sequence comes from Pseudomonas fontis, assembly GCF_028656955.1. Lineage (GTDB taxonomy): Bacteria > Pseudomonadota > Gammaproteobacteria > Pseudomonadales > Pseudomonadaceae > Aquipseudomonas > Aquipseudomonas fontis. The sequence goes on from NZ_JAMDGY010000037.1 coordinate 43,239, forward strand.
GCTACGGCCATTTCACCACCCGGCAGAACATCCAGTTCAACTGGATCGAGCTGGAGCAGGTGCCGGACATCCTCCAGCACCTGGCCGAGGTGGACATGCATGCCATCCAGACCTCCGGCAACTGCGTGCGCAACATCACCACCGAAGCCTTTGCCGGGGTTGCCGCCGATGAGCTGATCGACCCACGGCCGCTGGCCGAGATCCTGCGCCAGTGGTCGACGATCAACCCGGAGTTCCTGTTCCTGCCGCGCAAGTTCAAGATCGCCATCTGCTCGGCCCGCGAGGACCGCGCGGCGATCATGATGCATGACATCGGCCTGTACCTGTACCGCGATGGCTACGGCCAGATGTGCCTGCGGGTGATGGTCGGCGGCGGGCTGGGGCGCACGCCGATTCTTGGCCAGATGATCCGCCAGGGGCTGCCCTGGCAGCACCTGTTGTCGTATGTCGAGGCGATCCTGCGGGTTTACAACCGCCACGGGCGACGCGACAACAAGTACAAGGCGCGAATCAAGATCCTGGTCAAGGCGTTGGGCATCGAGGCCTTCGCCCGCGAAGTGGAACAGGAATGGCAGCACATCAAGGATGGCCCGGCGCAACTGACCGAAGACGAGTTCCGCCGCGTCGCCGAAGGCTTCGAGCCGCCGGCGTACCAGGGGCAGGGCGACGATGAGCTGGAGTACGGCAGCCACCTGACCATGGACCGCGCCTTCGCCCGCTGGGCTTCGCGCAACGTGCACCCGCACAAGGTGCCGGGCTACGCCAGCGCGATCCTGTCGACCAAGCCCGGCCCGTCGGCGCCGCCGGGTGACCTGACTGCCGAGCAGATGGAGGCGGTGGCGGACTGGTCCGAGCAGTTCGGCTTTGGCGAGATTCGCATCGCCCACGAACAGAACCTGATCCTCCCCGACGTGCGCAAGCGCGACCTGCATGCGCTATGGCGGCTGGCCTGCGAGCAGGACCTGGGCAATGCCAACATCGGCTTGCTGACCGATATCATCGCCTGCCCGGGGGGCGACTTCTGCGCGCTGGCCAATGCCAAGTCGATCCCGATCACCCATGCCATCCAGCAGCGCTTCGAGGACCTGGACTTCATCCACGACCTGGGCGAGCTGAGCCTGAATATTTCCGGCTGCATCAATGCTTGCGGTCATCACCATATCGGCAACATCGGCATCCTGGGCGTGGATAAGAACGGCAGCGAGTGGTACCAGGTGACCCTGGGCGGTTCGCAGGGCAAGAACAGTGCCCTGGGCAAGGTGATCGGGCCGTCGTTCAGTGCCGAGGAAATACCCCGTGTGATCGAGCAGATCGTCGCCACCTACTGCGCCTACCGGGAACTGGACGAGCCGTTCGTGCAGACCGTGCAGCGGGTCGGGCTGGAGCCGTTCAAGGAGCGGGTGTATGCCCGCGCCCCGGAGGTGGAACCATGCGCAATATGATCGGGTTGCACCAAGGCCAGGCGCGGCTGCTGGAGAGTGACGGTTGGCAACTGGTGCGTGAGGTGCAGGCAGACCTGCCGGCACGCTTGCAGGTGTTACCTCTGGCGCAGTGGCTGGCGCAACCCGGCGCGAGCAATGGGGTATGGCTGGGGCCGGACGACGATGTCGAGTCGCTGCAGCCGTGGTTGGGCGTGCTGGCGCTGATCGCCATCGACTTTCCCAGCTTTCGCGATGGGCGTGGATACAGCCAGGCCTATCTGCTGCGTACCCGACTCGGCTGGCAGGGTGAGCTGCGGGCGATTGGCGATGTATTGCGCGACCAGCTCAGCCATATGCGCCAGTGTGGCTTCGACAGTTTTGCGGTGCGTGAGGACAAGTCGGCGGCTGATGCGCTCAAGGGGCTCAGCGGCATGAGCGTGGTGTATGGGCGTTCGGTGATCGAGCCGCGCCCGTTGTTTCGGCGCCGCTAGGGGTCAGACGCTGCCTTCGGTCTCGATCACCAGTACCCGCGCGGCGCCGCGTGGGTGGGCAACGTGTTCGGTGCCGACCTCGGCATGGAAGATGTCGCCCACCTGCAACAGCGTCGACTGCTCGACGCCGTTTTCGCGATAGTGCATGTCCACCTCGCCATCGAGCACCACGAATACTTCCTGGCCATCGTTGATGTGCCATTTGTACGGCTGGTCGGTCCAGTGCAGGCGGGTGGTGATGCCATTCATGTTGGCGATGTCCAGGGCGCCCCAGGCGCGCTCGGCGGTGAAGCTGGCACTGCGAATGATCTTCATCGGGCGGTCGGCATCCTGCGAAAGTGACCGCTAACATAACGGTTCGTCGCGGGCGGCGCCATGCACCTGCACGCCAGCATTGCCTATGGACGGGGTGCTGGTGCGTGGCGAAAAGCGCTAGAGTAACGGCTCCGTGACTAGCCAAGAAGCCCGTTCATGACCGACCTTTCCGCGTTCCCGATTACCCGCAAATGGCCTGCGCAGCACCCTGAGCGGTTGCAGTTGTATTCGTTGCCGACGCCGAACGGGGTCAAGGTGTCGATCATGCTTGAAGAGATCGGCCTGCCGTATGAAGTGCACAAGGTGGATTTCGCCGCGCAGGAGCAACTGACGCCTGAGTTCATCTCGCTGAGCGCGAACAACAAGATCCCGGCGATCCTCGACCCGAACGGGCCGGGTGGCAAGCCGCTGGCGTTGTTCGAGTCGGGGGCGATCCTGTTGTACCTGGCGGAGAAAAGCGGGCAGTTGCTCGCCAAGGACCCGGCCGCGCGCTACGAGACGATCCAGTGGCTGATGTTCCAGATGGGCGGCATCGGGCCTATGTTCGGGCAGGTGGGCTTTTTCCACAAGTTCGCCGGCAAGGAATATGCAGACAAGCGACCGTTGCAGCGTTATGTAGACGAGTCGCGGCGCTTGCTCACGGTGCTGGACACGCGCCTGGCAGGACGTAAGTGGATCATGGACGAGTACGGCATTGCCGATATCGCGACCTTCCCGTGGGTGCGCAACCTGGCCGGGTTCTATGAGGCCGGGGAGTTGGTGGGGCTCAAGGATTTTGCCAATGTGCAGCGGGTGCTGGCAGTGTTTCTGGCGCGCCCGGCGGTTGAGCGCGGGTTGAAGATTCCCGGTTGATCTGGTGGGCCCTATCGCCGGCAAGGCCGGCTCCCACCAAGGTCGGTGTGATATTGAAGTTCAACACAGTACCCATAAGAAAAAATAAGGATATCTATGAGCTGCGAATCGCTTTCTCTCCAGGACCTCGCCGCGCCGCAAGGCGTCTGCTACGGCTGCGGCACGGCCCACCCAAACGGCCTGCACCTGAAAAGCCACTGGGATGACGACGGCATCCACGTGGTGTGCAAACACGAGCCCGGCGGCGAATTCATCGGTTGGCCCGGGCTGGTCTACGGCGGCCTGTTGGCCATGCTGGTGGACTGCCATTCCAACTGGACCGCGATGGCCTACCACTACCGCGCCGAAGGCCGCGAGCCGGGCAGCCTGCCACGTATCGACTGCGTCACCGGGCAACTTGGCCTGACCTACCTCAAGCCCACCCCGATGGGTGTCGAGCTGGTGCTCAAGGCACGCGTCGAAGGCGAGGTCGGGCGCAAGAGCCGGGTGATCTGCGAAGTCTGGGCCGGTGATGTCCTGACCGTCACCGCCGACTCGGTGTTCGTGCGCGTCGACACCGAACGCCTCAAGCAACAGGCCCACGCCAACGCCTGATGCCTCTGCGGGGCGCGACACCCGTCGTGCCCCCGATTCCTTCGCATACTTGACCCTGCGCAATGCGCCGGTTAGTCTCGCTCGGCCTGGGAGCCTACCGGTCGGTAGGCGAATAATTGCACAGCTTTCCAGGTGCTGAGCCTTTTCCGGATGCGAGACCATGAACACCCCGTCAGCAACACCTGCACCGCCGCTGAAATTCGCCATTGCCCTGGCCCTGATCGGTGCCCTGGGCCCCTCGGCCATCGACATGTACCTGGCCAGCATGCCGAGCATTGCGCTGGAGTACGGCACCTCGTATGCCGGGGTACAACTGACCCTGACGGTGTTCCTGCTGGCGCTTGGGGCAGGGCAGTTGCTGTTCGGCCCGGTGGTGGATGTGTTGGGCCGACGGCGGCCATTGCTCGTCGGTTTGCTGGTGTTCGTGCTGAGTTCGCTGCTGGCCGCCCGCGCCGACAGCCTCGATGCCTTGCTGATTGCGCGCTTTATCCAGGGCCTGGGCAGTGCACTGACCCTCGTGGTGATCATGAGCATGGTCCGCGACGTCGCCGAAGGCGCCCGCGCGGCGCAGATATTCGCCTTGCTGATGACGATCATCGGCCTGTCGCCGGTGATTGCGCCGGCGTTGGGCGGCATTATCGGTGCCGGGTATGGCTGGCGCGCGATCATGCTGACCCTGGCCGCACTCGGTGCCCTGGTGCTACTTAATGCCACCTGGGTGCTCAAGGAGACCCTGCCTGCAGACAAGCGTCTGGCCTGGTCGCAGGTCAATGTATTGAGCACTTACCTGCGCATTGCCCGCGACGCCAACTTCCTGCGTCCGGCGCTGGCCCTGTCGGCGGTGTTCTTCTTCCTGTTCGCCTACATTGCCGGCGCGGCGTACGTTTACCAAAGCCACTTCGGCCTGTCGGTAAAGGCCTTCGGCCTGCTCTTCGGCGCCACGGGCGTGGCCGTGCTGCTCGGTGCGTTCAGCGCTGGCCGCCTGGTTGCACGCAAGGGCCTGGCACGCCTGGCGCAGTGGGGCGCTGGCTGCATGGTGCTGGGGGCGTTGCTGGTGCTGCTCGGCGCGCTGACCTCGGCAGGGTTGGCCGGCATTGTCGCCGGCATGTTCGTGGCAATGTTCGGCCTGGGCATTGCGGAGGCGGCCCTGATGGCGCTGGTGATGGGCTCGCAGAGCCGCGCGCTGGGTTCGACGGCGGCCCTGCTGGGGGCCTTGCAGATGAGCATTTCGTCGCTCGCCACGCCGTTGTCGGGCATCATTGCGCCGTTGGGCAGTGGCTACTGGGCCATCTTGCTGGCGCTGTCTGCCATGGTGGTGGCCGTGCTGGTACGGGCGAGCACTCGCGGCCTGCCGATTGAATTGAACAGCCTGGCCGATCACTGATCGAGCCGGCCCGTGGAGACTGCTGCATGAGAACCCTGTCGCCCTCGGCAGAAAAAATCTGCGCGATTGCGGTCGAGCAATTTGCCGCGTCCGGCTATGACGCCGCGTCGCTCAACGATATCGCCGTGGCGGCGGGGCTGCGCAAGCCGTCGCTGTATGCCCATTTCAGCAGTAAGGACGATTTGTTCGAGGCTGTCTTCGAGCGCGCCGTCGCGGCCGAACGGTTGTACGTCGAGCAGTGTTTTGCCCAGGCCCCGGCAGGCGTGCCGGGTGCCTGTTACAGCCACAGCCTGGGTGAGCGCTACCAGGGCTCGGCGCACCTGCGCTTTTTGCTGCGCTCGGCGTTCTTTCCGCCAGCGCCCTTGCGACCGATGATTTCGGCCGGCTTCGAGGGGTATCTGGCGCGCCTTGGCGCATTGTTCAATCAGGCGCTGGACGGGCGCAGCATCGACAGCGCCCGGCGCGACCTTTATGTAGATGCCTACCTGGGCATCGTCGACAGCCTGAGCGTCGAGCTGATTTACGCCGGCAACGAGGCCTACACACGACGCCTGCAGGCCCTGTGGTGGATGTTCGAACAGGCCTTGGCTGACCCGCAAAACCCTTGAAAATCAGTGGCGAGTTGCCAGTTGGCAGGGGTTTTTACCTGGATTGTCCCGGGCAAAAGGGCTTTTTCGGACAAAACCCCTGTCATTTCTGTTGCCCAGTGCGAATCTCGGCCGTAGACTGCCGCCCCCTGTAAATAGAGTGCCAACTGGTGCTTGAAGAATTCCGCGAGCGGTGAAGTATTCACCGGTTGCACCCGATTCGCCCAAATGCACGTATTTTTTATAGAGAAATCAATGACAAAGGAAAAGTTGCTGGCCATGCCGGCCGATGACTACATGAACGCCGAGCAGCTGGCCTTCTTCACCGCGCTGTTGCAGGCGATGAAGATCGAGACCCAGGAGCGTATCGAGCAAAGCCGTGTAGCCATCGAGAGCCTGGACACGCCTGCCGATCCTGCCGATGCCGCCTCGGTTGAAGAAGAGCGCCACTGGCTGGTGAACGTGATCGATCGCGATCAGCGTCTGCTGCCTCAGTTGGAAATGGCTCTGGGCCGTATCTCTGATGACAGCTTCGGCTGGTGCGATGACAGTGGTGAGCCGATTGGCCTGAAGCGCCTGCTGATCAGCCCGACCACCAAGTACTGCATCGAAGCGCAGGAGCGTCACGAGCAGATCGACAAGCACCAGCGTCAAGTCTGACCTTCGCTGGTAGTCGAAAGAGCCCTGGGGATCAAACCCCGGGGCTTTTGCGTTATCTGTCTTCTGGCGATGGAGGCAGGCCCGTGGGCGCTGTTGCGGCCTTACAGTGCTGCGGAGTACTTCACCGCCGCTGCGGTGCGGGAAGGCACGTTCAGTGCGCGCAGCAGTGAACTCACATGAATGCGCACGGTAAACGGCGAGATATCCAGCGCGCGGGCGATTTCCTTGTTGGATTTGCCCTGGGCAATCAGGCGCAGTACTTCCAGCTGACGGGTAGTCAGGGCTGCCGGCAGCGGGTCGAGCGGTAGCAGCCCGGAGGGCTCGTAGCGCACCAGCACTTCACCTTCGCGGATAGCCAGGATCGCCTGGCCAATTTCCTCGGGGGCGATGTTCTTGCCGATAAAGCCATCGAAGCCTGCGGCCATCACCTGGCTGATCAGCTCCGGGTCATCGACCATCGACACCACGATCAAGGTGGTGCGCGGCAGGCGCTCGCGCAAGGCGACCAATTGGCTCATGCCGGTCAGGCCGGGAAAGCGCAGGTCGAGGATCAGCGTGTCCGGCACCTCGTGGCCTTCAAGCAGGGCGAGTACCGAGTCCAGGTCACCGGCTTCCTCGATATGGGCAGCGGGCAGCAACCGCTGCACATTGCGCAGCAGGCCTTCGCGGAACAACGGGTGGTCGTCGGCTATGATGATCCGGCATGCCATGGTTTGACCCTCCATGGGTCATGACGTGTAAGACAGGCCACTGTACCAAGCGGGCCCAGTGGCTGCCTGTTGCGTGTGCTGGATATGACGATTACCGCACAAGGATGTTCCCCATGAAGTTCGAGAAAAACACCGAGCTGGCCCAGGCCAACCTGCGCATCATCGTCGCCGCGATTGCCCTGGGCTATGTCTCGCTGGTCGGCTTGCTGCCGGGGCGTTCGGTCGATGTCTACTTGCCGGTCATCGTCTATATCAGCCTGTTCTTGTTGGCGTCGATCCTGCTGCGCCTGGCGATTGTGCGCTGGCCCGGGCATTACCCGCTGCGGCGAGTGTTCAGTATGGTCCATGACTACACCGGCACCTCGTTCGGCCTGGTGATGGGCGGCGAGGCTGCGTTGCCGCTGTATGCGGTGATGGTCTGGGTCAACCTGGGCAACGGCATGCGCTACGGCTCGCGCTACCTGGCCGTGGCCACGCTGCTGGCGCTGGTGGCGTTGGCCATCGTCTATCAACTGACGCCTTACTGGCAGGCGCAGCCCTTCATGGTGCTGATGCTGATGATCACCAGCACGGTCATCCCGCTGTACGCGCACCTGCTGCTGGAGCGCACGCGCAAGGCGTCGGAGCAGGCGATAGCTGCCAACCAGGAGAAGTCGCGGTTTCTCGCCCAAGCCAGCCATGACCTGCGCCAGCCGATCCACTCCATCGGCCTGTTCACCGCCTGTCTGCGTGAGTCGCGCCTGGGCGAGGAGGAGCGGCGACTGGTCGACAATATCGACCGTTCGCTGCTCAACGTCTCGCAGCTGTTCCGCTCGATCCTCGACCTGTACACCCTCGACAACGGCCGGCTGCTGCCCAGGCCGCAGCCTTTGCACCTGGGCAACTGGTTGCAGGAGCTGGCCCGGCAGAACAGCGAAGCGGCGCGCTGGGCGGGTGTCGAGCTACGGGTCCGGCCTTGCGCGCAGTGGGTCAGCGTTGACCCGGCGCTGTTGACCACCATGGTGCAGAACGTGCTGTCCAATTGCTTCAAGTACGCGGCGCAACGACCGGTTCTGATCGGCGTGCGCAGGCGTGGCGAGGGGCTGGCAATCGTGATTTGTGATCGAGGACGCGGCATTGCTGCGCAGCATCTGCCCAAGGTGTTCGAGGAGTTCTACCGGGTGCGCGAGGTGCGAGACAAGGATGTCGAGGGGGTCGGTCTTGGCCTGTCGATCGTGCGCCGCCTGGGCCAGTTGATCGACATGCCGGTGAGCCTGCGCTCGCGGCCTGGGCATGGCACCAGCGTGGAGTTGGCGGGGCTGGTGCGGGTGGCCGCGCAAGTGCCGTCTGCCCGGCATGACCCGGTCCAGGCCGGGCTGCTGACGGGGCTGAAAGTGTGCCTGGTGGAGGATGATCGCAACGTATTGCTGGCGACCTCGGCGCTGCTTGAGCGTTGGGGATGTGAGGTGCAGGCCGAATGGTCGGCGCAAGGGCTGAGCAGCGATTGCGAGATCATCGTCGCCGACTACGACCTGGGCACGGATGCCACCGGCATCGAGTGCATTGATGCGCTGCGCGAGCAGCGTGGCTGGGCGGTGCCGGCGTTGATCCTGACCGGGCACGATGTCGAGAAAATCCAGGCGGCCTTGCACGACCGCAATATTGCCATCCTGTCCAAGCCGGTACGCCCGACGGAGCTGCGCGCGACCTTGCGTGCCCTGCGCCAGTCAGCCGTGCTGGCGCAGGTGGCTGGGGTGAGTCCTAGCGCTTGAAGGGCAGCATGGACGGGGAGCCTTTGCCTTTCTCCGAGCAGAATGCGCCGGGGTCGATGATGCCCATGGAGGCGAAGGCGAACATCGGGCCGCTGGGCGACTCGCACGAGTACTCGCCGGAGGCGGCGGAGGCGGTGAAGTAGGTGGTGGAGTTGTCACTGCGGACGTTGGAGACCCGCGAGATCGGCTCGCCCAGGGTGATTTCGGCGCGGTTCTTCAGTGAGGCTTCGTTGGGTTTGTTGGTCTGGCAGCCGGCGAGAGTGGCGGCGAGCAGGGTGAAAAGGGCAATGTTCCTGAAGGGGGTTTGCAATTCCATGGCACTGGTTCCCGGTGGTGTTCTGGTTTTTTCGGCACAGCCGTTCCCGACGCTGCAAAAAGGCGGCGCTGGATGACGTGAGGTGCTTGCCAAGGACTATATCGTCGAGTGGGCGCAGGGTCGATTAGCACAGATGTACTAGCTGGGCGGGCCGTGGCTGTCTGAAATGATGCTGAACACTACCTTCTGGTTTTGCTGCCGCTTCGCGCCAGATCGCGGGACAAGGCCCGCTCCCACAATGGTCTCGGCAAGCCTTCCGAAATGAAGCCGGGGACAATCACAGAGATACAGCCCACTGCCGCAGGGCATGCCCTGGATGGTCAAAACCGCCCTGTAAGCGGGTACTCCACCGCCAGGCGCAACTGATCGGCATCCAGTTCAGCCTGCGCGGCATTGCCCCGATGCACATTGTGCCGCAGCGAAACCGCCATGCCCTTGGCCGCACCGCTTTGCACCACGTAGCGAGCTTCCAGGTCGCGCTCCCAGTGTTTGCCACCCTTGCCATAGCCCAGATAGGCATAGCCACCGCGCGGGTCGACATGCCTGCCATCAATCTGGCTGCCGCGCACATACGCAGCACTCAATGCCAACCCCGGCACCCCCCATTGCGCCAGGTCCAGGTCATAGCGGGCCTGCCAGGAGCGCTCGTTCGGCGCGTTGAAATCAGACAGCTGCACAGCGTTGCTTATGAAGATCGCGCCACGTGTCACATAGTCGAACGGCGTGTCGCCATCCACGTGCTGGTAGCCAAGGCTGAAACTGTGTGCACCCTGGGTGTAGGTCGACAGCAGGCTCCAGGTGGTGTTGTCGATGCGCCCGGACAAAGCCTTGCCCTGATCGGTGGTGCGGTACAGGTTGAGGTTCAGGCTCAGCGCGCGATGGGCATCGATCGGTTGCCTGAACGTCGCCCCCAGGTAATGTTGCTGCCAGGTGTCCTCGTAGCGGGAGGTGTAGAGGCTGGCCGTGAAGTTCGGCAGGCCGCTGAAGACCACCCCGGCAAGGTCGAAACTGTCACCCTTGCTGGCATTGGAATAGTTGACCACGAAGCCCTGGTCATGGCTGCTGGCGTTGCGGTCGGTGCTCTCGGTGAAATGCCCGCCCACCCACTTCAAACCCGCGAACTCCTGGCTGGTGAGAAACCAACCGGTGGCCGTCTCTGGCAGCAGCCGGCTGTCAGAGGAACTGAACACCGGGGTCTTGACCCGTTGCTCACCATAGGACAGCACCGTCGAGGACAGGCGCAGCTTGAGCGCCGCGCCACCCCGGCTGTACTCATCTTTCGGGTGGCCGTCATTATCCACGCCGAGCAGGCGGGCCTTGCCAGCCCGACCGCCGCCGCTGTCCAGCTTCACCCCGAGGTAGGCATGCGCATCGACGCCGACACCGATCAGCCCCTGGGTAAAACCTGACTGCAGGCTGCCCATCAGGCCATACCCCCATTCCTCGGCATAGCCATTGCGCTCGGCCCGTGGTTTGCCGGCGTTGCGCGCGCCGTTGCTGCGCGCCCCGTGGCGGTACTCGCGGTTGTCGTAGACGGTGCGGTTGAGCACGCTCCAACTGCTGTCTTCGATAAAACCCTTGGCCGACGCCTGGTCGGAACCAGCGAGCGCCAGGGAAGCGGGGCTCGCCAGTGCCAGCAGCAGGGCAGAGCGGGTGGGTGAAATCCGGTGGGCGGCAAGGCGTTTCATCAGAGCTTCCAAGGCGATCTTAAAAGTATTTCAGCCAGGCGATATCCCGACGTCGGGCCTTGAGCTCAGCGAACCAGCGCACCGGCAGGTAGAGCGCCAGCGACAGCAGAACCGCCACCAGCCACACCGCCCAGATGCCATCGAAGCCGAAGTACTTGCCCTGGTTCAGGCCGAAGGCGGCCACCGCGATCAGGTAGAACACCTTGAGCACATACAGGTGCAGCAGGTAGAAGAACATCGGTGCCGAGCCAAACACGCTGAGGGCAACGATCCAGCGGCTGTGCTGCACCCGTTCAAAGGCGCGCAGCAACAACAGGCCGGCACCCAGGGTGGAGGCGAGGAACAGCAGCGACGGTGGGTATTTGGTGATGTTGAAGAAGCTCATCAGGGTCTGCGTGGTGGTTTCACCGATCACCCAATGGGCTTCGCCGTAGCCATTGAGCAAGCGCAGCACCAGGAAGCCGGTCAAGGCGGCCAGGCCGGCGATCAGCAGGTGGCGTTGGCGTATGGCGGCATCGGCGCTGCGCGCGAACCACGGGCCGAGGGCGTAACCCAGGGCAATCACGCCAATCCACGGCAACAGCGGGTAGGAGGTGCGCAGGCGCAATTGCTCGGAGAACTCGATCCAGCCGCGGTCATGCAACACCGCCCAGGGAATGTGCATGGCCGAGCCGACCGGGAAGTGCAGGCCGTCGAGCAGGTTGTGCCCACCGATGATCACCACGCCAAGCACCAGCAGCAGAGGGCGCGGCAACCACACCAGCGCCGACAGCGCGATCATGCTCAGGCCGATCACCCAGATCACCTGCAGGTAGATCACCGAGGGCGGGAGCTGGAAGGTCCAGGCGAAATTCACCAGGGTGAACTCCAGCAGCACCAGGACCAGGCCGCGCTTGAACAGGAAGGCCGAGACATCACGCTTGCCTGCGTACTTCTCGCCATACAAATAGGCCGAAAGGCCAGTCAGCAGCACGAACACCGGGGCACACAAGTGCGCCAGGGTGCGGCTGACGAACAGCGCCGGCTCCGTTGCGCTGACGTCCATCGGGTCGCCGACCTGGCGATGCAGGAAGAAGGTTTCGCGCACGTGGTCAAGCAGCATGAACAGGATGACCAGGCCCCGCAGGGCGTCGATGCTGAGCAGGCGTTGCACGGTGGAAGGAGGGGCGGAGGTCAAGGACATGGGCGGGTCTTAGTGAATTGATTCGTTATACTATAACGTTAAATCGCCAGCAAAAAGAATCCCTTTTTACTGCAGCTTGCCAGCAGATTGTTTTTTGCTTGATGGCGCCTTGACATTGTCCAGGTGGCAACCTTAGCTCTGAATGAGCTTCACCATCACCAAGGCAACACTGGGCAAGGGACTGCCATATTCAACATGTCCTCTCCCCCCTGTTCAGTCTGCTCACGGTGCCTTTGACGCTGAAGTCCCGGGCGATCTATCGCCATCCCAGTGAGCCGTTGTGGTGGAGACAGGTCATGCAAGCACAAGAGCAGCAGGCGGGCGTGCAAGACGTCAGGGACACCGGGCTCATGTGCCTGGTGATGCTGGCGCGCTTTCACAACATCGCGGCGTCAGCGGAGCAGTTGACCCACACCTTTGCCGAAGAGGGGCGCCCGCTCGACCAGGCGCAATTGCTGTTGGCAGCGCAACTACTGGGGCTCAAGGCCCGCTACGCGCGCAGCACAGCGACGCGCTTGGTGCACACGCCGTTGCCGGCAATCGCCTTTGGCGTCGATGGCAGCTTCTTCATCATCGCGCGGGTGGACCAGGGCAAGGTGCTGATCCACAACCCGCAGGTATTGCGGCAGGAAGTGCTGGAGCTGGAGGCCCTGCCGGCCCGCTGGACGGGTGAGCTGATCCTGATCCGCTCGCAAGCCTCGCTGGCCGGTGAACTGTCGCGTTTCGATTTCACCTGGTTTATCCCTGCCGTGGTGAAGTACCGCAAGTTGCTCGGTGAAGTGCTGGTGGTGTCCTTCGTGCTGCAGATTTTCGCGTTGCTGACCCCGCTGTTTTTCCAGGTGGTGATGGACAAGGTGCTGGTCCATCGCGGGCTGTCTACCCTGGATGTGATTGCCGTCGGCCTGCTCGGCATCATGGTGTTTGAAAGCCTGTTGAGCGGCTTGCGCACCTACGTGTTTGCCCACACGGCGAGCCGCATCGACGTCGAACTGGGCTCGCGGCTGTTTCGCCACCTGATCAGCCTGCCCTTGGCGTATTTCCAGGCCCGCAGGGTCGGCGACTCGGTGGCCCGGGTGCGTGAGCTGGAGCATATCCGCAGCTTCCTGACGGGCAACGCAATCACCCTGTTGCTGGATGTGTTGTTCTCGGTGGTGTTCATTGCCGTGATGTTTGCCTACAGCGGCTGGCTGACGCTGGTGGTGGTGTTGTCGCTGCCGCTGTATTTCCTGATTTCGCTGTTGATCACGCCGGCCCTGCGAGCACGCCTGAACGAGAGCTTTACGCGCGGGGCAGAGAACCAGGCCTTTCTGGTCGAGACGGTCAACGGGGTGGATACCCTGAAGTCCATGGCAGTCGAGCCGCAGGTCACGCGCAAATGGGACAACCAGTTGGCCGGCTACGTGGCGGCGGGCTTCCGGACCCAGAACCTGTCGTCGCTGGCCAACGAATCGGTGGCGCTGGTCGGCAAGCTGGTTACGGTGGCCACGCTGTGGCTGGGGGCGCGGCTGGTGATCGAAGGGCAGCTCACGGTCGGGCAGTTGATCGCGTTCAACATGCTGGCAGGCCGGGTCTCGCAACCGATCATGCGTCTGGCCCAGCTGTGGAGCAACTTCCAGCAGACGGGGGTTTCGGTACAGCGCCTGGGCGATATCCTCAACGCGCGCACCGAGGTGTCGTCGAGCACCCAGAGCAGCTTGCCACCGCTACAGGGCCGGATCGAATTCGATCAGGTCCAGTTCCGCTATCGTCCTGACGGTGCCGAGGTATTGCGGGGAGTCAGCCTGCTGATTGCCCCGGGCGAGGTGATCGGCATCGTCGGGCGCTCGGGCTCGGGGAAAAGCACCCTGACCCGGCTGCTGCAGCGCCTGTTTACCCCCGAGCGTGGCCGGGTGCTGGTGGACGGCATGGACCTGGCGCTGGCCGATGTCTCGTCGTTGCGCCGGCAAATCGGCGTGGTGCTGCAGGACAACATGCTGTTCCACCGCAGTATTCGCGAAAACATTGCCCTGGCGGACCCGGGGCAACCGATCGAGGCGGTCATCGAGGCCGCCAAGATGGCTGGCGCGCATGAGTTCATCCTCGAGTTGCCCGAGGGTTACGACACCCTCGTCGGCGAACATGGCGCCTCGTTGTCGGGGGGCCAGCGCCAGCGCATCGCTATTGCCCGGGCGCTGATCGGCAACCCGCGCATCCTGATCTTCGACGAGGCGACCAGCGCCCTGGACTATGAGTCCGAGCGGGTTATCCAGAACAACATGCAGGCCATCGCCTCGGGGCGCACGGTGATCATCATCGCCCATCGGTTGTCGGCCGTGCGTGATGCCAATCGCATCGTGGTGATGGACCGCGGGCAAATTGTCGAGCAGGGTAGCCACCTTGAATTGCTGGCCCACCAGGCGGGGCACTACTCACGCTTGCACCGCTTGCAACAAGGCGGTGCCGCATGAGCGGGACAGGCGCAGGCCGGGAACTGCTCAGCCGCTACCGGCAGGTATGGCGCCATGCCTGGGCCCAGCGCAAGGCGATGACGCCGGTGCGGCGCCTGGCCCATGAAGTACAGTTTCTCCCGGCGGCGTTGGCCTTGCAGGAGCAGCCGGTGCACCCGGCACCTCGCTACATCAGTTGGACCATCATGCTGTTTTTAGCGTTGGCGCTGGTCTGGGCGTGCATCGGCGAGATCGACGTGGTGGCCACGGCGACCGGCAAGATCATCCCCAGCGGCAAGACCAAGATCATCCAGCCCAGTGAGGTTGCGGTGGTCAAGGCGATTCATGTGCGCGATGGCCAGCAGGTGCGCGCCGGGGATGTACTGGTCGAGCTGGATGCCAATATCACTGCCGCCGATGTCGAGCGCCTGGGCAGCGACCTGCTGGCGGCCAGGGTCGACAGTGCCCGGGCCGAGGTATTCCTCGAGGCCATCCAGAACGATGCCGAGCCCGGCCCGCTGGCGCTGTTGATCGCCGATGCGCCGGTGGCCCAGCAGGTGGCGGCGCAGCGCTGGGTGCAGAGCCAGTATCAGGAACTGCGCGCCACCCTGGACCAGGGCGATGCGCAGATCGAACAGCAAATGGCCGAGATCCAGGCTGCGCGTGCCAGCGTTGCTTCGCTGAAGGAAAGCCTGCCGATTGCCCGGCAGTTGTCTGCCGACTATCGACGCCTGTATGACCGGGCCATTGTCGGCAAGCACTTCTGGATGGAGAAAGAGCAGTCGCGCATGGCCCAGGAACGTGAGCTGCTGGTACAGCAGGCGAGGGTGCAGGAACTGTTGGCTTCGAAAAAGGAAGTGGAGCGGCGCCAGGCAGGCGTGATTGCGCAGACGCGGCGCACCCTGCTGGACCTGCTGCATGAGGCCGACCAGCAAGTGGCGGCGCTCTCACAGGAACTCAAGAAAGCCGAGCAGCGCAACCGCTTGACCCGCTTGACGGCGCCGGTTGACGGCACCGTGCAACAACTGGCGATTCACACCGAAGGCGGCGTGGTCACCGAAGCGCAACCGCTGATGGCCATTGTGCCGCTCAACCAGCCGGTGGAAGTGGAAGCGATGCTGGAGAACAAGGACATCGGCTTTGTGCGGCCGGGCCAGGCGGTCGAGATCAAGGTCGAGACGTTCAACTTCACCAAGTACGGCGTGCTGCATGGCACGGTGGAAAGTGTGTCCAACGACGCCATCGAGGATGAGCGACGCGGGCCGCTGTACAGCGTGCGTATCTTCCTCAAGGACACCCATGTACGAGTAGGGGATACGCAGGTGGCCCTGTCACCGGGCATGACGGTGCGTGCGGAAGTGAAAACCGACAAGCGCAAAGTCATCGAGTATTTCCTCAGCCCGCTGGAGCGCTATGTGGATGAAAGTTTATCGGAGCGTTAAGTCGCCAGGAGGTGGCAGGTGATTACATCGCGTTCGCAAGATATTACCGGCTTCCTGCTGGTGATTGTATTCGTCCTGCTGTTGTTGATTGTGGCGGGTGACGGGTTGTTTGTGCCTGTTGGGTACTATCTTGCGGTTTCACTGGTTGCGTTTGCTGTTGCCCTGTTGTTTCGTCCGCGCCCGGGGTTTCTCGTCGGCGTAGCGCTGGCCTTGTCAGTCATATTCATTGTGTATCTGTGGGTTGCATTGACTGCGGATCACGTCGAGGGGTTGTTGATTTTGGGGCAGGTGTTCTCACTGCCGGGAGCACTGTTGGGGTTGCTGTTGGCGGCATGGAAAATACGGCGCAGGGTTGGAAGTTCATCGATCGCCGCCCTGCTCATTGCCGCGGGTGGGGTGTTGCTGGGTTTTTTGATCAATCAAATTTTAGTGTGCAACACCCTGATGTATTGCGGGGTGTTTTCACTGCGTTTTTTGTTGTAGGTGGGTACGGTTTAGCTGGCCAAACCCACGGTGGTTGGCCTGATAGCGCGGGTCTTCGGTAAGTGTCGGGGTATTACGGTATCAGTATTACGGGCCTGGTGCAGACGAAGGAGTGTCGTCAATCAATGATGCGTTCAATGCGGGCTAATTCAAATAGCCCACTGGCATGAGGGTCCGGACATGGCAAGTGTAACGATCAATATTGCAAACAGAGGGACCGCGCTATCCGGCGGAGGGACATCGCAAACCGGGCACATGTGGTACGTCATGAATGACGGACGGGGCAATACCAATAGTTTTGGCTATGCACCGGATGAGAAAAAAGAGGGCAAGCCGTATGCCCCCGACCATGGTCAAGTTCATACGAATGACAGTGAGACGTATCAAAGCACGTCCTACTCTCGGACGATCGAAATTACCGATGCCCAATACTTCGACATGATGCAGTTTGGTAAATACCCGTCCGATTACGGTTTTAGTTACAGCTATATCGGTGGTTTGAATGACTGCATCAACTTTGTCTGGAAGGCGCTTGAAATCGGGGGGCTCAACCCTTCCGGCTCCGATGGCCTGCCCTGGCCGTCCTGGAACGAAGACGAAACCGACGCGATTCAAGGCCCTTTCGATGACTCGGGCAACACCGCGTCACCATTGATCCTGGACCTGGATGGCGATGGCGTCGAAACAGTCGGCAAAGGCTCCAGTATCCACTTCGACCATGACGGCAATGGTTTTGCTGAAAACACCGGCTGGGCGGGCAAGGACGATGGCTTGCTGGTCTGGGACCGCAATGGCAACGGCCTGATCGACGACGGTAGCGAACTGTTTGGCAACAACACTCGCCTGGGCAATGGCCAGCAAGCGGCCAACGGCTTTGCCGCGCTGGCGGAGCTGGACAGCAACCATGACGGCAAGATCGACGCCAGCGACGCCGCGTTTGCACAATTGCGCGTCTGGAAAGACAGCAATGGCAACGCCAAGCTCAATGAGGGCGAGTTGCTGACGTTGGAGCAGGCCAAGGTCGCAAGCTTGAACACAGGCTATGTGAACCAGACCCAATTTGATGAATTTGGCAATGAGATCCGCCAGGTCGGGACCTACACCGATACCGCAGGTGCAACCCATGGCATGAATGATGTCTGGTTCAGCGTCGACAAGGTCAAGACCGTCGCTCTCAATCAAGTGGTGGTCGGGGCAGAAGCGGGTGCACTGCCGTACCTGGAAGGGTTTGGCAATGTCACCGACTTGCACCAGGCCATGACCAAGGATGCCACGGGCACCTTGAAGGGGCTGGTAGAGCGCTTTGCAACGGAAACGAACGATGTCGCTCGTCGAGCATTGCTCGACCAACTGATTTTTTCCTGGAGTGGCGCGGATCGCTACACCACTGCCAGCCGCGGTGGCTACATCGATGACGGCAGGAAGATTTATGCGCTGGAAGCGTTCATGGGCAAAGACTTTGTCCAGTCTTCCGGCATCAATGCAGGTTTGCGCGACCCAGGCCCCAACGCTGCCGCCAAACTCATGCAGGCCTATGACCAATTGGCCTTGTTCATTGGTTCCGGGCTGATGCTGCAGACCCATTTCCAGCCCTTGCTGGAAGGGATGCAGTGGACATTTGCAAACGATCGTTTCGGTTTCGATGTCGAGGCGCTGGTCGGCCTGTTCAAGGCGGGCTATATCAGTGACACAGCCGCCGGTTCGGAAAAAATGGTGGCGTTCGGGCAAGCCCTGCTGAGTGCTGGCGGTGGCTGGGGGAAATCACTGCTCGATAGCCTGCGTCAGGCCGGCAATATCAATGGCCAGGGTTTTGAGTACCTGCTGGCCAGCCTCGGGCAGGTACTGGGTGGTGCGTACAACGATGAACTGTACGGCAATGGCGAAGCCAACACGTTGATGGGGTTGGCCGGCAATGACACGCTGTACGGTGACCTGGGCAATGACATCCTCGAAGGCGGTACCGGCAATGACTACCTGAGCGGTGACGGTGGCGCCGATACCTACCGATTCGCCAGGGGCTGGGGGCAGGACACCGTCAACAATTTCGACACCGATGCTGCCTCCGTAGACATCCTCCAGTTCTATGGCGATATCGCGCCGGGCGAGATCAGTGCCACGCGGGCCGGCGACAATCTGCTGCTGTCGCTCAACGGCAGCCAGGATCGCATCACGGTCACCAACTACTTCCTCAACGATGGCCACAGTGGATACCTGCTGGAGCAGATTCGCTTTGCCGACGGTACGGTGTGGTCGGTGGAGCACGTGAAGGCCATGGTCGGCACGGCCACCGACGGCAACGACCAGTTGTATGGCTATGCGGGAGCCGATGTGCTCAGTGGGGACGCTGGCAACGACGGCCTGTACGGGGCGCAAGGCAACGATGTGCTCACCGGTGGGCTGGGCAATGATCGGCTGGAGGGTGGGAGCGGTTCGGACGTCTACTGTTTCAACCTGGGCGATGGTCAGGATGTGGTGGTCGAAAATTCCCTCAGCGCTGGTGACGTTGATGTGCTGCGTTTCGGGCCGGGCATCAACCCCGGCGATATCACCGTCAGCAGTGTGGGTGATGGGTTGGTGCTCAAGCATGTGAACGGTACGGACCAGATCACCTTCCTCAGCTGGTTCGCTGAAAACAGCCCGCGTTATCAGGTTGAACGCATCGAGTTCGCCGACGGTACGCTGTGGACGGGTGCGCAACTGAGCAGTGCGCTGCTCAATCCGGTGGGTAGCGAAGGTGATGACCTGCTCACAGCGGTCAGCACCTCTATTGGCCAGGTGCTCAACGGCGCCGGGGGTAATGACACGCTGACCGGTTCCAGGGGCGCTGACACGCTGGAAGGTGGGCGCGGAGATGATCGCCTCAATGGTGGCCAGGGCGCAGACCGTTATGTGTTCAACCTGGGGGATGGCCAGGATGTCATCAGCGATGACAATGGTTACTCCAGCAATAGCGACGTACTGGCGTTTGGCGTCGGCATCGCCGCTGCCGACATTGTTACCAGTCGTTCCGGCACCAGCCTGGTGCTGAACCATGCCAATGGCCTGGACCGGGTGACGATCCTCAACTGGTTCTACGACACCTCGGGGCGCTACCAACTTGAGCGCATTGAGTTCGCCGACGGCACGGTATGGACCAGCGCGCAGGTAACCGCGCCCCTGCTGATACAGGAGGGCGGTGAAGGTGATGATGTCATTACCGGGCTTTCGGCTACGTTCAATCAGGTACTCAAGGGTAATGGCGGCAGTGACACGTTGACCGCGGGCAACGGTAATGATCACTTGGAGGGCGGGCGCGGCAATGACCGTCTCACGGGTGGTCAAGGCTCGGACCGCTATGTATTCAACCTGGGCGATGGCCAGGACATCATCAGTGATGACAATGGCTACGGCTCAGGTACCGACGTACTGATATTCGGCGCCGGTATTGCGGTAGCGGACATCATCGCCAGCCGCTCCGGTACCAGCCTGGTACTAAGCCATGCCAACGGCCAGGACCAGGTGACCATTCTCAACTGGTTCTACGAAGCCAGTGATCGCTATAAGCTGGAACGGTTCGAGTTCGCTGACGGATCCGTGTTGAATGGCGCCCAGATCACCGCCCCATTGATGACCATAGTGGGCAGCGACGCGGATGACATCCTGGTGGGTGCCGCATCGGGCAATCAGAGCCTGTTTGGCCTTGCTGGCAACGACACGCTGACAGCGGGGAGTAGCAGTGATCGTCTGGAGGGCGGTGCTGGCAACGACGTACTGAACGCTGGCGCGGGTGATGATGTTTTGATAGGGGGCAGTGGCGATGATCGCCTCAACGGTGGCCAAGGCTCGGACCGTTACCAGTTCAACCTGGGTGACGGTCAGGACATCATCAGTGATGACAATGGCTATGGCTCAGGTGTCGATGTACTGACGTTTGGCGCCGGCATCTCGGCTGCTGACATCAGCGTCAGTCGCTCCGGCACCAGCCTGGTGCTGAGCCATGCCAATGGCCAGGACAGCGTCACGCTCCTGAACTGGTTCTACGACACCAGTGATCGCTACACGCTTGAGCGCATCGAGTTCGCTGACGGTACGCTGTGGACCAGCGGCCAGCTCACGGCGCCATTCCTCACCCAAAATGGCAGTGAGGGCGACGACGTGATCACCGGGCTGACGGCGGCGTTCAGCCAGACGCTCAACGGCAATGGCGGCAACGACACGTTGACCGGTGGCAACGGCAATGATCGCCTTGATGGCGGGCGCGGCAATGACCAACTCAACGGCGGACAAGGTTCGGACCGCTACGTGTTCAACCTGGGCGACGGCCAGGACGTTATCAGCGATAACAATGGCTATGGCTCGGGCACCGATGTGCTGGCGTTCGGTGTTGGTATTGTGGCTGCGGACATCACGGCCAGTCGCTCCGGTACCAGCCTTGTCCTGAGCCACGCCAACGGCCTGGACCGCGTCACGGTCCTGAACTGGTTCTACGACACCAGTGATCGTTATCAGCTTGAGCGTATTGAATTCGCCGACGGCACGTTGTGGACCAGCGCCCAGGTGACGGCGCCGCTCCTGGTACACAGTGGTGGTGAGGGCGACGACGTGATCACCGGGCTGACGGCGGCGTTCAGCCAGACGCTCAACGGCAATGGCGGCAACGACACGCTGACCGGTGGCAACGGCAATGATCGCCTGGAAGGCGGACGCGGCAATGACCGCCTCAACGGCGGGCAAGGTTCGGACCGCTACGTGTTCAACCTGGGCGATGGCCAGGACGTCATCAGCGATAACAACGGTTATGGTTCGGGCACCGATGTGCTGGCGTTCGGCGCTGGCATCGCCGCTGCGGACATGATCGCCAGCCGCTCCGGTACCAGCCTGGTGCTGAGCCACGTCAATGGCCAGGAGCAGGTGACCATCCTCGACTGGTTCTACGAAGCTGGTGATCGCTACAAACTGGAAAAATTCGAGTTTGCCGACGGCACCGTGCTGACGGGGGCACAAATCACTGCACCGCTGATGGCGGTGCTGGGCACCGAGGGAGATGACACCCTGGTGGGCGCCAACTCGGGCAATCAGATGCTCTCGGGGTTGGGTGGGAACGACACGATTAGCGCTGGCAGTGGCAACGACCTGCTTGAGGGCGTTGCCGGCAACGATGTGCTCAATGCCGGCAACGGCGATGACGTGCTGGTCGGGGGCGCGGGCAACGATCGTCTCAATGGCGGGCAAGGGTCTGATCGCTATGTGTTCAACCTGGGCGATGGCGATGATGTCATCAGTGATGACAATGGCTATGGCTCGGGCATCGATGTGCTGGCGTTCGGCGCTGGTATTGTGGCTGCCGACATCACGGCCAGCCGCTCTGGCACCAGCCTTGTCCTGAGCCACGCCAACGGCCTGGACCGCGTCACGGTGCTCAATTGGTTCTACGACACCAGTGATCGTT
The DNA here is from genome assembly GCF_028656955.1 of Pseudomonas fontis. Classification (GTDB taxonomy): domain Bacteria; phylum Pseudomonadota; class Gammaproteobacteria; order Pseudomonadales; family Pseudomonadaceae; genus Aquipseudomonas; species Aquipseudomonas fontis. The sequence continues at coordinate 64,970 of NZ_JAMDGY010000037.1, forward strand.
ATCAGCTTGAGCGTATTGAATTCGCCGACGGCACGTTGTGGACCAGCGCCCAGGTGACGGCGCCGCTCCTGGTACACAGTGGTGGTGAGGGCGATGACGTGATCACCGGGCTGACGGCGGCGTTCAGCCAGACGCTCAACGGCAATGGAGGCAACGACACGTTGACCGGTGGCAACGGCAATGATCGCCTGGAGGGCGGGCGCGGCAATGACCGCCTCAACGGCGGGCAAGGTTCGGACCGCTACGTGTTCAACCTGGGCGATGGCCAGGACGTCATCAGCGATAACAACGGTTATGGTTCGGGCACAGATGTGCTGGCGTTCGGCGCTGGCATCGCCGCTGTGGACATGATCGCCAGCCGCTCCGGTACCAGCCTGGTGCTGAGCCATGTCAATGGCCAGGAGCAGGTGACCATCCTCGACTGGTTCTACGAAGCTGGTGATCGCTACAAACTGGAAAAATTCGAGTTTGCCGACGGCACCGTGCTGACGGGGGCACAAATCACTGCACCGCTGATGGCGGTGCTGGGCACCGAGGGGGATGACACCCTGGTGGGCGCCAACTCGGGCAACCAGATGCTCTCGGGGTTGGGTGGGAACGACACGATTAGCGCTGGCAGTGGCAACGACCTGCTTGAGGGTGGTGCCGGCAACGATGTGCTCAATGCCGGCAACGGCGATGACGTGCTGGTCGGGGGCGCGGGCAACGATCGTCTCAATGGCGGGCAAGGGTCTGATCGCTATGTGTTCAACCTGGGCGATGGCGATGATGTCATCAGTGATGACAATGGCTATGGCTCGGGCACCGATGTGCTGGCGTTCGGTGCTGGTATTGTGGCTGCGGACATCACGGCCAGCCGCTCCGGCACCAGCCTTGTCCTGAGCCACGCCAACGGCCTGGACCGCGTCACGGTCCTGAACTGGTTCTACGACACCAGTGATCGTTATCAGCTTGAGCGCATTGAATTCGCCGACGGCACGTTGTGGACCAGCGGCCAGCTCACGGCGCCATTCCTCACCCTAAATGGCAGTGAGGGCGACGACGTGATCACCGGGCTGACGGCGGCGTTCAGCCAGACACTCAATGGCAATGGCGGCAACGACACGCTGACCGGTGG
>NZ_JAMDGY010000038.1 GCF_028656955.1 Pseudomonas fontis
ATGCTGCATATCGTCTTTGGTGTGCTGAAATCGGGACAACCTTATGACCCGAAGTTAGCACTTGCCCGGTGACGGGCAAGACGGTATCTACAAAAAATATGCGCAAGACACTTGCTCCCCAGAGCAAGACCCGATCAGAGGCCCACGCTACCCATCCTGACCCCCAGCGTATGGCTCGCCCCCGGCGCCAGTTCCACCAGGTCATCCCACACGTTCGCCGTCTCGATGCATAGCATCCGTTGCCAGCCTTCCGGCGCCATGTCCGGCAGCTCGGCGGCACGCTCGGTCCACGGGTTCCACAGCACCGCGGTGCGTGAGCCTTCGCTGGTCAGCACAATGCGCCGCTTCCACGCCGGGTCGACAATGCTCAGCTGATTCGGGGCGTTCAGGTAGATCCGGTCGGTTTCCCCGGCGAAGTCCAGCGCGCCGTGCTGGGTGCGTTGCTGCCAATCCGCCAGGGTGTCGATAAAGCCCAGGCCCTCGACGCCTTCCACTTGCACCTCACGCACATCGCTCACCGCAAAGTAGCTGTGCAGCGCCTGGCTGATAGTCACTGGGGCAGTGCCGTGGTTATGGCTGATCAGGCGTACGCGCAATTGCTCGTCCATCACGATTTCCAGCGTCAGCTCGACGTCGTGCGCCCAGCCCGGCAGCTCACCGCGGGTCTGCGGCAAGGTCAGTTCGACCCGTACGCTATCGCCCTGGCTTTCGATACCCAGCAATTGCCAGTCACGCCCACGCACCAGGCCATGGGCCGCGCCGTCATCAGCAGCGTACATGGCCTGCACCGAGGCAGGGTTGCGCTTGAATACGCCGAACCACGGCCAGCACACCGGAACGCCCGCGCGTACCGACTTGCCCTGCTTGAAGATCGCTTTGTCACTGAGCCACAACAGTGGCGGCTCGCCGACCCGCTGATAGCTCAGGACCTGCGCACCCTGCTGGGCAACCAGCAGTTCGGCATGCGCACTGGTGATCCGCCAGCAATTGAGTTCGCCGTGTTGTTCGACTTCGACCTTCGGTGTGGACATGCGCTTATCTCGTCTGTTTGCGTAAGGCCTTGGACCTTGCACGGGGCAACGAGTTTAGCGCGCGGCCGACTTAGCGACGAGGTGGCACCGAGCGGGTACGGCCGCTGCCATCGATGGCAACGAAGACAAACACCGCTTCGGTCACTTTGCGCCATTCGCTGGACAATGGATCGTCGCTCCACACTTCGACCATCATCTGGATCGAGCTGCGGCCGATTTCCAGGGTCTGGGTATAGAAGGACAATTGCGCACCAACCGCGACCGGCACCAGGAAGGCCATGCGGTCGATGGCTACCGTGGCCACGCGGCCACCGGCAACACGGCTGGCCATGGCGGTGCCGGCGAGGTCCATCTGGGCGACTAGCCAGCCGCCGAAGATATCGCCGAAACCGTTGGTTTCACGCGGCAAAGCGGTGATCTGCAAGGCCAGGTCGCCTTGCGGGATGGGATCTTCTTGTTCGAGTTCAATCATGCCGAGGGTGCCTCTGACCCATAACGCTTTCATAGGTGGCGCAGTAACGGTCGCCTCGAAAAACGATTCAGCACGACAATACAACGCTGCATTCGCTTTGCCGGGCGGCGAAGGAAAACTCTGCGAAACCGGCTAAGCATACCCAGCGGCGTTTTCGCACAACATCCTACACACGGCGTAACCTTTTGATACCAGAGGCCAGTATATAGAGCCACGCGGGCAGCGACGACCATGCAGTCACCATTATCTGCACACTTTGTGTACTTCTCTGTGCTTTTTAAGGCAATTTGGCTATCGTTCGATCTTCTGTCAGGCCACGGCCAGCGCTGCCGTGGTTACAAAAGCCAATAAGAGACGCCCACATGACCTCGTTGCACACCGCTTTAGAAGAGCAGCCGTCGCGACCGCTGACTCGCAGTGACTACAAAACCCTGTCGCTATCTGCCTTGGGCGGTGCGCTGGAGTTCTACGACTTCATCATCTTCGTGTTCTTTGCCGCGGTCGTCGGCAAGCTGTTCTTCCCCCCGGACATGCCTGAATGGCTGCGCTTGATGCAGACCTTCGGGATCTTCGCGGCCGGTTACCTGGCGCGCCCGTTGGGCGGTATCGTCATGGCCCACTTCGGCGACCTGCTGGGGCGCAAGAAGATGTTCACCCTGAGCATCTTCATGATGGCCGTGCCCACGTTGATCATGGGCCTGCTGCCGACTTACGCGCAGATCGGCCTGTGGGCACCCATCCTGTTGCTGCTGATGCGGGTGATCCAGGGGGCTGCCATTGGCGGTGAAGTACCGGGTGCCTGGGTGTTCGTCTCCGAGCACGTCCCGGCACGCAACACCGGCTATGCCTGCGGCACGCTGACGGCAGGGCTGACCTCCGGGATCCTGCTCGGCTCGCTGGTGGCCACCGTGATCAACACCATCTACAGCAGCAGCGAAGTGGCGGACTACGCCTGGCGGATCCCGTTCCTGCTCGGTGGCGTGTTCGGCCTGTTCTCGGTGTACCTGCGTCGCTGGCTGCACGAGACCCCGGTGTTCGCCGAGCTGCAACAGCGCAAGGCACTGGCCGAGGAAGTACCGCTGCGCGCCGTGCTGCGTGACCATCGCGGCGCCATCGTGCTGTCGATGCTGCTGACCTGGCTGCTGTCGGCCGGGATCATCGTGGTGATCCTGATGACCCCGACCATTCTGCAGACCATCTACGCGGTGCCGGCAACCGTGTCGCTGCAGGCCAACAGCCTGGCCATCGTGCTGCTCAGCCTGGGCTGCATCGGCGCCGGCATGCTGGCCGACCGCTTCGGCGCTGGCCGGGTGTTCATCGGCGGCAGCCTGGCGCTGCTGGTGTCGTCCTGGACCTTCTACCACACGCTGCCCACCCACCCCGAGCTGCTCTACCCGATGTACGCCCTGACCGGCCTGTGCGTGGGTATCGTCGGTGCGGTGCCATACGTGATGGTGCGGGCTTTCCCGCCGGTGGTGCGCTTCAGCGGCCTGTCGTTCTCCTACAACATGGCCTACGCGATTTTCGGCGGCCTGACCCCGATGGTGGTTACCTACCTGCTCAAGTTCAGCCCGATGGGCCCGGCCTACTATGTAGCCGGTATCTGCACCATTGGTCTGCTGGTCGGCATCTACCTGCTCGCCACCAAGCGCTGAAACCCCTCTAGAACGCCCCTCGCAACATCTTGAAAAGGCCATCCTTCGATTGAAGTGATGGCCTTTCATCTAATTGTCACATTCGCTTCATAGAGTGGTCATACGGCCTGCAGATACTTGGGCCCGATCCATCTCACCCAAAATTCCTGCTAGGAGCAAGGCATGAAACTGAAGCGTTTGATGGCGGCCCTGACTTTCGTCGCCGCTGGCGTTGCCACCGCCAATGCGGTTGCCGCTGTTGACCCTGCTATTCCGACCTACACCAAGACCACCGGTGTGTCGGGTAACCTCTCCAGCGTCGGTTCCGATACTCTGGCCAACCTGATGACCCTGTGGGCCGAGGCCTATAAAAAGGAATATCCGAACGTCAACATCCAGATCCAGGCCGCCGGCTCCTCCACTGCGCCACCTGCGCTGACTGAAGGCACCGCCAACCTGGGCCCGATGAGCCGCAAGATGAAGGACGTCGAGCTGCAGGCGTTCGAACAGAAGTACGGCTACAAGCCAACCGCTATCCCGGTTGCCGTTGATGCCCTGGCCGTCTTCGTGCACAAGGACAACCCGATCAAGGGCCTGACCATGGCTCAAGTCGATGCGATCTTCTCCTCGACTCGCCTGTGTGGCGCCAAAGCCGACGTGAAAACCTGGGGTGACCTGGGCGTGACCGGCGACCTGGCCAACAAGCCGGTTCAGCTGTTCGGTCGCAACTCGGTATCGGGCACCTACGGCTACTTCAAGGAAGAAGCCCTGTGCAAAGGCGACTTCAAGCCAAACGTGAACGAACAACCAGGCTCGGCTTCGGTCGTGCAGTCGATCAGCAGCTCGCTGAACGGCATCGGTTACTCGGGCATCGGTTACAAAACCGCTAGCGTGAAGACCGTGGCCCTGGCCAAGAAAGAAGGCGGCGCGTTCGTTGAAGACAACGAAGCCAACGCCCTGAACGGTACCTACCCGCTGTCGCGTTTCCTCTACGTCTACGTCAACAAGGCCCCGAACAAGCCTCTGGCCCCGCTGGAAGCCGAGTTCGTGAAACTGGTGCTGTCGCAAGCAGGCCAGCAGGTTGTAGTGAAAGACGGTTACATCCCGCTGCCAGCCAAAGTGGCTGCCAAGGCCCTGGCTGACCTGGGTCTGGAACTGGGCGCGAACGTTGCCAAGCAGTAATTGAGAGACCGGCGAGGTCGGGTCAATGACCGGATCTCGCCACATATTGCGAGTCCGCTGCCAGGGATGTCTGAGCGGCGGGCTTTTTTGCGTCACTGCACTGTCATGTTTCTGTCATACGAGACCGCTAGGGTGTGCGCATGAATGATCTGGCCAACTCCACCATGACCCAAAATTCTTCCCCCGTGCGGATTGATTTCAATACGCCCGAGTTGAAACGCAAGCGCCGCATGCGAGCGCTCAAGGATCGCCTGACCCGCTGGTATGTACTGGTAGGCGGGCTTGCCGTGCTGGCAGCGATCACCTTGATCTTCTTCTACCTGGCCTACGTGGTCCTGCCGCTGTTCCAGGGCGCGACCCTGACCAGCAAGAAGGCGTTGGAGCCGACTTGGCTGCAACAGGACGCGGGCAAGCCGCTGATGATTGCTCTGGAAGAGCAGAACCTGGTCGGCATGCGGGTTTCCGACAAAGGCCAGGCCTTGTTCTTCGACACCAAGACCGGTGCCGAGCTCAAGCGCGTGGAGCTGCCGATCCCGGCCGGCGCCCAGGTGACCTCGATCGGTCAGGACCAGCCAGGCCACCCAATGGTGGTGCTGGGCTTGTCCAACGGTAAAGCGCTGGTGTTCAGCCACAGCTACCAGATCACCTACCCGGACAACAAGAAGACCATCACCCCGGCGATTGACTACCCCTACGGTCAAGAGCTGTTCACCCTGGATGATCAAGGCCGCGCGCTGGAGCACGTGAACCTCAACATCAACGGTGAAACCCTGGTGGTGGCCGGTTCTACCGGTGCGCACCTGCAGGTCCTGTCGCTCAGCCGTGAAGAAAACATGATGACCGGCGAGGTCACCAGCGAGCAGAACCGTATCGACCTGCCGCAGATGTCCGAGCCGGTCAAGGCGATCTACATCGACCCGCGTCAGCAGTGGTTGTACGTGGTCAACGGCCGCGCCCAGGCCGATGTGTTCAGCCTGCGCGACAAGAGCCTCAACGGTCGCTACAAGCTGCTTGAAGACGCCAACACCGAAATCACCGCCAGCACCCAGCTGGTCGGCGGTATCTCGCTGATCTTCGGTGACTCCAAAGGTGGCCTGGCCCAGTGGTTCATGGCCCGCGACAAGGACGGCGAGCTGCGCCTGGAGCGCATCCGCGACTTCCAGATGGGCACCGCGCCGATCGTCCAGATCGATGCCGAAGAGCGCCGCAAGGGCTTCATCGCCCTGGATGCCGCCGGCAAGCTGGGGGTGTTCCACAGCACCGCGCACCGTACCCTGCTGGTCGAGTCCGTCGCTGAGGGCCCAGGCGTGCTGGCGCTGTCGCCACGTGCCAACCGCATCTTCATCGAGGAAGGCAACAAGCTGCTGCCGCTGAGCCTGAAGAACCCGCACCCGGAAGTGTCCTGGAGCGCGTTGTGGAGCAAGGTCTGGTACGAGAACTACGACGAGCCGAAGTACGTCTGGCAGTCGACTGCGTCCAACACCGACTTCGAACCCAAGCTGAGCCTTTCGCCCCTGACCTTCGGTACCCTCAAGGCCGCGTTCTACGCGATGATCCTGGCGGCGCCGCTGGCCATTGCCGCCGCCATCTACACCGCGTACTTCATGGCTCCGGGCATGCGCCGCAAGGTCAAGCCGGTGATCGAGCTGATGGAAGCGATGCCGACAGTGATCCTCGGCTTCTTCGCCGGCCTGTTCCTGGCACCCTACCTTGAAGGGCACCTGCCGGGGGTATTCAGCCTGTTCGTGATGCTGCCGGTCGGCATCCTGGTCTCGGGCTTCCTCTGGAGCCGCCTGCCGGAGTCGATCCGCCTGCGTGTGCCGGATGGCTGGGAGAGCGCGATCCTGATCCCGGTGATCCTGTTCACCGGCTGGTTCGCCCTGTACATGAGCCCGTTCCTGGAAACCTGGTTCTTCGATGGCGACATGCGCCTGTGGATCACCAACGACCTGGGCATCACCTACGACCAGCGCAACGCGATGGTGGTCGGTATCGCCATGGGCTTCGCGGTCATCCCGAACATCTACTCGATCGCCGAAGACGCCGTGTTCAGCGTGCCGCGCAGCCTGACCCTGGGCTCCCTGGCGCTGGGCGCCACGCCGTGGCAGACCCTGACCCGCGTGGTCATCCTGACCGCCAGCCCGGGGATCTTCTCGGCGCTGATGATCGGCATGGGCCGCGCGGTCGGTGAAACCATGATCGTGTTGATGGCCACCGGCAACACCCCGGTCATGGAAATGAACCTGTTCGAAGGCATGCGTACCCTGGCGGCCAACGTCGCGGTGGAGATGCCGGAATCGGAAGTCGGTGGCAGCCATTACCGCGTGCTGTTCCTCGCCGCGTTGGTGCTGCTGATGTTCACCTTCGTGATGAACACCTTGGCCGAGCTGATTCGCCAGCGTCTGCGCAAGAAATACTCGTCGCTTTGATAGAAAGGTAGAGATCCGTGAAAAAGGATTCCCTCAAAGGCTGGTTCAAGAGCGGCGCCCCCGGCGTCTGGATGAGCGGTGGTGCCGTCTCCATCGCAGTGATCATGACCATCGGTTTGTTGGCCGTGATCGCTGTGCGGGGCCTGGGCCACTTCTGGCCCGCCGACCTGCTGCAAGCCAGCTACAACGTGCCTGGCCAGGCCAACCACATCGTCATCGGCGAAGTGGTGCAGAAAGAAGAAGTGCCGCGTGCCCGCCTCAAGGGTGCCGGCCTGCCGGTGCCGGATGTCGGCCCGGAGTTCATGACCCGCGAGCTGATCAAGGTCGGCAACCGCGACCTGAACGGCAGCGACTTCACCTGGGTGGTGGGCGAGTGGCTGGTTGACCAGCAAAAGCCTGCCGAGTTGATCGCCCTGGAGCGCCGCGAGTGGGGCAACTTCTACGGCTACCTGGTCAGCGTCAAGGAAAACGGCAAGGTCGTGGCTGAAGGCCAGGCCGCCTGGAACGAGCTGCAAACGCGCCTGAAGCGTGCCGACAAGTTGTCTGGCGAGCTGCAGAAGCTTGAGAAGTCTGATATCGGTGCCATCAACTACGGCCTGGAGCGCCTGCGTCTGCACGCTCGCAAGCTGGAACTGGATGGCAAGCTGGACGCCGCCGCGCAAGCCGACATGGATGCCGAACGCGCCGAGCTGAACAACCGCTACAAGGCCATTGAAGAGCGCCTCGGCGCCCTGCACCAGGACTTCGGCCGCGACGCCCTGGTTGCCCGTGACGGCAACGGTCGTGAAGTCGAGATCAACCTGAGCAAGGTGGTGCACGCCTACCAGCCTAACGGCATGGGCTTCGTCACCAAGATGGGCGTGTACTTCGCCAAGGTCTGGGAATTCCTCAGCGATGACCCGCGTGAAGCGAACACCGAGGGCGGGATCTTCCCGGCGATCTTCGGCACCGTGATGATGACCCTGATCATGGCCGTGATCGTCACCCCGTTCGGCGTGCTGGCGGCGGTGTACCTGCGTGAATACGCCCGTCAGGGCCCGGTCACCCGCCTGATCCGCATCGCGGTGAACAACCTGGCTGGTGTCCCGGCGATTGTCTACGGCGTGTTCGGCCTGGGCTTCTTCGTCTACGTGCTGGGTGGCTCGCTCGACCAGCTGTTCTTCCCGGAAGCGCTGCCAGCGCCAACCCTGGGTACGCCGGGCCTGCTCTGGGCCTCGCTGACCCTGGCACTGCTGGCGGTACCGGTGGTGATCGTGGCTACCGAGGAAGGCCTGGCGCGGATCCCGCGTACGGTCCGCGAAGGCTCGCTGGCACTGGGTGCGACCAAGGCCGAGACGCTGTGGAAGATCGTCCTGCCAATGGCCAGCCCGGCGATGATGACCGGTATGATCCTCGCCGTGGCCCGCGCCGCGGGTGAAGTGGCACCGCTGATGCTGGTGGGTGTAGTGAAGCTGGCGCCATCGCTGCCAGTGGACGGCAACTACCCGTACCTGCACCTGGACCAGAAAATCATGCACCTGGGCTTCCACATCTACGACGTCGGCTTCCAGAGCCCGAACGTCGAGGCCGCGCGGCCGCTGGTGTATGCCACCGCGCTGCTGCTGGTGATGGTGATCGCTACGCTCAACCTCTCGGCGGTGTGGATCCGTAACCACCTGCGCGAGAAGTACAAAGCGCTGGATCATTGATCGCCCAACCCTTTTGCAAGTCCCGCCCGTGCGCCACGCGCCGGGCGGTTCGATGAAACGAAATTGATAGCGTATGGAGTCTGACCATGCAGCATGAATCCCACACCCACGGCATCGATATGTCGGCCCTGGGTCGCGACAAACAGAGCCTGCGCCTGGCCGAAGAAACCGTGGCCATCGAAGTACCGGGCCTGAACCTGTACTACGGCGACAAGCAAGCCCTGTTCGACGTCAGCATGAACATCCCCAAGCAGCGCGTGACCGCCTTCATCGGCCCGTCCGGCTGCGGCAAGTCGACCCTGCTGCGCACGCTCAACCGCATGAACGACCTGGTCGATGGCTGCCGCGTAGAGGGTGCGATCAACCTGTACGGCAACAACATCTACCGCAAGGGTGAAGACGTCGCCGAGCTGCGCCGTCGCGTCGGCATGGTGTTCCAGAAGCCGAACCCGTTCCCCAAGACCATCTATGAGAACGTGGTCTACGGCCTGCGTATCCAGGGCATCAACAAGAAGCGCGTGCTCGACGAAGCCGTCGAGTGGGCCCTCAAGGGCGCGGCGCTGTGGGATGAGGTCAAGGACCGCCTGCACGAATCGGCACTGGGCTTGTCCGGTGGCCAGCAGCAGCGTCTGGTGATCGCCCGTACCATCGCGGTGGAGCCGGAAGTGCTGCTGCTCGATGAGCCGTGCTCGGCACTGGACCCGATCTCGACGCTGAAAGTCGAAGAGCTGATCTACGAGCTGAAAGCCAAGTACACCATCGTCATCGTGACCCACAACATGCAACAGGCGGCGCGGGTTTCCGACTACACCGCGTTCATGTACATGGGCAAGCTGGTCGAATTCGGGGACACCGACACCCTGTTCACCAACCCGGCGAAGAAGCAGACCGAAGACTACATTACCGGTCGCTACGGCTAGTACCGGCTGTATCAACGATTGATCGCTGCGCTCGACCGCACCTCACCGGACGCCCCAAGGATTCTTCATGATCGACAAAGACAGCCTTACCCATCACATCTCCCAGCAGTTCAACGCCGAGCTTGAAGAGGTGCGCAGCCACCTCCTGGCCATGGGCGGGCTGGTCGAGAAACAGGTCAACGACGCGGTCACCGCGCTGATCGAGGCCGACTCGGGCCTGGCCCAGCAGGTGCGTGAAGTCGATGAGCAGATCAACCAGATGGAGCGCAACATCGACGAGGAGTGCGTACGCATCCTCGCCCGTCGCCAGCCGGCGGCGTCCGACCTGCGCCTGATCATCAGCATCTCCAAGTCGGTGATCGACCTGGAGCGCATCGGTGACGAATCGACCAAGATCGCCCGTCGCGCCATTCAGCTGTGTGAAGAAGGCGAGTCGCCACGCGGTTACGTCGAAGTGCGCCACATCGGTGACCAGGTGCGCAACATGGTCCGCGATGCGCTGGACGCCTTTGCCCGCTTCGACGCCGACCTCGCCCTGTCGGTGGCGCAGTACGACAAGACCATCGACCGTGAGTACAAGACCGCCCTGCGCGAGCTGGTGACCTACATGATGGAAGACCCGCGTTCGATCTCGCGGGTACTCAGCGTGATCTGGGCCCTGCGTTCGCTGGAGCGCATCGGCGACCACGCGCGCAACATTTCCGAACTGGTGATCTACCTGGTCCGCGGCACCGACGTGCGTCACCTGGGCCTGGCCCGGATGAAGGAAGAGGTCCAGGGCGGTGGCGAAAAGGCTAATGTTTCGGGCAAATCTGACGATAAGTAAGACTGCCCCGAGAATCAACGCCCGGCCTTGGCCGGGCGTTTTCGTTTGTGGCAGCGCAATAGCAGGCACCCGCGAACGAGCATGACGAGTCCGGCGTGGCCGAAGTTTTGGCATATGGCCATCAGTCAACGTTATGCTGGTCGGGATCTGGAAGGAGTGGCGATGAGTAAAGTCAGTGTGTTGGTTGTGGATGACGCGCCGTTTATCCGTGATCTGGTGAAGAAGTGCCTGCGCAACAATTTCCCGGGTGTGGTGATTGAAGACGCCGTCAACGGTCGCAAGGCCCAGGCCATGATGGAGCGCGAAGCGTTCGATCTGGTGCTGTGCGACTGGGAAATGCCGGAGATGTCGGGCTTGGAGCTGCTGACCTGGTGCCGCCAGCAGGAGTCGATGAAGACCCTGCCGTTCATCATGGTGACCAGCCGTGGCGACAAGGAGAACGTGGTGCAGGCCATTCAGGCCGGCGTTTCGGACTTTGTCGGCAAGCCGTTCACCAACGAGCAGTTGCTGACCAAGGTGAAGAAGGCCCTGACCAGGGCAGGCAAGCTCGATGCCTTGATGGCCAGTGCGCCGACGCGCCAGACCTCGGCGTTTGCCAACGACTCGCTGGCCGCGTTGACCGGTGGCAAGGCCGAGACGGTCAAGCCGGCGGCGCCTGCGCCGGTTGCCGCGGCGGCCAAGCCGTTGCTCAATGCGCCTCAGCCGGGGGCGGCCAAGGCCGCTGCGCCGGCCGGTCGTGGTCAGGGCCAGTTGCGCCTGTCCAGCGGCACCCAGCCGTGCGTGATCAAGGCGCTGAGCCTGAAGGAAGCGCTGTTGGTGGTGCGTCGCAGCGAGGCCTTGCCACAGGTGCTGGAAGGCGCGGTGCTGGACCTGGAGCAGGGCGACAATGCCGAGATCGCCCGTTTGAATGGCTACCTGCATGCGGTGGCAGCGCTGGAGCCCAAGCCGGATAGCGACTGGTTGCAACTGACCTTCCGCTTCGTCGACCAGGATGCGCAGAAGCTCGACTACCTGTCGCGGCTGATCGCCCGTGGCACGGCGCAGAAGCACTTCATCCCGGGCGCCTGACCCGGTCGCTCCCACAGAGGTCAGCAAAACCCTGTGGGAGCGGGCTGGTCCCGCGATGACTGCACCGCTTATCACCCAGACACACACCCGCAATAGTCCCTTCATCACGACCTGCTAGGCTTCGTCAAAGCACCACTGTCAGAAGGCCACTACCCATGTTCACCCGCCTGCTGCTGTTCTGTGCCGTGCTGGTGGCTGCGGGCCCCGCGTTGGCGATGACCATCTACAAGAGCAAGGACGCCTACGGCGTCGTCACTTACTCCGACCGGCCGATGCCCGGCGCGCGAGCGTTCGTGTTCCGTGACCAGATGATTGAGCAACTGGACAGCAAGGTGCACCTGGAGGCCAACCGTTCCAACGGTGGTGTGCAGTTCAGCGCCCGCAACGAGTTGTTCGCCCCGGTTGAAGTCGAGCTGCGCCTGAGCGGCGTGAAGAACGCCCGTGAAGGCGCCCCACGTCTCGTACGCCGGGTTTTACCACCACGTTCGACCGTGACGCTGTCGGTGCTGACCGCGCGCCAGCCAGGCCAGTTGGTGGCCTACCAGAAGAAATTCACCTACGCACTGGGTGACCCGGTGCAGCGCCCGCAAGCCTTTCGCTACCCGTTGCCCTGGCGCGGCGGGCCCTTTCGCCTGAGCCAGGGCCCCAACGGGCGCTACAGCCATTTCGGGCCCAAAGGCCGCTACGCGATGGACATCGCCATGCCCGAAGGCACACCGATCATCGCCGCGCGGGCAGGGGTGGTGGTGAAGACCGAGAACAACCAGAGTGGACGTGGCACCAACCCGTCGGGCAATTTCGTGCGGGTGCTGCATGCCGATGGCACCATGGGCGTCTATCTGCACCTGATGCGCGGGTCGGTGGTGGTTCAGGAGGGGCAGCGGGTGGCCTATGGCACGCCGCTGGCGCGTTCAGGCAACACTGGCAACAGCAGCGGGCCGCACCTGCATTTCGTGGTGCAGCGCAACGTCGGGCTGGCGCTGGAGTCGATTCCCTACCAGTTCAGCCAGCCGGTCGGCGGGTTGCCCAATTTCACTGCGGGCAACCCTTGAGGCGGCTCAATCGAGCTTGAGCACCTTGGCCAGGACGATCTTCGGCCCTTTCATCTTCTTGATGATGATGCGCAGGCCTTCGACTTCCAGCACTTCTTCCTCTTCCGGGACGCGCTTGAGCGTCTCGTAGACCAGCCCAGCAAGGGTTTCCGCCTCGATGTGGTCGAGGTCCACGCCCAGCAGGCGCTCGACCTTGAACAGCGGGGTGTCGCCGCGTACCAGCAGCTTGCCCGGCTGGTAGGCGAGGATGCCGCGCTCGGCCTTGCGGTGTTCGTCCTGGATGTCGCCAACCAGCACTTCGAGCACGTCTTCCATGGTCAGGTAGCCGATGACCTTGCCGTCGGCTTCCTCGACCAGCGCAAAGTGCGCGCCGCCTTTGCGGAACTGCTCCAGCAGGTGCGACAGCGGCATGTGCCGTGACACGCGCTCCAGCGGGCGGGTCAGCTCGGCCAGGTTGAACGACTCGGGCAGGTGGTCCAGCGCCGCCAGCTCCAGCAGCAGGTCCTTGATGTGCAGCAGGCCGACGAACTCGCCGCGTGCGGCGTCGTACACCGGGTAGCGGCTGAACTTGTGCCGGCGGAACATCGCGAGGATTTCCTTGAGCGGCGCATAGGCGTCCAGGCTGACCATGTCTTCGCGGGAGTTGGCCCAGTCGACCACTTCCAGCTCGCCCATTTCCACCGCCGAGGCGAGCACGCGCATGCCCTGGTCGCTAGGGTCCTGGCCACGGCTGGAGTGCAGGATCAGTTTCAGTTCTTCACGGCTGTAGTGGTGCTCGTGGTGCGGCCCCGGCTCGCCCTGGCCGGCGATACGCAGGATGGCGTTGGCGCTGGCGTTGAGCAGGTAGATGGCCGGGTACATCAGCCAGTAGAACAGGTACAGCGGCACCGCCGTCCACAGCGACAACAGCTCGGGTTTGCGGATCGCCCAGGACTTGGGCGCCAGCTCGCCGACCACGATGTGCAGGTAGGAAATGACGAAGAACGCGCTGAAGAACGATACGCCCTTGATGACTTCCGGCGATTGCACGCCCAGGGTCGCCAGCAGCGGCTCGAGCAGGTGCGCGAAGGCCGGCTCGCCGACCCAGCCCAGGCCCAGCGAGGCCAGGGTGATGCCCAGCTGGCAGGCCGACAGGTAGGCGTCCAGCTGGCTGTGCACGGTGCGCAGGATCTGCCCGCGCCAGCCATGCTGCTCGGCAATCGACTCGACGCGGGTCGAGCGCAATTTGACCATGGCGAACTCGGCCGCAACGAAGAAGCCGTTGAGCAGAACCAGCAGCAGAGCAAAAAGAATCATGCCGAAGTCGGCGAAAAGTGAGGTGACGCTGATACCTGAGGAAGGGTCCATGATGGAGTTTTACGGGGTCCGTCTTTTATAGGGGGGAAAGAAAAGGTGCCAGCATTGGCTGGCACCGGTCTGCCAATGTAGCGGCTGAGGGCGCGCTTGCAAAGGGCAGCGGGTCAGGAAGCCTGACGCAAGGCCACCTGTGCGGGGGCGAAATGGCAGGTAAAGGTGCTGCCATGGCCGGGTACGCTGCTGATTTCCAGGCGCGCCCGATGGCGCAGCAGCACATGCTTGACGATGGCCAGGCCGAGGCCGGTGCCGCCGGTATTGGAGGCGCGGCTGGAGTCGACCCGGTAGAAGCGTTCGGTCAGGCGCGGGATGTGCTTGGCGTCGATGCCGATGCCCGAATCCTGCACGCTCAGGTGCGCACCCTGGTCATCGGCCCACCAGCGAATGCGGATCTGGCCGCCGTCCTGTGTGTACTTCACGGCGTTGAACACCAGGTTGGAGAAGGCGCTGCGCAGTTCCGCCTCGCTGCCCTTGAGGCGCACGCCGGGGTCGGCTTCCAGGCTGATTTTCTGCTGGCGCTGGCCGGAGAGGGCCTGGGCATCGCCCTTGATCGACTGCAACAGCGCGTCAACGGCCACGGGCTGGTTGTCGGAGGGGTAGTCGGTGGCTTCGAGCTTGGCCAGCAACAGCAGGTCGTTGAGCAGGGTCTGCATGCGCCCGCCTTGCTGGTGCATCTGCTGCAAGGCGCGGACCCAGCGCGGGTTCACCTCCTCGACGTTGTCCAGCAGGGTCTCCAGGTAGCCGGCAATCACCGTCAGCGGCGTGCGCAGCTCGTGGGAGACGTTGGCGACGAAGTCCTTGCGCATCTGTTCGAGCTGATGGATGCGGGTGACGTCGCGGACCAGCATCAGGTGCTCGTTGTTGCCGTAGCGAGTGATGTGCAGCTGGATGCGCAGGCGGTCGCTGATCGGCGAAGGGATTTCCAGCGGCTCAAGGTAGTTCTCCTGCTCGAAGTACTCCTTGAAGCGCGGGTGACGCACCAGGTTGCTCACCGGCTGGCCGCTGTCTTGTGGGGTTTTCAGGCCCAGCAGGGTTTCGGCGGCGCGGTTCCACCATTCCAGGTTGCCATCGCTGTCGAGCATGATCACCGCGTCTTTCAGCGCGGCGGTGGACTCCTGCACCCGGTCGATCACCGCTTGCAGGCGCCCGCGCACGCGCTGGTCGCGGCGTTGCAGGTGGTAGATGCTGTCGAACACCTCGCCCCACAGGCCATAGCCGTCGGGCGGTGCTTCATCGGGTTGGTGCTGGCGCAGCCATTCGTGCAGACGCAGCAGTTGCTTGAGGGTCCAGCCCAGGTAGAGCGCCAGGCCAACGGCCAGGCTCCAGCCGTAGTAGCCGCTGATCAGGCCCACCAGCAGGCAGGTGGTGATCAGCAACAGCATGTGGCGTATCAGGGTGCCATGCCAGTTCTGGTTCAATTAACGACGCGTCCTTTCAATCAATTGCTTGGCGATAAACAACGGCTCAGCTTTTGGTCGAAAAGCGATAGCCGGTGCCGCGGACGGTTTGTACCAGATTTTCGTAAGCCTCACCCAGCGCCTTGCGCAGGCGGCGGATGTGCACATCGACAGTGCGCTCTTCGACGTAGACGTTGCCGCCCCACACCTGGTCGAGCAACTGGCCACGGGTGTAGGCGCGCTCCTGGTGGGTCATGAAGAACTGCAGCAGGCGGTATTCGGTCGGACCCATCTCGGCCGGCTTGCCGTCGATAGTCACGCGGTGACTGATCGGGTCGAGCAGCAGGCCGCCCACTTCGATCGGCGCTTCGCCATCGCTCGGCCCGGCACGGCGCAGCACGGCCTTGAGGCGGGCGACCAGCTCGCGGGGCGAGAACGGCTTGGTGATGTAGTCGTCGGCGCCGACTTCCAGGCCCTGGATCTTGTTGTCTTCCTCACCTTTGGCGGTGAGCATGATGATCGGGATGTCGCCGGTCAGCTCGTCACGCTTCAGGCGGCGGGCCAGCTCGATGCCGGAGGTGCCCGGGAGCATCCAGTCGAGCAGGATCAGGTCCGGCTTGCGGTCGACGATGATGGCGTGGGCCTGCTGGGAGTTTTCCGCTTCCAGGCAGTCATAGCCGGCCATTTCCAATGCAACGGCGATCATCTCGCGAATCGGCGCTTCGTCGTCGACGATCAGAATGTTCCTGCCAACCATGCTCAAACCTCTTGCCATTCAGGTGTATTGGCCCGCATTAGATAACGGAATTATTGCAGTCGTGTGACAGGTAGGGGGCATTGCAGCAACATTCGGTTACTAGGCTAGGCTAAAAAGCCCCACCTACTCGAAAAATGGTGACGCCAATGACACGACATACGCTGAACTGGATGGCACTTTTTACCACGCTTGCCCTGGCCTTGCCGGGGGTGGTGCAGGCCGCGCCGGGCATGGCCAAAGACGGCAAGCTGGTCGACCACAAGGGCATGACGCTTTATACCTTCGACAAGGACTCAGGCGGCAAGTCGGCGTGCAACGGCGACTGCGCGAAAAACTGGCCGCCGTTCATGGCTGAGAAGGGCGACCCGGCAGAAGGCATGTGGACCCAGATCAAGCGCGACGACGGGTCGATGCAATGGGCCTACGACGGCAAACCGTTGTACACCTTCGTCAAGGACGCCAAGACCGGGGACATGACCGGTGACGGCATGAAGGACGTCTGGCACGCGGCCAAGCCATGAGCCAGCGCCTTGCGCTGGCTGCCTCGGGTCAGCGCAGGGCGTAATCCAGCACGATGCCGATGAACACGATCAAACCCGCCCAATGGTTGTGCAGGAAGGCCTTGAAGCAGGCATCGCGGTCCAGGTTGCGCGTGTGCCAGAACTCCCAGGCAAAGCACAGCACCGCCCCTACCAGGCCCAGGTGGAACCAGCCGCCCAGTTCGAAGCGGTTGCCGGCCAGCAGCAGGCAGCCCAGCGACAGCAACTGCAGGGTCAGGATGATCACCCGGTCGGCCTCGCCGAACAGGATCGCGGTGGATTTCACGCCGATCTTCAGGTCATCGTCGCGGTCGACCATCGCGTAATAGGTGTCGTAGCCCACGGTCCACAGCACATTGGCGATGTACAGCAGCCAGGCAATGGCCGGCAGCTCACCGGTGGCGGCGGTGAACGCCATCGGGATGCCCCATGAATACGCCGCGCCCAGCACCACTTGCGGGTAATAGGTGTAGCGCTTCATGAAGGGGTAGCAGGCGGCCAGCGCCACGGCGCCGAATGACAGCCAGACCGTCGTGGCATTGGTGCACAGCACCAGCAGGAAGCTCACCCCGACCAGCAAGGCAAACACTGCCAGGGCTTCCCGGCCGCTGATGCGGCCCGCCGCCAATGGGCGGTCGGCAGTGCGTTTGACGTGGCCATCGACCTTGCGGTCGGCGAAGTCGTTGATGGCGCAACCGGCCGCGCGCATCAGGATCACGCCGAACAGGAATATCAGCACGTTGGCGACGCTCGGCGAGCCTTTGCCGGCAATCCATACTGCCGACAGCGTGGGCCACAGCAGCAGGTAGATGCCGATCGGCTTGTCCATGCGGGTCAACTGGAGGAAGTCCCAGGCCCTGGGGTGCACGCGGTTCAGCGACTTGAGCAGGCTCAGGTACATCAGCGCACCTCCGGGGTGTCTGCGGCCTGCCATAGCGCAGGCAGGAAGATTTCGGCGACCAGCACGCCCAAGGCGTCACGGTCAAAGCGCGAGCGTCGCGCCCAAAGCTGCGGCTCAGCGTTCGCGGCGGGCAACCAGGCGGCAGGGTAGCGGCACACTTCGATGGCCTGGCGGGCGAAGCCCTGGGCGCAGAACAGCAGCTCGCCGAGCGAACGGCTGCCCAGTGCTTCCAGGTCCAGCCCGTCGCCGCTCAGCGCCGCACGGCCGGCCACGCTGCGGGCGAACACCCACGGCTGGTCATGCCCGCGCAGGTATACCTCACGCACCCAGCCTTCGCTGCCCGGGGCCAGGCCAAGCGCCAGGCATTCGTCTGCGCGCAGGGTCTGCCAGCCTTCGTACAAAGGTGTGACGGAGAAATGATCGGCGGATAATTGGGTAAGACGGCGGGTCAGCGAGCCCTCGTCAAACAACCAGTCGAGGGTGGCGGGCGCGACGCTGGCGGTGCACAGCGCGGTTTGCTGTAGCCAGTGTGCAGCGGGCACTTGCGAGGTTTCGTACGGCACGGTCGGTATGCGGTTACAAGCCAGTGAGGCGCCGAGCTTAGCATGATTGCCCGTTTCGGCTTGCATCGAGCCACCAGCCTCAGTACAAAGCCCTCCTGACGATCGACAGCAGTAGCGGTCGCAAATAGCCTGAGTCTTGAGGAAAGCAGCAATGAAAAAGTGGCAATGCATCGTGTGTGGCTTGATTTACGACGAAGCCATGGGCTGGCCGGATGACGGCATCGCCCCTGGCACCCGCTGGGAAGACGTACCGCAAGACTGGCTGTGCCCGGACTGCGGCGTCGGCAAGATGGACTTCGAGATGATCAGCATCGGCTGATTGTCCAAACCGAACCTGTAGAGGAAGCAAGGCATGACCGATCCAGTGGTGATTGTCGGTACGGGGCTGGCGGGCTACAACCTCGCCCGTGAATTTCGCAAGCTTGATGGCGAGACGCCGTTGCTGCTGATCACCGCGGATGACGGTCGGTCCTATTCCAAGCCGATGCTCTCCACCGGCTTTGGCAAGAACAAGGACGCCGATGGCCTGAGCATGGCCGAGCCGGGGGCGATGGCCGAGCAGCTCAAGGCCGAGGTACGCACCCACACGCGCATCAGCGGCATCGACCCGGGGCACAAGCGCCTGTGGATCGGTGAAGAGCAGGTGCACTACCGCGACCTGGTATTGGCCTGTGGTGCGCAAACCATACGGGTGCCGGTCGAAGGCGACGCCTCGCAGGCGATCTTCCCGATCAATGACCTGGAAGACTACGCACGCTTTCGCAGCGCCGCTGCGGGCAAGCGCCGGGTGCTGATCCTCGGTGCCGGCCTGATCGGCTGCGAGTTCGCCAACGACATGAGCGCCGGCGGTTTCGAGATCGACCTGGTGGCGCCGTGCGAGCAGGTCATGCCGACCTTGCTGCACCCGGCTGCCGCTGCGGCAGTGAAGGCTGGCCTGGAAAGCCTGGACGTGCGCTTCCATTTGGGCCCGGTGCTGACGCGCCTGCAAACGGTGGCTGACGGGCTTGAAGCACACCTGTCCGATGGCAGCGTGATTGCCTGCGATCTGGTGGTTTCGGCGGTCGGCCTCACGCCGCGTATCGACCTGGCCGCTGCGGCGGGTTTGCAGGTCAATCGTGGGGGGATGGGGGGGTGGGGGGTGGAAAACTCCCGCGCCCAATTTGGTGGCCTGGGGGGCTGGGCTGAAGTTGCGTGCCCCAACCGGCTGTGCGGCGGGGTTGCAGGCAATGGGGTGATGGGCACGGAGCTGAAAACCTCACACGCCAATATCTATGCCCTGGGTGACTGCGCTGAAGTTGACGGCCTCAACCTGCTGTACGTGATGCCGCTGATGAGCTGCGCGCGCGCCCTGGCGCAGACCCTGGCAGGCAATGCCACGGCGGTCAGCTATGGGCCGATGCCGGTCACGGTGAAAACCCCGGCGTGCCCGCTGGTGGTGTCCCCGCCGCCACGTGGCCGCGAAGGCCAATGGACGGTCGAAGGGCAGGGTGGCGACCTCAAGGTGCTGTGCCACGACGCCGATGGCCAACTGCTCGGCTATGCCCTGACGGGCACCGCGGTGATGGAGAAACTGGCTCTAAACCGCCAGCTTCCGGCCCTGATGGCTTAAATAGCCGTCGTTCTGTCGGAAACCCCCTTTGATTGCCCCCACAATGGCCGCCCAGAGACTGGCGCGGCCTGTGGTAGCGTGCCATTCTCACACCCGTCTGCCGCAGTTTAGAGCCTGCGGTGCCTTGGGCGCTGCTCTTGAAGGGCAGCACGGCATAACAACAAAAAAACCGTCTCAAAGGGGCTAATCCATGCGTAAACCAGAACTTGCCGCAGCTATCGCTGAAAAGGCTGACCTGACCAAAGAAAAGGCCAACCTCGTGCTGAACGCCGTGCTGGAGTCGATCACCTCGGCGCTGCACAAAAAAGACAGTGTGACCCTGGTGGGTTTCGGGACGTTCGAGCAACGTCATCGTGGCGCGCGTACGGGCAAAAACCCGCAAACGGGTGAGCCTGTGAAGATCAAGGCCAGCAATACCGTTGCCTTCAAGCCGGGCAAAGCCCTGAAGGAAAGCGTCAACTGAGCGGATGCTCCACACGATTTGCAGTAGAAACGGGCACCTCATGAGGTCAGCCTTGCGGCAGCGGCTACACGCTCAAATAAGCAAGATCATGCCGATAAAGTCGCCGTTACAGGCGGCAACGAAATAGAAAAGTAGCCTTCAGTCGCGAAAAAGATAAACTGCGCACGCCAGTCACTTTAACGCCGAGGCGTACACATGAAGTTCCGTTTCCTTCTCTGGGCCATGGGCATGCTGATGGCCAAGGCCAGCCGCAAGAACCCGGCTTTCCAGCAACAATTGCAGGACAAGCAGCTGGTCTTCCAACTGCAGACCCTGGACGGCAAGGTCGCTCGGCATTTCACCGTCAAGGACCAGCGCATCAGCAGCAAGGGCGGTACCCACCCTGAGCCGGCCTTCGCCATCGCCTTCAAGGACGCCGACTTCGGCTTCGCCACGCTGCAAGCGAAGAACAAGCAGTTGGCATTCATGCAGGGGATTCAGGAAAAGTCGATCCAGATCAAAGGCAATCCGGCCCTGGTGATCTGGTTCCAGGGCCTGATGAAGTACCTCAAGCCGAAAAAGAAGGCCTGACCCTTGCGGTCAGGCTTCTGCGCCTTAGTGCTGGGAGAACTGGGAAGCCAGTTCCCGTAGCAGCACTTCCGCTTCCAGCACCTTGCTCACCACATCCTCGGCCTTCTCGCGGGTAATGCTCAAACGTTCGAGCAACTCGTCGGGGATGCATTCGTCCGGCCCGGAACCGATGCCACGTGTGCGCAACAGGCGCACCGCCAGGCACACCAGGTTGGGGAACGCCGCGTAGTCACCGTCATAGTGTGGGTCGTGCTGGAAGCGCAGGGCGGTAGCCAGCTCTTCGGGCATGTCCCAGAAACGCATCAGCCAGGCGCCGATCTGTTCACGGCTGATGCCCAGCAAATGCTGCTCGACATAGCTGTGGCACAGGTGCGGGTTGACCTCGAGATGGCGGCAGATCAGCGAGAAGTGCGGCGGGAACACATGGGCCAGCAGCAGGTAGCCGAAGTTGTGCAGCAGCCCGGCCAGGTAGGTCAGGCCAGCTTCAGGGCGTTCGGCGCGCGGCATGGCGCGGGTCAGCCCTTCGATGACGGCGGCGGTGTAGATCGACTGCTGCCAGTACGGGGTGGCCGTTTGTGGGTGGTCCTTGGGCAGGCTCAGGGTCTTGCCCAGTGCCAGGCCCAGCGCCAGGTTGATTACCAGATCAAAACCCAGCACGCGGACAATGGCGTCTTCCACCGAGCGGATCTTGCCCGGCGAGGCGTAATACGGCGACGCCGCCCAACTGACCACCTGGGCCGCCAGCGCCGGGTCGGTTTCGACCACGCCGGTGATGTCGTCGATGGTGGCGTTGGGGTCGACCCGCAGCTTGATGATTTTTTGCGCAGTCTCGGCCAGCGGCGGAATCTCGATGGTCGCTTCCAGGCGCTGTTGGATGCGCCGCGCGGTGAAGGCTTGCACCGCCTTGGTGATTTCAGTGCTGTCGTCGCCCGGGCGATCAAGGTTCGGGCGGATGCTGGTCAGCAACTCGCCGAACTCGCCGAACTGGCCGGCACTGGCCTTGCTGAGCATCTTCTTGAAGTCGTCGCGCGGGATTTCCAGGAGCAGCCCGGCTTCGCCCGAATGCACCAGCAGAGCCTCCTCACGCAGCAGGCTCTCTTCGTACAGGCAAGGTGAGCTGGTCAGCGCCGGCAGCCCGGGCAGGATGCTCAGGCCATGCTTGTCGAGCATGTGCTTGAGGCGCTCCAGCGGCACGGCGGCCAGGGTGCGGCCGGTCAGCTCGGTCAACCGGTTGAGGTCGAGCAGCTGGTTCTGCGGGAACAGCACCATCAGGGCGCCCACGGCATCATCGAGCAGCACGGCCTGCACCTTGCGCGCAGCTGACAGGTGCGGGTGATCGAGCACTTCGCCATAGGCGACGCCGAGCTTGTCGAGCAGCAGCCGGATTACAGACGGAGCGTGGGGGGTTGCGGTATCCAAAGCAACTTCAGTCATGGTCTGTATCCAAATTCTTTACAGTCGCAAGAGTATAACCAGCTTGGCGCGCCAGCTGGATCCATTCTGGTACGGGCGTCACACTTGGCCATATTGTTGGCCATGCCGTAGCCAACGCTCCAGCAGCGGGCTGACGTGGTCGGGCCAGCGCGCAAGCAAGGCCTGGGCGGCATCGCGCACGGCGGGCAGCAGGTCGGCATCGCGCATCAGGTCGGCGACCTTGAACTGCAGCAGGCCGGTCTGGCGCGTGCCGAGCATTTCCCCGGGGCCGCGTAGCTCCAGGTCCTTCTCGGCAATGATGAAGCCGTCGTTGGTCTCGCGCATGATGCCCAGGCGCTCGCGACCAATCTGCGAGAGTGGCGGGTGATAGAGCAGCACGCAATGGCTGACGGCGCTGCCCCGGCCTACCCCGCCGCGCAGCTGGAGCAACCGGGGTGGCAATCAGCAGTTGCAGGTTGCCCTGTTTGAACTCGGCCATCACCGCCGCTTTTTCGGCAGGCTTCATGCGCCCGTGGATCAGGCCCACGCGCAGCTCACCCAAGGCGCTGGTGAGCTCCTCGAAGGTGGTTTCAGCCGCCTGGCAGGTCAGTTCTTCGGATTCCTCGATCAGCGTGCAGACCCAATAGGCCTGGCGGCCTTCGGCGCAGGCGGCGCGCACTCGCTCGACCACTTCGAAACGCCGGCTGTCGGTCACCAGCACGGTGTTGACCGGGGTGCGGCCGGGCGGCAGTTCGTCGAGGATCGAGGTGTCGAGGTCGGCGTAGGCGCTCATCGCCAGGGTCCGCGGGATGGGCGTTGCAGTCATGATCAGCTGATGCGGGCACATGCGCCCGCCGACGCCTTTCTGGCGCAGGGCCAGGCGCTGCTGCACGCCGAAGCGGTGCTGCTCGTCGATGATCACCAGGGCCAGGTTGTGGAACTTCACTTCATCCTGGAACAACGCATGGGTGCCGACCACCATCGGTGTGCCACTGGCGATCTGCTCCAGGGCGGCGACGCGCGCCTTGCCCTTGAGCTTGCCGGCCAGCCATGCCACGTCGATACCCAGGGGCTCCAGCCAGCGCTTGAAGGTGATGTAGTGCTGTTCGGCGAGAATCTCGGTGGGTGCCATCAGCGCGACCTGATAGCCAGCCTCCAGCGCCTGCAGCGCGGCCAGGGCGGCTACCACGGTCTTGCCGGCACCGACATCGCCCTGGACCAGGCGCAGCATCGGCTCGGGCTGGCTCAGGTCGTAGGCGATCTCGTTGCCCACGCGCTGCTGCGCGCCTGTCGGCTTGAAGCCGAGGTTGGCCAGGTACTGGGCGGGCAGGCGGCTGGCCTTGGCCAGTGCAGGCGCACGCTGGGCCCGCAGGCTTTCACGCAGGCGTTGTTGGGACAGCTGATGGGTCAGCAGCTCCTCGAACGCCAGGCGGTGCTGGGCCCAGTGATGGCCTTCGGCAAGCTCGTCCACGTCGGCATCGGCCGGTGGCCGGTGCAGGTAGCGGATGGCATCGTCCAGGGGCGCTAGCTGGTAATCGCGGGCCAGCTCGTGGGGCAGCCAGTCGGGCAGGCTGCGCGGGCCGAGCATCGACAGGCTCTGCTCGCACAGCTGGCGCAGGCGTTGCTGGGTCAGGCCTTCGGTGGTCGGGTAGATCGGCGTCAGCGTGGTGTCCACTGGCGGCGGCTCATCGCCGGTGAGGGCGCGGTATTCAGGGTGGTAGATCTCAAGCCCGGACGCTCCCGGGCGTGCTTCACCGTAGCAGCGCAGGTGGGTGCCGCGTTTGAGGCCATCCTTCTGCGCGTTGCTGAAATGATAGAAGCGCAGGCTGAGCACGCCGCTGCCGTCGCCCAGGCGCACCAGCAGGCTGCGGCGCTTGCCCATGACCACATCGACGCCACTGACCACCCCTTCGATTACCGCGTCCTGGCCCGGGCGCAAGGCGCCAATCGGCACCACGCGGGTGCGGTCCTGGTAGCGCAGGGGCAGGTGGAACAGCACGTCCTGCAGGTTCTCCAGCCCGACCTTGGCCAATTTCTCGGCCATGGCTTCGCCAACGCCCTTCAGTGCGGTGACCGATACCGTCGACAACTCGGTCATGGCAATGACCTACTGTGCCGAGGGTGGCTTGGCCACCGAGCACAGGCGAATCGAGTCGGCGAGGATCTCGATGGCCTTGGGTCGTGGGAAGCTGGCGCGCCAGGCGATGGCCACGGTGCGGAACGGCACCGGAGGGCTGAGTGGGCGCACTTCGATGACGCCTGGAGCGTAATGGTGGCTGTCCACCGCAGACAGCGGCAGGATCGAAATACCCAGGCCCGAGGCAACCATGTGGCGGATCGTCTCCAGCGAGCTGGACTCGACCGTGGTGTGCTTGGCGCCGTCATGGCCCTTGGTCAGGGTCGGGCAGGCTTCCAGCACCTGGTCGCGGAAACAGTGGCCTTCACCGAGCAACAGCAGGCTCTTGTCGTTGAGCAGGCTGGCATCGATGGTTTTTTTCTGGGTCCAGGGATGCTCGCTGGGCATCAGCACGTAGAACGGCTCGTCGTACAGCGGCAGGGTCAGTACGTCGGCTTCGTTGAACGGCAGGGCGATGATCACCGCGTCCAGCTCACCGTTGCGCAGCTTGTCGCGCAACACGTTGGTGAAGTTTTCTTCGATGTACAGCGGCATCTGCGGGGCGACCCGGTGCAGCTGTGGAATCAGGTGGGGGAACAGGTACGGGCCAACAGTATAGATGGCGCCGACTTTCAGCGGGGCAGTCAGCTGGTTCTTGCCGGCCTGGGCCAGTTCGCGGATGCCTTGGGCCTGCTCGAGGACCTTCTGCGCCTGGGCGACGATGCCTTCACCGACCGGCGTCAGGCGTACCGCGCTCTTGCTGCGTTCGAAGATCAGCACGCCGAGCTCGTCCTCCAGCTTTTTCACGCCCACCGACAGGGTCGGCTGGCTGACGTGACAGCGCTCAGCGGCATGGCCGAAGTGCTGTTCTTGAGCGAGGGTGACGATGTAGCGCAATTCTGTGAGGGTCATAACGTGCGTCCATGAAGTTGCGGCCCCAGCATAGCGGCTGCAATCGATAGACGCACGTTATCAGACTTGGCTCTTTGTATCAGAAACAAGCTTTCAGCGTTTATCCAGCGAGTACACGAAGGGGGCCACCACTTCGATACTGCCGTTGTTGAGCAATTCCCTCGGCGGTGCCGGCACAGGCTGGGCCTTGCGGATCATTTCCAGGGTCGCGCGATCCAGCGCGGCACTGCCCGAACCACCGGCCAGCGAGTAGGACAGGATCTTGCCTTCACCATCGACCACGAAGCGCAACCGGTTGATCCCTTGCAGGCCGCGACGACGAGCGTCTTCCGGGTAGCGTTTGTACTTGCCCAGGTGCCGCAGCAGGTCACTCTGCCAGGTCGGCAGGGCGTTGCTGTTGGTGGCGATGCTCGGTGCCGGTGCAGCCGATTTTTGCGCAGGCGCATTGCTCGGCGGCGTGTCGACCGGTTCCTGGTCGGCAGGCTTCTCCTGTGGCGGCTCAGGCTTCTTCTCCGGCTTTGGCGGCTGGGGTTTGGCCTTGGGCTTGGTCCGCCAGCACGATCAACAGGCTACCGCCGTAACGCGTCATTTTATGCCGCGTATTGATCATTTCTTGGCTGCCGTCTCAAGCCCTACCAAGCCAACCTTCAGGTAACCGGCAGCACGCAGGGTATTCATGACTTCCATCAGATCGCCGTAGTCCACGCCCTTGTCGGCCTGGAAGAAGATCGTGGTTTCCTTGTCGCCCTTGGTCTTGGCGTCCAGCAGGGCGCCGAGCTGGTCGCGCTGGACCTGCTCTTCACCCACGTAGACGTTCTGGTCAGCCTTGACGCTCAGGAAGATCGGCTTCTCGGGGCGCGGTACCGGCTTGGCGGTCGAGGCCGGCAGGTCGACCTTGATGTCGACCGTTGCCAGCGGCGCTGCCACCATGAAGATGATCAGCAGGACCAACATGACGTCGATGAACGGCGTTACGTTGATTTCGTGGTTCTCGACGAGATCGTCGTCGCCCTCTTTAAGATGCAGGCCCATGGCTTACCCCACTTTCACCATGTGTGGCGCAGCGGAACGCTCGCCTGGCTGGTGGTCCAGATCGCGGCTGACCAGCAGCAGGACCTGCGCCGAAGCGTCGGAAACCTGGGCCTTGTAACCGGCGATGGAGCGGGCGAAGACGTTGTAGATGACTACGGCAGGGATGGCCGCAACCAGGCCCAGTGCGGTGGCCAGCAGCGCTTCAGCGATACCTGGAGCAACCACGGCGAGGTTGGTGGTCTGGGTTTTGGCGATGCCGATGAAGCTGTTCATGATGCCCCACACGGTACCGAACAGGCCGACAAACGGCGCGGTCGAACCGATGGTTGCCAGCACGCCGGTGCCGCTGCTCATGTTGCGACCGCTGGCCGCTACCAGGCGCTCCAGACGGAAGCTGACACGCTCCTTGATACCTTCACGCTCGCGGGCGTTGGCCGACAGGTGCATTTCTTCCTGGGCATCGGTCACCAGCAGGTGAGCCAGGGTGCCCGGCTTGTTCGCGGTGTCGGCGGCGTCCTTGAGGGTGGTGGCTTTTTTCAGCTGGGCGATTTCGCTGCGCAGGCGACGCTTGGCGCCCATCAGCTCGAAGCCTTTGGCGATCCAGATGGTCCAGGTGATGATCGAGGCGATGGCCAGGCCGATCATGACCGCCTTAACGATGATGTCGGCGTTCTGGTACATGCCCCATGGCGACAGGTCGTGTGCCATGCCCAGGTTGGCTTCTTCTACCAGGCCTTCTTCACCGGTGTCTGGCACCTGGCCTTCAACCGGCGCAACGGCCGCAGCGGCGGCTGGGTCGGTGGGCGCTGCGGCGTGCTCGGCAGCTGCCGGGGCAACGGCTGCTGCTGGGGTTGCCGGGGTGGCGACAGGCTCATCGGCCATCGCGGCCGGGGCCAGCACCAGGCTGAACATCAGCGCGGCAATGGCGCGCCAGGCGCGCGACATGGTTGGCGAAGCGGAAGGTTGAATACGTGTCATGCTGGCCGGACCTGATGAAGAAGAAAGAGGTTTAATGTCCTTCAAGGCCTCGAAACAGGCCGAGAACAAAAATTTGGGTCGCTATTATTGCAAGTAATTCTTAATAGCAGAAGCAATAAAGCTGCTTTTTTTCGAATGATAGCTAGCCGCCTATCGATTTACGTGGATAGGCTGTGGCTTTGAATGACGGAGTTTAGAGATGTCTGCGCCTTCAGTTCTGATCGTCGGTTGTGGCGATGTGGGTGGCCGTTTGGCCAAGCAATTGCTCGTCGACAACTGGCAGGTGAGTGGCCTGCGCAGGAATACTGGCGCTTTGCCGGCTGGGGTGTCGGCCATCGCGGCTGATCTGGACAGCGCCCAGTGCCCGGCCGAGTGGCCAACCGTGGCGCCGGATTACCTGGTGTACTGCGTGGCGGCCAACCAGCACGACGAGGCTGGCTATCGCCTGGCCTATGTCGAGGGGCTGCGCACGGTGCTGGGCTGGCTGGCCGAGCGCGGGCAGCAGCCGCGCCGGCTGTTGTTTGTCTCCAGCAGCAGCGTTTACGCGCAACAGGACGGCGAATGGATTGACGAAACCGCAGCCGCAGAGCCGCAAGGCTACTCCGGGACGGTCATGCTCGAGGCTGAGCAGTTGGCGCTGGCCAGCGGTATCCCGGCCAGCATCGTGCGCCTGACCGGCATCTATGGCCCGGGCCGTGAGTGGCTGCTGAGCCAGGTGCGCCAGGGTTACCGGGTAACCGAGGAGCCACCGTTGTACGGCAACCGTATCCACGCCGAAGATGCCGCCGGCCTGCTGGCGTTCCTGCTCAAGGCGGATCTGCAGGGGCGTACGCTGGATGACTGTTACATCGGTGTCGATGACGCGCCGGAGCCTCTGGCTGAGGTGGTGGCCTGGCTACGCGAGTACATGGGGGTAACCGAGTGGTCGGAGCAGGAGCGTGTGCGCCGGACCGGCAGCAAGCGTTGCAGCAACGCTCGCTCGAAGGCACTGGGCTGGGCGCCGCAGTACCCGAGCTATAAGGAAGGCTACGCCGCGATCCTTGCCGGTCGCGGCTGAGGCTCAGTCGCGTTCGAGCAACCAGCGCCGGGCACCAGGGCGCAGGTCGGGCATGTCGCCCGGTTGCGCCTGGTTCACCGCCTGGAAGATTTCCAGGGTGTCGCCGTCGCGCTTGAAGATCCACGGGTTGCCCTGCTGGTTGCGCTCCAGCCACAGGCTGTCGTATTCGCCGGTCATGGTGGCGCAGTCGCCAGCCAGGCACAGCGCGTAACGGTCCAGTTCGGGCAGGCCGTCAACGCTGCCGTTGGCCCGGAAATGCACGGTTGCACCCTGGCCCGGACCTTCTTCGATCTTCCAGTCACCACCGAGGTAGGCGCTGTACAGCGCCTGCTCGAAGCTGCTGCCCAGTGGCGCTTCGGCGGGGGCGGACTCTTTCGGGCGCTGGAAGTGCTGCTCAGGGCCGGACTGGCTGGCGGCTTGCACCAGCTCCTTGCCATCCAGGCTCAGTGATTCGTTCTGGCCACCGTCGAACGTCACGCTCCACGGGCCTTTCTCATTCATGGTCAAACGGCCTTCGGCGCGCTCAAAGCCATTGCTGTAGCTGGCCTGCGCGGCCGCCACATTGACCTTCCATTCCAGGGCCGGGCCTTTGGCCTGCAGCGCCTGACGCAGGTTCACGCCTTTGGCGGCAGCGTCGATGGCGGCCTGGTTGATCCAGATGCCGTTGTAGTCTTGCGGGCTGTGGCTGGCGCAACCACCCAGCAGGGCGGCCAGCAGCGACAAGGTAAGCGCGTGGCGCATGATGGGGTCCTTCAGGCGGGAGTGATGGCGAGCCGTCCGGCCCGCCACCGGGGGTATTACTCGAGGACCAGGATGGCGTCCATTTCGACCTGCGAACCGCGTGGCAGGGCGGCAACGCCGATGGCGGCGCGGGCAGGGTAAGGCTGTTCGAAGTAACGGCCCATGACTTCGTTGACCTTGGCGAAGTGGCTCAGGTCGGTCAGGAAGATGTTCAGCTTGACGATGTCCTTGAAGGAACCACCGGCGGCTTCGGCAACGGCCTTGAGGTTCTCGAAGACCTGGACGGTCTGGGCTTCGAAGCCTTCAACCAGTTCCATGGTTTTCGGGTCCAGCGGGATCTGGCCCGACATGTAGACGGTGTTACCGGCCTTGATCGCCTGGGAGTAGGTGCCGATGGCCGCTGGGGCCTTGTCGCTGGTGATGACGGTCTTGGTCATGATGACTCCTTGCGGGGGAAGGGCTACGTGCGCATGCGGGTGATGCGGATGACCCCGGTGAGGGCACGCAGTTTCTTGATCACGCGGGCCAGGTGCACGCGGTCGTGCACGCTGACCACCAGTTGGACCACGCTGATGCGACCATCACGTTCGTCCATGCTGATTTTTTCGATGTTGCCGTCGGCGGCGTTGACGCTGCTGGCCAGCAGGGCAATCAGGCCGCGCTGGTGTTCCAGCTCGACGCGCAGCTCGACATTGAATTCGCCGGTGACATCCTTGGCCCAGGAAAGCTGGATGCATTTTTCCGGGTTGTGGCGAATTTCGCTGATGTTGCGGCAGTTTTCCAGGTGCACGACCATGCCTTTGCCCGCCGACAGGTGACCGACAATCGGGTCTCCGGGGATTGGCGTGCAGCACTTGGCGTAGCTGAGCACCAGGCCTTCGGTGCCGCGAATGGCCAGCGGGCCTTCCGGGTTCGGCAGTTGCTCGCCTTCGCTGGACAGCAGGCGGCGCGCCACCACGTAGGCCATGCGGTTGCCCAGGCCGATGTCTTCGAGCAGGTCCTCGATCAGTTCCAGGCGGTACTCGGTAAGAATCGCCTGGGTGCGCTCCTGCGGGATCTTGTCCAGGGCGCTGTCAAAGCCGTTGAGCACCTTGTTCAGCAGGCGTTCGCCCAGGCTGATGGACTCGGAACGGCGTTGCAGCTTGAGCGCGTGACGGATATGCGTACGCGCCTTGCCGGTGACCACGAAGTTGAGCCAGGCCGGATTCGGTCGGGCACCCGGCGCACTGACGATCTCCACCGTCGAGCCGCTTTGCAGGGGTTCGGACAGCGGGGCCAGGCGGCGGTTGATGCGGCAGGCAATGCAGCTGTTGCCGACGTCGGTGTGCACCGCGTAGGCAAAGTCGACCGCCGTGGAGCCTTTGGGCAGCTCCATGATGCGGCCCTTGGGCGTGAATACGTAGACCTCGTCCGGGAACAGGTCGATCTTCACGCTTTCAATGAATTCGAGGGAGTTGCCAGCACGTTGCTGCAATTCCAGTACGCCTTTGACCCATTGGCGGGCGCGGGCGTGGGTGCCTTTGGGTTGTTCGTCGTCGCTGGATTTGTACAGCCAGTGGGCGGCAATGCCGTTGTTGGCCATCTCTTCCATTTCGCGGGTGCGGATCTGGATCTCGATGGGCACGCCGTGCATGCCGAACAAGGTGGTGTGCAGCGACTGGTAGCCGTTGGCCTTGGGGATCGCGATGTAGTCCTTGAAACGCCCCGGCAGCGGTTTGTACAGGTTGTGCACGGCGCCGAGCACGCGGTAGCAGGTGTCGACCTTGTCGACCACGATGCGGAACGCGTAGACATCCATGATCTCGTTGAAGGCCCGGCGTTTGCCGCGCATCTTCTTGTAGATGCCGTAGATGTGCTTTTGCCGCCCGCTGACTTCGCCCTCGATGCCGTCGACCGCCAGGCAGTGGGCCAGCGACTCTTCGATCTTGTTGACGATTTCCTTGCGGTTGCCGCGGGCACGTTTGACCGCTTGCAGGATGCGCGCGGAGCGCATCGGGTACATGGCCTTGAAACCCAGGTCTTCGAATTCGACGCGCACGCTGTGCATACCCAGGCGGTTGGCAATGGGGGCGTAGATTTCCAGGGTTTCTTTTGCGATGCGCCGGCGTTTTTCGCCAGACAGCACTTCAAGGGTGCGCATGTTGTGCAGGCGGTCGGCCAGCTTGACCAGGATCACGCGAATGTCGCGGGCCATGGCCATGGCCATTTTCTGGAAGTTCTCGGCCTGGGCCTCGGCCTTGGTCTCGAAATTCATCTGGGTCAGCTTGCTGACCCCGTCAACCAGTTCGGCGACGGTTTCCCCGAATTGCGAGCTGAGGGCTTCCTTGGCGATGCCGGTGTCTTCGATCACGTCGTGGAGCATCGCGGCCATCAGGCTCTGATGGTCCATGTGCATGTCGGCCAGGATGCTGGCGACCGCAAGTGGGTGCGTGACGTAGGGTTCGCCGCTGCGACGGCGTTGGCCATCGTGGGCTTGTTCGGCGTAGAAGTACGCTCGGCGGACCAGGTTGACCTGGTCGGCACCGAGGTAGGCCGACAGACGATCGGCGAGGGCATCTATGCTCGGCATGCGGTGTTCTCCTGCCGAGGATGGGGGCCCTGCGCCGTACAACGTCGACCAGGCATAGGCTTAGCCGGCCTCGTTGGTCTCTTCCTCACTACCGAAGGCGAATTCCGGCGCGACTTCGACGATGGATTCGGCGGCCAGGAACTCTTCGGTAACGATACCTGCGGCGATCTCACGCAGTGCCATTACGGTTGGCTTGTCGTTTTCCCACGGCAGTTTCGGCTCTTTGCCGCCGGTGGCGAGTTGACGAGCACGCTTGGTAGACTTCATGACCAGCTCAAAGCGGTTATCCACGTGTTCTAGGCAGTCTTCAACGGTTACGCGGGCCATGGTCTTCCTCAAGTAGCAAATGCAGTATTCAGCCCGAATGGGCGAGCGGACTCGATAGTTTAAAAAATCACCAGCCTTTAGGGAAGCGCTGATTTCAATTCGAGCCGCAGTTAAGCTGACAATACCTAGGGTAGGGGCTCTAGTACAACTGTCTTCTCGATCAGCCCAAGGTGGCCAACCGACCTGTGGGAGCTGGCCTCATCGCCGGCAATGCCGGCTCCCACGGGTGTTTTCAGATCAGCGCATCGCGCAAGCGCGGCGTCAGCTCATCAAACAGGGTCTGCACCGAGCGCAGCGCCCGGCAGTCCGGGCGCGTCAGCAACCACAATTCGGTGTCGCACCCCGGCAACGCATCACTCAGCGGCTCGACGCCCGGCAAGGTGTGCGCCATATAGTCCGGCAACGCGGCCACTCCCAGCCCGGCACTGACCAACTGGGCAATCGGCGCGATCCCGCTGCAGCGATAACGCGGCGTCACCCCCGGCAACTGCTCGGTGCGCCAGACCACCGTCGGGTGGTCCTGCATGGAATCGTCCGGCGAGATCCACGGCACGCTGGCCGGTGCCTCGACCAGGCGCGGGCGAAACTCTTCGCGCCCGCAAATCACATACGACGCCGAACCCAGGCAGCGCCCAACAAGGTGCTCCGGCGGCGTGTTGGTCAGGCGCAGGGCCAGGTCGGCGTCCCGCCGGCTGAGGTTGGCAAAGGTGTTCGAGGTCGCCAATTCCAGCGACAGCGCCGGGTACGACGGCATGAACTCGGCCAGCGCCGGCAACAGCAGGCTGTGCAGCACGGCGTCGGTGCAGGTCAGGCGCACCGTGCCGCTGACCACCTGCTCGCCATGTTCCAGGGCCACCCGCGCGGCATCCAGCGCCTGCTCGGCGCGTTCAGCCTGCTCGGCCAGGGCCTGGGCGGTGCCGGTGGGGATGTAACCCTTGCGGCTTTTGACGAACAACGCGGTACCCAGGGCGGCTTCCATGCGCCGGATCGAGCGAAAAACCGTGGAAACATCGACCTTGAGCAGCTCGGCGGCCTTGGCCAGGGAGCGGCCGCGAACCAGGGCGAGTACCAGCGAGAGGTCGGCGTGGCTGATCTGATATTGCATGGATGCACTCTTTACTTGCTGAAATGCCAATGTCTGTTGCGCTGGGGCCATTCTATAGTGAGCCGGCAGGCATGAATCAACTCATGTCTTAGCCGATTTCCGGGACGCACGTCCGAAATGGATGTTCAGCCGTTCCCCCGATGGGATTCCCTAGAAAAACAAACGGACCATCGCCGCCCCCAAGTACTACAGCCCCCGCTTCTTCATTGCCGCCCCGATAAAAAAATCAAAGGATGCCAAGCCATGACGTCGGTCACTCCGTGCGCCATCCCTCTCGACGAGATGGGTGAATTCCTCAAGGCCCACCCTGAGGTTCAATTTGTCGATCTGCTGATTGCGGACATGAACGGCGTGGTGCGTGGCAAACGTATCGAGCGCGCCAGCCTGGTCAAAGTCTATGAGAAAGGCATCAACCTGCC
>NZ_JAMDGY010000039.1 GCF_028656955.1 Pseudomonas fontis
GGCAAGACGGTATCTACAACGTTCAAGACAGCGTACTCTTGACCTTGATCGGAGCCCCCACATGGTTTGTGCCAGTCAACTTCCGGTCCTACGACCTATCCTACGCGGTCTGTCGCAGCCAGCTGATTGCCAGGGAAACACTTGCGTACTAGCCTCGCTCAGTCACCGAACACATCGCTGATCGGGTTTGGCGACTCGGCATAGCTTGGTTAATCCCCGTGGCTCACGCTTTATGGCGGCTGTGCGTGGGAGGGTTTCGACCCTGCCGGCCTCCTGGTACCGGTTCGCCAACCTGCGCATAGCTGCCACCCATTCGTTTGGCGACGAGCACCCAGCAATAGGTGACCGCGGTGTTGCAGGGGCTTGAAGGTGGGTCTCATGTAGCCGCTGCCGTAAGGCTGCGCTCGCCTGCATAGCAGGCGCCGCCTTTGGGAGCCCTGCGGTCTCCAGCGCAGCCTGTCGGCAGCGGCTACAAAGTTCAAGCAAGAGCGAAGCGAATTGTGCTGTTGATCTTGATCTACCGGCCCCGTTTCCAGAGGCTGAACGGCGCCGGAGCGTAGGGCCGAATGGGGGCCAGACCTTTGGTTGCTTTGGGCCGGGCCGGCACACCGGCGTTTGCCAAAGTGGCCCCCATCCAGAAAAGCTTCCGCCTTACACCAACCCCACCCCGTCGCATAGCGTGGCCCGACACCCACCCCGAGGGTGCCACCCACAAGGAAGCGACCATGACCAGCGAACCCTACACCCATATCAACCTCGAACTCACCTGGCCGGAAACCCTGGAAATCCCCAAGGGCACCAAGGCCTACGCCACCCTCTGGGTGGGCAACGAAGCCACTTTCTACCGCGACCTGCTCGATGCCGACGCCTCGGCCCCGGTAACCGCCAGCCCGACCACCCTGGAGGTGGCCTTCGACCCTGCCCACCTGCACCCGGATGCCGCCGACACCACTTGGGGCTACCTGCACGCCACGGCCTACCTGGTGAGCAATGGAAAGCGCATCACCCGCAGCCGCCTGCACAAACGCCGCGTTGGCGACAATGACACCTGGAAAATAGAGCTGTCCGCGCTGTAACCCCGCACGCACGTGCCCCGACCGAACCCGGTGCGGGGCACCCCTCCAGCAGCACCTTCAACCACCTTTACACACGCCATCCCCCGTCCCCCCTACAGAGTGGTGTGAAATTTGCTATCACTGTGATGTCTGGCATTGACCGGTAACGGCCTTGTGCCAACCCAACATTTCTCGGTTCTAAGGACGACACAATGAAAAAAGCATGGCTGACGCTTTCCGCACTCGCACTGTGTCTGGCAGCAGGCAATAGCCTGGCCAAGGAATACAAGGAGCTGCGTTTTGGCGTCGATCCGTCATACGCACCGTTCGAGTCCAAGGCCGCCGACGGCAGCCTGGTGGGCTTCGACATCGACCTGGGCAACGCCATCTGCATGGAGCTGAAGGTCAAGTGCAAGTGGGTTGAGAGCGACTTCGACGGCATGATCCCGGGCCTCAAGGCGAACAAGTTCGATGGCGTGATCTCGTCCATGACCGTGACCCCAGCCCGCGAGAAAGTCATCGACTTCTCCAGCGAGCTGTTCTCCGGCCCGACCGCCCTGGTGTTCAAAAAAGGTGCAACCCTGACGGCCGACCCTGCCTCGCTCAAGGGCAAAACCGTCGGCTACGAGCAAGGCACCATCCAGGAAGCCTACGCCAAAGCCGTGCTGGACAAGGCCGGGGTCAAGACCCAGGCCTACCAGAACCAGGACCAGGTCTACGCCGACCTCACCTCCGGGCGTCTCGATGCCTCGATCCAGGACATGCTGCAAGCCGAACTGGGCTTCCTCAAGTCGCCACAAGGCGCCGACTATGAAGTCAGCAAGCCGGTAGACAGCGAACTGCTACCGTCCAAGACCGCCGTCGGTATCAAACAAGGTAACACCGAGCTCAAGGCGCTACTGGACAAGGGTATCAAAGCGTTACACGACGACGGCACCTACGCCAAAATCCAGCAAAAGCACTTCGGCGACCTGAACCTCTACAGCGGTAAATAAGAAAACGCCCCAAAACGGCGCCCCTTGCCTGCAAGGGGCGCCTCTTTTTAGACCGGCACAAGGTTCGCTCCATGTTCGACGACCTGCTGCAGCACCTGGGGCTCTCGGCATTCAGCTTGAGGGGCTTCGGCCCGCTGCTGTTGCAAGGCACCTGGATGACCATCAAATTATCCTTCATGTCGCTGTTGGTGGCGGTGGGCCTGGGCCTGCTCGGCGCCAGCGCCAAACTCTCCTCGGTGCGCATGCTGCGGGTGCCCGCCCAGGCCTATACCACGCTGATTCGCGGGGTCCCGGACCTGGTGCTGATGCTGCTGATTTTCTACAGCCTGCAAACCTGGCTGACCAGCCTCACCGACTACTTCGAATGGGAATACATCGAGATCAACCCGTTCGCCGCCGGGGTGATCACCCTGGGCTTCATCTACGGCGCCTATTTCACCGAGACCTTCCGCGGCGCCATCCTCGCCGTGCCGCGCGGCCAGGTTGAAGCTGCCACCGCCTACGGGCTCAAGCGCTTCCAGCGGTTCCGCTTCGTGGTCTTCCCGCAAATGATGCGCTTTGCCCTGCCGGGCATCGGCAACAACTGGATGGTGATGCTCAAGGCCACCGCGCTGGTCTCGATCATCGGCCTGGCCGACCTGGTCAAGGCCGCCCAGGACGCTGGCAAGAGTTCCTACCAACTGTTCTATTTCCTGGTGGTGGCCGCGTTCATCTACCTGCTGATCACCAGCGCCTCGAACATGGTCCTGCGCTGGCTGGAACGGCGCTATAACGTGGGTACCCGGGAGGCCATCCGATGATCGAATTGCTACA
This sequence comes from Pseudomonas fontis, assembly GCF_028656955.1. Taxonomy (GTDB): domain Bacteria; phylum Pseudomonadota; class Gammaproteobacteria; order Pseudomonadales; family Pseudomonadaceae; genus Aquipseudomonas; species Aquipseudomonas fontis. The sequence goes on from NZ_JAMDGY010000039.1 coordinate 2,864, forward strand.
GGAATACTGGCGCGCCTTCCTCTACACCGACGGCACGCACATCACCGGCCTGGCTATGACCATGTGGCTGTTGAGCGCATCGCTGCTGATCGGCTTTTTGGTGTCGATCCCGCTGTCGATCGCCCGGGTCTCGCGGCGCTTCTGGGTGCGCTGGCCCGTGCAGTTCTACACCTACCTGTTCCGCGGCACGCCGCTATATATCCAGTTGCTGATCTGCTACACCGGCATCTACAGCCTGCAAGCCGTGCGCGACCAACCGCTGCTCGACAGCTTCTTTCGCGACGCGATGAACTGCACCATCCTCGCCTTCGCCCTGAACACCTGCGCCTACACCACCGAGATCTTCGCCGGGGCCATACGCAGCATGAACCATGGCGAAGTCGAAGCCGCCAAGGCCTACGGCCTGCGGGGCTGGAAACTTTATGCTTATATCATCATGCCGTCGGCGCTACGGCGCTCGTTGCCGTTCTACAGCAACGAGGTAATCCTGATGCTGCATTCGACCACGGTGGCCTTCACCGCCACCGTGCCGGACATCCTCAAGGTTGCCCGTGACGCCAACTCGGCGACATTTCTCACGTTCCAGTCGTTCGGCATCGCCGCACTGATCTACCTGTGCGTGACCTTCACCCTGGTCGGTCTGTTCCGCCTTGCCGAGCGACGCTGGCTGGCCTTCCTCGGCCCTGCTCACTAGGACTGTTATGTATCATTCGACTCACGACATTCTGGCGCCCGTCCCAGGCATTGCCCGCCAGATCCACAGCTTCCACTTCGGCCCCCGCGGGAAGGGCAAGGTGTACATCCAGGCGTCACTGCACGCCGACGAACTGCCCGGCATGCTGGTGGCCTGGCACCTCAAGCAGCGCCTGGCCGAGCTGGAGGGCCAGGGCAAGCTGCAACGCGAGATCGTCCTGGTGCCCATCGCCAACCCGGTGGGCCTGGAACAGGTGTTGATGGACGTGCCGCTGGGCCGCTACGAGCTGCAAAGCGGGGAGAACTTCAACCGCCACTTCGTCGACCTCAGCGACGTCATCGGCGACCAGATCGAGGCACACCTGAACCAGGACCCGGCGCACAACGTCGAGCTGATTCGCGAAAGCCTGCGCCGCGCCCTCGACGCCCAGCCCGCCTCGACCCCGCTGCGCGCCCAGCGCCTGACCCTGCAACGCCTGGCCTGCGACGCCGAGATGGTGCTGGACCTGCACTGCGACTTCGAAGCCGTGGAACACCTGTACACCACCCCGGAAGCCTGGCCGCAGGTTGAACCGCTGGCTCGCTACCTCGGCACCCAGGCCAGCTTGCTGGCGACCGATTCCGGTGGGCAGTCGTTCGACGAGTGCTTCACCCTGGTCTGGTGGCAACTGCAACAGCGCTTCGGCAAACAGTTCCCGATCCCCCAGGGCAGCTTCTCGGTCACCGTCGAGCTGCGTGGCCAGGGCGATGTCAGCCACCCGCTGGCCACCCAGGACTGCGAGGCGATCCTCAATTACCTGACCCACTACGGTGCCATCGAAGGCCGCCCCGCGCCCTTGCCGGCACTGCCCTACCCGGCCACGCCGCTGGCGGCGGTGGAGCCGGTGGCCACGCCACTGGGCGGCCTACTGGTGTTCCACGCCACGCCCGGCCAGTACCTGGAAGCCGGGACTCTGATCGCCGAAGTGATCGACCCGCTCTGCGACCGGGTCACCCCGGTGCGCAATACCCAACCCGGGCTGATGTATGCCCGTTCGCTGCGGCGCATGGCCACGGCCGGCATGGTCATCGCCCACGTGGCGGGCAACCAGGCCTACCGCAGCGGCTACCTGTTATCGCCATGAGGGCCTGTGCATGTACAAACTGACCATCGAAGACCTGCACAAGCGCTATGGCGATCACCATGTGCTCAAGGGCGTCTCGCTCAAGGCCAAGACCGGCGACGTGATCAGCCTGATCGGCGCCAGCGGCTCGGGCAAGAGCACCTTCCTGCGCTGCATCAACTTCCTCGAACAGCCCAACGACGGCAGCATGACCCTGGACGGCCAGCCGATAAAGATGGTCCACGACCATCACGGCATGCACGTCGCCGATGCCGACGAGTTGCAGCGCATTCGTACGCGCCTGGCCATGGTGTTCCAGCACTTCAACCTGTGGAGCCACCTGAGCGTGCTGGAGAACATCAGCATGGCGCCGCGCCGCGTGCTGGGCGTGAGCAAGCATGAAGCCGAGGAACGCGCCCGCGCCTACCTGGACAAGGTCGGCCTGGCCCCGCGCGTAGCCGATCAATACCCGGCGTTTCTCTCCGGCGGCCAGCAGCAACGGGTGGCCATCGCCCGGGCCTTGGCGATGGAGCCGGAAGTCATGCTGTTCGACGAACCGACCTCGGCGCTCGACCCGGAACTGGTCGGCGAGGTGCTGCGGGTGATCCAGGGCCTGGCCGAGGAAGGCCGGACGATGATCATGGTGACCCACGAAATGAGCTTTGCCCGTCAGGTATCAAGCCAGGTGCTGTTCCTGCACCAAGGGCTGGTCGAAGAGCAAGGGGTACCCGCCGATGTGCTCGGAAATCCGAAAAGCGAGCGGCTGCGCCAGTTCCTCAGCGGCAACCTCAAGTAGCTTTCAAGCCACAGGCGCAGGCGGTGGCTCATCCGGCAAGGTCGGCTCGCCAGGTTCCATGGGTTGGCTTTCGCCGGGTTGCGGGGTGTCGGGGGTGTCCGGGTCGGGTTGACCGGGCACGCCGCCTGCGTGGGCCACAGGCGGGTGCGCCAACAGCGTCCACGCCAGCAGCCCGACTTGGTTGGGCTGCAGCACGGCCAGCTTGGCGCTGATTTTCGGATCGAGTTTCATCGGCGGCTCCTGAGTGAAGTCCGGCGCGCTTCAATGCGCGCCGGGACGGTTCATCTCGTTGGAGTGCCAGGCGCCGGAGGAATTCCCCCGGTTCGTCGCCTCAACTGCTCACTCAGGCGCGTGGCAGGGTGACGCCGCGCTGGCCCTGGTATTTGCCGCCACGGTCCTTATAGGACACTTCGCACTCTTCGTCAGACTCCAGGAACAGCATCTGCGCCACGCCTTCGTTGGCGTAGATTTTCGCCGGCAGCGTGGTGGTGTTGGAGAACTCCAGGGTCACGTGGCCTTCCCACTCCGGTTCCAGCGGGGTGACGTTGACGATGATGCCGCAGCGCGCGTAGGTGCTCTTGCCCAGGCAGATGGTCAGCACATTGCGTGGAATACGGAAGTATTCGACGGTGCGCGCCAGGGCGAAGGAGTTTGGCGGGATGATGCAGACGTCGCTTTTCACGTCGACAAAGCTGCCGGCGTCGAAGTTTTTCGGATCGACGGTGGCCGAATTGATGTTGGTGAACACCTTGAATTCATCGGCGCAGCGCACGTCGTAGCCATAGCTGGAGACGCCGAAGGAGATCAGCCGGTTGTCGCTTTCGCCACGTACCTGACGCTCGACGAAAGGCTCGATCATGCCGTGTTCCTGCGCCATGCGGCGAATCCACTTGTCCGATTTGATGCTCATGGCGGGTGTCCTGAGGTTGCGAGGTGAAGAAATTCTGATGCGCATCTTACCGGGCCCGGCGCCGGGTTCAAAGTTCCATGCGGTATCAGCGGTCGGATCCCCGTTTCCCGGGGCCTGCGGCGGGGGGCGGATTGCCGTCAGTCCTGAATTTGGAGAAAGCTGAACAAGACCATTGGCACGTTATGGAAAAAGGGTTAAGGTGGCGCCACTGTGCTGCACGTGTCACTGAGAATCTCTACCTGATGCAAGATTTCGATCAACCCATCTTCATGAATTTTCTGCCTCTTTGCACTCAGTCTCGGTCAGGGCATTTCCTGATCGGTTTTTAACTTTGTCCAAGGAGACAGACCATGTCCAATCGCCAAACCGGTACCGTTAAGTGGTTCAACGATGAAAAAGGCTTCGGCTTCATCACCCCACAATCCGGTGACGACCTGTTCGTACACTTCAAAGCCATCAAAGCTGACGGCTTCAAAAGCCTGAAAGAAGGCCAAGCGGTCTCTTTCATCGCTACCCGCGGTCAGAAAGGCATGCAAGCTGAAGAAGTAGAAGTTATCTAACTTCCGCTTTATCGCTTGAAAAAAGCCCCGCCCTTACAGGTGGGGCTTTTTTTATGCCCTTGGAAAAGCATCGGAACAACTGCCTTGCACAACGTTGTAGCCGCTGCCGTCAGGCTGCGCTGGAGCCCGTGAGGGGTTCCAACGGCGGCGCGCAGCCTGACGATCGATAGCGTCGGCTCAGTCTTCGCTGATGGTAATGCTCGGCATTGCCGGCGTTGCCGCCTCTTGCAGCACGATCCGCGCGCCCACATGCCGCGCCAGCTCCTGGTAAACCATGGCAATCTGGCTTTCCGGTTCGGCAATCGCGGTTGGCTTGCCGCTGTCGGCCTGCTCGCGAATCAACATCGACAACGGCAATGACGCCAGCAGCTCCACGCCATACTGCGTGGCCAGCTTCTCGCCGCCGCCTTCACCGAACAGGTGCTCGGCATGCCCACAGTTCGAGCAGATGTGCACCGCCATGTTCTCGACCACACCGAGCACCGGGATGTTGACCTTGCGGAACATCTCCACGCCCTTCTTGGCATCCAGCAGCGCCAGGTCCTGCGGCGTGGTGACGATCACCGAGCCGGCCACCGGCACTTTTTGCGCCAGGGTCAGCTGGATATCACCGGTGCCTGGCGGCATGTCGATCACCAGGTAGTCGAGGTCGTCCCAGGCGGTCTGGGTCACCAATTGCAGCAGCGCGCCGGAGACCATCGGGCCACGCCAGACCATCGGCGTGTTGTCGTCGGTGAGGAAGGCCATGGACATGACCTCCACGCCATGGGCCTGCAACGGCACGAACCACTTCTGGTCCTTGATCTTCGGCCGGGTGCCTTCGGCAATGCCGAACATCACGCCCTGGCTCGGGCCGTAGATATCGGCATCGAGGATACCCACCCGCGCGCCCTCACGGGCCAGGGCCAGGGCCAGGTTGGCAGCGGTGGTCGATTTGCCCACCCCACCCTTGCCCGAGGCCACGGCCACGATGTTCTTCACGTTCGCCAGGCCCGGGATCTGCGCCTGGGCCTTGTGCGCGGCAATCACGCAGGTGATCTCGACGCGGGCCGACGCCACGCCCTCAAGGCCTTCCACGGCGGTCTGCAAGACCTGCGCCCAGCCGTTCTTGAACAACCCGGCGGCATAACCCAATTGCAGGCGAACAGTGACCTGGTCGCCCTGGATATCGATGGCCTGGACACAGCCGGCGCTGACCGGGTCCTGGTTCAGGTAGGGGTCGGTGTATTGACGAAGGACGGTTTCAACCGCTGCGCGAGTGACGGCGCTCATGGAGACTCCCGATATAAGGCTTAACAAAACAGTCCGCTATGCTAACCCGCGCGGCCATCGCAGTTGCGTCCATGGGGTGAAATATATTTCCCGGCGCTTTATAGTGGCCGATCATCTTTTTCAAACCATGTAGCCGAAAAGTAGCCGAGCCCCCATGTCCGAGCCACGCCAGATTCTTGTCACCAGTGCCCTGCCCTATGCCAATGGTTCTATTCACCTGGGTCATATGCTTGAGTACATCCAGACAGACATGTGGGTGCGCTTCCAGAAGCATATGGGCAACCAGTGCACCTATGTCTGCGCCGACGACGCCCACGGCTCGGCCATCATGCTGCGCGCCGAAAAGGAAGGGATCACCCCTGAGCAGCTGATTGCTGCCGTGCAGGCTGAACACGCCGGCGACTTCGCCGACTTCCTGGTCGACTTCGACAACTTCCACTCGACCCACGCCGAAGAAAACCGCGAGCTGTCGAGCCAGATCTACCTGAAGCTGCGTGACGCCGGGCACATTGCCAACCGTTCGATCACCCAGTACTTCGACCCGGACAAGAAAATGTTCCTGGCCGACCGTTTCATCAAAGGCACCTGCCCGAAATGCGCGGCCGATGACCAGTACGGCGACAACTGCGAGAAGTGCGGCGCCACCTACGCCCCGACCGAGCTGAAGAACCCGAAATCGGCGATCTCCGGCGCCACGCCGGTGCTCAAGGATTCCCAGCACTTCTTCTTCAAGCTGCCGGACTTCCAGGCCATGCTGCAAGCATGGACCCGCAGTGGCACGCTGCAAGACGCCGTGGCCAACAAGATCGCCGAATGGCTGGATGCCGGCCTGCAAGAGTGGGACATCTCCCGCGATGCGCCGTACTTCGGCTTCGAGATCCCGGATGAGCCAGGCAAATACTTCTACGTCTGGCTGGACGCGCCGATCGGCTACATGGCCAGCTTCAAGAACCTTTGCGCACGCCGCCCCGAGCTGGACTTCGACGCCTACTGGAACAAGGATTCCAAGGCCGAGCTGTACCACTTCATCGGCAAGGACATCGTCAACTTCCACGCGCTGTTCTGGCCTGCCATGCTCGAAGGCGCCGGCTACCGCAAGCCGACCGCGATCAACGTGCACGGCTACCTGACCGTCAACGGCCAGAAGATGTCCAAGTCCCGTGGCACCTTCATCAAGGCGCGCACCTACCTTGACCACCTGTCGCCGGAATACCTGCGCTACTACTACGCCTCCAAGCTGGGCCGTGGCGTCGACGACCTGGACCTGAACCTGGAAGACTTCGTACAGAAGGTCAACTCTGACCTGGTTGGCAAGGTGGTGAACATTGCCAGCCGTTGCGCCGGCTTCATCCACAAAGGCAACGCCGGCGTGATGGTGGCCGGTGATGCCGCCCCGGAACTGACCGAGGCCTTCCTCGCCGCCGCGCCAAGCATCGCCGATGCCTATGAGGCCCGCGACTTTGCCCGTGCCATGCGCGAAATCATGGCCCTGGCCGACCGGGCCAACGCCTGGATCGCCGACAAGGCGCCGTGGTCGCTGGCCAAGCAGGAAGGCAAACAGGATGAAGTCCAGGCCATCTGTGCCCAGGGCGTCAACCTGTTCCGCCAGTTGGTGATCTTCCTCAAGCCGGTGCTGCCGCTGCTGGCCGCCGATGCCGAGGCGTTCCTGAACGTCGCGCCGCTGACCTGGCAAGACCACCAGACCCGCCTGGAAAACCACCAGCTGAACCCGTTCAAGGCGCTGATGACACGTATCGAGCCAGCCAAGGTCCAGGCCATGAGCGATGCCTCCAAGGAAGACCTGGCCGCCACCCAGACCAGCGTGCAGACCGGCAACGGCGAACTGGCCAAGGACCCGCTGTCGCCAGAGATCGAGTTCGACGCCTTCGCGGCGGTGGACCTGCGCGTCGCGCTGATCCTCAAGGCCGAAGCCGTTGAGGGCGCCGACAAGCTGCTGCGCCTGACCCTGGATATCGGCGACGAGCAACGCAACGTGTTCTCCGGCATCAAGTCGGCGTACCCGGACCCGTCCAAGCTTGAAGGTCGCCTGACCATGATGATCGCCAACCTGAAGCCACGCAAAATGCGCTTCGGGCTGTCGGAAGGCATGGTCATGGCCGCCGGCCCTGGCGGTGAAGAGATCTACCTGCTGAGCCCGGACAGCGGCGCCAAGCCAGGCCAGCGCATCAAGTAAGCCCCCAACGCCCCGAACGGAAACGCTCGGGGCGTTCTCATTGCGTCGTCCTTGCCGGATAATGGCGCACAGCCTTTACCTTCGGCGCCGCCATGACCGAACTCATCCTCGTGCTGATCAGTGCCGCCCTGGCCAACAACCTTGTCCTGCACCAGGCCCTGGCCATCGACCCTGCGCTGCAACCGGCCGATGCAGCGGCGCGACCGCGTGTGCATGCGCTCGGGCTGGCAACCTTGCTGCTGATCGTGCTGACCGTGGTACCGGGCCAACTGCTGGTCGAGTACGGCCTGCGCCCGCTTCAACTCGACAGCTTGCGCCTGTTCGTCTTTTTGCCGCTGTGCGTGCTGCTCATCAATCCCGTCCTGGGCCTGCTCCAGCGCCAACTGCCGAACTGGCCGTTCAGCGGGCTCAAGCCCTTGTTGCTGGGCAATGCGGCGCTGCTCGGGCTGTGCCTACAGATCAACAACGCAACGCCTGGCCCCCTGACCACCCTCGCCGTGTGCCTGGGCAGCGGGCTGGGTTTCTGGCTGGTGCTGGGCCTGCTTGATGACCTGCACCAACGCACGGAGCACGATGCCATCCCCCTGCCCTTTCGTGGCCTGCCCATCACCCTGATCGGGGCCGGGATCATGGCCATGGGGTTTCTCGGCCTCAATGGACTGTTCGGCTCATGAGCGCGACTGACACCGCCCCCAACGAACGCCTGCGCAGCGCCCTGCAATGGGTGCTGCTGGCCTGTGTGCCGGGTGTTCTGGTGCTGCTGTGGCTGCACGGCTGGGGCACGCTGTTCAACCTGCTGCTCAGCGCTGGCGCCGCCCTGGCCACCGAGGCCGCACTGCTCAAGCTGCAGCAGCGCCCGCTCGCGGTCGAGCTGGGGGATGGCAGCGCGCTGGTCAGCGCGACTTTGCTCGCCCTGGCGCTGCCGGCCTATGCGCCGTGGTGGTTGCCGGTGGTCGCGGCGGTCAGCGCCATCGCCTTCGGCAAGCAGCTGTACGGCGGCATCGGCAAGAACCCGTTCAACCCGGCCATGCTTGGCTACGCCGTGGTGCTGATTGCGTTCCCGACCTACATGACCCACTGGCCAGCCCCTCAGCCCCTGGGGTTGGGTGACAGCCTGCAGGCCGTGTTCGGCAACGCCGTCCAACCTGATGCCTGGTCCCAGGCCACGGTGCTCGATACCCTGCGCAACAACCGCAGCCTGACCATCGACGAACTGTTCGCCGGGCACCCGGCCTTCGGCAGCCTTGCCGGGCGCGGCAGCGAATGGGCCAGCCTGGGCTTCCTGCTCGGCGGGCTGCTGCTGATCCAGCGCAAGATCATCAGCTGGCACGCGCCGGTAGGCATGCTCGCCAGCCTATTGGTGATCAGCCTGCTGTGCTGGAACGGTTCGGGCTCGGACTCCCACGGCTCGCCCCTGCTGCACCTGTTGGCAGGCTCGACGATGCTCGCGGCGTTTTTCATCATTACCGAGCCGGTCAGCGGACCGAAAAGCCCCCTGGCACGGCTGATGTTCGGTGTGGGCGTTGGGGTGCTGGTGTACTTGATCCGCATCTGGGGCAAGTACCCGGACGGCACGGCATTCGCGGTGCTGCTGATGAACCTCTGCGTGCCTGCGCTTGAGCGCTGGGCCGAGCGTCGACAGGCGGTCGCGCCATGAACCGTACGTTGCTGGTCGGCCTGCTGACAGCCCTGACCCTGGGTGCCACCCTGGCCTGGCAACACGCCACTGCGCCGCGTATTGCCCAGGCGCAGGCGCAATTGCAGGCGCGTACCTGGTTGAGCGTCCTGCCGACCAGCCGCTATGACAATCAGCCGCTGCAACAGCCACTGGCGCTGCCGCAACCCGCGCTCGAACACAGCCGCCTGCTCGCCGCCTACCGCGCGACCTTGCAAGGGCGTACCAGCGCAGTGGTGCTGCACAGCCAGACGCAAGGCTATGAGGGCCCCATTCAACTGTTGATCGCCATTGACCGGGCGGGCCGAGTCATGGCGACCAAGGTCCTGGAGCAGCATGAAACGCCCGGCCTGGGCGACAAGATCGCCGCCCCGGACAGCCCGTGGCTGGGAGCCTTCACCGGCCTCAGCCAGGGCAACACGCCAGCACAGGCCTGGGGCCTCAAGCGCGACAACGGCCAGTTCGATCAACTGGCGGGCGCCAGCGTGACCTCGCGCGCGGTGATCCACGCGGTGCAGGACGCCCTGCGCTACTTCGACAGCCAGGCGCCGCAATGGCTGGCAGGGGAACCTGATGAATAAACCGACATTGGCCGCCCTGAGCCTGGCCCCGCTGCTGGGTGCCAGCCAGACGCTGGTACAGGCTGCCAGCATCGCTTCGCTCACCCTCGTGCTGGTCATCCTGCACCGGGCCTGCATGACGCCCCTGCGGGCACGACTGACGGGTATCGCCGGGGAGTGCGCCAGCCTGCTGATCGCCGCCGCCCTGGTCACCTGTGCCAACCTCGCCCTGCTGGCCTGGGCATTGCCGTTGCACCAGACACTGGGTATTTACCCCGAGCTGATCGCCGTACAATGCCTGCTTTTCGAGTACAGCCTGGGCCGCACGGCCGGCTGGCGACCCGCACTGACCGTGCTGGTCGGCTTTGCCGCCCTGCACATTGCCCTGGGCGCCTGCCGCGAGCTATTGGCCAGCGGTGTGCGCCTAGCGGGCCTGATGCCTGGCGCCTTGCTGCTCCTGGGCCTGGTATTGGCCCTGATCAACCTAGCCCGCAACAGACGGGCCGCCTCTCGCCGTGAAGGAAACCCGTGACCCCATGAATGCCGCCAAACGCCTGGAAATCTTCCGCAGGCTGCACGAAGACAACCCCGACCCGAAGACCGAACTGGCCTACACCACGCCGTTCGAGCTGTTGATCGCCGTCATTTTGTCTGCCCAGGCCACCGACGTGGGCGTGAACAAGGCCACCGCCAAGCTGTACCCGGTGGCCAATACCCCGGAAGCGATTTTCGCGCTGGGCGTGGAAGGCCTGTCGGCCTACATCAAGACCATCGGCCTCTACAACAGCAAGGCCAAGAACGTCATCGAGACCTGCCGCCTGCTGGTCGAACTGCACAACAGTGAAGTTCCGCAGACCCGCGAAGCGCTGGAGGCCCTGCCGGGTGTTGGCCGCAAAACCGCCAATGTGGTGCTCAATACCGCATTTCGGCAACTGGCCATGGCGGTGGACACGCATATTTTCCGCGTCAGCAACCGCACCGGCATTGCACCCGGTAAAACCGTACTGGAGGTTGAGAAGAACCTGCTCAAGTTCATTCCCAAGGCGTATTTGCTGGATGCGCACCACTGGTTGATCCTGCACGGTCGCTATGTTTGCCAGGCGCGCAAACCGCGTTGCGGAAGTTGCCGCATCGAAGACCTGTGCGATTACAAGCAGAAAACCTCGGACGATTGAGGTAATAGTGAAATAACACGGGAGTCGATTGAAAAAATCTTTTTTACCCGGTCAAAGAATCTCGCTATAAGGTCGGCCAATGGCTCTCTTGCCTTGGAGTGACGAATGAGCACCGATAAAGAAGACCTGGCGATTGATGAAGACCTCGCCGACACGGATGACTCCGAAACGGAACCGCGCGTGGAACCCGCAAAAACCAACCTGAGCAAGCGTCGCACCATCGATAACATGCTTGAAGAACGACGCCTGCAAAAGCGCCTGGCGGACTTCGACTACGACCTGTAGCGCACGCCTCAGCCCCTTGCTCAAAGCCTCCTTGACGGAGGCTTTGTTGTTTTTGCCCCGTCACACCAGGCCGTTGCGCTGGGCCAACTCGATCAGGTCGACCAGCGAACGCGCATTGAGCTTCAACAACAGGCGCGTCTTGTAGGTACTCACCGTCTTGTTGCTGAGGAACATGCCATCGGCAATCTCCTTGTTGCTCTTGCCCCGGGCCAACTGCTGCAAGACCATCATCTCGCGGCCGGACAGGCGCTCGACCATCTCCATCTCGGTGCCGCCACCGACGTTGGAGCGCACCGAGTGCAAGGCCTGGTTGGGGAAGTAGCTGTAGCCGGAAAGTACCGCCTTGATCGCACTGAGCAATTCGGTGAGGTCTTGCTGCTTGCACACGTAGCCAGCAGCCCCCGCCTGCATGCAGCGCATGGAGAAATGCCCTGGCGCCTGCGAGGTCAGTACCAGGATCTTGATAAGCACACCATTGGCGCTCAACCGTGCGATAACTTCCAGGCCATCGAGCTTGGGGATCCCGATATCGAGAATGACGATATCGGGCAGATATTCCCGTGTCAGTTGCAGGGCGTCCACGCCGTTGTCCGTCTCCGCGATGACCTCGTAGCCATGTCGCTCCATCAACATGCGTACAGCCAGGCGAATGACCGGATGATCATCCACGATCAGCACTTTATTCATGGGCAAAGTCCAATTTTCGCTGTTCTAGTTTTTGAGCCCGCACAATAGCCTAGTCATTCCACCTAATGCAGTGCGCCACTCCCGCACAGTTGCACTGAAAGACCAAGGCTACGCAACGGCAGGAAGTTTCCTACAAAAAACCCCTATGAATATTTCAAAATAATTGTTTAAAAAGCGCCATTCGCTTAATTCAACTGCACAATTTCCACTGCACGATCCATCGCCCAGTTAACTTTCATTGATCCCGGCAGCATAGTATTTTTATCCAACAGGGCTCTCACGCCATGAAGCCTTTGAATACATCGCTCGCACTGAGCAGCAGGCACTCGAATGAGCAACGCTGAACCGAAAAGCCCACTGACCATCATTGCCATCTTTGCCGGCATCATCGAGGCCTCTGCGCTGGCCTCGTTGCCTTTCCTGGGTGAAGACAGCCAAGGCATCTACACCTGGTTCCTGGTCGGTTTCCCGCCCTTTCTGACACTGCTGTTTTTCCTGACACTGAACTTCAATAGCCGCAGTTTGTATGGCTACGATCCGCATGAAGGCGATGTCTATGGCGTGCCGGAAGATTCAGCGCCTGTGCGCGAACAGTTGCGCCCTACGCTTGGGTATTCGCCGGAAAGTTCAGCGCGCGATGACAGAAGTGGCACTCAGGAGCTTTCCCCTTCGACCATCACGCACAGTGGCAGCTATGCCCGCTCGCTCATTGGCCAACTGACAAAGCTGATAATGGCCAACGAAATAAAGCCGGGGCACCTGATACTTCTGGACCTCGACGCCGGCACCGAAACAACCATCTCTTCGCGCGCCGTCAGTACCAAGAAATAAGTAACGGTCTTTCTACAGGCATAAAAAAACCCTGCACGTGCCAGGCACTTGCAGGGTTTATCGGTTTGCCGCGAACCCACCGCGCTGATCGCGTGGTGGGCAGCAGAAACACGCTCAGACCAGCTTGCGGCCCTTGTTGGCAGCAATCCGCATACGCAGGGCGTTGAGCTTGATGAAGCCCGCCGCGTCGGCCTGGTTGTAAGCACCGCCGTCTTCTTCGAAGGTGGCGATGTTGGCATCGAACAGCGAGTCGTCAGACTGACGGCCGGTGACGATGACGTTGCCCTTGTACAGCTTCAGGCGCACCACACCGTTCACGTTGACCTGGGAGGCGTCGATCATCTGTTGCAGCATCAGACGCTCAGGGCTCCACCAGTAGCCGGTGTAGATCAGGCTGGCGTACTTGACCATCAGCTCATCCTTGAGGTGAGCGACTTCGCGGTCCAGGGTGATCGATTCGATCGCCCGGTGGGCGCGCAGCATGATGGTGCCGCCTGGGGTCTCGTAGCAGCCACGGGACTTCATGCCGACGTAGCGGTTCTCGACGATGTCCAGACGACCGATGCCGTTCTCGCCGCCGATGCGGTTGAGGGTGGCCAGTACGGTAGCCGGCGACATTTCAACGCCGTCCAGCGCAACGATGTCGCCGTTGCGGTAGGTCAGTTCGAGGTAGGTCGCGACATCAGGGGCGTTTTCTGGCGACTTGGTCCAGCGCCACATGTCTTCTTCGTGCTCGGTCCAGGTATCCTCCAGCACGCCGCCTTCATAGGAGATGTGCAGCAGGTTGGCGTCCATCGAGTACGGCGACTTCTTCTTGCCGTGGCGCTCGATCGGGATCGCGTGCTTCTCGGCGTAGTCCATCAGCTTCTCGCGGGACAAAAGGTCCCACTCACGCCATGGTGCAATGACCTTCACGCCCGGCTTGAGTGCGTAGGCACCCAGCTCGAAACGGACCTGGTCGTTGCCCTTGCCGGTCGCGCCATGGGAAATGGCGTCAGCGCCGGTTTCGTTGGCGATTTCGATCAGGCGCTTGGCGATCAGCGGACGGGCGATGGAAGTACCCAGCAGGTACTCGCCTTCGTAGACAGTGTTGGCGCGGAACATCGGGAACACGAAGTCGCGGACGAACTCTTCTCGCAGGTCATCGATGTAGATCTCTTTCACGCCCATGGCCTGCGCCTTGGCGCGGGCCGGTTCGACCTCTTCGCCCTGACCCAGGTCGGCGGTGAATGTCACCACTTCACAGTTGTAGGTGTCCTGCAGCCACTTGAGAATCACCGAAGTATCAAGGCCGCCGGAATACGCCAGTACGACCTTTTTTACGTCCGCCATGCCATCACTCCACGGGGTTGTACGGAAAGCCGGTGATTCTACCGGCCTTGCCGCAAAAATTACAGTGGGGCGACAGCTTGTGACGACAAAGCGACAGGAACTGTCGAGAGCGCGACGATCGGTCGCGCCTCAGAGCTTCGCTGGTGCCTTGCTTGTCGCGGTTTGCGGGGCCGTGGCCGGTTGCGCAGGCGCGGTGCCCGCAGCCGGTGCACCTGGCGCTGGAGCGACAGGCTTGTCGGCGGCTTTTTCAACCGGCTTTTCTACCGGCGCGACGCGGTCCAGGGTGATGTTTACCCGCCGGTTGCGTGCGCGGTTGGCGGCATTGTTGTTGGCGGCCAGCGGATAACGCTCGCCATGGAAGCGCACGGTCATCTGCCCTTCGGGGAATCCATTGGCCTTGAAGTACTCCATCACCGCCAACGCACGCCGGCGCGACAGGTCGCGGTTGGTCAGGCGATTGCCGCTGTTGTCGGAGTGGCCGTCGATCTCGATCTGATTGACGGTCGGGTCGGCCTTGATGAAGTCCATGATGACCTCCAGGCGTGCGCGAGCATCGGCATCCAGATCGATACCGCCCCCCGGGAAACCGACCCGGGCCTGGCGGATCTGGTCGAAGTTCATCGGCAGCAGCTTGGCGGCGCACACCTGGTAATCACCCCAGGCCTTGTTGAACTTCACTGGCAGCAGGCGCACCTCCATGGCCCGCCCGGCTTCACCGGCGTAACTGCGCACCACAGTGCTGCGCCCGTCCATCAGGCCGTTGATCAGGCGGCTGGCCTGGCCTTGCGAGCTGGTGAAGAGCACGCCGTTGCGCGCCAGGCGCACCGCGCCGAGGTTGATATCGCCACGCCCCGGCTGCCACGGCGCGGCGGCCGCCAACAGGGTGGCGGAGCCTGCGCCCAGCAAACTGGCGCTGGAGCGCAACTGGAAGGTGGCTTGCTCCCCGGCGCGGCGCACGAACTCGCCGGTGCCGAAATCGGCCACGGGCTGGATCAGGCGGCATTCGAACTGATCGCCCTCGACTTTCCACTCGACGTTCTCCACGCGAGTCTGGAAGGTGAGTGCCACGGCCGGCAGGCTGGCAAACATACTGAGCAGGGCTAGATAACGCTGGCGCACGGGCGGCTCCACAAATTGCTTACGGCTTACCAGCAGGCTATCGGACGCTGCTGGCAAAACTTGATAGCGAGTGCTCGCATCGGGCTTTTCCGGTAGCATTCAGCCTTGAGTTCGACCCGCCTGGAATCCCCAATGTCCGACCGCCTGACCCTCCTGCGTCCCGACGACTGGCATATCCATCTTCGTGATGGTGCTGTTCTGCCCCACACCGTCGGCGACGTGGCGCGCACCTTTGCTCGCGCCATCATCATGCCCAACCTGGTGCCTCCGGTGCGTAATGCTGCCGAAGCCGGCGCCTACCGTGAGCGCATCCTGGCTGCCCGCCCTGCCGGCAGCCGCTTCGAACCGCTGATGGTCCTGTACCTCACCGACCGTACCCAGCCTGAAGACATCCGCACGGCCAAGGCCAGCGGTTTCGTCCATGCTGCCAAGATGTACCCGGCCGGCGCGACCACCAACTCGGACTCGGGTGTCACCAGCCTCGACAAGATCTACGACGTGCTTGAAGCCATGGCCGAAGTCGGCATGCCTTTGCTGGTACACGGCGAAGTGACCCGTCCCGAGGTCGACGTGTTCGACCGCGAGAAGCTGTTCATCGACGAGCACCTGCGCCGTGTAGTCGAGCGCTTCCCGACGCTGAAAGTGGTGTTCGAACACATCACCACCGCCGAGGCTGCGCAGTTCGTCATGGAGGCACCGGCCAACGTCGGCGCGACCATCACCGCCCAGCACCTGCTGTACAACCGCAACCACATGTTGGTTGGCGGTATTCGCCCGCACTTCTATTGCCTGCCGATCCTCAAGCGCAACACCCACCAGGTGGCGCTGCTGGACGCCGCTACCAGCGGCAGCAGCAAGTTCTTCCTCGGTACCGACTCGGCGCCCCACGCACAGCACGCCAAGGAAGCCGCCTGCGGCTGCGCCGGCTGCTACACCGCGTACGCGGCGATCGAGATGTATGCCGAAGCATTCGAGCAGCGCAATGCGCTGGACAAGCTCGAAGGCTTTGCCAGCCTGCACGGCCCGGCCTTCTATGGCCTGCCGGCGAACACCGACCGCATTACCCTGGTTCGCGAAAGCTGGACCGCACCAAGCAGCTTGCCATTCGGCGAGCAGACCGTAATTCCGCTGCGCGCCGGTGAGCAACTGCGCTGGCGCCTGCTGGAGGAAACCGCGTGAGCGAAGATCATTTCGACGAAGACCAGGAAGGTCATCGCGGCGGTTCCCGTCACCCGATGGCAGAGCGCTTTCGCGGCTACCTGCCAGTGGTGGTGGACGTCGAGACCGGTGGCTTCAACAGTGCCACCGACGCCCTGCTGGAGATCGCTGCGGTCACCATCGGCATGGACGACAAAGGCTTCCTGTTCCCTGAGCACACCTACTTCTTCCGGGTCGAACCGTTTGAAGGGGCGAACATCGAACAGGCGGCGCTGGAGTTCACCGGCATCAAGCTTGACCACCCACTGCGCATGGCCGTGAGTGAAGAAGCGGCACTGACCGACATCTTCCGTGGCATCCGCAAGGCGCTGAAAGCCAACGGCTGCAAGCGGGCGATCCTGGTCGGCCACAACAGCAGCTTCGACCTGGGCTTCCTCAATGCCGCCGTGGCGCGCAATGACATGAAGCGCAACCCGTTCCACCCGTTCTCCAGCTTCGACACCGCCACCCTGGCGGGCCTGGCCTACGGCCAGACCGTGCTGGCGCGTGCCTGCCAGAGCGCCGACATCGACTTCGACGGCCGTGAAGCGCACTCCGCGCGCTACGACACCGAGAAGACGGCCGAGCTGTTCTGCGGCATCGTCAATCGCTGGAAGCAGATGGGCGGCTGGCAAGACTTCAACGACTGAAGCCTTGCTTGCGCTGCACGCATAAAAAAACCGGCCACTTGGGCCGGTTTTTTATATCTGACGTTTACAGGCTTTCAGCATGCTCGGTCAGGTAGGCAGCAACGCCTTCTGGCGAAGCGGTCATGCCTTTGTCGCCTTTCTTCCAGTTGGCAGGGCAGACTTCGCCGTGCTCTTCGTGGAATTGCAGTGCGTCGACCAGACGGATCAGCTCTTCCATGTTGCGGCCCAGCGGCAGGTCGTTGACGATCTGCGAACGAACCACGCCTTTGTCGTCGATCAGGAACGCGCCACGGAAGGCCACGCCGCCTTCGGACTCAACGTCGTAGGCCTGGGCGATTTCGTGCTTGATGTCAGCGGCCATGATGTACTTGACCTGACCGATGCCGCCGTCATTGATGGCGGTGTTGCGCCAGGCGTTGTGGGTGAAGTGCGAGTCGATCGAGACCGCGATCACTTCAACGTTGCGCGCCTTGAAGTCGGCCATGCGGTTGTCCAGAGCGATCAGCTCGGACGGGCAGACAAAGGTGAAGTCCAGCGGGTAGAAGAACACCAGGCCGTATTTACCCTTGATGGCCGAAGCCAGGTTGAAGCTGTCGACGATTTCGCCGTTGCCCAGTACGGCTGGTACGGTGAAGTCTGGGGCGTTTTTACCAACGAGCACGCTCATTTGATATCTCCTGATGGTATTAAAATGGGATCACCCGACAGGCCTGAACCCGTCGGTATCACAAGGACCGTGCATCATACACTGCGATTGATGACACGCCGAATTTAAGGCCAGCCCCTGCAAAAATGTGCCACCGGTCGCTCTGGCACGCGGCTTTGCGAAAGAGTTTTGACAAGCATTCTCATTAACATTAAGCTTCTTCGCATTGAGCCTTTACCAGCGATGGTCTGCCTTATGTATGTGTGTCTTTGTGTTGGTGTGACCGATGGTCAGATCCGCGACGCTATCTATGAAGGATGCTGCAGCTACAAGGAAGTCCGTGCCGCCACCAACGTTGCCAGCCAGTGCGGCAAGTGTGCGTGCCTGGCCAAGCAGGTTGTGCGTGAAACCCTCACCGAATTGCAGGTCAGCCAGGCTGCACTGCCCTACCCTGTAGAATTTACAGCGGCGTAATTTCATCGAATTTAAAGAACCGGACCTCGTGTCCGGTTTTTTTATGCCCGCAATTCAATAAGTTAGCGTTCTAACGCGGAACACAAACATTCTTATTCCGATTAATTTTCACTTATTATTCAATAACTTAGGTTTGACAGTGGAAGTTGTCAGGCTCAAACTCCTGCTTATAGGCACACTTACACAGGGCAGGACCCCATCATGAAAGGCGACGTTAGCGTCATCCAGCATCTCAACAAGATCCTCGGAAACGAGCTGGTCACAATCAACCAATACTTCCTGCATGCGCGCATGTACGAAGACTGGGGTCTGGAAAAGCTCGGTAAGCACGAGTACAAGGAATCCATCGACGAGATGAAGCACGCTGACAAATTGATCAAGCGTATTCTCTTCCTCGAAGGCATCCCGAACGTTCAGGACCTCGGCAAATTGCTGATTGGTGAACACACCAAGGAAATGCTCGAGTGCGACCTGAAAATCGAGCAGAAAGGCCTGATTGACCTGAAAGCCGCGATTGCCCACTGCGAAACCGTAGGCGACTTCGGTAGCCGGGAAATGCTTGAAGACATCCTCGAGGCCGAGGAAGAGCATATCGACTGGCTGGAAACCCAGCTGAGCCTGATCGACAAGGTCGGCCTGGAAAATTACCTGCAGTCGCAGATGGGCGAATAAGCCCAGCTGGTTTTGCAGACATGAAAAAGCCCCGCCTAGGCGGGGCTTTTTTGTGGCCTTTAGGGCCTCATCGCCGGCAAGGCCGGCTCCCACAGAGTCTATGGGGCTGGCCGTGCTGCCGATGCTGCTTAAGCCTTGTCGGCAGCCTTGGCAGCGGCGTCCTTGATCAGGGTCTGCAGTTCGCCGTTGGCAAACATCTCAGCCATGATGTCGCTACCGCCGACCAGCTCGCCCGCTACCCACAGTTGTGGGAAGGTTGGCCAGTTGGCGTACTTTGGCAGGTTGGCGCGGATTTCCGGGTTTTGCAGGATGTCCACGTAAGCGAATTTCTCGCCACAACCCATCACAGCTTGCGCTGCCTTGGCCGAGAAGCCGCACTGCGGGGCATTCGGCGAACCTTTCATGTAAAGCAGAACAGTGTTGTTGGTAATCTGCTCTTTGATTGTTTCGATAATATCCATGAAGCACCTCGCGGCTGAACTTTCCGACCTGGTTGTCGGCACGGTGACGCATTGTATCGGAAAGCCAGGCACGACGCTCGGCCTTGCCGATATCAGGCCGCAACCACCTCCACCGGCACCCCGTTGAGCGCCGCATTGCCAGAAACAGCGTCGCGCTGACGCTCATCGGTCAGGTCGTTGGCACTGGCACCGGGCTGCGCCTGGGCGATGTCCAACTGCACCCCGGGACGGGCATGACCAAAACCATGCGGCAGGCTGACCACGCCCGGCATCATGTCGGTACTGGCCTGCACCTCGACCTCGATGCTGCCCACCCGCGATTGCACGCGCACCCGCTGGCCATCCTGCAGATGGCGGCCGGCCAGATCATCCGGGTGCATCAGCAACTGATGGCGTGGCTTGCCCTTCACCAGGCGATGGAAGTTGTGCATCCAGGAATTGTTGCTGCGCACGTGACGCCGGCCGATCAACAGCAACTGAGCGGCGCTGGGCGGCTGCTGGGCGGCAAAGCGCTCCAGGTCGGCGAGGATCGCTGGCGGTGCGGCCTCGATCTTCTGGCTGGCGGTCTTGAGGCGCGCGGCCAGGTTCGGCTGCAAGGGGCCCAGGTCGATACCGTGCGGATGCTGGTCCAGGGTGCTGATCGACAAATCAAAGGGCGAGCCTTCGCCATAGCGACCACCGCGCAGCCCCAGGTCGATCATCTGCGCCGGCGGCATTGTTGGCTTGAGCGGCTTTTCGGCCAGTGCGGCAAATGCCTTGGCCAAGCCAACGAAGATCTCCCAGTCATGCAGCGCACCTTCCGGTTTAGCCAGAATGGCCCGATTGAAACGCGACACATTGCGCACCGCGAACAGGTTGAATGTGGTGTCGTAGTGATCGTTCTCCAGCGCCGAGGTCGACGGCAGGATCAGGTCGGCATAGCGCGTGGTCTCGTTGATGTACAGGTCGATGCTGAGCATGAACGCCAGGCCATCCAGCGCCTGCTCCAACTGCCGGCCATTGGGCGTGGACAGCACCGGGTTACCCGCCACCGTCACCAGGGCGCGCACCTGCCCTTCGCCCTCGGTGAGCATCTCTTCGGCCAGGGCCACCACCGGCAGCTCGCCAGCGTACTCCGGCAACCCCGAGACACGGCTCTGCCACACATTGAAATGGCCGCCGCTGGTGCTGGCGACCAGGTCCACGGCAGGCTCGGTGCACAGCGCACCGCCTACCCGGTCGAGGTTGCCGCTGACCAGGTTGATCAACTGCATCAGCCAGTGGCACAGCGTGCCGAACGCCTGGGTCGAGACGCCCATGCGGCCGTAGCACACCGCCTTGTCGGCCGACGCGAAGTCGCGGGCCAACTGGCGGATCAACCCGGCGTCGATGCCGCAGAGCATGCTCATGACTTCCGGGGTAAAGCTCTTGAGCGCCTCGCGCACCTCGTCCAGCCCGTTGACCGGCAGGTGGCTGGCGCGGGTCAGCCCTTCTTCGAACAGGGTATTGAGCAGGCCGCACAGCAGCGCCGCATCGCCACCGGGGCGCACGAACAGGTGCTGGTCGGCGATGGCCGCCGTTTCACTACGTCGTGGATCGACCACCACCAGTTTGCCGCCACGGGCCTGGATCGCCTTCAGGCGCTTCTCGACATCGGGCACGGTCATGATGCTGCCATTGGAGGCCAGCGGGTTGCCGCCCAGGATCAGCATGAAGTCGGTGTTGTCGATGTCCGGAATCGGCAGCAGCAGGCCATGGCCGTACATCAGGAAGCTGGTCAGGTGATGCGGCAACTGGTCGACCGAGGTCGCCGAGAAACGATTGCGCGTCTTCAGCAGGCCGAGGAAGTAGTTGCTGTGGGTCATCAGCCCGTAGTTGTGCACGCTGGGGTTGCCCTGGTACACCGCCACGGCGTTCTGCCCGTGCTGTTGCTGCACGGCCCAGAGCTTTTCGGCGGCCAGGGCGAAGGCCTGCTCCCACGCGATCGGCTGCCACTGCTCGCCGACGCGCAGCATCGGGCTGCGCAAGCGGTTCGGATCATTCTGGATGTCCTGCAGGGCCACCGCCTTGGGGCAGATGTGGCCACGGCTGAAGCTGTCCTGGGCGTCGCCCTTGATCGAGCTGATGCGCGGGGTGCCGTCGTCTTCGCGGGTGACCTCCAGGGTCAGGCCGCAAATGGCCTCGCACAGGTGACAGGCGCGGTGGTGCACGGTCTTGTTCATGGCCGCCTCTTGTTCTGGGTCGCGGTGGGTAAGCCGACCTCGACTATGCCCCCCACCCCTGCCGGTGACCAGCGACGTTCGTCCCGTGAATCGCCCGGCATCAGTCTGGACGATGGTTCCAGAAACCCCGCTGGCGTTGCCAAGGCCGCGAAGGGCAGTGTAAAAAGCTTCTTTGGTCCCGATAAAAATAGCCTGACCAATGGCTTGCAACACATTCGCCAGCAGCGGATATGCAGCCACCTCTTGGTAAGACGCGACATTTAATTATAGTATTGCGTCTTCCCCAATTTCGTCGCCCCGTGCGGCTTTCGCCGCAGGTCTCTTCCGTTTTTCCTGAAAACCGGCTTTTGAAGATCTGCGGTCTGTTGCAAAAAGGTAGTCAATGATGAGCGCTAGGCACTTTCTCTCCCTGATGGATTTCACCGCCGATGAACTGGTCAGTGTGATCCGCCGAGGGATCGAGCTGAAAGACCTGCGTAACCGCGGCGTACTCTTCGAGCCCCTGAAGAACCGCGTGCTGGGCATGATCTTCGAGAAGTCCTCGACCCGTACCCGCCTGTCGTTCGAAGCGGGCATGATCCAGCTCGGCGGCCAGGCCATCTTCCTGTCGCCACGTGACACCCAACTGGGCCGTGGCGAGCCGATCGGCGACTGCGCCATCGTCATGTCGCGCATGCTCGATGCGGTGATGATCCGCACCTTCGCCCACAGCACCCTGACCGAATTCGCGGCCAATTCGCGCGTGCCGGTGATCAACGGCCTGTCCGATGACCTGCACCCGTGCCAACTGCTGGCCGACATGCAAACCTTCCTTGAGCACCGTGGCGCCATCCAGGGCAAGACCGTGGCCTGGGTCGGTGACGGCAACAACATGTGCAACAGCTATATAGAAGCGGCGATCCAGTTCGACTTCCAGCTGCGCATCGCCTGCCCCGAGGGTTTCGAGCCGAACGCCAAGTTCCTGGCCCAGGCTGGCGAGCGCGTGACCATTGTGCGTGATCCCAAGCAAGCCGTAGCCGGCGCCCACCTGGTGAGCACCGATGTCTGGACTTCCATGGGTCAGGAAGAGGAAACTGCTCGGCGTCTGGCGCTGTTTGCGCCTTATCAGGTCAATCGCGAACTGCTCGACCTGGCGGCACCCGATGCCCTGTTCATGCACTGCCTGCCCGCCCACCGTGGCGAGGAAATCAGCCTGGACCTGCTCGACGACCCCCGTTCGGTCGCCTGGGACCAGGCCGAAAACCGCTTGCATGCACAGAAGGCGCTTCTCGAATTTCTTGTTGAACCGGCCTATCACCACGCATGAGTCAACCTTTACTGCTCAACCTGCGCAACCTCGCCTGCGGCTATGGCGAGGCGCGCATCGTCCAGAACCTCAACCTGCACCTCAATGCCGGTGACATCGGCTGCCTGCTGGGCTCCTCGGGGTGCGGCAAGACCACCACCCTGCGCGCCATTGCCGGCTTCGAGCCGGTGCACGAGGGCGAGATCCTGCTGGCTGGCGAAGTCATTTCCAAGGCTGGTTTCACCCTGGCCCCGGAGAAACGCCGGATCGGCATGGTGTTCCAGGACTACGCGCTGTTCCCGCATCTGACGGTCAGCGAGAACATCGCCTTCGGCATCGGCAAGCACCCGCAAAAGCACCAGGTGGTTGAAGAGATGCTCGAGCTGGTCAAGCTCGGTGGCTTGGGCGCGCGCTACCCGCACGAGTTGTCTGGCGGCCAGCAGCAGCGGGTTGCCCTGGCCCGCGCCTTGGCGCCGGAACCGCAACTGCTGCTGCTCGATGAGCCGTTCTCCAACCTCGATGTCGAGCTGCGTCGGCGCCTGAGCCATGAAGTGCGCGACATTCTAAAAAGCCGTGGCACCAGTGCGATCCTGGTAACCCATGACCAGGAAGAAGCCTTTGCCGTGAGCGACCATGTCGGGGTGTTCAAGGAAGGTCGCCTGGAGCAGTGGGATACCCCTTACAACCTCTACCATGAGCCGTTCACGCCGTTTGTGGCGAGCTTCATTGGCCAGGGTTATTTCATTCGCGGGCAGATGCTCAGCCCTGAGTCGGTGCAGACCGAGCTGGGCGAACTGTTGGGCAACCGTGCCTACACCATGCCGATGGGCAGTGCAGTGGATGTCTTGCTGCGTCCGGACGATATCGTGCATGCGCCTGATAGCGCGCTGAAGGCGAAGATCGCCGGCAAGAGCTTCCTCGGTGCCTCGACCCTGTACCGCCTGCAACTGCCGACTGGTAGCCAGCTGGAGGCGATCTTCCCGAGCCACTTCGATTACCAGGTGGGTAATGATGTCGGCATCAAGGTGGCGGCGGATCACCTGGTGCTGTTTGCGGTGCCGGGGACGGTAGCGGCGCAGTTGCATACTGCCCAGAGTGGTGCGCGGCGCTTCAGCTCGGCGACCTGACCGGCGGACTGTGTTGAATGCCATCGCCGGCAAGGCCGGCTCCCACAGGGTTCAGCATCACTGCAAACACTGTGGGAGCCGGCCTTGCCGGCGATGAGGCCCGCGAATTTCGTAACGTTCAGCCGCGACCAATTGTCGCGAACCTGGCCTGGGTATGCTCAGCCAGCACCGCCGCCGACAACTCCACCTCCAGCCCACGCCGCCCGGCACTGACATAGATGGTCTCAAAAGGCTGCGCCGATTCATCGATGAACGTACGCAAGCGCTTCTTCTGCCCCAACGGGCTGATCCCCCCCAGCAAATACCCCGTGGAACGCTGCGCCGCCGCCGGGTCGGCCATCTCGCACCTCTTCACCCCAGCCGCATGGGCCAGCCCCTTGAGGTCCAGCGTGCCCACCACCGGTACCACCGCCACCAGCAACTCGCCCTTTTCACTGGCCGCGAGCAAGGTCTTGAACACCCGGCTCGGCTCCAGGCCCAGCTTCTCGGCCGCCTCCAAGCCATAGGACGCCGCTTTCGGGTCGTGTTCGTAACTGTGGATGCGGTGTTCAGCGCGCACCTTCTTGAGCAAATCCAGGGCGGGGGTCATGCAGGACTCCAAGCAAAGGGATCGGTACATTTTTGCTGGCTACTGTAGGGCAAAATCCGCCCCCCAACCACTCACCTCCTCCCCCTCCCCGGCACGCCGACCACGCAATCGATTGCGCATCAACCACCCACCAATAGTCAGATTGTGAATGGTGGTTCACTTTCGACCTTTGACATAAGCGTTTCTTGTCTATATTTTTTCGTTTCTGAATACAGAGAGTGCCCCGATACGGTGCACTTTTACCGCCACCCGACCGAAATGGGGATTTCTGTCGGGTTTTTGTCGAGCGCTCACAGCGCCTCACAACAACAAAAACCGAGGTAACGCATGACGACTGCTGTGCAACAACCGACGCTATCAAGCCAATGCATGGCCGAATTTCTCGGCACCGCGCTGTTCATCTTTTTCGGCACTGGCTGTGTCGCCGCGCTCAAGGTGGCGGGTGCAAGCTTCGGCTTGTGGGAAATCAGCATCATCTGGGGGGTCGGCGTGAGCATGGCGATCTACCTCACCGCCGGTGTTTCCGGCGCGCACCTGAACCCGGCCGTGAGCATCGCCCTCGCCCTGTTCGCCGGTTTCGACAAACGCAAACTGCCTTTTTACATCGTTGCCCAGATCGCCGGCGCCTTCTGCGGCGCGGCGTTGGTCTACACGCTCTATAGCAGCCTGTTCTTCGATTACGAACAAGCGCACAACCTGGTACGCGGCAGCCAGGCCAGCCTGGAGCTGGCCTCGGTATTCTCCACCTATCCGCACCCGGCATTGTCGGTAGGCCAGGCGTTCCTGGTCGAGATGATCATCACCGCCATCCTGATGGCCGTGATCATGGCACTGACCGACGACAACAACGGCCTGCCACGTGGCCCGCTCGCCCCCCTGCTGATCGGCTTGCTGATCGCGGTGATCGGCAGCGCCATGGGGCCGTTGACCGGCTTTGCGATGAACCCGGCCCGTGACCTGGGCCCGAAGATCATGACCTTCCTGGCGGGCTGGGGTGACGTGGCCTTTACCGGTGGCCGTGATATTCCCTATTTCCTGATTCCGATTTTTGCGCCAATCATAGGGGCATCCCTTGGCGCCGTTCTTTATCGCGGCGTGTTCGCCCGCCACCTGCCCCAGGCAGCCGCAGCGAACAGCGCAACCGACGAAACAGCTCAGGGCAAAACCCAGGCATCCTGATGCCGAATGCGGCGAGCCTGGCTCGCCCTGCCCTGACCTCCACCTTATTTAGTGCAAGGCCAACGACATGACAGACACCCAGAACAAGAACTACATCATTGCCCTGGACCAGGGCACGACCAGTTCGCGGGCCATCATTTTCGACCGTGACGCCAACGTGGTGGGGACTTCCCAGCGCGAATTCGCACAGCACTATCCACAAGCCGGCTGGGTTGAACACGACCCGATGGAAATCTTCGCCACCCAGAGCGCGACCATGGTCGAAGCCCTGGCCCAGGCAGGCCTGAGCCATGACCAGGTGGCCGCCATCGGCATCACCAACCAGCGTGAAACCACGGTGGTCTGGGACAAGGAAACCGGCCGCCCGGTGTACAACGCCATCGTCTGGCAGTGCCGTCGCAGCACCGAGATCTGCGAGCAGCTCAAGCGCGAAGGCCTGCAAGACTACATTCGCGAAACCACCGGCCTGGTGACCGACCCGTACTTCTCCGGCACCAAGCTGAAGTGGATCCTCGACAACGTCGAAGGTGCCCGCGAGCGCGCCGAGCGCGGCGACCTGCTGTTCGGCACCGTCGACACCTGGCTGATCTGGAAATTCTCCGGCGGCAAGGTGCATGTCACCGACTACACCAACGCCTCGCGCACCATGCTCTTCAACATCCATACCCTGCAGTGGGATGAGAAGATGCTGGAGGTGCTGGATATTCCCAAGCAGATGCTGCCCAAGGTGTGTTCGTCGTCCGAAGTGTACGGCCACACCAAGAGCGGCATTGCCATCGCAGGTATCGCTGGCGACCAGCAAGCGGCACTGTTCGGCCAGATGTGCGTTGAGCCGGGCCAGGCCAAGAACACCTACGGCACGGGCTGCTTCCTGCTGATGAACACCGGCGACAAGGCGGTCAAGTCGTCCCACGGCCTGCTGACCACCATCGCCTGCGGCCCGCGCGGCGAAGTGGCCTATGCCCTGGAAGGTGCGGTCTTCAACGGCGGCTCCACCGTGCAGTGGCTGCGTGACGAACTGAAGATCGTCAACGATGCCCACGACACCGAATACTTCGCCAGCAAGGTCAAGGACAGCAACGGCGTGTACCTGGTACCGGCTTTCACCGGCCTGGGCGCACCGTACTGGGACCCGTATGCACGGGGCGCGCTGTTCGGCCTGACCCGTGGGGTCAAGGTTGATCACATCATCCGTGCAGCCCTGGAGTCGATTGCCTACCAGACCCGCGACGTACTCGACGCCATGCAGGCCGATTGCGGCGAGCGCCTGAGCGAGCTGCGGGTGGACGGTGGCGCGGTAGCCAACAACTTCCTCATGCAGTTCCAGGCGGACATCCTCGGCACCTGTGTCGAGCGCCCGCAAATGCGTGAAACCACGGCACTTGGCGCCGCCTACCTGGCGGGCCTGGCGTGTGGTTTCTGGAGCAGCCTGGATGAGTTGCGCGGCAAGGCGATCATCGAGCGCGAGTTCACCCCGCAGCTCGATGAAGTGCAGAAAGAGAAGCTGTACGCCGGCTGGCTGAAAGCCGTCGACCGCACGCGTGACTGGGAACCGCACGAGGAATAAGCCCTCAGTACACCCTGTGGGAGCCGGCCTTGCCGGCGATGGCATCAATGCTTTGCCAGTGAATGCGCGGTGTCTGCATCGCTGGCAAAGCCAGCTCCCACAGTGGATTGAGCAAGGCATTTGCTCCCACTGTCAGGGTGTCCCTCCACAGGTTGCAGATTCAGGGAACAGGCATGCTGGTCGTGAGGCCATTCCTGCGGCATCATGGCGCCATTTGCCCGGCAGCCCCAAGGACCGCCCATGAATCTGCCCCCTCGCCAACAACAAATACTCGAGCTGGTCCGCGAACGCGGTTACGTCAGTATCGAAGAAATGGCACAGCTGTTCGTCGTTACCCCGCAAACCATCCGCCGTGATATCAACCAGCTCGCCGAAGTGAACCTGCTACGCCGTTACCACGGTGGCGCCGCCTACGACTCGAGCATCGAAAACACCGCCTACGCCATGCGTGCCGACCAGATGCGCGACGAGAAACAGCGCATCGCCGAAGCCATCGCCCGGCAGATCCCCGATCACGCCTCGCTATTCATCAACATCGGCACCACCACCGAATCCATCGCCCGCGCCCTGCTCAACCACAACCACCTGAAGATCATCACCAACAACCTGCACGTGGCCTCGATCCTCAGTGCCAAGGATGACTTCGAAGTGCAACTGGCCGGCGGCAACGTGCGCCGCGACGGCGGCGTGGTCGGCCAGGCGAGCGTCGACTTCATCAACCAGTTCAAGGTCGACTTCGCCCTGGTCGGCATCAGCGGCATCGACGAAGACGGCAGCCTGCTCGACTTCGACTACCAGGAAGTGCGCGTGTCCCAGGCGATCATCGCCAACGCCCGCCAGGTGATCCTCGCCGCCGACTCCAGCAAGTTCGGACGCAACGCCATGGTCCGCCTCGGCTCGATCAGCCTGATCGACTGCCTGGTGACCGACCAGGCCCCAGTCCCCGCCCTCACCCAACTGCTCAATCAGTACAAGATCCGCCTCGAAGTGGTCTGACTGCCCCCACGCTGCCATCGCAACGATGGCAGCGCACGATGTTCACTATTTTTCATTTAATTGTCATCTGATCAGTATTTTCTATTGAAAGCGACTGGCGGCCGCCATTTCATTGCGCTACCATTTTCGAAAGTGAACATTAATGTTCAGATTCGCTATAAAAACGACTTTCATGAGGCCGTCCCGTGTCCCACTCCAGCTTGTCATCGCCCGCCCTTGCCGAAATCTATGACGTCGCCGTTATTGGCGGTGGCATCAATGGTGTCGGTATCGCCGCCGATGCAGCCGGGCGCGGCCTGTCGGTGTTCCTTTGCGAAAAGGACGACCTGGCCAGCCACACCTCCTCGGCCAGCAGCAAGCTGATCCACGGCGGCCTGCGCTACCTGGAGCACTACGAGTTCCGCCTGGTGCGCGAAGCCCTGGCCGAGCGTGAAGTGCTGTTGGCCAAGGCGCCGCACATCGTCAAGCCGATGCGCTTCGTGCTGCCGCACCGCCCGCACCTGCGCCCGGCGTGGATGATCCGTGCCGGCCTGTTCCTTTACGATCACCTGGGCAAGCGCAAGAAGCTTGGCGCCTCGCGCAGCCTGCGCTTCGGCCCGGGCAACCCGCTCAAGCCGGCGATCACCCGCGGTTTCGAATACGCCGACTGCGCCGTCGACGACGCCCGCCTGGTGGTGCTCAACGCCATGGCCGCCCGTGAGCTGGGTGCGCACATCGTCACCCGTACCCGTTGCGTCAGCGCCTGTCGCACCGACGGCGTGTGGAACGTGCAGCTGGAACGTGCCGACGGCACCCTGCAGACCATCAAGGCTCGTGCGCTGGTCAATGCGGCCGGCCCGTGGGTATCGAAGTTCATCAAGGATGACCTGAAGCTGGAGGCGCCGTACGGCATCCGCCTGATCCAGGGCAGCCACCTGATCGTGCCGAAGCTGTACGAGGGCGAGCACGCCTACATCCTGCAGAACGAAGACCAGCGCATCGTCTTCGCCATTCCGTACCTGGAGCGTTTCACCCTGATCGGCACCACCGACCGCGAATACAGCGGCGACCCGGCCAAGGTAGCGATCACCGAGGCGGAAACCGACTACCTGCTCAAGGTGGTCAACCAGCACTTCAACCACCAGTTGAGCCGCGACGACATCCTCAGCACCTACTCGGGTGTGCGCCCGCTGTGCAACGACGAGTCGGACAACCCGTCGGCGGTGACCCGCGACTACACCCTGGCACTCTCGGCGAATGCCGGCGAAGCGCCGTTGCTCTCGGTGTTCGGCGGCAAGCTGACCACCTACCGCAAGCTGGCTGAGTCGGCGATGGCCGAGCTGACGCCTTACTTCACCCAGATGAAAGGCAGCTGGACCGCCACCTCGACCCTGCCGGGCGGCGAACAGATGACCACGCCACAGGCGCTGTGCGACGAGATCATGGCCCGTTGCGGCTGGTTGCCGGTGGAGTTGGCCAAGCGCTGGGCGCTGACCTATGGCAGCCGTGTGTGGCGCCTGCTCGAAGGCGTGCAAGGCCCGGATGACCTGGGCGAGGCAATCGGCGGTGGATTGTTCGCCCGCGAAGTAGATTACCTGTGCAGCGAGGAATGGGCAGTGGGTGCTGATGACATTCTTTGGCGCCGGACCAAGATGGGCCTGTTCATGACCCCGGCCGAACAGCAGGCGCTGTCGCATTACCTGCAACGGGTTGAATTGAGCCGTGGGCGGATTCAAGCGGCTTGAACCAGCGGTGAACTCAATCGCAATGTAGCCGCTGCCGTCAGGCTGCGCTCGCCTGCATGGCAGGCGCCGCGTTTGGGAGCCCTCACGGGCTCCAGCGCAGCCTGGCGGCAGCGGCTACATGAAGCCGGGCCCGTCCGGCGATGAGGCTCGTCTTCCAATAAACATTCTGTTTCACCCTGCCATTCGGTTTTCCGAACGCAACACCCCGCCACATTCGGCCATCCGTACGCCGACACCCTTCGCCTCCCCGTCAAAAAAAATTAATGCCCAGTAAAATCACGGTCTTATGATCAAAATCAGGGCTTGGCACGAGTCATGCTCTACACTCAGCACCCGAATGCGCAAAAGCTGCATTGCAACATTCGCTGAACGAAAGGGCCCGCCAACGGCCTCATAAAAAAAACAACGTCGAGGAAATTTTGATGCGTATCGTTCCCCATCTGTTGGGCGCCGCTGTTGCGGCCGCACTGATCAGCTCCCCAGCCATGGCCGCCGAGCTGACTGGCACCCTGAAGAAGATCAACGACTCGGGCACCATTACCCTGGGGCACCGCGACGCCTCCATTCCGTTCTCCTACATTGCTGACGCTTCGGGCAAACCGGTCGGCTACTCCCATGACATCCAGCTGGCAATCGTCGAGGCCCTGAAAAAGGACCTGAACAAGCCAGACCTGCAAGTCAAATACAACCTGGTCACCTCGCAAACCCGTATCCCGCTGGTGCAGAACGGCACCGTGGACGTCGAGTGCGGCTCCACCACCAACAACGTCGAGCGTCAGCAACAGGTCGACTTCTCGGTAGGCATCTTCGAGATCGGCACCCGCCTGCTGTCCAAGACTGACTCCAAGTACAAGGACTTCCCGGACCTGGCTGGCAAGAACGTGGTGACCACCGCCGGTACCACCTCCGAGCGCATCCTCAAGGCCATGAACGCCGACAAGCAGATGAAGATGAACGTCATCTCTGCCAAAGACCACGGCGAGTCGTTCCAGATGCTGGAATCGGGCCGTGCGGTCGCCTTCATGATGGACGACGCCCTGCTCGCCGGCGAAATGGCCAAGGCCAAGAAGCCAGCCGACTGGTCCGTTACCGGCACCCCGCAGTCCTATGAAATCT
Organism: Pseudomonas fontis; assembly: GCF_028656955.1. Classification (GTDB taxonomy): domain Bacteria; phylum Pseudomonadota; class Gammaproteobacteria; order Pseudomonadales; family Pseudomonadaceae; genus Aquipseudomonas; species Aquipseudomonas fontis. The sequence continues at coordinate 33,940 of NZ_JAMDGY010000039.1, forward strand.
ACGGCTGCATGGTTCGCAAGGACGACGCACCGTTCAAGAAGGCGGTCGATGACGCCATCGTTGCCCTCTACAAGTCGGGTGAGATCAACAAGATCTACGCCAAGTGGTTCCAGTCGCCGATTCCACCAAAAGGCCTGAACCTGAACTTCCCGATGAGCGAAGAGCTCAAGGCGCTGATCGCCAACCCTACCGACAAAGCTGCAGACGAAAAGAAGTCCTGATCCCCAGCTAGTTAGTGTCTAACCTTTCATCCGAGGGCGCCGCGTGCGCCCCCGGATGCTCGAAGGTGCCCGTGAAACAACCGATCTGAGGGGAGACCCCGATGAATTACAACTGGGACTGGGGCGTGTTCTTCAAGTCCACCGGCGTCGGCAGCGAAACCTATCTGGACTGGTATATCACCGGTTTGGGCTGGACCATCGCGATTGCCATTGCCGCCTGGATCATCGCGCTGCTGCTGGGCTCCTTGCTCGGCGTCATGCGTACTGTCCCGAACCGCGTGGTATCGGGTATCGCCACGTGCTACGTGGAACTTTTCCGTAATGTGCCGCTGCTGGTGCAGCTGTTCATCTGGTACTTCCTGGTGCCCGACCTGCTGCCTGAAAGCCTGCAGGAATGGTTCAAGCAAGACCTCAACCCGACCACCTCGGCGTTCATCAGCGTGGTGATCTGCCTGGGCCTGTTTACCGCCGCACGAGTGTGCGAACAGGTACGTACCGGCATTCAGGCACTGCCGCGTGGCCAGGAAGCCGCCGCCCGTGCCATGGGCTTCAGCCTGTCGCAGATCTACCGCAACGTGCTGCTGCCGCAAGCTTACCGGATCATCATTCCGCCGCTTACCTCCGAATTCCTGAACGTGTTCAAGAACTCCTCGGTAGCCTCGCTGATCGGCTTGATGGAACTGCTGGCGCAAACCAAGCAGACCGCCGAATTCTCCGCCAACCTGTTCGAGGCCTTCACCCTGGCCACCTTGATCTACTTCACCCTGAACATGGGCCTGATGCTGATCATGCGCATGATCGAGAAGAAAGTCGCGGTCCCGGGCCTGATCTCCGTGGGGGGTAAATAATGGACTTCAGTGACATCATCCCCGCCCTGCCAGGCCTGTGGAATGGCATGAAGCTGACCCTGCAACTGATGGTCATGGGCATTGTTGGCGGTATCGCACTGGGCACGGTCCTGGCGCTGATGCGCCTGTCGTCGAACAAGCTGCTGTCGCGCTTGGCCGGCGCCTACGTCAACTACTTCCGCTCCATCCCGCTGCTGCTGGTCATCACCTGGTTCTACCTGGCGGTGCCGTTCGTGCTGCGCTGGATCACCGGCGAAGACACCCCGATCGGCGCGTTCACCTCCTGCGTCGTGGCCTTCATGATGTTCGAGGCGGCGTACTTCTGCGAAATCGTCCGGGCGGGCGTGCAGTCGATCGCCAAGGGCCAGATGGGCGCAGCGCAGGCCCTGGGCATGACCTATGGCCAGACCATGCGCCTGATCATCCTGCCCCAGGCGTTCCGCAAGATGACCCCGCTGCTGCTGCAGCAGAGCATCATCCTGTTCCAGGACACCTCGCTGGTCTACACCGTCGGCCTGGTCGACTTCCTCAACTCGGCACGCGCCAGTGGTGACATCGTTGGGCGCTCGAACGAGTTCCTGGTCTTCGCCGGCATCATCTACTTCGTCATCAGCTTCTCCGCTTCCTTCCTGGTCAAGCGTCTGCAGAAAAGGATAACCGTATGATTTCCATCAAGAACGTCAACAAGTGGTACGGCGACTTCCAGGTTCTGACCGATTGCAGCACCGAAGTGAAGAAAGGCGAAGTGGTGGTGGTTTGCGGGCCATCGGGCTCGGGCAAGTCGACCCTGATCAAGTGCGTCAACGCGCTGGAACCCTTCCAGAAGGGTGACATCATCGTCGACGGCACCTCGATTGCCGACCCGAAGACCAACCTGCCGAAACTGCGTTCGCGCGTTGGCATGGTGTTCCAGCACTTCGAGCTGTTCCCGCACCTGAGCATCACCGAAAACCTGACCATCGCGCAGATCAAGGTGCTGGGCCGCAGCAAGGAAGAAGCCACCAAGAAAGGCCTGCAACTGCTGGAGCGCGTAGGCCTCTCGGCTCACGCCCACAAGCACCCCGGCCAGCTCTCCGGTGGCCAGCAGCAGCGTGTGGCGATTGCCCGCGCACTGGCCATGGACCCGATCGTCATGCTGTTCGACGAACCGACCTCGGCACTGGACCCGGAAATGGTCAGCGAAGTACTGGACGTGATGGTCCAGCTGGCCAACGAAGGCATGACCATGATGTGCGTCACCCACGAAATGGGCTTTGCACGCAAGGTGGCCAACCGGGTCATCTTCATGGACAAGGGCAACATCATCGAGGACTGCACCAAGGAAGAGTTCTTCGGTGACCAGTCGGCCCGTGACGAGCGCACCCAGCACTTCCTGAGCAAAATCCTGCAACACTGATGCAGCCACCAACACCCGCTGAATGGCGCATGCCGGACAGCGGGTGCTGGTCGTTATAAGGCCACTGTGATGAAATGCGATCCCACGCTCTTTCGCCCAGCCAAGCCTGCCCTTGCCGTGAAGCCCCGTCTGATCCGCCACCTGTTCCTGCCGCCCCTGATCCTCCTGTTGATGATCGGCCTGGGCGTGGTCGGCTATCTGGTCAGCGAGCACAACGGCATCCGCACCTTGAGCGAAACCGGCGAGCGCCAGCTTGAGCTGCACGCGCGCGCGGTCGAGAGCGAGATCAGCAAGTACACCTACCTGCCGAGCCTGCTGGAACTGGAAAACAGTGTTTCCAGCCTGCTCACCGAACCCGATGGCGAACACCGCCAGGCGGTCAACGAATACCTTGAAGGCCTGAACCGGCGCAGCCGCAGCCGGGCGATCTTCGTGCTCGACAACAATGGCCGGGTGCAGGCCACCAGCAACTGGCGCGATGTCGACAGTTTCCTCGGTGAAGACCTGTCCTTCCGCGCCTACTTCCAGGACGCCGTGCGCGGCCAGCCGGGCCGCTTCTACGGCATCGGCAGCACCACCGGCGAACCCGGCTACTTCCTCGCCCATGGCCTGGAAGAGCACGGCAAGATCATCGGCGTCGCGGTGATCAAGGTGCGCCTGGAGGCCATGGAAGAACGCTGGCAGCGCGCCCGCCTGGAAGCCTTCGTCAGCGACGAGAACGGCATCATCATCCTCTCCAGCGACCCGGCGCGGCGCTTGAAGTCGGTGCGCCCGCTGACGCCCGAGATCAAGGAGCGCCTGGCGCGCAGCCTGCAGTACTACTGGTTCCCGCTCAACGAGCTGCAACCGCTGGCGCGGGAAAAACTCGCGGATGGCGTCGAGAAGCTGACCTTCCCGGCCAATGCCGAAATCGCCGACGGCCCGCGTGAGGTGACCTACCTGGCGCAGACCCGGCGGCTGATCGACACGCCCTGGCATTTCACCCTGCTCACCCCGCTGCAGGACCTGCGCCGCGAGTCGATCATCCAGGGCGTGCTGGTGGCGATTGCCTTCGCCCTACTGGCCATCGTGCTGATTGCCTGGAACGAGCGGCGCAAGGTGATCGCCACGCGCCTGGCGGCCCGTGAAGCGCTGGAAGAAGCCAACAACCAGCTCGAACGCAAGATTACCGAGCGTACTGCCGACCTGCGCGCCAGCAACGATCGCCTCAAGGGGCAGATCCGCGAGCGCCGGCATGCCGAGCAGACCCTGCGCCATGCCCAGGACGAACTGGTGCAGGCCGGCAAGCTTGCGGCCATCGGGCAGATGTCGACCAGCATCGCCCATGAACTGAACCAACCGCTGGCGGCCTTGCGCACGCTGTCGGGCAATACCGTGCGCTTCCTTGAGCGCGGCGCGCTGGAAACCGCCAGTGCCAACCTGCTGACCATGAACGACCTGATCGACCGCATGGGGCGCATTACCGCCAGCCTGCGCTCGTTTGCCCGACGCGGCGACGACCGTGGCCAATCCTCGCTGGCCAAGGCCGTGGACGCGGCCCAGCAGGTGCTCAACGCACGCATCGAGGGCAGTGGCCTCAAGGTGCATGCCGACTACACCGACCAGCAGTTGGCCATCGACCAGACCCGCCTGGAGCAGATCCTGGTCAACCTGATCGGCAACGCCCTGGATGCCATGGCCGCCGTGCCGTTGCCGCAACTGTGGCTGGAGGGCGAACTGCTGGGTGATCGCTATCGCCTGCGAGTGCGCGACAATGGCCACGGCATCGATGATGAAGCGCGCAAGCACCTGTTCGAACCTTTCTTTACGACCAAACCGGGCGAGCATGGCCTGGGCCTGGGCCTGACCTTGTCGGCCAGCCTTGCCGCCGCCGCCAGTGGCAGCCTGAGCGTCGAACACCCCGCCACTGGCGGTACGGCGTTCGTCCTCAGCCTGCCGCTGGTTACTGCCCCTACTGAATCCGCCGAGTCCCTATGAACGCATCGCCCCTTACCGTCCTGATTGTCGAAGACGACCCGCATGTGTTGCTCGGGTGCCAGCAGGCGCTGGCCCTGGAAGACATCGCCTGCGAAGGCGTCGGCAGCGCCGAGCTTGCCCTGGAGCGGATCGGCGACGACTTCGCCGGCATCGTCGTCAGCGACATTCGCCTGCCCGGCATTGATGGCCTGGAGCTGCTCAGCCGGCTCAAGGCGCGAGATCGCAGCCTGCCGGTGGTGTTGATTACCGGCCATGGCGATATCGACATGGCGGTTGGCGCCATGCGCAATGGCGCCTACGACTTCATGGAGAAGCCCTTCTCGCCGGAGCGTCTGGTCGAGGTGGTGCGCCGCGCGCTGGAGCAGCGCGGGCTGGCCCGTGAGGTGTTCTCCTTGCGCCGCCAGTTGGCCGAGCGCAGCACCCTGGAAGGTCGCATCATCGGCCGCTCGCCGGCCATGCAGAACCTGCGCGAACTGATCGCCAACGTGGCCGACACCTCCGCCAACGTGCTGATCGAGGGTGAGACCGGTACCGGCAAGGAACTGGTCGCCCGTTGCCTGCATGATTTCAGCCGGCGTCAGGGCCAGCCTTTTGTCGCGCTGAACTGCGGCGGGTTGCCGGAGAACCTCTTCGAGAGCGAGATTTTCGGCCATGAGGCCAACGCCTTTACCGGTGCAGGCAAGCGCCGCATCGGCAAGATCGAGCACGCCAATGGCGGCACGCTGTTCCTCGACGAAGTCGAGAGCATGCCGCTGAACCTGCAGATCAAGCTGTTGCGGGTGTTGCAGGAGCGTACCCTGGAGCGCCTGGGCTCGAACCAGAGCATCGCCGTGGATTGCCGGGTGATTGCCGCGACCAAGTCCGACCTGGATGCGCTGGGGCAGTCGGGGCAGTTCCGTAGCGACCTGTATTACCGGCTCAATGTGGTGACCCTGGAACTGCCGCCGCTGCGTGAGCGGCGTGAGGACATCCTGCAATTGTTCGAACACTTCCTTGAGCAGTCCTCTCTGCGTTTTGACCGCGAGATTCCGCAGTTGGACAGCCAGACCCTGTCGCGGCTGATGTCCCACGATTGGCCAGGCAACGTGCGCGAGTTGCGCAACGTTGCCGAGCGTTTTGCCCTGGGTTTGCCGGCCTTCAAGAAGAGCGGTGCCAATGTGGCGCAAAGCCTGGGCTTTGCCGAAGCAGTCGAGGCGTTCGAACGCAACCTGCTCAGCGACGCCCTGCAACGCACCGGCGGCAACCTCAGCCAGGCCAGCCTGGAACTGGGCATGGCCAAGACCACTCTGTTCGACAAAGTGAAGAAATACGGCCTTGGCTGATCAACAGGAGTGCATGTGGACCTGATTCTCAAAGCCTGCCTGGGCGCAGGCGTGGTGCTGATTCTTGCGGCGCTGGCCAAGACGCGTAACTACTACATCGCAGGGTTGGTGCCGCTGTTTCCGACCTTTGCGTTGATTGCGCATTACATTGTTGGCAAAGGGCGGTCGCTCGACGACCTGAAGACCACGATTCTGTTCGGGATGTGGTCGATCATTCCGTATTTTGTGTATTTGGCGGCGTTGTATGTGTTGGTGGATCGGATGCGGCTTGAGGCTTCACTGACGCTGGCGGCGGTGGCCTGGTTGATGGCGGCTACGGTGTTGGTGAGTGTTTGGGTTCGGGTGCATGCTTGACGGGATTGCTGGGATTTCTGGCTTGTGAATATCCGGCTTTTTTTGGGGGGCTGATGGCCCCTTCCGCCTTTACGGCGGGTCACTTTTG
>NZ_JAMDGY010000040.1 GCF_028656955.1 Pseudomonas fontis
CAACGCCGGCGCATGCGGCGCCCGCTCAACCTGCGCCTCAATCAACGACTGGATGCTGGTTTGCAGCGGGTATTCGGTGGCCGTGGCGTTCCAGCTTTCGACGATGGTCTGGCGCTCAATTGCGTTGAGCATCGGCAGGTCGGCAACCCGCGTATCCGGCGCCGCCACGATGCCTTCCAGCAAGTTCAACCAATGCTCGCCCATGCGGGCGATGGTCGCTGCATCGAACAGGTCGGTAGCGTAGGTAAAAGCGGCAGACAGCCCCTCAACCGCCTCGAAGGTGTCCAGTGTCAGGTCGAACTGCGCCGTCTGTTTCTCCCAGCTCAGCGGCTCGACACGCAGCGCCGAGGCCGCCCCGGTGGCCACGGCACGGCCGGCATTCTGATGGTTGAACAACACCTGGAACAGCGGGCTATGGCTCAGGCTGCGCTCAGGCTGCAAGGCCTCGACCAGTTGTTCGAACGGCAGGTCCTGATGCGCCTGGGCTTGCAGCGCCGTGTGCTTGACCTGTTGCAGCATCGCGCGAAAGGTCAGCGCTTCACTGAACGTGGCCTTGAGAATCTGGGTGTTGACGAAGAAGCCGATCAACCGCTCGGTTTCTGCACGGTTGCGGTTGGCAATCGGCACGCCGACGCGTACATCATCCTGGCCACTGTAGCGGTGCAGCAGCACCTGGTAGGAAGCCAGCAACAGCATAAATGGTGTAACGCCCTCGCGCTGCGCCAGGCTTTTCAACGCCTGGCTCAGTGCTGGCGGCAGTGCCAGGGCATGCCGCGCACCGCGAAAGCTTTGCTCGGCCGGGCGCGGATGATCTGTGGGCAGAGCCAACACGCTTTGCTCGCCCGCCAGTTGCGCGGTCCAGTAGGCCAATTGACGCTCGCGTTCGCCGTTCTCCATCCACTGGCGTTGCCACAGGGCGTAATCGGGATACTGCACAGGCAAGGCCGGCAGCTCGCACTCGTCGCCCTGGCTGAAAGCGCCGTAGCACTGCACCAGCTCCTCGACCATGACCTGCATCGAAGCGCCGTCGGTAACGATGTGGTGCAAGGTCACCAGCAGCACATGCTCGTCGTCCGCCAGGGTCAGCAGGTCGATGCGCATCAGCGGCCCGTGCTGCAAGTCGAACAGCGCCGCGCTGCGTTCGGCAACGAACGCACGAATCCACGCCTCACGCTGATCGACCGAGACCCCCGCGGCGATCTGGTGCCGCGTCAGCTGTGGCGTTACCTCGGGCAGGACCTGTTGCAGCGTGCGCTCGCCGCTATCGACAAACACCGTGCGCAGGCTTTCATGCCGCGCGACCACGGCCTGGAAGCTGCGCTGCAGCGCGGCGATATCCAGCGCACCGCGCAGGTGCAAGGCGGTGGGGATATGGTAGGCCGCGCTGTGCGGGTCCAGTTGCCAGAGGAACCACTGGCGCTCCTGGGCATAGGACAGCAGCAGTGGCTCATCCGCCTGGCGCTTGAACACGGGGACTACCGCAAACAAGTTGATGCCTTTTTGCTTTAGCAGAACCGCCAAGGCCTTGCGCTGGTTCTGCGACAGCCCACCCACCGACTCGATCAACTCTTGCACCCCAAAACCCTCACTCGGAAATTAGCTTCTCCAGTTCAACGCTTGATAAACGTTTAAGGGCCTCCAAAGATTTAGCCAATTCTTCATCCAGTGACGACACGCCCTGGCGCAGGGCCTGAACACGCTGGGCAAAGCTGGCCAGATCATCGCTTTCGAACAGCTCCTTGAGCGGTATTTCCGTGCGTAACTGGTTGCGCACCCGCACCATGACCTGGGTGGCCAGCAACGAGTGCCCGCCCAGGTCGAAGAAGTTGTCGTCCAACCCAACCTGCTGCACCTCAAGCACCGCACGCCAGATGTCCGCCAGCTGTTGCTCCAGTTCGCTCTGCGGTGCCCGGAAGGCTTTGCGCACCTGGGCCTGATCAACCGATGGCAGGGCCTTGCGGTCGAGCTTGCCGTTGGGCGTCAGCGGGAAGCGTTCGAGCAGCAACAGGTGCGACGGCACCATGAACTCCGGCAAGGTCTCGCGCAGCCAGGCACGCAGCTGGTCGCGTTGCTGCAGTTGCTGCGTGGTCTGTGCACTCAGCCAATGACTGTCGTCCGGCACCAGGTAGGCCACCAGTTGCTGCCCACCAGGGCCGTCCTGGGCCAGCACGGCCGCTTCGCGAACCTGCGGATGGTCGAGCAGGCGCGCCTCGATCTCCCCCAGTTCGATACGGAAACCGCGAATCTTCACCTGATGATCAATTCGCCCGATGTACTCGATCACCCCGTCTTCGCGATAGCGCGCCAGGTCGCCAGTGCGGTACAGGCGCTCACCGTTGTCGGCGAACGGGTTGGGCACGAAGCGTTCGGCAGTCAGCGAAGGTCGGCACAGGTACCCCCTTGCCAGACCGCTACCCCCAATCAGCAGCTCGCCCGCCACCCCGATCGGGTTGGGCTCAAGTTCAGTGTCCAGCAGATGCAGTTGGGTATTGTCGATGGGGCGACCCAGCCAGGGCTTCGGTGCATCCCGGGTGATTGGCTGCACGGCTGACCAGATGGTGGTCTCGGTCGGCCCATAGAGGTTCCATACCTGGGTGTCCAGGGCCAGCATGCGCTGGGCCAGCTCGTCCGGCAGCGCCTCGCCGCCACACAACACGCGGCGCCCACGCAGCACGGCGGCGTTCTCGTGGTCGAGCAACATGCGCCAGGTAGACGGCGTGGCTTGCAGCGCACTGACCGCAGCCTGCTCGATCAACGTCAGGGCCAATTGCGGGTCCTGGGTGGTGGCTTTTTCAGCCAGCACCACGGTTGCCCCGACCATCAACGGCACGTAGATCTCCAGCCCGAAGATATCGAAGGAGAAGGTGGTCAGCGAAAGCACCCGGTCATCGCGCCCGATACCGGGGCAGGCTGCCATGCTGGCCGCGAAGTTGACCAGCGCTGCATGCGGGATCATCACCCCCTTTGGCTTGCCGGTAGATCCGGAGGTGTAGATCACATAGGCCAGGTTGTCGGCCAGCACGGTCACCTGCGGGCGGCTGGTGCAATACGCGGCAAACGCCGACTCGGCATTGTCCAGCAGCAAGGCCTGGACCTGCGAAGGCACCGGCAGCGTTGCCAACAGATGCGCCTGGGTGAGCAGCAGGCTGATGCCGCTGTCCTCGAACATGTAGGCCAGGCGGTCTTCGGGATAGGCCGGGTCCAGCGGAATATACGCACCGCCCGCCTTGAGCACGGCCAGCAAGCCGACAATCATTTCCAGGCTGCGCTCCACGGCAATGCCGACCAGCACGTCCGCACCGACACCCCGTTCGATCAGCGCATGAGCCAGTTGGTTGGCACGCCGGTCCAGCTCGGCGTAGCTCAAGGATTGCCCGGCAAATGTCAGGGCAACGTGCTGCGGCGACCGGGCCACCTGCTGCTCAAAGCGTTGCGCGATGTTCAGGCTCAGGTCGTGCGCTACCTGGGTACTGTTCCAGGCGTGCAGGACCTGCTGGCGCTCCTGGCTAGCGAGCAATTGCAACTCGCCGAGCATGCACCCGGCGTGGCTTGGCAGGCTGCACAGCAGGTGCTCCAGGTGCGCGCCGAGGCGCTCGATGGCGGCCGCAGCAAACTGCGCGTGGGCAAAACTGAAGTGCAGTGACAGCGTTTCACCCAGCCCGACCGCCAGCGCCAACGGGTAGTTGGTCTGTTCGTGGTTGGCGATCTCGCCAAACCGCAGGTCCTTGGGCGCCTGCTGCTCCAGGGCTTCGGAAACCGGGTAGTTCTCGAAGATCAGGATGTTGTCGAACAACGCCGCCCCGCCCTGCCCAGCCCAGCGCTGGATCTCGAACAACGGTGTGTGCTCGTGTTCGCGCAGTGCCAGGTTGCAGGCCTGTACCTGTTGCAGCCACGCCTCGACCGGTTGCCGCGCCTCGGGCCGGGCAATCACCGGCAGGGTATTGATGAACAGGCCGATCTGTTGCTCGACCCCGAGCAGTTCCGCCGGACGACCTGCCACGGTGGCGCCAAAGCACACACTGGCCTTGCCGGTATAGCGTTGCAGGATCAGCAGCCAGGCTGCTTGCACCAGGGTATTGAGGGTGACTTTCTGCTGCCGGGCGAACTCGCCCAGCAAGCGGGTCTTGTCGGTATCGAGCACTTGGTAATGGTTGCCATATCCCTCGCCGCCCTGCGGTCGAACTAGCGCATCGGCCAAGCGGGTAGGCTCGTCCAGAGTGTGCAACTGAGCCTCCCAGAACGCCTGATCGGCCGCAGCATCCTGGGCTTGCAGCCACTCGATGTAATCCCGGTAGCGTCCAGCACTACCCACCGCCCCTTCGCCGCGATAATGCTGGAGCACTTCACCGAGCAGCCGCGAGCTGCTCCAGCCGTCCATCAAAATGTGGTGGTGGGTGTAGATCAGGTGATAGCGCTGCTCGCTGGTACGCCCCAGCACCAGGCGCAGCAGCGGCGCCTGGCCCAGCACGAAGCCTTGCGCCAGTTGCGCGGCAGCCAGCTCATCGAGGGCTTGCTGCGGGTTGCTGGCGCCGCGCAGGTCATGCACCACGAAGGGCAGCTCGACGTGTTTGAACACCACTTGCAGCGGCTGCTCCAACGCACCGTCCCAGACAAAGCCGGTACGCAGGATCGCGTGCGCGTGCACGCAACGCTCCCAGGCCTGGCGGAATCGCTGCGGATCAAGCCCGTCGATGTCCAGGCGCATCTGGTTGATATAGTCGCCACCCTCTTCGGCATACAGGGTATGGAACAACATGCCCTGCTGCATGGGTGACAACGGGTAGAGATCGTCGAGATTTGCCAGCGGCAACTCCAGGCTGTCCAGTTGCGCCTGGTCAAGCGAGGCCAGCGGGAAGTCCGATGGCGTGACACCACCAGCGCCTTCGCTCAGGCAATGCGCGATCAGGCTGGTCAGCTCACGCTGGTAAGCCGCTGCCAGGGCCTCGATCGCCTCCTCGTCGAAGACTTCGCTGCTGTAGCTCCAGCTCAGGCGTAAACGCCCGTCATAGACCTGGCCGGTAACCGTCAACCAGTTGCCCATCGGCGCCTGTTGGCTCTGCTCGGCACCAGCAGCCTCACGGGCCGGGGTGAACAGGGCGGCCTGCTCATCGGCAAAACTGCTGTCGAACTGGCCCAGGTAATTGAAGGTGATACGCGGGCTGGGCAGCGCCGCGAGCGCTTCGCGCGCCGCAGGTTCGCCCAGATAGCGCAGCACCCCGAAGCCGATGCCCTTGTGCGGCGCGGCGCGCAACTGCTCCTTGATTGCCTTGAGCGAACCGCCAAGATCATTGGTCGGGCGCAGCCAGACCGGGTACTTGCTGGTGAACCAGCCCAGCGTGCGGGTCAGGTCGATATGTTCGAACAGCTCCTCACGGCCATGCCCTTCCAACTGCACCAGTGCACCGAGTTGCCCACTCCAGGGCCCGACCACTCGCGCCAATGCCGTTAGCAGCAGATCGTTGACCTGGGTGCGGTAGGCGGCCGGGGCCTGCTGCAGCAATTGCCGGGTCAGTTGCGGGTCGAGCTGCACGTTGACGCTGCGGGCATGGCAGTTCTGCTGCGCACCCTCAGGGTTGCGGCACGGCAGCTCGGCACGCGCGCCATCCAGCTGGGTGCGCCAGAATTCCAGCTCGCGGTTCAGCGCCGGGCTGGCGGCATAGGCATGCAGTTGCTCGGCCCACTGCTGCACCGAACTGGTCCTGGCCGGCAGCACCACCGCAGTACCCACCTGAAGCTGCTGATAGGCCTGCTGCAAGTCTTCGAACAGGATCCGCCAGGAAACACCGTCCACCACCAGGTGGTGGATCACCAGCAACAGACGTTGCTCGCCGTCCGGCAAGGTCGCCAGCACCGCGCGCAGCAGCTGGCCCTGCTCGATGTTCAAGCTGCGCTGGGCGTCTTCACCTACGGCCAGCAGCGCCTGCGCATCGGCTACCTCGACCTGCCAGAGGATCGGCGCCAAGGCCCAGGCCTGCTGCAGGGCCGAGTACTCGATAAAATCGGCGCCTTGCGCAGTGAAGCGCAGCCGCAGGGCGTCATGTTGCTGCACCAGCGCCTGCAACGCCTGCTCTACCCGTGCGCCCAGCAAGGCTTCAGCGGGTGTCAGCAATACCGACTGGTTCCAGTGGTCCTGCTGCGTCATGGCGTTGTCAAAGAATGCCTGCTGAATTGGCAGCAGGCGCGCAGCACCCGTCACTGCGCCAGTGTCACCGGCATTGCCGGCCTCACGCTGTGCGACACGCGCCAACGCTTGCACGTTCTGGTGCTGGAACAACGCTTTGGGAGTGAAACGAATACCCGCCTGACGCGCCCGGCTGACCACCTGGATGGAAATGATCGAATCACCACCCAGTTCGAAGAAGTTGTCGTTGCGCCCTACCCGCTCGACCTTGAGCACAGCCTGCCAGATCGCGGCAATCGCCTGCTCCATCTCGCCTTGCGGCGCCTGCCAGCTATCACTGTTCGTCGCGCGTTCAGGCGCAGGCAAGCGCTTGCGGTCCAGCTTGCCATTGGCGTTGAGGGGCAGTTGCTCAAGCAGCACCAGGTGCGCCGGCACCATGTAGTCCGGCAGCTCGGCCCTGAGCCCGGCCAGCAGTGCCTGACGCAGGCTGTTCTGATCGGCAGTGCTCAGCGCGTGCCCATCAACCACCGCGTAGGCCACCAGTTGTCGGCCGGTGTCGGTCTCGCGGGCCAGCACCAGTGCTTCACCCACGCCCGGCAACTCACGCAGCGCCGCCGCGACTTCGCCCGGCTCGACGCGGAACCCGCGGATCTTCACCTGATCGTCAATCCGCCCCCGATATTCCAGGCCACGATTGCCCAGGCGTAGCCGATCACCACTGCGGTACAGGCGGCTGCCAGCGCCAGCCAACGGGTTTGGCACAAAGCGTTCGGCGGTCAGCCCGGGCTGCCCCAGATAGCCCTGGGCCAGCCCGGCGCCGCCGATGTACAGCTCGCCTGCCACCCCTTGCGCCACCGGCTGCAATTCACCGTCGAGCAGGTGCAGTTGGCTGTTGGCCAGGGCCTGACCAAGCAACGCGGTGCCGCGCTCACTCATGTGCATCGGGCCAGCGGCGACGCCCACCGTGGTCTCGGTGGGCCCATAGTGGTTGAACACCTGGGTTTGCGGGGCGAGCCGCGCGATGTCGTCCAGCAGGCCGGACGCGCACGCCTCCCCCCCGAGGATCAGGCAGTGGCGCGGCAGTACACGCTGAGGCTGTGCAACCTTGAGCAGGGCCTCCAGGTGCGACGGGACGATCTTCAAGGCGTCGATCTGCTCGGCCTGCATATAGTCGGCGAAGCCTTGCGCATCCATTACCCGTTCGGCATCCAGCAAGTGCAAGGTGCGCCCGGCGCACAGCGCACCGAACAGCATGGTGTAGCCCAGGTCTGCAGCCACGGTGGAGACCATGGCCAGGTTGTTCGCCTCAGCCAGCGGGATGCGCGCAAGCAGGCCGTCGACATAATTGGCCAGCGCGCCGTGGCTGACCACCACGCCTTTCGGGCGACCCGTGGAGCCGGAGGTATACACCACATACGCAGGGCTCTGCGCCAAGGGTGCAATACCGCGTAGCCGTTCACCCGGATCGCCCTCAGCAACGCCAATCGGCAAGACCGCCAGCGCCTGATCCAGCCCTTCAGGCAACCGGCCATCGCTGAGCAGCAGGGCCACGCCACTGTCGTCCAGCAACTGGCGCTGACGTTCGGCCGGTGTCGTCACATCCAGCGCCAGGTAGGCAGCGCCCGCCTTGAGCACCGCGAGTACGGCAACCAGCCAGTCCACCGAGCGTTCGCTGGCAATCCCCACCCGGCAGTTGCCGTCGATGCCGCGCGCGACCAGTCGATTGGCCAGCACATTGGCCCGACGCTCCAATTCGGCGTAGCTCAACGCCTGGCCGCCAGCGACCACAGCCAAGCGCTGGGGGTCGCGTTCGGCATTCGCCTCGAAGCGCTCCACTACCGACAGCGCAACCGCCTCGGGCAGCCCTTGGCCATCACACAGCGCACGGCCACTGGCCTGCTCGGCAGCATCGGCCAGTACGTATTCGCCCACGGCCAACTGCGGGTTGTCCACCACGGCGTGCAGCAGGTTCAACCAATGCCCGGCCATACGCTCGACCGTCGCCGCGCTGAACAGATCGCAGGCGTAGATCAGCGAAGCGCTGAAGCCATGTGGATGCTCCAGGGTTTCCAGGGTCAGGTCGAACTTGCTCGAATGACTCTGGCAGACCAGGTTCTCGATCTCCACGCCCAGCCCCTGGGTAGACACCGCTCGCGGCGCCTCGCTGCGGTGGTTGTGCAGCACTTGGAACAGCGCGCCATGGCTGAGGTTGCGCTCCGGCTGCAGGGCTTCGACCAGTTGTTCGAAAGGCAGGTCCTGGTGCGCTTGTGCACCTGCGGTTGCCTCCCGGGCCTGGCGCAGCAGATCAGCAAACGGCTGGCGCGCATCAACTTCGGCCTTGAGCACCTGGGTGTTGATGAAGAAGCCGATCAGGCCGGCGGTCTCGGCGCGATGACGGTTGGCAATGGGCACCCCGACGCGAATATCCGACTGGCCGCTGTAGCGATGCAGCAAGGCCTGGAACGACGCCAGCAGCACCATGAACGGTGTGCAGTTCTCGCGCTGTGCCAAGCGCTTGAGGGCCTGGCCCAGTTCAGCCGGCAGTTCCAGGTCCAGGCGGGCCCCACGGTAGCTTTGCTGGGCCGGCCGGGCAAAGTCGGTTGGCAGTTCCAGCAGCACCTGCTCGCCACCCAACTGGCGGGTCCAGTAGGCCAGCTGGCGATCACGCTCACCCGCCTCCATCCAGCGCCGCTGCCACACGCTGTAGTCGCCGTACTGGATCGGCAATGCCGGCAACTGCACCGACTGCCCACGGCTGAAGCCGGCGTACAGCTGGACCAGCTCGTCGACCATCACGCCCATCGACCAGCCATCGGAGATGATGTGGTGCTGCACCATCACCAGCACATGCTCGTCCTCGCCCAGGCTGAGCAAGGTCACGCGCATCAGGGGCGAGTGTTGCAAGTCGAACAGGCGCCGGGCCTGGGCATCGATATAGCCTGCAAGGCGAGCCTCACGCTGCTGCGGGTCGGCAATCGGTGCCCACTGCTCACGCTCGATCACCAGTTCGGCCTGCTCGGCCACGATCTGGAGCAGTTGCTCGCCATCCTGCTCGAAGGTGGTACGCAGGGTCTGATGGCGCGCCACCAACTGGTTGAAACTGCGTTGCAGGGCTTCGACGTCCAGCGCGCCGCGCAAGCGCAATGCCGCCGGGATATGGTAGGCCGGGCTGTCCGGCTCCAGTTGCCAGAGGAACCATTGGCGCTGTTGCGCATACGAGGTTTCCAGACGCGACTGGCCCTCGCAACTCACCGGGATCGGCAACTGCGCGAGGCTCATGCCCTTGCCGGCGAGTTTGTCCAGGAAGGCCTTGCGCTGCTCCAGCGGCAGCTTGATGAAACGCTGAACCAGCGCGGCATTGTCGATACCAGCCATCTCAGTTGGCCTCCAGTTCAGCAAGAAAGTCGTACATATCGCTCAGGTCTTCTTCCAGCGTGTCGCTCACGCAACCCGCCACGCTTTGTGCGTAGTCGCCCAGGGCCGCAGCCTTGAACAGGAGGTCGAGGGGAATATTGCCGCCCAGACGTTGTTGCAGCAGCGAGGTGGCCTGGGTCGCCAACAGCGAATGCCCACCCAGCTCGAAGAAATTGTCACCAAGGCCCACCTGGTCCAGTTGCAGCACCTGCTGCCAGACCTCGGCGACCTGCCGTTGCAGGTCGGTTTCCGGGGCCAGGTAGTCGTTTTGCAGGGCGCCCATGTCTGGCGCCGGCAAGGCCTTGCGGTCAACCTTGCCATTGGGCGTCAGCGGCCATTGGGCAAGGAACAGCAGGTGACTGGGCACCATGTAGCCCGGCAGGGCTTGCTTGAGCGCGGCCTTGATCGAGGCACGGCAGCGCATCAGGCCATCGCGATCGTCCAGGCCCGGCCCACCGCTGGCCAAGGTGAGATAGGCCACCAGTTGCGCACCGAGGGTGCTGTCACGTACCAGTACCACCGCTTCACGGACCTCGGGCAGGTCTTGCAGGCGTGCTTCGATTTCACCCAGTTCGATACGGAAACCTCGCACCTTGACCTGATGGTCTATGCGCCCCAGGTAGTCGACGATGCCGTCGGCACGCTGGCGTACCAGGTCACCGGTGCGGTACAGCCGCGCGCCAGCGGCGCCGAATGGATCGGGTACGAAGCGCTCGGCCGTCAGCGACGGCCGGCGCAGGTAACCACGGGCCACGCCACTGCCGCCCAGATACAGCTCGCCCACCAGGCCGACCGGCAACAACGCCAGGCCGCTGTCGAGCACCTGCGCGCTGCGTTCGCCAATCCGCGTGCCTATGGGGGCGTAGGCTGCCTGGCAGCTGTCTGCCTGCGCGGCCTTCCAGATCAATGGGGTGACCACGGTTTCAGTCGGGCCGTAGCCATTGATGATGTATTGCGGGCGCAGCGCACGCTTGGCCAGTTCGAAGCTGGCATTGGGCACCGCATCGCCACCGAAGCAGTAGACCCGCACTGCCGGCGGGTTGCCGTCACGTTCAGCATGCTCGGCCAGCTGTTGCAGGTACGCCGGCGGGAACGCGGCGACCGTCACGGCAAAGTCGCGCAGGGTTTCGTAGGTCTGCTCCGGGCTCCACAGGCGTTCGTCACGCAGCAGCAGGCGCCCCCCATGGGTCAGCGCGGTGAGCCAGCGTTCATGGGCCCCGTCGAAGGCAAAGGACATGAAATGCAGCTCGCAATCGGCCGCGGTCATTTCGTAGCGCTCACCGATCGCCTTGCAGTGCATGGCCAGCGGCCCGTGCTCGACCGTGACGCCCTTGGGCTGGCCGGTGGAGCCGGAGGTGTAGATGACATAGGCCAGGTGACGCGGGTCGACAACCACCTGCGGCGCCGGTACATCCACGGCGTCCAGGTTGATCTGGTCGAGGGCCAGCACCGCCAGCCCAGGCGGCACCGGCAACGCCTGACACAGCACCGAGGTGCTGATCAGCAAGGCGATGGCCGAATCCTCGATCAGGTAGGCCAGGCGTTCGCGAGGATACTGCGGGTCGAGCGGCACATAGGCCGCACCGGCCTTGTGGATCGCCAGCAGGCCGACAATCATCTCGACCGAGCGTGGCAGCGCGATACCCACCAGGGTCTCGGGAACGATGCCACGGGCGACCAGTTGCGCCGCCAGAACGTTGGCCTGGGCGTCGAGCTGGGCGAAGCTCAGCTGACGACCGTCGCACTGCACGGCGATGGCTTGCGGGGTTGTCCGCGCCCAGTCGGCAATACGCTGGTGAACCGGTTGCAGGTCATGCCACTGAGCCGCCATCGGCTGCCAGCGCTGCACCAACTGTGCACGTTCCTGCTCGGCGAGCATCGGCAAATCACCCAGGCTTTGCTGCGGGTTGGCGACCAATGCGTGCAGCAGGTTCAGCCAGTGGGCGGCCATGCGTTCGATGGTTGCCGCCTCGAACAGGTCGGTGGCGTAGGTCAGCGCCGCGCTCAGGCCTTGCGCGGTCTCATAGGTGTCAAGCGTCAGGTCGAACTGGGCAGTGCCGCCCTGCCAGGCCAGCTCCTCGATCTGCAAGCCGGCCAGGCGCTGCCCGAGTGCCTGGCGTGGATCATGGCTGCGGTGATTGAACATCACCTGGAACAGTGGGGTATGGCTGAGGCTGCGTTCCGGTTGCAGGGCGTCGACCAGCTGTTCGAATGGCAGGTCCTGGTGGTCCTGGGCCTCAAGCGCCGTGCGCCGAACCTGTTGCAGCAAGTCGCTGAACGGCAGTTGGGCATCGAGCTCGGCCTTGAGTACCTGGGTGTTGACGAAGAAGCCGATCAGGCGCTCGGTTTCCAGCTGGTTGCGGTTGGCGATAGGGACGCCGACACGAATCTGCGCTTGCCCGCTGTAGCGGTGCAGGAGGGTCTGGAACGACGCCAGCAACAGCATGAACGGCGTGGCGCCCGCCTGCTGCGCCAGGCGCTTGAGTGCGCTGGCCAGGGCGTCCGGTACCTGGATATCCAGGCGTGCGCCACGGTAGCTCTGCACCGCCGGGCGTGGCAGGTCGGTGGGCAACTCCAGCACCGCTTGATCTCCACCTAACTGCTCGACCCAATACTGCAATTGGCGCTCGCGCTCCCCGGCCTGCATCCATTGCCGCTGCCACTGGGCATAGTCGGCGTACTGCACTGGCAAAGCTGCCAGGATTGGTGCGCGGCGCTCGCTGGCGGCGGCATAGAGTTCGACCAGTTCCTCAGCCAGCACCTGCATCGACCAGGCATCGGAAACGATGTGGTGCATGGTCAGCAACAGCACGTGTTGCTCATCGCCCAGGCTCAGCAGCTTGACCCGCAACAACGGGCCTTGCTGCATATCGAACAGCGTGCGGACCTCCTGCTCCAGGCTGATGCGCAAGGTAGCTTCGTCACTTACCTGCACCTGCTCGATACGCACGGGGGCCGGCGGGTTGATCCACTGCCGGGCGTGTTCGGCCTCTACCCGCAAGGTGGTACGCAGCGACTCATGGCGGCGGACCAAGGTGTCGAAGCACTGTTGCAGAATCGCCGTATCCAGTTGCCCACGCAGACGCAGGGCCATGGGGATGTGGTAGGCGGCGCTGGTCGGGTCCAGTTGCCAAAGGAACCATTGGCGTTCCTGGGCATAGGACAAGGCCAGCGGCTGGCTACGCTCAACGCGCGTCATCGGTGGTCGCTGCCGGGCCGGCCGGGTTGCCAGCGACTGAACGAACTCACCCAGCGTCGCGACTTCGAACACCTCTTTGAGCGGTACCGCCACGTCCAGCGCCTGACGAATGCGCGAGGTCATCTGGGTGGCCAGAAGAGAATGACCACCCAATTCAAAGAAGTTGTCTGCCAGGCCAACGCGCTCAACCTTGAGCACGTCTTGCCAGATGGCAGCGATCTGCTGTTCCAGGGCACTTTGCGGGGCGACGTAAACGGCCTGCTGCTGGCTGGCGTCCGGCTTGGGCAGCAACTTGCGCTCAAGCTTGCCGTTCGGGCTCAGCGGGAATTCAGCGAGGAACACCCACTGCGCCGGGACCATGTAGTCCGGCAGGGTGTCTTTCAGGCGGGTCTTGATGCCTTCGCGCAGCTCGCTTTCATCAGCGTTGGCCTCGGTTGCCACGACATAGCCTACTAGCTGCTGGCCGCTGGCACCCGGCAAGGCCAAGACCACGGCTTCGCGGACGGCGTCCTGCTCCATCAGGCGGGCTTCGATTTCACCCAGCTCGATACGCAGGCCACGGATTTTTACCTGGTGGTCGATGCGTCCGGCGTATTCGATCACCCCATCAGCGCGATAGCGGGCCAAGTCGCCCGTGCGGTACAGGCGCTCGCCCTTGCCGAATGGGCTGGTCATGAAGCGCTCAGCAGTCAGACCCGGGCGGCGGTGATAACCACGCGCCAGCCCTTCTCCGCCCAGGTACAGCTCGCCAATCACGCCCACCGGTACCGGGTTCAACTCTGAATCGAGAATGAACGTCGACAGGTTGGCAATCGGTTGACCAATGGGCACGCCATCGCGGCCTTCGTCGCGACAGGTCCAGTGGGTCACGT
>NZ_JAMDGY010000041.1 GCF_028656955.1 Pseudomonas fontis
AGGCCGGCTCCCACAGGGTCTGGCTGAGACTGCATCTGTGGCAGGTGCTGACAAGGCCGGCTGCTACACCTTGTGGGAGCCGGCCTTGCCGGCGATGGGCTGTGCAACAGCCCTGGCACCTACCCCCGCACGATCTGGTTCTTGCCCTGGCGCTTGGCCTGGTACATCGCCGCATCCGCCCGCGCAAACAGGCTGTCGAGCACCTCGTCATCCTCATTGATCGCGGTCAGCCCCTGGCTCACCGTCACCCCGAACGTCTGTGCTTCATGGCTGAAGCTCAAGCGCTGGATCTCCCGCTGCAAACGCTCAGCCACCTGCATCGCCATCTCTGGCGGACACCCCGGAAACACCGCCGCAAACTCTTCGCCACCAATACGCCCGAACAAGTCACCACGGCGCAGCACCGCCTTGCCACTGTCGGCAATGCGCTGCAGCACATGGTCACCCTCCTGGTGCCCATAGGTGTCGTTGATCTGCTTGAAATCATCGATATCCAGCAACAGGAACGCCATCGGCGCACTCTCCAGCCGGGCCTTTTCGAACGCCAGGTGAGCACACTCGAAAAAGTGCCGGCGATTGCTGCTTTGCGTAAGCACATCGGTGGTCGCCAGGCGCTGCAACTCGCCCTCAAGCTGCTTCTTTTCAGTGATGTCCTCAGCCATGCCGACCACGATCAGGCGCTGCCCGCTGTCGGCCTGCTGGTTGATGAAGCACTTGTCGCTGAGCCAGCGGATCTGCCCGTCGGCAGCAATGATGCGGTACTCGCGATCTTCCACCGCGCCCTTGACCAACACTTCCGCCAGGCTGCGCTCGGCGTAGTCCAGGTCATCGGGGTAGATGCTGTCGCGCCACTCGTGATAGTCCGCCAGCAACAGCGCCGCCGAACGGCCGAAAATCCGCTCGTACGCCGGGCTCACATACAGCACCTGGCGGGTTTCCCAGTCGAATGCCCACAACACCGCATTGACGCTGTCGAGCAAGGCGCTGAACAGCTGCTCACGCTCGCTCAGGCGCGCTACCTCGCCTTGGGCATGCATCAGGGCCAACAGGGTTTGCGCAGCTTCGGGAGGCGGGTTGAAAGGCTGGGACGGCGGGTTCTTCTTGACCATTGGCACGCTACTTCTCATGACAAGGCGTGCGGCCACGACCCGGCCCGCCACGCAGGCGATATGCCAGTTCAGAGTAAATAAGCGGGGCTAAAGTTCCGGTCGGCGCGCCCGCAGGCGGGGCGCGCCGATCAACGGTGTCAGGCGGTGGCGGGGCGCAACGAGTAGGTTTTCAGCTGGTCGGCGAACTCACGCAGGGAGTGAATGCCGCTGGTTTCGGCCTCGTGGACCCATTCCTTGATGGCCGCGAGCATGTCGTGGCCGTTGGCGCTGGTGCGTGCCCAGATTTGCTGCAGGGCCAGGCGCTTCTCGTAGATGGTCTTGAGCGACTGGCTGTGCTCCAGCATGGTCTGGATGCGCGCGTGGTGACGCTCTTCGAGCAGGCTGGTTTCCCGCGACAGCAGGCGCTTGGCTCGACGGAACTGGTGGCGTACCGAGTCGTCGACCTTGGCCAGCTCCTGCTTGACCAGCGGCGCGATCACCAGCTTGCGGTACTGCGCCATGATCTGGAAGCGGTTGTTGAGGATCGCCATGGCGGTGTCCATGTCCAGCTGGCCCTTGCCTTCAACCCGGTGGGCAATTGGCGCCACCCGCTGCACCTTGGCCAGGCGCAGCCAGGTGAACAGCTTGATCCACGCCCAGCCCGCGTCGAACTCCCAGCGCTTGACCGACAGCTTGGCCGAGTTGGGATAGGTGTGGTGGTTGTTGTGCAGCTCTTCACCGCCAATGATGATGCCCCACGGCACCAGGTTGGTGGCGGCGTCGCGGCACTCGAAGTTGCGATAGCCGACCGCATGGCCCAGGCCATTGACCACGCCAGCGGCCCAGAACGGGATCCACATCATCTGCACGGCCCAGATGGTGATGCCGGCCGTGCCGAACAGCAGCAGGTCGATCACCGCCATCAGCACGATCCCGCCCATCTTGTAGCGCGAGTAGAGGTTGCGTTCGATCCAGTCTTCCGGGCAGTTCTTGCCGTAGATACGCAGGGTTTCCGGGTTCTGCGCTTCTTCGCGGTACAGCTCCGCCCCCTTGCGCAACACGGTGCTCAAGCCCTTGATGACCGGGCTGTGCGGGTCGTCGACGGTCTCGCACTTGGCGTGGTGCTTGCGGTGGATGGCGGTCCATTCGCGGGTGTTCTGCGCCGTGGTCAGCCACAGCCAGAAACGGAAGAAATGCTTGAGCCCGGCGTTCAGTTCGAGCGCGCGGTGGGCCGAATAACGATGCAGATAGACCGTGACACTGACAATGGTCACGTGGGTCATCAGCAGGGTGACCGCCAGCAATTGCCAGGCTGACAGGTCAAGAAAACCGTTGTACCACATAGGCGGTTGGGCCCTCATAGGGAAAGAAACAGCGGGAAGTATTATCCCTGTGCGGTCAAATAAAACCAGTCGGCCTTTTAGATAGGAGGTCACTGGATGTTTCTACCCCTATAATGCCCCATATTTTGGTGTGGGCATCTACAACCCTTATGTCTGTTTCCGTTCGTGACGCCTTGCGCATGGCCGCGCTGTACCTGGTGCTTTCGGTCATCTGGCTGGTTGTTTCTGATCAAATAATAACCAGAATTTTCGATGACCCGGTCGATCAGTTCCGTTGGCTGTGGGCCAATGACTTCTCCTGGGTGGTCATCAGCACGGTGTTGATCTTCGTCGCGCGCCTGCGCCACTTGCGCTTCATCAGCGCCGGCGAGCGTGTACGCCGCGAAGACCGCGAACGCCTGCGCATGGCGGCTGCGGTGTTCGACAGCACCCTGGAAGGGGTGCTGGTCAGTGACCGTGACGGGATCATCGTGCACGTCAACCGCGCGTTCATGGAAATCACCGGCTACCAGAAAGAAGAAGTGCTCGGGCAGCGTCCGAGCAAGTTCAAGTCCGGCCGTCACGACAAGGCGTTCTACCAGCAGATGTTCGCTACCCTGGCCGAGAAGGGCGAGTGGAGTGGCGAAATCTGGAACCGGCGCAAGAGCGGCGAGGTATACCCGCAGTGGCAGAGCATCTGCGCCATCCGCAACGACAGCGGTGAGCTGACCCACTATGTGGCGGTCTTCAGCGACATCAGCGCCATCAAGCACACCGAGCGCGAACTGGCGCACTTGGTGCACTACGACCCGCTCACCGGCCTGCCCAACCGCCTGCTGTTCAATGACCGTGCCGCCCAGGCGCTGACCCAGGCCCAGGCCAAGAAGCGCGGTTGTGCGCTGCTGCTGATGGACCTCGATCACTTCCAGAGCATCAACGACAGCCTCGGCCACAACACCGGCGACCAGTTGCTCAAGGCGGTCGGTGAGCGCCTTGAAGGCCTGGTGGGCGCCGGGGTCACGCTGGCACGCCTGGGCGGAGACGAGTTCGCCGTGCTGGCTGAAAACTGCCCGCAGGTTGGCCAGGCAGCGGCCTTGGCGCAGACCATCATCGAAGGCTTCAAGGAGCCGTTCCAGCTCGACTGCCACCGCTTGTTCACCACCGTGAGCATTGGCATCAGCCTGTTCCCCAGCGATGCACAGAGTGCCGAGCAACTGCTGCGCAACGCCGACTCGGCGTTGTTCAAGGCCAAGCAGAATGGCCGTTCGGACTACGCGATGTACACCGAAGAGCTGACCGCCCATGCCCAGCAGCGGGTGGAAACCGCCAGCGAGCTGCGCCGGGCATTGCAGCAGGAGGAGCTGCGGGTGTACTACCAGCCGATCCATGACCTGTTCAGCGGCAGCATGATCGGCGTCGAGGCGCTGGTGCGCTGGCAGCATCCGCAACGCGGGTTGGTGCCGCCGGGCGAGTTCATCCCGGTCGCCGAGCGTACCGGGATGATCGGTGAGATCGACACCTGGGTGATGCGCCAGGCCTGTCAGCAGATGGTCGAATGGCAGGCCCAGGGCAAGACCCTGGCGTTTGTTGCGGTCAACGTGTCGAGCCGATTGTTTGCCCATCGCGACCTGTACCGCCAGGTTGCCCAGGTGTTGCACGAGACGGGGTTGTCGCCGGCGTGTCTTGAGGTTGAGGTGACCGAGAGCGCGGTGATGGAAGACCCGGAAATCGCCCTGGAGCAGCTGCATCGCTTGCGCGAGCTGGGCATTCAGCTGGCGATTGATGACTTCGGCACCGGCTATTCCTCGTTGCTGCGCCTGAAGCGCTTGCCGGTGCAGAAGCTGAAGATCGACCAGGGCTTTGTCAACGGCTTGCCGCATGACGACGACGATGTGGCGATTGTCCGGGTGATCATCGCCTTGGCGCGCAGCATGGGCATGAAGGTCCAGGCCGAAGGCATCGAGCTGGAGGAGCAGTCGCGGTTCCTCCTGGAGCAGGAGTGCGACATGGGCCAGGGCTACTGGTATGGCCGACCGGTGCCCGCGCAGCAATTGCGCTGGGCCTGAAGTGCCCTTGAGGTTGTAGATACCGTCTTGCC
>NZ_JAMDGY010000042.1 GCF_028656955.1 Pseudomonas fontis
AGTTCAGGCCGGCTCCCACAAGAGCTGATTGCACCGCATGACTCTGTGGGAGCCGGCCTTGCCGGCGATGAGGCCCCGTAACCCAGATCAGGCCACCACCCGTTCCCGGCTCAACGTGGTCACCTCAAACTGTCCCACCAACTTCTGCAGCTTGTTGGCATTGACCTTCACCGTTTCGGCGCTGTTCTGCAGCACCGCCACGGTCTGGTGCATCTCGGTGGACGACTGATTGACCTTCTTGATCGTCAGCCCGTAATCCAGGCTGCGCTTGTTCAACTGCTGGATGATCGCGAACATGCTTTCTACCGCCTGATGCAGCTGCACATTCTCCGACGATGCATCCTCTGCCAGGCGCAGGCTGTTATCGACATCCTTCACGCCGGCCTCCATGAAACTCACGGCTTTTTGCGTTTCGTTCTGCAGGCCTTCAACCATCTGCTGAATATCCCCGGCCGCGCGCGAGGTGCGCGAGGCCAGGCTGCGCACTTCATCCGCCACCACTGCAAACCCGCGCCCATGTTCCCCGGCGCGAGCCGCCTCGATGGCCGCGTTCAGTGCCAGCAAGTTGGTTTGGTTGGTGATATCGCTGATCAGCCCGGTGATATTGCCGATCTGGGTCATCCGGCTGTCGAGCAGTTGCACGCTTGAAGTCGAGCGTTCCACCACATCGCGGATGGACTGCGTGCCTGCCTGCACCGTGTGGAACTGCTCGCGGGCCTGGGTTACCACTTCGTCCATCGCCTGTTTCATCTGCTCGGCGCTGACAGAGGCCTGCTGGATCTCGCCCAGTTGGTCTTCAGCGATCACCATCATGTGGTGCATCGCCTCGGCCACTTCGCTTGAAGTGGTGCTGGCTTGCTGGCTGCGCCCGAGCATCATCTGGTTGGTGGTGCCGACGTTGCGGCTGGCCTTCACGACCTGGCCGACCACCGAGTCCAGCCGGTCGATAAAGCTGTTGATCCAGCGACCCATGTCGCCGGTTTCGTCGTTGGCCAGGGTGCTGCTGTCCAGGCGCTGGCGCAGGTTGCCTTCGCCCTCGGCAATGGTGCGCAGCACATCGGTCATGCCGTTCAGCCGGGCGGCCAGGCGCTTGGGCCCCAGCACACTGAACAGCAGCGTGGCGCAGAGCAGGCTAAGGGCACTTACGGCGTCGTTCAAACCTTGGGTGAGGCCGGCGTAGTGCTGCACCAGCAAGTTGCAGGCAAACAGCGCGGCCATGATCGCGATGTAGGGTTTCATCAGGCCGTAGCTGAGCGAGCGGCGGCGGTAGACCTCTTCCAGGTCGGCTTCACACATCATGCCCCAGCGGTCTGGCGAACCTTGCAGCTGGAAGGTCACGCCTTTGCCGACCACGGGAATGTGCCGGTAGTCCGAGTAGCCGGGGTAGGTCACGAACAGGTTGGCGCCGCGGCGAATGGTTTCGCGCACGCCGGGGTGCAGTTGCCCGGTGGCGGGGTCGGTGAAGCGCAGTTCCAGTTCGGTGTGGCGGTGGATCTGCACGGTGCTCCAGGGGGTGTGCACGCCGCTTTTGAGGTTTTCCCCGTGGGTGAAGGTGCCGTCTTCGAAGCGTGAGCGTGACAAGGCGGTGCCTGGCTTGATCGCCGGGTCGAAGCGCGATTGCGCCATGAACAGGTAGTTGTCGCCGGACTCGGCATAGATATGCCCGGCTTCGCGCTGGATAAGGTCGCCCAGCACATCGTTGGGCACGCGGCCGCAGAGGCAGCCGACGGCTTTGCCGCCAACCTTGAGCGGGTGGTAGAACATCAGCGTCACTTCATCGTGAAAGCGTGACGATGACGGGCCGATTTGCAGGGTCAGCGGGTCGCTGTAGGGGCCGTGGAGAAAGGGCGCTTTCAGGCCTTGCGCCAGGGCTGCGGTGTGTTCGAGGCGTTGCTTGGGGCGTTGCGGCCAGGTTGAAGCGAGCAGGGTGCCGGTGTTGTCGACGATGAACAGCTCGGAGAAGTCCTCGGCCTGGCTGAGCGTGTCCAGCAGCGTGGAGTTGTCGAGTTGGGTGAGGTCTGCGGCGAGGTGATCGGCCAGTTCGGCCAGGTGCTCCCATTGCTCGCGGGCCCAGTTGTGCAGCAGCTGCACGCGGGTGTGGGCGATGGCTTCGAAGGTTTGTTCGAGCACTGGGTAGGCTGATTGGTTGAGCCGGCAGGCCCAACCCATGGCGAATTTCCCGGTTTTGCCGAACCAGGGGAGCCAGCGCTTTTCGGCAGCGGACAACGGCATGGAATGACTAGAAAGCGACATTTATATCCCCAGCTGCGACAGAGCGATGGCTAAGTGATAGCAATTTGTACGCCAAGTCGTATGCAAGCTAACGATTGTGGCGATGGCGGGGTGGGTGATGCCGGGATGTGGGGGGGAATGTGCACGCGTGTGGTGCGGGGGCTGTCACGTGCACGAATAACGCGCACAGGCAGCATTTTGTAGCCGCTGCCGTCAGGCTGCGCTGGAGTCCGTCAGGGCTCCCAAAGGCCGCGCCTGCGATGCAGGCGAGCGCAGCCTTACGGCAGCGGCTACACCTGCGATGAGGCCGGTATTGCAGGCGAGTTTGCAAAGCAAGAGCGAAGCGTACCCTGTGCTTCTTCCATGACCCACTCCACAAACGCTTTCACCTCGTCGCGTTGCATCGCATCCGCTCGGGTCACCACGTAATAGGCAAATCGAGCAGGCCAAGGCTTATCCAGCACTTGCACCAGGCGGCCCGCAGCAATCTCCTCCCTGGCATATTCCACAGGCACCAAGGCGAGCCCCTGGCCTGCCTCCGCTGCGCGAATCAGCAGGAAGTCATCTTCAAAAGCGCTGCCACGCTCGGCGCGAGGGTCCTTGGCAACACCATGCGCGGTGAGCCACAAGGACCAGTCCGCACGCTCAGAATCGTGCAACAGTGGGTAATCGAGGCAATCCTGCGGCTGGGCAATCGCGCTGCTGGCGGCCACAAGCGCGGGGCTGGCCACCGGCACCAACACCGGCGCCATCAAGCGCGTGACCTGCAAGTTGGGATAAACCCCAAGCCCATGCCGCAACGCCACGTCGACGCGATCCCGGCGCAGGTCCGCGACGTTGGAAGTCGCCTCTACGCGCACTTCGATATGCGGGTATCGCAGGTTGAATCGGCCCAGGCGCGGCACCAGCCAGGAAGCCGCGAAGGTGGCAACGGTACTCACTGTCAGGGTTTGCCGGGCCTTGATCTGTTCCAGCGACAGCAACGTCTCCTGAATCCGCTCGAACGCCTCAAGCAAGGCGGGATGAACGCCGGCCCCGGCCTCGGTAAGCCGCAAACCGCTTCGCTCCCGCGTGAACAGCGCCATGCCTACCCGATCTTCCAACAGCCGAATCTGTTGGCTCACCGCACCTGATGTGACGCTCAGTGCCTGGGCGGCCGCCTTGATACTGCCGTGCTGGCCAACCTCAACGAAGGTGCGCAACGCAAGATAGGGCAGGGAAGTTGCCATTAGGTTTAGTTTTCCTAAATTCAGCGACTAAAAATGATCGTTTCCACTGAATCGTCGCGAGTCTGATGATGAATGCTGTTTAGCAAAGTTAAACAACATTAGCAAAACTATATCAATCAGGAAGCCCATATGAATCACCCTCGCTGGCGGCTCTGCCTCATATTGTTATGCACGGCTCAATTCGTCGCACTGCTCGACTTTTCCATCACCATGATCCCTTTGCCGCAGATTCAGGAAAGCCTGGGCTTCAGCCCTGGCGCCTTGCAGTGGGTCATCAACGCCTACGGTGTCGCCATAGCAGGCTTCCTGCTGTTGGGCGGGCGCGCCGCCGACATGTTTGGCCGCCGGCGTGTGTTCCTG
The DNA here is from genome assembly GCF_028656955.1 of Pseudomonas fontis. Lineage (GTDB taxonomy): Bacteria > Pseudomonadota > Gammaproteobacteria > Pseudomonadales > Pseudomonadaceae > Aquipseudomonas > Aquipseudomonas fontis. Next base: position 3,822 of record NZ_JAMDGY010000042.1, read on the forward strand.
ACCGGGGTGGTGATCTTTACCCTTGGCTCGCTGCTTGGTGGTTTCTCGCAGACCCCGGCCATGCTGATTGCCACCCGGGCCATGCAAGGTTTTGGCGCTGCCTTGTTTTCACCTGCGGCGTTTTCACTGCTGCTGGCACTGTTCCCTGATCAGGCCTCGCGCAATCGAGCGTTGGGTGCCTGGACGGCGGTGGCGGCGAGCGGGTTCGTCGCAGGGCTGATCCTCGGTGGCATCATCACCGACATCCTGGGGTGGCGTTGGGTGCTGTGGATCAACGTGCCCATCGGTTTGCTGGTGATCGCCCTGGCAGGCTACCTGCCGGTGAGCCAGCGTGATGCCGCGATAGCCGCAGGACGGCTGGACATAGGGGGCGCGGTTCTGGTTGCTGCGGGCGCCGCCACGCTGGTGTTCGCGTTTGCCAACAGCGAGCATGTTGGCCTGGCGTCTCCCGTCACCTATGGATTGATTGCCTTGGCCATGGGGCTGTTTGGCTTGTTTGTCTGGGTCGAAAGCAAGGTTGCCTACCCGTTGATTCCCCTTGCGGTGTTCAGGCGGCGCATGACGGGCGGCGCGAACCTGGTATCGCTGCTCGCGAACACGGCGCTGGGGCCGACGTTTGTCGTCGTTGCGTTGTATATGCAGGAAATCCTCAGCTTTACCGCCACCCAGACGGGCTTGGGGCTGTTGCCGATGGCGATTGCGTTCACCCTCTCCAGCGCCTGGGCAGGGCCGGCGTTGATTGCCCGAATAGACACCAAGCCGGTCATTTTGTACGGCATGACCGTGTTCATTGCCGGCCTCGCACTGCTGGGCATGTCGCTGGCAGTGGATGCGTCCTGGGCCGCCTCCATACTCCCCGGCACGTTGTTGGCGGGCATTGGTTACGGCATCGCGTTCCCGGCGTGGACGGTGGCCGGTGTCGAAGGCGTTGACGAAGTCGATCACGGGTTGGCCGGAGGCATGCTGACCACCACCCAGGAAGTCGGTTCTGCGGTTGGCCTGGCCGTGGGGGTCGCCGTGAGCATTGCGGTGCTGGCCGCAGGCGGAAGTTCGGTGCAAGGCTTCAGCTATGCAATTTTGGTGTCTGCGGGCATGGTCGTGCTCGGTGTTGCCTGTGCTGCGCTCATCCTGCCGGGCAGGGCCCACCAGCTGGAGCTTGCACGATGATCACGCTCTATACCGACAGTTCACCCAACGGTTTCAAGATCACTATCGCGCTGGAAGAGTTGGGCCTGCCGTACGTGTTGCGCCACGTCAAAATCGATCAGGACGAGAACAAGCAGCCCGAGTTTTTGCGCCTGAACCCGCATGGGCGTATCCCCGTGCTGGTGGACGACGACAACGGCATCACGCTGTTCGAGTCTGCCGCCATCCTGCTGTATCTGGCAGACAAGACGGGCCGGCTGTTGCCCTTAGCTCCCAACGCGCGCTGGGAGGCCATCCAGTGGCTGATGTTTCATGCGGCGAGCGTTGGGCCAATCATGGGCCAGCGTGTTCATTTCGAGTTGTTTGCCGCTGACAGGAATCTGCAGGCTGTTGCTCGTTACCGTCGATTGACCAATGAAGCCTTTGCCACGCTGGACAGTCGTTTGGCCGGGCATCCCTACCTGGCGGGGGAGGCGTATTCGATTGCCGATATTGCCCAATTTGGCTGGACCCATATCGCGCGCATCATCGGCTTCGACTTCAGTCAGCATCATCACTTGAGTGCCTGGCACGAGCGGGTTGCGGCGAGGCCGGCGGTGCAGCGCGGCATCGTCATTCCAGCCCCCGCCCTTGGCGCTTGAACCGGGAAATGACAATGAACGCGATAAATCATCTAGTCGGCAAATCGTCTCAAGCGTTTGCCAACCATCCGGGCTATCGACGCATGTTCGCGCCCGATGAGCTGACGCTGGGAATTTTTTTGCCTTTGCGCTTCTATAGCGGCGACATGGACGTGTTGGCCGGGCAGGCAGAGGTGGTACGGGATATCGATCGTCATGGTTTTGCTGCGGTTTGGGTAAGGGATGTGCCGTTGTTTGATCCTGGGTTCGGGGATGCGGGGCAGGTGTTTGACCCGTTCACTTACTTGGCGTTTCTAGCCGCGCAAACCAGGACGATTGCGCTGGCGACCGGCAGTGCGATTTTTTCGCTGCGCCATCCCATTGATTTGGCCAAGGCCTCGGCGACGATCGACCAGCTTTCGGGGGGGCGTCTGGTCTTGGGCATTGCTTCGGGGGACCGGCCCGTTGAGTTTCCAGCTTATGGTTTGGAACACGCTGAGCGTGGCGAGCGGTTTGCGCAGACGGTGGCGTATTTTCGCCAACTTGTGAGTGGCAAGACGGCCATCATCGACTCGCCATTGGGGCGCATCGCGGGTGCCGAGTTCTTGCCCAAGCCTGTAGCGGGGTCCATCCCGTTGATGGTGACCGGGTCGTCCAGGCAGTCGCTGGAGTGGATTGGCGAGCAAGCGGATGGCTGGCTGACGTTCCCTGAAGCCACCCACACCCGTGAGGGGCCGGAGCGTTTGGCGGAGAAAATTCGGGCCTGGCGCAGGCTGATTCCAGACGGCGGGTTCCGGCCGCATATGACCAATGAATGGATCGACCTCGTGGACGATTGCGACCACCCTCGCACTCCGTTACGGGGTGGTTATGTGCTGCGCACCGGGCGCAAAGGGTTGATCGAGCTGCTGGGCGAATGGCGAGATGCGGGGGTGAATCATGCGGCGCTGGGTATCCAGTTCTCACAGCGACCTGTTGCAGAGGTTGTGCAAGAGCTGGCGGAGGAAGTGCTGCCGCATTTTCCGTCGCATGAGGGGCCTGCTGACGTCAAGGTACGATGGTGAGGATCATTAGGTAGTGCCTGATTGGCTGCCTGAACCATCATCGCCGGCAAGGCCGGCTCCCACCCCAATCCTCAGCGGCTACGATATTTATGGCCTGCAGCGATAACTGTGGGAGCTGGCCTTGCCAGCGATGCGAGGCAAAGCCTTGCTAATGGGTTGCCTGAACTACCATCGCCGGCAAGACCGGCTCCCACCCCAATCCTCAGCGGCCAGGATATTTATGGCCTGCACCGATAACTGTGGGAGCTGGCTTTGCCAGCGATGCAAGGCAAAGCCATTGCTAATGGGTTGCCTGAACCACCATCGCCGGCAAGGCCGGCTCCCACCCCAATCCTCAGCGGCCAGGATATTTATGACCTGCACCGATAACTGTGGGAGCTGGCCTTGCCAGCGATGCAAGGCAAAGCCTTGCTAATGGGTTGCCTGAACCACCATCGCCGGCAAGACCGGCTCCCACCCCAATCCTCAGCGGCTACGATATTTATGGCCTGCACCGATAACTGTGGGAGCTGGCCTTGCCAGCGATGCGAGGCAAAGCCTTGCTAATGGGTTGTCTGAACTACCATCGCCGGCAAGACCGGCTCCCACCCCAATCCTCAGCGGCCAGGATATTTATGGCCTGCACCGATAGCTGTGGGAGCTGGCCTTGCCAGCGATGCGAGGCAAAGCCTTGCTAATGGGTTGCCTGAACTACCATCGCCGGCAAGACCGGCTCCCACCCCAATCCTCAGCAGCCAGGATATTTATGGCCTGCAGCGATAACTGTGGGAGCTGGCTTTGCCAGCGATGCGAGGCAAAGCCTTGCTAATGGGTTGTCTGAATCATCATCGCCGGCAAGGCCGGCTCCCACCCAATCCTCAGCGGCCAGGATATTTATGGCCTGCAGCGATAACTGTGGGAGCTGGCCTTGCCAGCGATGCAAGGCAAAGCCTTGCTAATGGGTTGCCTGAACCACCATCGCCGGCAAGGCCGGCTCTCACAGTAACCTCACAGACCCTGAAAATTCCGTAGCCGCTGCCGTCAGGCTGCGCTCGCCTGCAACGCAGGCGCCTGTTAGCAACAGGTGGCGGCTCCATTTCTCTCCAGAAGCACCACAAATCGGCCAGGACCAGTCATTCGAGGCATGCGCAAAAGCAGAGCCGATTCACTTATCAAGAGCGCTGCCAACACAATGACCGTTAGAATGGTGCCCTTCATCAATGGCTCCGTTGCCCTTGTAGCTCTATTACTTTCTCGATGAGTTCCCCATGAAACGTTTCGTTCTGCTCGACACTGCCCCGATCCCTGAAAACGGCGGAGCCCTGTGCCTGTTCGAGTACGGCGAAGACTTCGTGATCAAGATCCAGGGTGGTGATGGTGGGCAGTTGATGAACACCCGCATGCACGGCTCCGAAGACGCCCTGGCCGAGATCCCCTGCCGCAAGGTGGCCGGCCGGCCCAATTCCCGGGTACTGATCGGCGGCCTGGGCATGGGTTTCACCCTGGGATCGGCGCTCAAGCATTTGGGCAAGACCGCCGAGGTGGTGGTCGCCGAACTGGTGCCGGGCGTGGTCGAGTGGAATCGAGGGCCGCTGGGGGAGAAGGCTGGGCGCCCGCTGCTCGACCCTCGCACGGTGATCCGCATGGAAGATGTGGCCAAGGTGCTGCAAGCCGAACCGCAAGGCTTTGACGCGATCATGCTCGACGTCGACAACGGGCCTGAAGGTCTCACCCAGAAGACCAACAGCTGGCTGTATTCCGCCGGTGGCCTGAGCGCCTGCGCCAAGGCCCTGCGCCCCAAAGGCGTGCTGGCTGTGTGGTCGGCCAGCGCGGACCGGCAGTTTTCCGACAAATTGAAGAAGGCCGGTTTCAAGGCTGAAGAAGTGCAGGTGTTCGCCCACGGCAACAAAGGCACGCGGCACACCATCTGGATTGCCGAAAAACTCAAGGGCTAAGCCTCTACCGGCTGAGAAGGTCCCTGGTTCTGCACCTAAAGCGGATGTGCCAGTTTTGCCGTGAGCCCAGCTGGCGAAGTTCGCCATTCATCTATTCAAGGCAGGTTTGAGGTGTCGCGGGCAAGCTGTCTAGAAATGCGCCAATCTGCCGCTTGCAGCGCAAGTGCACGGTAGGAATCCGCGGGGCAATGGCCTGACGCACCGCCTCGATACCTGGGCGGTAGCCGCGATCGAAATTCCATACGAAGTTCAGGAAGGTCAGGAATGCCCGGTCGAGCTTCTCAGTACAACCTGCTGGAAGGTCCGCGCGAGGGCGGTTCATTACGCTGCGCGTGACTACCCGGGTGAAACAGGTGAGTCGCGGCGTATCGAGCCAGATGATCAGGTCGGCACGGGGCAGGCGCAGGTCGAATGTGCGCCGGGCATAGTTGCCTTCACAGATCCAGGCATCGGCTGCGATCGCTTCGCTGACGCGTGCGCGAAACTGCTCGGCGTCGGGCTCGATCCAGCCGGGCTCCCAAAACAGAGTGTCCAGATGCACCACGGGCAGCCCCAGTTGCTTGCCCAAGGCGCGGGCCAGGGTAGATTTGCCGCTACCGGCATTGCCCAGAATTACGATGCGTTGCATGAGGACGTCCTGTCGCGCGAAAAGCCGGCAGTTGTGCGGGTTTTGGCCGGTCAGTTAAAGGTTTTGCCAATTGGTTGACTGAGCCACCAGGGATCGAACTGCGCCGCTGAAACTGTGGGAGCTGGCCTTGCCAGCGATCAAGTGCGCAGCACTTGCCGGGCAAGCAATATCTATCCGGGTGCCAGTACGGGCCATATCGCCGGCAACCTCACAGGCTCTGAAAATTCCGTAGCCGCTGCCGTCAGGCTGCGCTCGCCTGCAACGCAGGCGCATGTACCCTGCGACCACTCAAAAACCCGAAACACCACGCAACGCCTTCTGTGGCTGAAGCCTTGCCCCGGTAGGTCAATCCGGCTAACCTTTCGCGGTCGCTGCAAATTCAGCGGCACGGGTTTGGTAGCCCGTCACTCCATGGCGTACACGCGCCTCATCCAAATCAGCTGGCGCTTTTTTTGTGCCTGTTGTTTTGTGTTATGGCGGCTGTGCGCAGGGCGCACTCGTGCGCGCTGGGTTCCTGGAGTCCCGGTCTACCAACCTGTGTACAGTCGCCACCCAATCGTTTGGTAGCGATAGGTGGCGGCTCCATTTCTCTCCAGGAGCACCACAATGAAAAAAATCGTTCCCGGCCCACCTGTTCTCAAAGTCCACAAAGACCTGTCTGCCGCAGAAGCGACAACGCACGCCTGCGAACATCTGGTGTCCGCATTGAAAGTGACGTTAATGGCGACCAAAGCGCCTAAATCCGAAACGAAAAAACTGCTGTTCTCGGCTAAGCATCAGGTCGAGGTGGTGAGTATGTTGTTGGATGTGGCGATGGGAGTGTCGTTGGAGGGTAGGGCGGCGCACTGACTGGGTTGTTGAGTCGTGTGGAGTTGCGTTCTGCTGTCGTTGGTTTCGAAGAGCTGAAGCTGCCTTTGGAAGGCAGCTTTCGGCCAGAAGCTGGCGTTAGCTTCGGCTGAGTGTTTTGTCAGCGAGAGGCTGTACAGTTATCCATAAACGCATCAGCACTGTTCCACCACGAATGGCAGCAACTGCTCTGACGTATACTTGGACGTAGCTTATGCAGTTAAGTGGCTATTCATTCCCTGGCGTTTTCATGAGGATTTTCTGGGCCAAAGTTTCCGGTTATTTTCCAAACAGTAGATTGGTGCTCTTCAAATTTCCCACCCAAATCTAAACCAGTACCCTTTATCGTTGCCTTGAAGCCAGCATTCAAGCCGTAATCATCCGAGTACGTCAGTGACAGATTAAAATTCTTTAATCCGTTGTTTACGCGAGCGATAGCAACAGCCTGCCAAAGGGATTCATGAGGATACCAAGTCAAGTCATCAGGAACTGACGGAGCGTCATGTCCTGTGAGTTTTGCATCAAAAAGTACTGCACTATTCTCTGCGCAATTTTTCTTAACACCAGCTGACACAGAATCTTGACTTGGAATTGTAATGCCGAGGCCTGCTGAAAATTCTTGATCCCAGCCACTGACATGTTCAACTTTTATTTCATTTGCGCCAAGGCTCGATAGAAGAGTTATCACTTCTGCAAATTTATGCTCGAAAGCCTGACGGTGAAAGGAGCTGGCGGTGTAATACACCAGAGGATTTGCGGGATGCTGAGCGTAAACAACATTTTCTCGCGGATGGCCCGGCGAGAATATAAGATTAAGTTTTTTTGATTCCGAATGGCTCAGAGTGATTAGATTAGCTCCTTTGTCCAGAGCATCCATTATTGTCTTTATGATCTCTGCGGCTTGCTTTCCGGGGACTGTCAGATTTTTT
>NZ_JAMDGY010000043.1 GCF_028656955.1 Pseudomonas fontis
AAAAATCTGACAGTCCCGGAAACTTGGAACCCGGCCAAGCCGAAGCCTGCCCACACACGGCCGCCATAACACAAAAAAGCGAGCACAAAAAAGCGCCTGCAATCGTGATAGGGGCGCTATGTGCGCCAAGTTTTCAAACGGGTTTCCACGCCCGGTCGCCACTCTCATAATCGCGACCGAGCCAGAGTACCCCCACTAGTTACAACCTGCAAGCTCAAAATAATGAAACATATAAAACCAGTAAACTTTAAATTATCGGTTATCGACCTCAACACCAAGATCAATATTTGTCGCATTTTCCACGTACCCTGACAGCTCATTAATCATTGAGTTATAAATCCCGGGCTCCCCATTGGGAGATTGGAATGTTAGTACAAATGCCACTTCTTGCTCCGGAAGTCCATGGTGATCATTCAAACCATATTGATAGAGATCACGGGCAAAAATTCGCGCATGCAGTCTCATCGAACCTTTTTGCACAGACTTTCCATTAAATGGTTTCGCATGTCGCCTTATCGAACTCCACTTTGCGAGGTCTTTCCTAGCATCTGACTCTTTGATTTTTGCCTCTTGCATTGTCCCCAAAAGATTTCCAATCTTACCTTTCAGATCCCTAGCTTGCAGAGCAACCTGAAGCCTAGTCGAAAAGTAATTTACCCCACCTAACTCTGAGACTATTGGCTTGAGAATAGCTGTAAGGGATATTCTACCGACAAGCTTACCATCTGATATCATTTCAGGAGGTATGGGTAATTCATTCCAGTAGTACGCACTCCCTGCCTTTAGTTTAGATACCCAAGCCAAGGTAACCGTACCCTCTTTACATGCCCATGGCATTGTATCCTTGGCCCAAGGAGTGCCCCACCCAAGCTCTGGGCAGTGCCCATCCAGCTCCGCATCATTTATCAACAATGCCCTTACCAAATCTGGAGTTGGAGCCTTTAGACTTGCAAATGTATGTGCCGCCAGAGAGGATATGAGTGGTGCGCTGTAGCTAGTACCTGTATTTACCACTCCCCCGATCATACGCAATTTCGAAAACCAGGAAACGTCCGGCTTCTTCATTCCAGCCGCTGCTGGCCCCTTAAGACTAATAGGGCAAGCCTTATCCGGTGTACCAAAAAGACCTGCGGTACGACCGCTTACTGTCAGAGATCCCTCACAGTCCGCCGGAGCGCACAGCCTTGACTTATTCTCACCAGAAATATTTCCAATAGAAATCACTGGGAGAATATTAAACTCGCGAGCAATCTTATTGATTTCGTGACCAAGGTAGCTAATTTCCGAAGAGTTCACCGAGGGCATCAACTCATTAAATGAGAGATTCCAAACTTTCGCATAACTACTTGTTTCCTTCGCAATCCCCCTCAAATAGTTCAAAAACTGACTTTGCGTAGGTTGCTTCGGAGTTCCAGATTTCGCAATTGCTTGAGCCGTAACAAACCGACAGTTAAGTGAAGGTAACGATAGTTTATTATTCCAAGAAAACCCATTACAAACCAACGAAGTAACCTGATTCCCGTGAATACCATTTGCGCTGTGACTATCAACCAAAGGAGGAGCAGCCCAGTATTCAAATGGTGCGTAGCTCAATGCCGTTCGACCACCATCTATAACTACAACAATAGGTAGTCCTTCAGGGTTAACCCCTCCAAGACTCGGCTCTGGTCCATTTCCGGGAAGCGCTGAATTTGAACTTATTCCAAACACCGGCTCGATTCTATAGGTAGTGCTCGAAGCTGCGATTTCCTTGAGAGTTTCAAGCGAGGAAATTTCAGCGCAGAAAGCTCCGACTCCCGTTTCAATATAATTCTCGAAGATCGACACAAAAGCGGGGTCAATTTCAATAGAAACATCTACGACTTCAGAGTCTTGTCTGAACACATTGGAAAATTCCTTATCCCCCAGCGAAACTCCTTTTTTCTTACAAATCTTCTCAAAATCCCGGACAACCGACTCTCTGCTATCTCTATGAGCGAATGGCAAAAACCAAAAACTGAATTGTCTAGCACTTCTTTCGTTCAAGTCGCCCCATAACTCCTCAACACCCTTCCCCCGAAGTATTTCCCCAACATCAAAAAGCTCAACCGACTCAACCCTGGAAATATCAACCTTAGTTACAATAGACCTGGCGGACTTAATTCTTTTTGACATCACCTCAAAACTACCAACCCCACTTTCGAGCAGATAGCCATCAAAAGCTGGAGCCACAATCCGACAACCAAACTCGCTCGAAAATATATTCTTAGGCGTCCAAGTTGAAGCATGAGAGTCAGAAAACATCCTAACGATCAGATGTACTCTATCACCATGAAACTTAATGCTAGTCTCTTTTTCGGAAAGTAGCTCAAAGCTTCTTGATAATTTTTTTCTTTGGGCATCAAGCCTACCCTGGCGAATATCGTCTTCCCCTTCCCCCCCCCTTTTACTGCGGAGGGCGATGGCACTCTCAAAAAGCTGAGCACAGGGTTGATTATTGGTTTTCCATTACCTTCAGCCATAAAATCACTCTCTCAAATAGCCAGATATCGTTTGGCGACTAGTCGATAATATTTTTGCCAAGTCAACCTGAGCAACGCCATAGGACTTATAAAGAATCGTCGCAATTTTCTTTTTCTTAAACGTGGACAACTCCCCCCCTTCGGGGGTAGCAGTGTTACCAAGAGCACTATTCATTGTGGCTTCAACAACTGAGGCCATATTAACATCTGACTTCGTGAGAACTGACTTCCTTCTTACCGCCAAGGACAAACTCTCAATATCCCCGCCACTAAGACCATCAGATATCTTAGCGAGCATCAAGATCATGCTTTCCTCTCCGCCGTCAACAAACAGAAAGTGCTTCCACAACTCCTTCCTCATTTCAAGATCGGGAACAGAAAAGTCAATTTTATATGGAAATCTTCTCCAAATTGCAGGATCCAGCAACCCTGAATGGTTAGTAGCCGCAATGACAACCGCGTGATCATCTAGCGAGTCAAGGCCCTGAATGAGAGTATTAACTACACGTTTTAGTTCTCCCAGTTCATGGCGATCATCTCGAAGCTTGGCCACTGCATCCACCTCATCTAAAAACAAAACTCCATTTCTTTTAGGTATGAAATCAAAAATTTGCCTTATATTTTTAGCTGTATCGCCCAACAAAGAAGAAATGACCGAATCAAGCCTAACCGTATACAAGGGCCTATTTAACTGTGCCGCGATATGCCCTGCAACTAGCGACTTACCTGTTCCAGGCGGACCTGAGAGAAGAAAATTCAGACGACCAGAGAGACCATGAGAAATAAGCTCATCAACATTGATCACATCTGACAAAAAAGTTTGAAACACATTCTGCGATTCTTGATTCAACACTAACGGTGTTACTGGCCACTGGGTTTCCTCCAGTAGCGGTGCTCGTGACTTAGAGTCAACTGGCAAACTATCTATATACCCTGAACTTTGAAGTGGAACACCTTTTTTCCTGAGAATGGATTTTATTTTTTTTGCACATTCAAGATCGTCACTGCTTATAGATTTTGCAATTCTATTGCTAGCCGCTCTCACGTCAGAATAGTTGGCATCTAATGCAGCCTCAATCAACGCAACTATATCGTCTTGATTGACTTGCATACTAATTCTTCCTTCACCGCGAGAAATAAAAAACACGGCAAATGTCAAGCATAACGAAGCATTCGTCAAGTATTTTTATGTTTCTGACCAGATGATATCGCTTTATGTAAACCCCTATGCCAGCTATGGTTCACAGCTGTGCAGCTGCTCTTCAATCAGAGCACGGGGGGAAGTCACTCGATTTGGCAAAATCAGAAAGTACGCATAAGCCAAATGACAGGAGTGAAGCATCGTGATGATTGCTACGAAACGCCTCTACTGAAATAGACCTGTGCAAATCAACCGTCAAAAACACCAAAGCCCGCACTAGGCGGGCTTTGGTGATCCGTCCCGCATCCGGCGTTTAGCCGTTCGGAACTACAAGATGGTGCCGGAGACAGGAATCGAACCTGCGACCTTCGCGTTACGAGTGCGCTGCTCTACCGACTGAGCTACACCGGCGTGACAGCAACGCTACCACTGCCGCCGCGCCGACGCAAATCACTGTTTCGCAACAGCTATTAACGCAGTGATATCACGGTGCCGTGCAGCCGGCCGGGGCCAGGTCGGCCTCGATATCCGTGCTGCACGCCCAGCCCGTCGCCGCACGGGTCAGGGTCAAGACCTTGCCCGCCACCGGTGCCGGCGCATCCACCAAGGTACAAGCCAACGTCCCCGCACCACTCGCCGCCGTGCCGCTGGCAACGATGGTGCAGTTGGCCGTGCTGTCCTTGCCGCCCAATGCCGCAACGTTGGCGACATCCTGGCCCTGGGTCAGGCGCACTTCAAAGGCCGTCTTCAAGGCCGCAATTTCCGCCAGCCCCGCCGTGGCCTTGGCCCGCGCCTGGTGGTTGGTGTACATGGGCATGGCGATGGTCGCCAGAATGCCGATGATCGCAACCACAATCATCAGTTCGATCAATGTAATACCGCGTTGCCCTTTCATGGACGCACTTCCCCTTAAACAAATACTTTCAAATTCCGCCCGCAAGCCACCCTGTGCGACAGGCGCGCCAGTAGGCCCCAACGGACACCTTTTGTCACCCTGCTGTTGGCAATGCACCAACCTGGCTCGACTACTCTAGTGCTCACCGGGCAGCACTGCCGGCCCGAGCTGTTTCCAGTTTTGTGAACGTCAACCGCAGCAAGGAAGTCGCGATGACCACCAAGACCCGCACCTACACCTGGCAAGGCATCGACCGCACCGGCGCCCGCGTCAGCGGCCACAACCAGGGCCACAGCCCCGCCCTGATCAAGAACCTGCTACGCCAGCGCGGCATCCGCCCCACCCAGGTCCGCACACAGCACAACTTCAGCCTGAAACTGCCCGCCACCCTGAGCAGCAAGGACCTCACCCAGTTCAGCCGCCAGCTCGCCACGCTGTTCCAGGCCGGCATCCCGCTGCTGCAAGGCTTCGACATCATCGCCGAAGGCTGCAACAACCCGGCCCTGCAAACGCTGGTCAACGCCCTCAAAACCGATATCAATGCCGGCAATAGCCTGGCCGATGCGTTGCGCAAACACCCGCGCCACTTCGATGCGTTGTACTGCAACCTGATCGCCGTAGGCGAACTGACCGGGCGCCTCGATACCCTGCTGGACGAGTTGGCCACCTACCAGGAAAAACGCGAAGCCCTGCGCGCGCGCATGAAGAAGGCAATGATCTACCCGATGCTGGTGCTGATGGTCGGTTTCGGCGTCGCGGCGTTGCTGCTACTCAAGGTGGTGCCGCAGTTCGAGAGCCTGTTTGCCGGCTTCGGCGCGCAGTTGCCAGCCTTTACCCAGGCGGTGATTCACCTGGCCGACTGGCTCGGCAATCACCTGCTATTGATGCTGGGGATGACGGTCGGGACGGTGCTGGCCGCCAGGCAGGCCTATCAGAAGCGTCCGGCCTTTCGCCTGTGGGCCCTGCAACACGCCATGCAATTGCCGATTCTCGGCGCACTGCTGCAGCACGCGGCCATGGCGCGCTTTGCCCGCACGCTGTCGACCGCCTTCGCTGCGGGAGTACCGTTGCTGGAGGCACTCGGCCCGGTGGCCAGCGCCAGTGGCAATGCCCTCTACGAACAGGCCATCCAGCGGCTGCGCCAAGCACTCGCCAGCGGCAGCTCACTGAGCGCCGCCATGCGCGCCAACCCGCTGTTCCCACCTTTAAGCGTGCAGATGTGCGGCATCGGCGAGACTTCCGGCACGCTGGACGATATGCTCAAGCGCATCGCCGGTCACCATGAGCAGGCCATCGACCACCTGCTGGACAAGCTGGCCAGCCTGCTCGAACCGCTGATCGTGCTGATACTCGGGCTGATGGTCGGCAGCCTGGTGATCGCCATGTACCTGCCGATTTTCAAACTGGGCGACGTGATCTGAAATGAATGTGTGGGACTTCTTTGCCAGCCAGCCGCTGGCCTACCTGATCGCCGCCAGTGTGCTGGGGCTGATCGTCGGCAGTTTTCTCAATGTGCTGGTGCACCGCCTGCCGCTGATGCTCGACCGCCAATGGCGCGCCGAAGCCCGTGAAGCGCTCGAGCTTCCGGCGCAAAGCTCGCCGCGCTTCGACTTGTTCCTGCCCGCCTCGCGCTGCCCGCACTGCGAACACCAGATTCGTGCGTGGGAGAACATCCCGGTCATCAGCTACCTCTGCCTGCGCGGGCGGTGCGCCAGTTGCAAGGCACCGATCAGCCCGCGCTATCCGCTGGTGGAGCTGACCAGCGCCGGGCTTGCCCTGTTCGCCGCCTGGCACTTCGGCTTCAGCGCCAGCGCCGCAGCATTCATGCTGTTGAGCTGGGGGCTGCTGTCGATGAGCCTGATCGATATCGAACACCAGTTGCTCCCCGATGCCCTGGTATTGCCGCTGCTGTGGCTGGGCCTGATCGTCAACGCCTTCGGGTTGTTCGTGCCGCTCGAAGAAGCACTGTGGGGGGCGGTGTTCGGCTACCTGAGCCTGTGGTCAGTGTATTGGTTGTTCAAGTTGATCACCGGCAAGGAAGGCATGGGCTACGGCGATTTCAAGTTGCTGGCCCTGCTCGGTGCCTGGGGTGGCTGGCAAGTGCTGCCGCTGGTACTGCTGCTGTCGTCGCTGGTCGGTGCCCTGCTGGGCCTGGTTTTATTGCGCATGCGTGGCCAGCAGGCAGGCACGCCTATCCCCTTTGGTCCTTACCTGGCCATCGCGGGCTGGATCGCGCTGCTCTGGGGTGGTCAAATAACCACTTCCTATCTGCAATTTGGATTCTGATGAGCACGCCCGCCTTCACCCCCTGGATTCTCGGCCTGACCGGCGGCATCGGCAGCGGCAAGAGCGCCGCCGCACAACGCTTCGTCGAACTGGGTGTGCACCTGGTGGACGCCGATCAGGCCGCCCGCTGGGTGGTCGAGCCCGGTCGTCCGGCGCTGGCCAGCATCGTCGAACGCTTCGGCCCTGGGGTGTTGCAAAGCGACGGTCAGCTCGACCGCGCCGCGCTGCGCCAACTGATCTTTGCCGACCCGGAGCAGCGTCGCTGGCTTGAGGCGTTGCTGCATCCGCTGATTGGCCAGGAAATCTTCAGTTATCTGGCCAAGGCCGAATCGCCCTACGCGGTGTTCGTCTCGCCGCTGATGATCGAATCAGGCCAATACCAGCGTACCGATCGCCTTCTGGTGATCGACGCGCCCCAGGCCTTGCAGATAGAACGTACCTTGCAACGCGACCAGACCAGCCCCGAGCAGGTCCAGGCGATTCTGGCGGCCCAGACCAGCCGCGAAGAGCGCCTGCGCCATGCCCACGATGTGCTGGTCAACGACCGTGACCTTGACTGGTTGCGCTCGGAGGTCGACCGCTTGCACCACTTTTATCTGACTTTACGAGGAGGCCAACCATGAGCCAACCCACCACCGTTGACTGCCCTACCTGCGGCGCCCCTGTGGAATGGACGGCGGCCAGCACGTTCCGGCCATTCTGTTCCGACCGCTGCAAACTGATCGACCTGGGGGCCTGGGCCTCTGAAGAACACAAGATCCCGGTAGCCCCGGATGCCGAGGACGAACTGTTCTCTGGCGAGCTGGACCCGCGTCACTGAGGATCGTCATCTTTCCATGGGGCCTGCAGGTAGCGGGTCCTGTTGAACGTCTCCAGCCACTCCGGGCAGAACACCACCAGGGCGCTGATCACCATGCCGTTGATGAAGGCCTCGGGGAAGATGATCAGCCAGAGGTAGCCGATAAAGTCCTCCAGCCACTCCGGCATGGCGAACAGGCCGTCCAGCCAGAGCAGGCCCAGGCTGGCCAACAGGCACAGCAAAGCGGCCAGCGCGGCGGCGAAAAATCCCGACACGAAGATATAGACGAACAGGTTTCGCGGCTGTGCGCGCTCGACCAGGATTGCGCAGATTTCGGTGACCAGCACCGGTAGCGCGATCAGCAGCAGGCCGTTGACGCCCATGGCCGAGAGGTCTTGGCGGCCCAAGGCAACCAACCCCACTTGCGCGATGAAGCCGCCGAGGATTGCCAGCGGCCAGTCGAGCAGCAGGGTCACCGCGGTCATGCCGATGAAGTGGTACGACACGCCGGTGTCGAAATCGCGCCGTACCAGCCAGAGTGCAAACAGCGCGAAGATGGTGCCGAACAGCAGGTGCTGGCGGCGACGGTCGGTGAACAGCTCGACCCACGGCGAGCGCCAGATGGCCCAGGCCAACAGCGGGGCATACGCGAGCCAACCGAGAACCAGGCTTTGATCGGACAGGACTTGAGCGCCAATCACGGTGCGCGACCTTCTGTTTTTGGTATGGAGGCAGTCTACACCGAGCCTGCCCAGGAGACCTCACTACCCTGTGGGAGCCGGCATTGCCGGCGATTGGTTGCACAGCAGCCACAGTTTTTTAGCTAGCAATACCGGCCTCATCGCTGGCAAGGCCAGCTCCCACTGAGGTTTTCGCCAAACAGTCGCTATTGGCCACAGCCCACACCAACAATAATCCTTAACGCTCTACCAGCTATCACAATTTGAACGCTAAGCTTGTTCCCATGGATGACTCAGACTACCTGCGCCTGCTCACCATTCAGGCCGAACAAGCCAATGCGTTTCTCTCCAATGCCCGCAAATGGGAGCGTGAGCGTTGGGTCTGCCAGCGCCTGCTGCAAGGCCTGAACATTCCCTACCGCAGCGAAGACTTCGCCGCCGCCGGCCAGGAACCACCAGACGTGCTGTTCCGCGATGCCGCCTTCGAAGTATTTTTCGTCCTCGACGAAGGCCGGCGCCTCAACGATGAATGGCGCGAGGAACTGCAACGCCGCCGCAGCGCCTTCTCCCTCAGCCAACTGGTACGCCGCGAAGCCCGCCCCCGACGCATCAGCGCACAAGAGCTGCTGCAACGCCTGGCCCCCACCCTGCGCAAAAAAGCCCACAACTACCAGGAACGCGGGCTGGACCTGAGCGAACTGGACATCATCGCCTTCGCCAGCCTCAAGCGCGAAGTGCTCGACCTCAACAGCCATTTCCCCCCGCCCACCGAATACCTGCGCCAAGGCTGGCGCTCGCTGTCATTGGTAGGCCCGACCTTCGCCCGCGTGTTGTTCGCCCACCCGGACGCCCCCGACTTCCTGCGTGGCAACCTCGGGCGCAGCATCGTTTTCGACGTCGGCATCAGCCTCTGATCGGTCCCCGGCGAAAGCGGGATGGCAAAAAACCGGCGCCGATGATACAAAGCGCAATCATTCGCGACCAACACTCCCTATTGACCGTCAGGTGGGCGCCTTGCAAGCGACTACAGTGAACGCTGTAGCTTTCCCACAGTCACAAGCGTCTACCTGACGAGGCCACCATGACCAGCCGCCTGAATCCCGATGACCAGCGACGTGTCGATGAGTACCTGCGAGCCCCCCAGCACCAAGTCGAGCGCAAGCCTTTCCGGCCCTGGCTGCTCCTTTTGCTGGTGGTGTTCGTGACGATTGCCCTGGGCCTGTTGAGCCGCCTCTTGAGTTACATGGTGCTATGAGCTGCCTTGCGCTCGCCCAAAACGCCCGCCCCCTGTGGCCGGCCTCTAGAGAACCGAATTCCGTAAACCTTATGAGATATCCCCATGACTCACCGTATCGTGATTGTCGGCGGCGGCGCCGGCGGCCTGGAACTGGCGACCCGCCTGGGTAAAACCCTGGGCAAGCGCGGCAGCGCCAGCATCACCCTGGTCGATGCCAACCTGACCCACATCTGGAAACCGCTGCTGCACGAAGTCGCCGCCGGCTCGCTGAACTCCTCCGAAGACGAACTGAACTACGTGGCCCAGGCCAAGTGGAATCATTTCGAGTTCCAGCTCGGCCGCATGAGCGGCCTGGAGCGCGCCACCCAGCAGATCCAGCTGGCCGCCACCCTCGACGAGGACGGCCGCGAGCTGCTGCCTGCACGCACCCTGGGCTATGACACGCTGGTCATCGCCGTGGGCAGCAACACCAACGACTTCGGCACCCTGGGCGCGGCGCAGCATTGCCTGTTCCTCGACACCCGCAAGCAGGCCGAGCGCTTCCACCAGCAACTGCTCAACCACTACCTGCGCGCCCATGCCGGTGACCAGGCCAACGCGAAAATCAGCGTCGCCATCGTCGGCGCCGGTGCCACCGGGGTAGAGCTTGCCGCCGAACTGCACCACGCCGCGCACGAACTGGCTGCCTACGGCCTGGACCGCATCCAGCCGCAAGACATGCACATCACCCTGATCGAAGCCGGCCCGCGGGTACTGCCAGCCCTGCCCGAACGTATCAGCGTGCCGGTGCACAAGACCCTGGAAAAACTCGGCGTTACCGTGATGACCAATGCCGCCGTCAGCGAAGTGACCGAAGACTGCCTGAAAACCAGCAATGGCGAGGTGATCGAGGCCAGCCTGAAAGTCTGGGCTGCCGGCATCCGCGCGCCGTCGTTCCTCAAGGACATCGACGGCCTGGAAACCAACCGCATCAACCAGTTGGTGGTCCGCCCTACCCTGCAAACGACCCAGGATGACAACATCTTCGCCTTCGGCGACTGCGCCGCCTGCCCACAACCGGGCAGCGACCGCAACGTGCCACCGCGTGCACAAGCCGCGCACCAGCAAGCATCGATGTTGGTCAAAAGCTTGAAGGCACGCCTGGAAGGCAAAGCCCTGCCAACCTACGAATACCGCGACTACGGCTCGCTGGTGTCGCTGTCGAAGTTCTCTGCAGTTGGCAACCTGATGGGCAACCTGACCGGTAGCGTGATGCTTGAAGGCTGGTTGGCGCGGATGTTCTACGTGTCGCTGTACCGCATGCACCAGATGGCGCTGTACGGCACCTTCCGCACCCTGATGATGATGCTCGGCAGCCGCATCGGTCGTGGCACCGAGCCACGCCTGAAGCTGCACTAAGCCAGAAAGCACGCGCCCCAGCGCAATGCCGGGGCGCGTACTGGCTACTCAGCTGACGCCAGCCGTCAGTGTTTCATGCTGCCATGGGCCGATTCCGCCCGACCTCCTGCGCCATCCGGCAACGAAATCTGCACGTTCTGCATCATGCCCTGGTCCTCGTGATCGAGGATGTGGCAGTGCAGCACGTATTCGCCGATGTAACGCTGGTAGCGGGTGTTCACATACAGGGTGTAGAGGCCCTTCTTGTTGGTGATGGGGTCGAATTCACCGACCGGTCCCTTCACGAACAGAGTGTCCTTCCACACGCCTCGTAGCCCGGCAAACTGGGTATCGCCATCCTTGTCCACAGCCCCCGGCGCACTCAGGTCGGTGCCGTCTTCGTTGAGGATCTTCTGAATCTGGAACGGGTTCACGTGGATGTGGAACGGGTGGCTGGCGTAGGCCGAACTCAGCACCCATTTTTGCGCATCGCCCAAGGTCAATTTGCGCGGGATATCACCCGGCACATAGGGTACGGCGTTTGCCGCCGTGGTGCCGACCGCGAACTTGGTGTCCTCGGTGCGGGTGTCGATCAGGAACACCAGTTGCTGCTGGTCCTTGATCAGCTCCGACTCCTCGATGGTTTTATGCGGCACGAACTTGGTCAGCAGCAGGCCTTTTTTCAGGTCATCAACGACCTGCGTCTTGACCGGGGCGGCATAGTCGCTGCGCTGGGCGGCAGCAACCAGCACATCGGTCAGCGAGGCCTTGGCGGTGCTCGCCCCGCCCGCCTTGACCTCGACAAAGCCCAACAGTTGACGATCGCTCTTCACCTGGCTGACGTTGCCTGATGCAGTTTCACTGCCATCAACCACGCAGTAAAAACCGGGTTCAGGGAACGCCACCATCAAATCGAAGCGATAACCCGGCTGCAAGGTCACCTGCGGCAGTTCCTGGGCGTTGGCCAGGGTCAGGCCGTCGGCAGCGATCAGGTTGAACGGCACCCGCTCGCCTTTGCAGCTTTCGCCGATAAACGCGTCGGATTTGTCCGCCGCTACCCCCTGGGCAATCCGCGACTTGGCCGCCTCATTCATTTTCAGGAACTGCAGGGTGACCGTTTCACGCACGCCGGCATGCACCAGACGCCAGCGCTCGAACTGGCCCTGTTTGGCCTCGAACACAGGCTGCACTGCACCGTTCACGCTGGTAAAGCGGCCCGACTTGCCCCAGTCCTTGGGCCCGAACTGGTCGTACGACTCGACCACACCGATCTCATCCCCGGTGCAGTTCCACTTCGGGTCGCCCTCCGGCAACTTGCCGTCCTTGTCGGCGCAGGCGTAGGGGATCTGTTGCAGCACCAGCAAGCGCTCGTTGAACGGTTGCTCTGGCGATGGCTTGAGCAGGGTGTCGATATCACCGTTGCTTTGCTCGGTCGGCGGCCGATCGCCCCGAATGATCAAGGCCCCGGCCATGCCGCTGCCCACCTGGAGCGCAGTGGAACCATGGCGGTGCGGGTGATACCAGAAGGTGCCGGCCGGGTGGTCGGCAGGGATGTTGTACTCGTACTGGAACTTCACCTGCGGGTTGATCGACAGCAACACGTTGTCGCTGTTACCCGACGGGCTGACCCACAGGCCATGGGAGTGCAGGTTGGTGCCGTTGAAGCAGTGCGGCTCATCCGGCGTGTGCTCGCCACTGGTGCAGCTCGGGTCGGCTTCCAGTTGGTTGTCGAGATTAACCCGCACGGTATCGCCGGGCTCAACGTCGATGGTCGGTGCCACGAAGGGGCGTTTTTCGTCGACACCGGTGCCGGTGTAGCTGCGCAGCTTGACCGGTACGTCCCTGCCAGTGGCCGGGTCAAAGATCGTCGCGTTGGTGTACTTGATCACCAGATCCAGCAGGCGCTCGTGGCCAGCATGGACATTCGGTTGCGGCGTGCTGTCGGGTGCGGCCTGCATCAGCAGGGTGCCACGTGCGGTTTGCCGGGTGGGCTCGCTTTGGCCCAGTTCGGGCGGGTTGCTGAACGTACGCGACGCGTTGTCGGCATGCGCACCGCTGGCGGCGCACAATAGCGCCAGTGCGCTGAGGCCAAGCGGCCTTGCGCAGAGTTGAATACCTTTCATGCAATGCTCCTGCTTCATATCCTTGAAGTCGATTCGACACGAACGCAGCCGCCCCCCATGACCGCCACGTTCGAAATGGGCGCAGGGAAACGCGACGCGCAATGCGCGGAGCCTAAACAGTAGCCATGTGCTATCCCTGCCGCGCTAACGCTAGTGCGTTATCGGCAGAATGCAATGCGGGAAGGTAAAAAGCCGGAAACGAAAAAGGGCGCCTCTAAAGGCGCCCTCTTTCTGAATATGGTCGGGGTAAGGGGATTCGAACTCCTGACATCCTGCTCCCAAAGCAGGCGCGCTACCGGACTGCGCTATACCCCGGTAAAAAAAAGGCACCAACTAAGGCGCCTTTTTTAATGACCAGCCGCTAATGGCGAACTGATCTTTTAAGATTCAAACCCAGCGAACCAGATTCAAAAATGGTGGGTCGTGTAGGATTCGAACCTACGACCAATTGGTTAAAAGCCAACTGCTCTACCAACTGAGCTAACGACCCAAAGATGGTCGGGGTAAGGGGATTCGAACTCCTGACATCCTGCTCCCAAAGCAGGCGCGCTACCGGACTGCGCTATACCCCGGCTTGAAATTTGGCTCCGTGACCAGGACTCGAACCTGGGACCCAATGATTAACAGTCATTTGCTCTACCGACTGAGCTATCACGGAACTATCAATTTCAATTACAGCTACTGAAAATTTCGAAAACTGTATCACTACCGCTTCGAACTCTTCGACCTTGTGCATCGCTGCGTTCATGTCTCTGAGGCGCGCTATTCTACAACTTTCAAAACCCCTGTCAACCCTTAATTTGCATTCAACATACTGATTTGCAACTTTTTTTCAGATTCCCAATTCTGCCGGAGATCTGCGGGGTGACATACAGCGGGGCGCACTTTACAAGCACTCGAGAAAAAATGCAAAGAAAAAAGGCCTCGAAAATCGAGGCCTTAACGTTACACCCTGAAAAATCAGGCAAAGACGATTTCGTCGCCCTGCGCCGTGGCAGTAATTGCGCTGCCTGGCAGGAACTGACCGGACAGGATCATCTGTGCCAACGGGTTCTCGATCCAGCGCTGGATGGCCCGTTTCAGCGGCCGTGCACCATAGACCGGGTCGTAACCCACAGCGACCAGCTTGTCCAAGGCCTCCGCACTCAGCTCCAGGCTCAGGTCGCGCTCGGCCAGACGGCTGCGCAGGCGGCCCAACTGGATCTGCGTGATGCCGGCGATCTGCTCGCGGCCCAGCGGCTCGAACACCACCACTTCGTCGATCCGGTTGACGAACTCCGGACGGAAGTGCGCGCCGACTGCATCCATTACGGCTGCCCGCTGCGCCTCACGATCACCGACCAGGTCCTGGATCTGTGCAGAGCCCAGGTTGGAGGTCATCACGATCACCGTGTTGCGAAAATCTACTGTGCGGCCATGGCTGTCGGTCAGACGGCCATCTTCCAGCACCTGCAGCAACACGTTGAACACATCCGGATGGGCTTTCTCCACCTCGTCGAGCAGCACCACCGAGTACGGCTTGCGACGTACAGCCTCGGTCAGGTAACCGCCTTCTTCATAACCTACATAGCCTGGTGGTGCCCCGATCAGCCGCGCCACGGAATGTTTCTCCATGAACTCGGACATGTCGATACGCACCATCGCCTCTTCGGTGTCGAACAGGAACTCGGCCAGCGCCTTGCACAACTCGGTCTTACCGACACCGGTTGGGCCCAGGAACAGGAACGAGCCACTCGGCCGGTTCGGGTCGGACAAGCCGGCCCGCGAACGCCGTACCGCGTTGGACACAGCCACCACGGCCTCGTTCTGACCGATCACCCGCTCATGCAGCAGGCTTTCCATCTTCAGCAGCTTCTCGCGCTCGCCTTCGAGCATTTTCGACACCGGGATACCTGTCCACTTGGACACGACCTCGGCGATCTCTTCTTCCGTTACCTTGTTGCGCAGCAACTGGTTCTCGGCCTTGCCGTGCTGATCAACCATCTGCAGGCTGCGCTCCAGGTCCGGGATCACCCCGTACTGCAGCTCGGCCATGCGGCTCAGGTCGCCACGCCGGCGGGCAGTCTCCAGCTCCTGCTTGGATTGCTCGATCTTTTGCTGGATCTGCGCAGAACCCTGCACTTCGGCTTTTTCCGAGGTCCAGACTTCTTCCAGATCGGCGTACTCACGCTCCAGCCGAGCAATTTCTTCACGCAGTTTCTCGAGACGCTTGATCGCCGCCTCGTCTTCTTCTTTCTTAAGTGCCTGGGACTCAACCTTCAGTTGAATCAGGCGACGTTCCAGGCGGTCGAGCACTTCCGGCTTGGAGTCGATCTCCATACGAATGCGGCTGGCCGCTTCGTCGATCAGGTCGATGGCCTTGTCCGGCAACTGACGGTCAGTGATGTAGCGGTGGCTGAGCTTGGCCGCGGCAATGATTGCACCGTCGGTGATCGCCACCTTGTGGTGCACTTCATAGCGCTCTTTCAGGCCACGAAGAATGGCAATGGTGTCTTCTTCGCTAGGCTCTTCCACCAATACCTTCTGGAAGCGACGCTCAAGGGCGGCGTCCTTCTCGATGTACTGGCGGTACTCGTTCAGCGTGGTAGCGCCAACGCAGTGCAATTCACCACGGGCCAGGGCCGGCTTGAGCATGTTGCCGGCATCCATGGAGCCTTCGCCTTTACCGGCGCCGACCATGGTGTGCAGCTCGTCGATGAACAGGATGATCTGGCCTTCCTGTTTCGACAGCTCATTGAGCAGGCTTTTCAGACGCTCTTCAAACTCGCCACGGAACTTGGCACCAGCGATCAACGCACCCATATCCAGAGAAAGCAGGCGCTTGCCTTTCAGGCCGTCCGGCACTTCGCCATTGATGATGCGCTGTGCCAGGCCCTCGGCGATGGCGGTTTTACCCACGCCAGGCTCACCGATCAGTACCGGGTTGTTCTTGGTACGACGCTGCAGCACCTGAATGGTACGGCGGATCTCGTCGTCACGGCCGATCACCGGGTCCAGCTTGCCTTCTTCAGCACGCTTGGTCAGGTCGACGGTGTACTTATCCAGGGCCTGGCGCGACTCTTCGGCGTTCGGGTCATTGACCGCCTCACCACCGCGCAGGTTGCTGATCGCGTTCTCCAGGGCTTTCTTGCTCACGCCCTGGCTGAGCAGCAACTTGCCCAGCTTGCTGTTCTCGTCCATGGCGGCGAGCAGCACCAGCTCGCTGGAAATGAACTGGTCGCCCTTCTGTTGCGCCAGCCGGTCTGCCTGGTTGAGCAGGCGCGCCAGGTCCTGCGACATGTTCACGTCGCCGGTCGGGTTTTGGATTTTCGGCAGTTGGTCGAGCTCTTTGCTCAAGCCTTTACGCAGGCTGTTGATGTCGAAGCCGACCTGCATCAGCAACGGACGGATCGAACCGCCCTGCTGATCGATCAGGGCTTGCAGCAGATGAGCAGGCTCGATGGCGGGATGATCCATGCCAACGGCCAGGGATTGGGAGTCGGATAACGCCAGCTGTAATTTGCTGGTCAAACGGTCTATTCGCATAAGTTACCTTCCTTTATGGGCAGGCCGGAGCGATGGACACACCTGATGAAGAGAAGCCTGCCAGAGATACCCACATAGATAAGGGTGATTCTCGAAGATTCAAGCGTAGCGGGCTTGATCCAGGTCAGCGAGGTGCGAGCCAGACCAGCGAGGCGAAGCGCCCCGAGTTCGGGTTGCGACGGTAGGAATAGAAGCGCGGGTCTGTGACGGTGCACTCGCCACCGCCATAAACAGCGGTAACGCCACGGGCGGCCAGGCGAATGCGCGCCAACTGGTAGATGTCGGCCATGAACTTGCCGGGCTGATTGCCAGGCACAAAGGCCGAAGCACTTTCCGGATGAACGGTCATGAACGCGTCGCGAACTTCACCACCTACTTCAAAGGCCTTGGGGCCGATGGCGGGGCCAAGCCAGACCAGTACGTCTGCGGGTGCCACACCGAGCGTATCCAGCGTGGCTTCCAGCACCCCGCCGACCAGCCCGCGCCAGCCAGCATGCGCCGCCGCGACACGGGTGCCGGCGCGGTCGCAGAACAACGCGGGCAGGCAATCGGCGGTCATCACGGTGCAGGCGATACCGGGGGTGGCGGTCCAGCTGGCGTCTGCCTCGGCGATAATCGCCGGGTTGGCGTCTGCCACCACCAGGCCATGCACCTGCTTGAGCCAGGCCGGCTGGATGGCGAACTCGGCGCCCAGGCGTCGACGGTTCTCGGCCACTGCTGCCGGGTCATCGCCAACATGGTCACCGAGATTGAAGGATTCGTAGGGCGCTACGCTCACGCCGCCCTGTCGCGTGGTGACGCACGCCCGTACCCCGGCTGGCGCAGGCCAGTTCGGGATCAGCAGGTCATGCGTCAGGCCGGTCACCCGACAAACGCCTCGCGATCCTGCTTGAGCAGCGACAGCAACCAGACGAAGTCGTCCGGCAGTGACGATTCCCAGCCCATGCGCTCACCGGTGATCGGGTGATCCAGCTCCAGGAAGCGTGCATGCAGGGCCTGACGCGGGAAGGTCTTGAGGGCATCGACCATGGTCACGCTGGCAGCCGGCGGAATACGGAAGCGGCCACCGTAGACCGGATCGCCGACCAACGGGAAGTTGACGTGAGCCATGTGTACGCGGATCTGGTGAGTACGACCGGTTTCCAGCTTCACCCGTACATGGGTATGCGAACGGAAACGGTCCAGTACGCGGTAGTGACTGACAGCCGGCTTGCCGCCTTCGGTCACGGCCATGCGCTGGCGTTGACCGCCATGGCGACCGATCGGGGCGTTGATCTTGCCCCCGGCGGTCACCACGCCAATCACGATGCACTCGTAGATACGGCTGACGCTGCGGTTCTGCAGTTGCTCGACCAGACGCGTCTGGGCCTGGATGGTCTTGGCGACCACCATCAGACCGGTGGTGTCCTTGTCCAGACGGTGCACGATACCGGCACGCGGCACGTTGATGATGTCTGGCACATGGTGCAGCAAGGCATTGAGCAGGGTGCCATCGGCGTGGCCGGCAGCCGGGTGAACCACCAGGCCCGCAGGCTTGTTGATCACCAGGATGTGGTCGTCTTCGTAGACGATATCCAGCTCGATGTCCTGGGCGATCCACTCGCCCTGGGCTTCCTGCTCGGCGTCCAGCGCCAGCAGCGAGCCACCGTGAACGATATCGCGAGGACGCAAAACAGCGCCATCAACGGTCAGACGGCCCTCTTTGATCCAGGCGGACAGGCGCGAGCGCGAATGCTCGGCAAACAATTGGGCGGCGACTTGGTCGAGGCGTTGCCCGCCCAAATCGGACGGTACCTCTGCGCGAAGTTCAATATTCTCGGACATGCTCGAATCAGGCGGAGGCACAGCCTTTGGTTTCGGCTGCACGCTTGTGGTTAAATACGGCGTCTTTTGCCCCGAGGGTTCCACGGGGCGTTCATCATAACAGGACGGCCTCGCCCAAGACAGCGGCCGTCATAGGGACGCAAGCCGCCATGCAAGTGAAACACCTGCTGCTGATCGCCATCCTCGGACTCACTGCTGCTTGTTCTTCGAAGGAAGTCGTCGACGAAAACCTGAGCGAAGCCGAGCTGTACCAGCAGGCGCAGGCCGACCTGGACAACCACAGCTACACCAGCGCCACCGCCAAACTCAAGGCGTTGGAATCGCGTTACCCGTTCGGCCGCTATGCCGACCAGGCGCAGCTGGAGCTGATCTTCGCGAACTACAAGAACGCCGAGCCAGAAGCTGCTAAGTCGGCTGCGGAGCGTTTCATTCGCCTGCACCCGCAGCATCCTAACGTCGACTACGCCTACTACCTCAAGGGTCTGACCTCTTTCGACCAGGACCGTGGCCTGCTCGCGCGCTTCCTGCCGTTGGACATGACCAAGCGTGACCCGGGCGCTGCCCGCGACTCGTACAACGAGTTCGCCCAGCTGACCAGCCGCTACCCGAACAGCCGCTATTCGCCGGACGCCAAGCAGCGCATGATCTACCTGCGCAACCTGCTGGCTTCCTACGAGATCCACGTGGCCGACTACTACCTGACCCGTCAGGCCTATGTAGCCGCTGCCAACCGTGGTCGTTACGTAGTGGAAAACTTCCAGGAAACCCCATCGGTCGGTGACGGCCTGGCGGTGATGACCGAGTCGTACATGCGCCTGCACCTGGACGACCTGGCGGCTACCAGCCTGGAAACCCTGAAGCTGAACTACCCGAACCACCCAAGCCTGGTGGACGGTCAGTTCGTGCCGCAACAGGACGAAGCAGACAGCCGTTCGTGGCTTTCGAAGGCCACCCTGGGCCTGATCGACACCGCAACGCCGCTGCCACCGGGTGAAACCCGCGCCAACCAGGACGTGATCAAGCAGTACCAGGACGCCAAAGACGCGATCCCTGAAGATTTGCTGCCGAAAAACGCTGATGGCGACGTGATCGAAGAAGAAAACCATGAAGCTGCCGGCAACAATGACGACCGCTCCTGGTTCAGCTACATGACCTTCGGTGTGTTCGACTGAACACCCTGGGTAAATAAAAAAGGGAGGCTTCGGCCTCCCTTTTTTATTGGCCGCCGTCAGCGCCTGCCCTAAACTGGCGGCACTTCACTGACAAAGCTGGACGCCATGGTTCGCCTACTTTTCTGGATCGCCCTGATTGCCGCTGCCTTCTGGCTATGGCGCAAGTTCAAGGCCAGTAATGCCGCCCCCACCAATACCCTCGATGACCCGCTGAAAATGGTCCGTTGCGCCCATTGCGGCGTTCATCTGCCCAATGACCGGGCGCTGCATCGGGGCAATGAGTGGTATTGCAGCTCGGCGCACCTGCAACAGGGCCCATCCGACAAACGGTAGCTGTTAGGACCATTGTGGGAGCCGGCCTTGCCGGCGATGAGGCCAGTATCGCTGGCTGGAACTATGGCTGCGATGCAGCCAATCGCCGGCAACGCCGGCTCCCACAAGGCCTCCCTGAGTGCTTACACCAACCGGCCCGCAGGTGCATAAGGCGCCGGATCAATGATCGGCGCACGCCCCGCGAGCAGATCGGCAAACAACTGGCACGACGCCGGCGCCAGCACCAGCCCATTGCGGTAATGCCCGCAGTTCAGCCACAACCCGGCCCAACCCGGCACCTGTCCGATATACGGAATACCCTCCGGCGAGCCCGGCCGCAATCCCGCCCAATGCCCGACCGGCGTAGCATCCGCCAAGGCCGGCAACAGCTCGACCGCCGAAGCCTTCAGGCTCTCCAGCGCCACATCGGTTGGCGTCTTGTCGTAACCGGCATGCTCCAGTGTGCTGCCAATCAGGATGTGCCCATCCCGGCGCGGGATCGCATAGCGCCCCTTGGCCAACACCATGCTCGGCAGAAAATCATCGGCACATTTGAACAGGATCATCTGGCCTTTCACCGGCTCCACCGGCAACGACAGCCCCAGCAGGCGCAACAGGTCGCCACTCCAGGCACCGGCCGTGAGCACCACCTGATCGGCCTCGATCACCCCTTCAGGGGTCTGGACCCCGGTAATGCGCTCACCCGTGCGGCTGAACCCGGTAATTTCGCAGTGTTCCCTGAGCGTGACATTGGGCAACGCCAACAAGGCCGCCTTGAGCGATTTCACCAGGCGCGGGTTACGCACGTTGGCGACACCCTCCATATGAATCGCCCGGCTGAAACCTTCGCCCAGCACCGGTACCGCCGCGTACGCCTGCTCGATCGGCACTGCACGCAGCGGCCGCCCTTCGCGCTCAGCCCAGGCCAGCGCCTCGGCTTCATCGTCCAGATCCAGCCAGTACAAGCCGGTGACGTGCACCTCGGGATCAACCCCGGTGCTGGCAAACAAACGCTCGCCCAGCTGTGGATAGAAATCCTGCGACCAGTGCGCCAGCGCCGTCACGGCCGGGCTGTAGCGCCACGGGTAGAGCGGCGAAACGATCCCGCCTCCAGCCCAGGAAGACTCCTGGCCCACCTCACCCTTGTCGCACACCACCACCTGCTCGACATCG
The DNA here is from genome assembly GCF_028656955.1 of Pseudomonas fontis. Lineage (GTDB taxonomy): Bacteria > Pseudomonadota > Gammaproteobacteria > Pseudomonadales > Pseudomonadaceae > Aquipseudomonas > Aquipseudomonas fontis. The sequence goes on from NZ_JAMDGY010000043.1 coordinate 21,046, forward strand.
GCCGCCAGGTTGAACGCTGTCAGCAGGCCGATCACTCCACCACCGACAATCACTACTTGCTTGGTCATCTGTAGATCCAGTATCCGAAATAAACCGCAGCGCCAGCCCGACGCCATGAAAACGTTCAACTGCCCCAGCACCTCAGGTCGCGGTCTTCCACGGCATGGGGGTTGCCACGCACACCGCGCTGGTCGAGTTCGAAGTCGCCGCACGGGTCGGCCGCCATCATGCTGCCGGCACGGCGCGTGGCCGTCAGGGTAAAGCGCTCGGCTTCGCGGGCAGCCTGCAGGCGGTAATGACGTGTACCGGGCGACAATGGCGTTACCACGCCCTCGCGGTCGGCATAGTGGCCGGCCTGGGCGTAGTGGCGTTCCAGATGGTGCGCGCTTTCGAACAACAACCCGGCGATTTCCGTGCGCGCGGCCTTTCGGACCTGATCGCTGTAGCTGGGGTAGGCTATGCTTGCCAGCATGCCGACCACCGCCACGACAATCAACAATTCGATGAGGGACATACCCTTTGGTCTAGCGTCCATGCGGTTCTCCTAATGAATCTGGCGCCAGGCGATGCGTCGCTCAGGCGTTGCGCCCTGCACCAGCGGACGGGCAAAGATGCTTTCCAGTACCGCGCGGGCCGGGCCCTGCCGGCCGATCACGGTTATGCGATAGAGCGTGACCGGAGCGCCATCAGGCATGCCGACTGCGCGGCTGCTCTCACCCAACTGCTGGATCAGGTAGAAGCCGCTGTCATCACCCGTCCAAGGCAACCCGGAGCCGCCCTCACCCGGGTGAATACCCGCTGCGCGGACTCGGCCTGCCTCCGGTGGTGGCAGGCAATAGCTGCAGCGCGCGACAGGCAGCGTTGCCCCCTCTCCCACCCGCAACAAGGCCTCCGCCCGCTCGAAGGCGCCCAGAGCGGCCGACTGATTGCCCGCCATGCGCGCCTGCGTGGCAGCGCTGCTCATGGCCGACAAGCCAAGCAGCCCCAGCAGGAGCACCAGCGTCAGGCAGACCAGCAACACCACGCCTCGCTCCCGGCGGCGCATCAGGACAACCTGTTGCGCAGGGCGGTGCTCAATCGGTAGGTCTGCTCGCGCACGTTCGATTGCGTATCACGCAGTGTCAGCAGCAGATGAATACCCTGTATCAAGGCTGGATCGCCGACATCTGGACTAACCTCCACCTCCAACCGCGCCACCTGCTCAATCAGTACCGCGCTGCTGCCGGCACTGCTGAGCAGTAACTGGCCATCCTCCACCCGGTACACCTGCTGACGGATCGGCAAGGCGAACTGCCCTGCCCCGGCTGCATGCTCCCCAGCCTTCACTTCGGCGTAAGTCAGGCAATCGGTCAGCAGCGTCCAGTTGGGGGCCCCGCTCAGGGCGCCCGCTTCGCTCACCAGCAGCGCCAGGCTGCGCAAGTTGCCAGCAGGGTCTCGATTGACGACCACAGGCCGGGCGAACGCCTCGGCTGTCGCCACGTCGGCAAAGGTGATGGCCTCCGTGCGCAGGCAGCCGAACATCCCACTCATGCGGATATCCCGGCTCAGGCGCATCAAGGCCAAGCGTGCGTCCTCCTGCAAGCGCGTGGCGGCTACCTGGGTCTGCCAGGTCTTGACGGCGGTGATGAACAATCGGCTGCCCGCCATGATCACGATCACCCCGAGGCTCAGCGCCAGCAACGCTTCCACAAGGCCAAAACCGCGTAGCCGCCTCACGGTGCAACACCGTTCAAGCGCGCGCGTTCGTACGCTTCCTGCGCCGCGTAAACCGCCTGGGTCGCGCGCAGTGCGCTGTCGGTGGCGTGCAACGCCTGCCACTGCAACGCCGCAGCGCTGAACAAGCCCAGCGCCAGCACCACCAGCGCTGCCAATACCTCGATCAATGTCACGCCTTGCTGTGCCTTCCTGGCCATGTTCGCCTCCTGCGAAATTTCCCCGGGGCATCTCATACCCGGCTGACTGGACAGCCACCAGGCCTGCCCCGAATCTACAGGTAAGCACTTACAGCGAGGGATGCACGATGAGGCAACAGGGCGTAACACTCATTCAACTGGCGGCGGCGGTCGGGCTGCTGATGCTGCTGACAAAGCTCGCCATGCCGACCTACACCAGAATGAACATGGACCTACAACAACAGGTGGCCGCCGAACTGCTGGCGCAGGCATTGCGCACCGCGCGCAGTGAAGCCTTGCTGCGCAATCAGGTGGTTAGAGTAAGCCCACGGGAGGGGCTGTGGCAGAAAGGTTGGCAGATTGCCCTGGAGGAGGACGGCGCCGATTTGCTACGGGAAGTCACGCTGTCTGGTCGGGTGCGCATTGTCGGCAATCAGCCGGTTGCACAGCAGGTGCGTTTCAGTGGGCTGGGGGTTGCCTTGCAGGCCGGTGGGGCATTCCAGGCCGGGACCCTGCATATCTGCGAAAGCCCCGGCACCCGGAGTGTGTATCAGGTCGTGCTGTCACGCAGCGGAAAGGTCAGCTTGCGTCAGGCACTGAAAGAGCAGCCGCTGTGCGCGGCTGCCGGCTCAGATCAGTGAGCGAACGCGCAGTTCCTTGGGCATTGAGAACGTGACGTTCTCTTCACGCCCATCCAGCTCTTCAGCGCCGGTGGCGCCCCAGGCCTGGAGCTGCTGGATAACCCCGCGTACCAGCACTTCAGGCGCCGAAGCACCCGCCGTGATACCGATGCGCTGGACGCCGTCGAACCAACTGCGCTGCAAGTCTTCAGCACCGTCGATCAGGTAGGCCGGGGTGGCCATCCGTTCGGCCAGCTCACGCAGGCGGTTGGAGTTGGAGCTGTTCGGGCTACCCACAACCAACACCACATCGCACTCGTCAGCCAATTGCTTGACCGCGTCCTGGCGGTTCTGGGTGGCGTAGCAGATATCGTCCTTGCGCGGCCCACCGATACTCGGGAAGCGCGAACGCAGGGCATCGATAACCCGACTGGTGTCGTCCATCGACAACGTGGTCTGGGTCACGAAGGCCAGGCGCTCCGGGTTGCGCACCTGCAACTTGGCGACATCTTCCTCGTCTTCGACCAGGTAGATGGAGCCGCCATTGCTGGCATCGTACTGCCCCATGGTGCCTTCGACTTCCGGGTGACCGGCGTGGCCGATCAGGATGCATTCCTTGCCGTCGCGGCTGTAGCGCGCCACTTCGATATGCACCTTGGTTACCAGCGGGCAGGTCGCGTCGAACACTTTCAGGCCGCGCCCCGCCGCTTCCTGGCGCACAGCCTGGGAAACGCCGTGGGCACTGAAGATGACGATGACGTCATTGGGTACCTGATCCAGTTCTTCGACGAAAATCGCCCCGCGCGCGCGCAGGTCTTCGACGACGAACTTGTTGTGCACCACTTCATGACGCACGTAGATCGGTGGCCCGAAGACTTCCAAGGCACGGTTGACGATTTCAATCGCCCGGTCCACACCGGCACAGAAGCCACGAGGGTTGGCGAGTTTGATCTGCATGGGAGACTCCAGGCTCACAGGGCCTTGACCTCGAGGATTTCCACCTCGAAGTTCAGGGTCTTGCCAGCCAGTGGATGGTTGAAGTCGATCGTCACCTGGGCATCATCGAACGCTTTCACTACACCTGGCAATTCGGCGTTGGCGGCATCGTTGAAAATCACCAGCAGGCCTTCGGACAAGTCCATGTCCTGAAACTGCGAACGCGGCATGACCTGTACGTTCTGCGGGTTCGGCTGGCCGAAGGCATGCTCCGGGACCACGGTTACGGTGCGTTTGTCACCGGCCTTGAAGCCGAACAACGCCGCCTCAAAACCCGGCAACAGGTTGCCATCACCGACCTTGAACACTGCCGGCGCCTTGTCGAAGGTGCTGTCGACGGTGTCGCCGTTTTCCAGGTGCAACGCGAAGTGCAGGGTGACTTCGGTGTTCTGGCCAATACGGGATTCAGTCATGGACGGGTTCTCCGGACTTTTTACTCTTGAACATATCCAGCGCCAGCATCACCGCACCGACGCTGATGGCGCTGTCGGCCACGTTGAAGGCCGGGAAGTACCAGCGGTTCTGCCAGTGCACCAGAATGAAGTCGATGACGTGGCCCAGCACGATACGGTCGTACAGGTTGCCCAGCGCGCCGCCGAGTACCAGCGCCAGCGCTACTGCCAGCCAGGTCTCGTCGCGCCCCAGGCGCTTGAGCCAGACCACCAGCACGGAGCTGACCACCACGGCGATCAGGGCGAACAGCCAGCGCTGCCAGCCGGAGCTGTCCGCGAGGAAGCTGAAGGCCGCGCCGGTGTTGTAGGCCAGGGTCCAGCTGAAGTAGTCAGGGATGACCACGATCTGCTGGTACAGGCTCAACGTGCCTTCGAAATAGAACTTGCTGGCCTGGTCGAGGACCAGTACCAGCAGGCTCAGCCACAGCCAGCCGAGGCGCCCGAAGCGCCCCACCGCAGGGTTAGGCATAGTGACGCACCTCGCCATTGCCACTGATGTTGTCGGCGCAACGAGCGCAGATTTCCGGGTGTTCCGGGTTCGAGCCGACGTCGGCGCGGAAGTGCCAGCAACGGCCGCACTTGGCGTAACCGGACTTGACCACTTTCAACTTCAGCCCTGGAACTTCGGTTTCAACTGCATCGGCCGGTGCCTGGGCAAACGGGGCAACGGTTGCCGCCGAGGTGATCAACACGAAGCGCAGTTCGTCGCCCAGCTTGTTCAGGTCGGCGCTCAGGGCGTCGTCGGCGAACAGGGTGACTTCGGCTTGCAGGTTGCCACCGATGGCTTTGGCCGCACGCTGGTTTTCCAGCTCCTTGTTGACCGCAGTCTTGGCGGCCATCACGCGCTCCCAGTAGGCGCGACCCAGCTCGAAGCCTTCCGGCAGCTCGGTCAGCCCCTGGTACCAGGTGTTGAGCATCACCGACTCGTTGCGCTCGCCTGGCAGGTACTGCCACAGCTCGTCGGCGGTGAACGCCAGGATCGGCGCGATCCAGCGCACCAGCGCCTCGCTGATATGGAACAGCGCGGTCTGGCAGGAACGACGGGCAACACTGTTGGCGCCGGTGGTGTACTGGCGGTCCTTGATGATGTCCAGGTAGAAGCCACCGAGCTCCTGCACGCAGAAGTTGTGGATCTTCGAGTAGACGTTCCAGAAACGGTATTCGCCGTAGTGCTCTTCCAGCTCGCGCTGCAGCAGCAAGGCACGGTCCACCGCCCAGCGGTCCAGTGCCAGCATGTCTTCGGCTGGCAGCAGGTCACGGGCAGGGTCGAAACCGGAGAGGTTCGACAGCAGGAAGCGCGCGGTGTTGCGAATACGCCGGTAGGCGTCGGCACTGCGCTGCAGGATCTGGTCGGAAACGGCCATTTCGCTGGAGTAGTCGGTGGCCGAAACCCACAGACGCATGATGTCGGCGCCCAGGGTGTCGTTGACCTTCTGCGGCTCGATGGTGTTACCCAGCGACTTGGACATCTTGCGGCCGCTCTCGTCCACGGTGAAGCCGTGGGTCAGCAGCTCGCGGTACGGCGCGTGGCCGTCGATGGCGCAACCGGTCAGCAGCGAGGAATGGAACCAGCCGCGGTGCTGGTCGGAACCTTCCAGGTACAGGTCGGCACGCGGTCCGCTGTCGTGGCCGATGTTGTGCGAGCCACGCAGTACATGCCAGTGGGTGGTACCGGAATCGAACCAGACGTCCAGGGTGTCGGCGATCTTGTCGTACTGGCCGGCCTCGTCACCGAGCAGTTCGGCAGCGTCCATCTTGAACCAGGCTTCGATGCCTTCCAGCTCGACGCGCTTGGCCACTTCTTCCATCAGCTCGACGGTGCGTGGGTGCAGCTCGCCGGTCTGCTTGTGCAGGAAGAACGGGATCGGTACGCCCCAGTTGCGCTGGCGCGAGATGCACCAGTCAGGACGGTTGGCGATCATCGAATGCAGGCGCGCCTGGCCCCAGGTCGGTACGAACTTGGTTTCTTCGATGGCCTTGATGGCGCGTTGACGCAGGGTGTCGCCGGTGTCTGGCTGCTTGTCCATGCCGACGAACCACTGTGCGGTGGCGCGGTAGATCAGCGGGGTCTTGTGGCGCCAGCAATGCATGTAGCTGTGGCTGATGGTCTCGGTGAACATCAGCGCGCCGACTTCAGTCAGCTTGTCGACGATGGCCGGGTTGGCCTTCCAGATGAACTGGCCACCAAAGAACGGCAGCGATTCGACATACACGCCGTTGCTCTGCACCGGGGTCAGGATGTCATCGTTGACCATGCCGTAACGCTTGCAGGTAACGAAGTCATCTTCACCGTAGGCAGGTGCGGAGTGCACCACACCGGTGCCGGCGCCCAGCTCGACGTACTCGGCCAGGTAAACCGGCGACAGGCGGTCGTAGAACGGGTGACGGAAGTTGATCAGTTCCAGTGCCGAACCTGGCGCGGTAGCCACCACCGAACCTTCCAGCGAGAAGCGCTTCAGGCTCGACTCGACCAGCTCTTCAGCCAGTACCAGCAGTTTGTCGCCGACGTCGACCAGCGCGTAGGTGAACTCCGGGTGGACGTTCAGCGCCTGGTTGGCCGGGATGGTCCACGGGGTAGTGGTCCAGATCACGATGGCCGCCGGCTTGCTCAGCGAGGCCAGGCCGAAGGCGCTGGCCAGCTTGCTGTCGTCGGCAATCGGGAAAGCCACGTCGATGGCCTGGGATTTCTTGTCGGCGTATTCCACCTCGGCTTCGGCCAGGGCCGAACCGCAATCGAAACACCAGTTCACAGGCTTGAGGCCCTTGAACACGAAGTTGTGCTTGACCATCTCGGCCAGGGCACGGATTTCACCAGCCTCGTTGGCAAAGTTCATGGTCTTGTACGGGTTGTCCCAGTCACCCAGCACACCCAGGCGGATGAACTCTTTCTTCTGCCCTTCGATCTGCTCGGCAGCGTAGGCACGGCACAGCTCGCGGGTCTTGTCCGCGGTCAGGTGCTTGCCGTGGGTCACTTCAACCTTGTGCTCGATTGGCAGGCCATGGCAGTCCCAACCCGGTACGTACGGCGCGTCGAAGCCGGACAGGGTCTTGGAACGGATGATCATGTCCTTGAGAATCTTGTTGAGCGCGTGACCGATGTGGATCTTGCCGTTGGCATAGGGCGGGCCGTCGTGCAGCACGAACTTCGGACGATCCTTGCCAATTTCGCGCAGCTTCTGGTACAGGCCAATGCTGTCCCAGCGCTGCAGAATCTGCGGTTCGCGCTGTGGCAGGCCGGCCTTCATGGGGAAGGCGGTGTCCGGAAGGTTTAGCGTGGCTTTATAGTCGGTCATTTCAGGCTCTTCGTTAGCGGTTGACCGTGCCAATGGGCACGTGCGGCGGCGATATCCGCATCGATCGCCGACTTCAGCGCCTCCAGGGAGGCGAATCGCTGCTCATCTCGCAGCTTGTGGTGGAATTCCACCGTCAGACGCCGGCCATATAAATCGCCGGCAAAATCCAGAAGATGTACTTCCAGGTGGGCACTGCCATCACCTGAAACGGTTGGCCGCACGCCAATGTTGGCGACGCCCGGCCAAGCCTTGCCATCGAGGTCGACACTCACCAGGTAAACCCCGGTCAGCGGCACGCGATGGCGCTTGAGCTGTATGTTGGCGGTCGGGGTACCCAGCTGGCGAGCCAGCTTCTGCCCGTGCAGCACACGCCCGCGAATCCGGAACGGGCGGCCCAGCAGGCGCTCGGCCAAGGCGAAGTCAGCCTTGGCCAGGGCTTCGCGGACCTGGGTGCTGCTGACGCGCAGGCCGTCCAGCTCGACGGTTTGCGCCGCTTCCACGGTGAAGCCCTGGCGCTGGCCGGCGTGCTGGAGGAAGGCGAAGTCGCCGACCCGATCGCAGCCGAAGCGGAAGTCATCACCCACTTCCAGGTGCTGCACACCTAGCCCATCGACCAGGATGGTGTCGACGAACTCGGCGGCACTAAGCTTGCTCAGGCGCTGGTTGAACGCCAGGCACAGCACCCGGTCGACACCTTCGGCCGCCAGCAGGGCAACCTTGTCGCGCAGGCGGGCCAGGCGGGCAGGGGCGGTTTCCGGGGCAAAGTATTCGCGCGGCTGCGGCTCGAATATCACCACGCAACTGGGTACACCCAGCTCTACCGCACGCTCACGCAGACGCGCCAGGATAGCCTGGTGTCCACGGTGAACACCGTCGAAGTTGCCGATAGTGGCAACACAGCCCCGGTGCTGGGGGCGAAGGTTGTGAAGGCCTCGAACCAGCTGCATAACGCGCTTCTTGCTCATAAAGTGGTCGATTATAACCACACCCGGGCGCCGACGACAGGCAGCAGAGCGCTGCCAGGACGTCGAAAGCGGAAAACCGACGCCTGGCGAGCGTTTGCTGTCAGTGCAGGGCCTTGCGGGCGAAGTCCCGTGGGCGGAAACCGAAGATGAACAGGCTGCCAAAATAGGTCAGCACACCTGCCACGATCAACAGGCCCAGGCGCAGGAAGCGCTCAAGCATCTGCCCCTGCTCCCAGGGCGGCATGAAGTGCATCCCGGCCAGCAACACGGCCGACATCAACAGTACCGCCACTATCAGTTTGCCGAGGAACTTGCCCCAGCCTGGTTGCGGCTCGAACAACTGCTGTTGGCGCAGCTTCCAGTACAGCAGGCCGGCATTCAGGCAGGCCCCCACACTGATCGCCAAGGCCAGGCCGGCGTGCTGCAGGTGGCCGATGAACAGCAGGTTCAACAGTTGCGTGGTGATCAGCGTGAAGATGGCGATCTTCACCGGCGTGCGGATGTTCTGCTGGGCATAGAAGCCCGGGGCAAGCACCTTGACCAGGATGATGCCGAGCAAACCGACCGAATAGGCGATCAGCGCGCGCTGGGTCATCAACGCATCAAAAGCGCTGAACTTGCCGTACTGGAACAGTGCGACTGTCAGCGGCTCGGCCAGGATGGCCATGGCCAGGGTGCACGGCAATACCAGCATGAAGCACAGGCGCAGGCCCCAATCGAGGATGCGCGAGTATTCGTGACGGTCCTTGTTGGCGTAGGTCTTGGCCAGGGTCGGTAGCAGGATCGTGCCCAACGCCACGCCCAGCACGCCGGACGGTAGCTCCATCAGGCGGTCGGCGTAGTACATCCACGACACGGAGCCGGCAACCAGGAACGAGGCGAAGATGGTGTTGATGATCAGCGAGATCTGGCTGACCGAAACACCGAGGATCGCCGGCAGCATCTGCTTGAGCACCCGCCATACGCCGGTATCGCACACATTGAGGCGTGGCAGTACCAGCATGCCGATCTTTTTCAGGTGCGGCAGTTGATAGAGCAACTGCAGCAGGCCGCCGACCAGTACCGCCCAACCCAGCGCCATGACCGGCGGGTTGAAATAGGGTGTAAGGAACAGCGCGAAGAAGATCATTGCCACGTTCAGCAGGGTCGGCACGAACGCCGGCACCGAGAAACGATTCCAGGTATTGAGGATGGCCCCGGCCAGCGAGGACAGCGAGATCAGTAATATATAAGGGAAAGTGATCCGCAGCAGGTCGGTGGTCAGCTGGAATTTTTCTTCGCTGTCGACGAACCCTGGCGCCGTCACCCACACCACCCAGGGGGCGGCCAGGATGCCAAGCAGGGTCACTACTGCCAGTACCAGGGTCAGCAGGCCGGCGACATAAGCGACAAAAGTGCGGGTCGCTTCCTCACCTTGCTGATTTTTATATTCGGCCAGGATAGGCACGAACGCCTGGGAAAACGCCCCTTCGGCAAAGATCCGTCGCAGCAGGTTGGGCAGCTTGAACGCAATGAAAAAGGCGTCTGTGGCAACGCCGGCGCCGAAAATCCGCGCCAGGATGGTATCGCGCACAAAGCCCAGCACCCGCGACACCATGGTGATGGAACTGACTGCGGCCAGGGATTTTAGGAGGTTCATCGAAAGTTTTTCATGCCAGATGGATGAAGGACAGGCCGAAAGGCGTCCAAAGTATGCGATACTCCGCCGCGCAAAGTAGGCAGAGCAAAAACTCCCGAGTTTACAGGTCGTGCGCCAGAAGGGAATCACCCCGACGGAAGCAATGACCACTCAGCAGAACCGCTCAAGTGCTCTTGACATCCGATGAACTCATCGGCATGATTCGCGGCCTATTTTGTTTGCTATTTACCAAGTCTTTCGAGGAGCTCGACGGTGGCCAACTCACCTTCCGCCAAAAAACGTGCAAAACAGGCTGAGAAGCGTCGCAGCCACAACGCCAGCCTGCGTTCCATGGTCCGCACCTACATCAAGAATGTAGTTAAAGCCATTGACGCAAAAGACGCCGACAAAGCGCAAGCTGCTTACGTCCTGGCTGTACCAGTTATCGACCGTATGGCCGATAAAGGTATCATCCACAAGAACAAAGCTGCTCGCCATAAAGGCCGTCTGAATGGCCATATCAAGGCACTGAAAGAAGCTGCCTAAGCGACACGCTTGTTAAAAGACCGACCCTAGGGTCGGTTTTTTATTGCCTGCGATTTGTTGGGGGGTACCTTTTTGAAGGCTGACCTCCCACAGTATCAGCGGTCTGCGAGAGCCTGCCTTGCCGGCGAAAGGGCCACAATGTGGCCCTAGCCTGCCCTTATTTGCCGATCTGGATCTTCGGCGCCCACTGCAGCCATTCATCCTCAGCCTTGTCGAACAGGGCGAAGGTCTGCTGTGGCCTGGCCGGGTTGCCCATCTTCTCGCCATCTGGCGTCGCAAAGGCAATCCCACCCTCGATCAGCGTTTCCAGCGACTCGGTACGCACCGTAGCCCCCTTGAACAGCCCAAGCTCGAAGCCGAAGCCACTGCTGTTCCAGAAGCGGCTACCGCCTCGCACCAGCGACGCATAGCGCGGCTCAATCAGGATGTGGATAAGTACCCGGTCCGCCGTCTGGCCCAATTCATAACCGGTTACCTTGCCGACTGCGATCTCACGGTAGGTCACGGGCACACCCGGCTTGATCGAGCCACGGCGCGCCGCGCTGAGCGTCAATGACAGGCCCTCCTCACGCTCGCTGACCTGCGGTGCGTCCGGCAATGCCACAAAACTGCTCTGTGGCCCGGCATTCTTCACCGCCGGCTGCACTTCCAGGTACTGGCCAGTCACCAGGGTTTCCAGGTTGGCGGTCTTGACGATCCCCAGCGCCGGCTTGACCACCCAGAACTGAGTTCCCACCCGCGCAATCTTCTCCGGCACCTGCGTGATACGCGCCTTGAGCAATACCGACTGCAGGTCATCACTCAAGTCGACAGACTCGACCTTGCCGATATCCAGCCCCTTGAGGCGAATGGGCGTGCCCGCCTTGAGCCCGTCACCCCGATCGACCTTGATGGTGATCGGGGTACCCGCCAGGTTGGCCGCCTCCTGGTTCTCATTCAGGCGGAACCAGGGAATATGCCGCTTAAGCGGCACATTCGGGCGCGGTGTATCAAAGGCGATGCCACCAGCCATCAGGCTCTGCAGCGATTCGCTCTTGATCTGGATACCCGACAACCCACCCGTCAGGGTGATCCCGCTGGCATTCCAGAAGCGCGTCGAGCCATTCACCAGCTTTTCGTACTCTTTCTCGATGTGCACGCCGATCAGCAGGCGGTTCTGCTTTTTCGAGAACTGGTAACTCTGCACCGTACCCACCTTGACCTGGCGATAGAGGATCGGGCTACCGACCTCCAGCGAACCCAGGTTGTCGCTGAACAGCACCAGATGCAGGCCCGGAGCCTTCAGGTCCAGCGGGGGTGCCTTGGCCCGTGCTTCAAACTCACGCTGCGGTGTCGCGCCTTTGTCACCCGGACGAATGGCGATGTAGTTACCTTTCACCAACGCTTCCAGCCCGGTGATACCGGCCAGCGAGATGGATGGCTTGACCACCCAGAACTGCGTGCCTGCCACCAGGTAGTCTTCAGCCAATGGGTCCAGCGTCAGCTCGGCCATGGCACTGGTCAGATCGGAGTCGACCTTCAGGGTTTTCAGCGAACCGACCTGGATGCCTTTGTACATCACCGGCGTGCGACCTGCCTGCAAGCCCTCGAAGTCCGTCAGCTTGACCTTGACCCGGATGCCCGCCTGGGCAGCATCAAAGTCTTCATACAGGCGGAACGGCAGGCTCGGGTCGGTGGGCGGGCTGTCCTTGCGATGCTCCGGCGTCGCGAAGGCGATACCCCCGGCAACGATACTGGCCAAGGACTCGCTGCGCACTTTCACCCCGGACAGGTTGGCATCGATGCTGATACCACTGGCATTCCAGAAGCGCGTGTATTTACGCACCAGCGAGGCGTAGGCAGGCTCAATGAAGACCTTGATCTCTACCGTGCCTTGATCCTCGGACAGGCGGTAGCTCTTCACCCGACCGACCTGGATCTGCTTGTAGAACACCGGGCTGTCACGGTCCAGCGAGCCGAGGCGGTCAGCCTTTAGCGTGAGATGCAGCCCTGGCTCACTGTCCGACAGCGGCGGCGCCTCAGACAACGCCTTGAAGCGCTTGGTCGGCTCGCCCTCTCCCGGGCTCACGGCAATGTAGTTACCGGAAACGAGCGTCTCAAGGCCGGTGATCCCCGCCAGCGACACGCTTGGCTTCACCAGCCAGAAACGAGTGCCGGTACGTAGGTGGGATTCAGCAGCCTGGTTCATCTCGATGGTGGCGATCACCCCGGTATTGCTGCCCTTGTCATCCAGCACAAGGCTCTTCACCTTGCCCACCGACATGCCCTTGTAGAACACCTCGGTCTTGTTGGCGACAATCCCCTCACCACTGCTGAAGCGCACTTCGATGTTGATGCCCGCATCGCGGTAGGCTTGCCAGCCCAGCCAGCCACCGATGACCAGGGCGATCAGGGGCAGGATCCAGATAGCCGACCAATTGGAAGCTGGGCGGGTTTTAGCCGTAGGCAAATCACTCATGGTCGTCATCCGACTCCGTGTTATCCCAAATCAGTCGGGGATCAAAAGTTACTGCAGCGAGCATCGTCAAAATCACCACGGTGGCGAAGGCGACGGCGCCCAGATTGGCTTCGACACTGGCAATACGCCCGAAATTCACTACGGCCACAAGAATGGCGATCACGAAAATATCGAGCATGGACCAGCGGCCGATGAATTCAATAAAACGGTACATCAGGATCCGCTGCCTGGCTGACAACGGCTGGTGACGCTGTACTGAGTACAGCAACAGGGCAATGCCGACCAACTTGAAGGTCGGTACCAGGATACTGGCGATAAACACCACGGCGGCAATCGGAAACATGCCGTGCTTCATCAGCGTGATGACGCCGGACATGATGGTGTCCGGGCTGCCCTGCCCCAAGGCACTGACCGTCATGATCGGCAGCACGTTGGCCGGGATATACAGAATGGCGGCAGCAATCAGCAGCGCCCAGGTACGCACCAGGCTGTTCGGGCGACGGGCGTGTACCAACGCACCGCAACGCGTGCAGGTCTGTTCGTCGACGCCCTCCTCCTGGCGATTGAGCTCGTGACATTCGCAGCAGATCAATATTCCTGCATCAATCGCCCGCATGGACGTCTTCTCCCGACAAGGCTACCCATATCTGGTGGGGGGACATCACCACTTCCAACCAGACCTGGACCAGCAATAGGCTGATAAAACAGAGCAAGCCAAGGCCAAGGCTGAGCTCGGCAAGGTCGACAAGCTTGACGATGGCGACCAGCACGCCCATCAGGTAGACCTCGAGCATGCCCCAGTCACGCAGGTGGTGATAAATGCGATACAGCAGCAGGCCATAGCTGCGCCCAACGTTCAGGCGAATGGTCAACAGCACGGCGAGTTGGCACAGCAGCTTAAGTAACGGGATGGCCATGCTGCACAGGAACACCACCACGGCGACGCCCGCCATACCGCTGTTGTACAGGCCTAGAACGCCAGTCCAGACAGTGTCATCAGCGTTCTGCCCCAACAGGTGGAGCTGCATAATCGGTAGAAAGTTTGCCGGCACATAGAGCAGCAACGCCGCCAAGACCAAAGCCAGGCTGCGCTGGACCACATTGTGGCGGTGCGCATAAAGCTCATAGCCACACCGCGGACACTCGGCTTTTTCGTCATGCTTGAGCACCGGCTTGCGCATCAGCAGATCGCACTCGTGACAGGCAACCAACTGGTCCAGCGGTAGATCGACGAGCGGAGAAGATTCGACAGGGTCGGACATAGAAGGATTCTGAATTAAAACGCTGGGCTCTATTCTAGTGCGCTCGTCCCATTTGTGGGAGCACAACCAAAGTCAGAGAACACTACAGGAAATTTCCGCGCACAAAGACAAAACCC
>NZ_JAMDGY010000044.1 GCF_028656955.1 Pseudomonas fontis
AATCATTAGGCCAGTTCAGCTCGTCCCGCGATAGCGCCTAGAAGGCCGCGACAAATATCCCTTCAATCTCCGCCTGGCTAGCCGGCCGAGGGTTGGTCAGCCCACAGGCGTCCTTCAGCGCGTTGACCGCCAGCAGGGCGACATCCTCCTGACGCGCCCCGAGCACCGCCAAACCTTCCGGAATGCCAATGTCGCGGCTCAACTGCTCGATGGCATCGATAGCCGCCGCACTCCCCGCCGCCTCGCCCATCCGCGCTACATCCACGCCCAACGCCTTGGCCACATCACGCAGGCGCGCACCGCTCACGGCTGCGTTGAAGCGCTGCACATGCGGCAACAGCACGGCGTTGCACACGCCATGCGGCAAGTCATAGAAGCCGCCCAACTGGTGCGCCATGGCATGCACATAGCCCAGCGAGGCATTGTTGAACGCCATCCCCGCGAGGAACTGCGCATACGCCATGTTTTCCCGCGCCTGCAGATCCTCGCCGTCCGCTACCGCCTGACGCAGGTTGACGCTGATCATCTCGATAGCCTTGATCGCGCACGCGTCAGTAATCGGCGTGGCCGCCGTCGACACATAGGCCTCGATGGCATGGGTCAATGCATCCATGCCGGTGGCCGCCGTCAGCGACTTGGGCATGCCGACCATCAGCGCCGGATCGTTGACCGACAACAGCGGCGTGACATTGCGGTCGACGATTGCCATTTTCACGTGGCGCGCCTCATCGGTGATGATGCAAAAACGCGTCATCTCACTGGCCGTACCCGCCGTGGTGTTGATCGCGACCAGCGGCAGTTGCGGCTTGCTCGAGCGGTCGACACCTTCATAGTCACGGATATGCCCGCCATTGGTCGCACACAGGGCAATGCCCTTGGCACAGTCATGCGGCGAGCCACCGCCCAGCGACACCACGAAATCGCAGCCTTCACGCGTCAGCATCGCCAGGCCTTGCTCGACATTGGCGATGCTCGGGTTGGGCTTGGCGCCATCGAACACCACCGCATCGATGTCGCGCACGGCCAACTGCTCGGCAAGCCGCTCGGCAATGCCGGCCTTGGCCAGCCCTTCATCAGTCACGATCAGCGCTTTGCGAAAGCCGTAGCCGACCATCGCGTCCAGCGCTTGTGCCAGGCAATCGATGCCCATGATGTTCACGGCGGGAATGAAAAACGTGCTGCTCATGGCGTATCCCTCAGGCAATGTTTCATGCCTAAAGGATCCGCCTCTATGCCCTGCCCCGTGTTGATCTGGGGCAAAACCGCCTCAGCCAAGGAACAGCCGATACGCAGGGTTGTCGGTTTCATCCCAGTAGCGGTAACCCATGGCATCCAGGGCGGTGGGCAGGTCGGCGCGTTCGTCAGGCGGAACTTGCAGCGCAGCGAACACCCGCGCTTCGGCGGCGCCATGGTTGCGGTAATGGAACAGGCTGATGTTCCAGCGCTTGCCCAGCCGTTCAAGGAAGCCCAGCAAGGCCCCCGGCCGCTCCGGGAACTCGAAGCGCATCACCACCTCGCCTGCCGCCGGCCCTGCATGGCCGCCCACGGTGTGTCGCACATGCAGCTTGGCCAGCTCGTTGTCGGTCAGGTCCAGCACCTCATAGCCCTGCCCGGCCAGGCTGCCCAGCAATTGCTCGCGCGGGTCGTTCTGCGGGTGGGTCTGCACGCCGACAAACAGGCGGGCTTCCTTGCCCGGGTAATAGCGGTAGTTGAACTCGGTGATCTGCCGGCGCCCCAGTGCCTGGCAGAACGCGCGGAAGCTGCCGGGCTGCTCGGGGATGGTCACGGCGATGATCGCCTCGCGCTGCTCGCCCAGTTCGGCGCGCTCGGCCACATGGCGCAGGCGGTCGAAATTGACGTTGGCGCCCGAATCGATGGCCACCAGGGTCTGCCCACGGGCGCCCGTGGCCGCCACATATTTCTTGATCCCGGCTACGGCCAATGCGCCGGACGGCTCGGTGATCGAGCGGGTGTCGTCGTAGATGTCCTTGATCGCTGCACACAGCTCATCACTGCTCACGGTGATGACCTCGTCAACGAAATGCCGGGCCAGCTCGAAACAATGGGCGCCGATCTGCGCCACCGCCACGCCCTCGGCGAAGCTGCCGACTTGCGGCAGGATCACCCGCTCGCCCGCCTGCAACGCCGCTTGCAGGCAGTTGGAGTCCAGTGGCTCGACGCCGATGACCTTGACCTGCGGGCGCAGGTATTTGACGTAGGCGGCGATCCCGGCGATCAGCCCGCCGCCACCCACCGGCACGAAGATCGCGTCCAGCGGGCCCGGCTGTTGGCGCAGGATTTCCATGGCCACGGTGCCCTGCCCGGCGATCACGTCCGGGTCATCGAACGGCGGGATGAATGTTGCGCCCTCGCTCTGCGCCAGTTGCAGGGCATGGGCCAGCGCGCGCGGGAAGCTGTCGCCATGCAGCACCACCTGACCGCCACGGGAGCGCACGCCTTCGACTTTCAGTTCCGGCGTGGTGGTCGGCATGACGATGGTCGCCTGCATGCCCAGTTCCCGCGCCGCCAGCGCCACGCCCTGGGCGTGGTTACCGGCCGATGCGGTGATCACGCCGCACTCGCGCTGGGCCTGGGTCAGCTTGCTCAGCCGGTTGTAGGCACCACGGATCTTGAAGGAAAAGGTCGGTTGCAGGTCTTCACGCTTGAGCAGTACCTGGTTGCCCAGGTGTTCAGACAAGGCGCGAGCCGGCTGCAGGGGCGTTTCAATGGCCAGGTCATATACCGGAGCGGCAAGAATGCGGCGCACGTAGTCCGACAGCAGGCTCAGTGGCGCAGTCGGGGTGCTGGGGCAAACGGTAAGGCTGGTCATCGGTGACTCCTGGTTTTTTTGTAGTGCCCAGGAGTCAGAGAGAAAAAACCCGCCTCCAGGGCGGGTTAGGTGCAAGTGCCAGCTAGCCCGCCAATCTGATAATGGCGGTAATAATGCTGTGCTGTGGCAAGTGCAGGAATGTCGTCATGCCAGCGAAACTAGCCTAGCCGATTGAGCAAGTCAATCACTCGTTGCCTTCCAGGCAAGGGCGCGCGGAAGCCGGTACATCGAACACCCGGTCGAAGGCCCACTGGAACACGAAGGCGTAGACGAAGAAGAAGGCGAACAAGGCGATATTGGTAGCCAGCGCGGCCATCAGGCTGATCTGCAGCCAGTAGGCCACCACCGGCAGCAGGATCAGCACCAGCCCGCCTTCAAAACCAAAGGCGTGGACCAGGCGCCGGGTGAACGTGCGGGTACGTTGCGCCTGGCGCGCTTCCCAGTACTCGAAAGCGCCGTTGTAGAGCATGTTCCACAGCAAGGCCACGGCGGAGAGGATGAACGACAACGCCGTCGAATGGGCCATGCCCTCATCGAACGCCAGCGCCAGTGCCGGGGCGACGCAGGCCACGGCAATGGCTTCATAGAGAACCGCCTGGACGATCTTGCGCGGTGCGCCTTGCATGGTGTGGCTCCTGATCCGGTACTGCCTGGCAGGCTAGGCGCATTGAGACAGGGGTGCAATTGAGCTAGATTGAGCCACCCTCAATCTGGTTCATCAGCGTGTTCGCCAAGCTACCATTGACTGCCCTGCGTGCGTTCGAATCCGCTGCCCGTCTGGGTGGCTTCAAGGCGGCTGCCGATGAATTGGTGGTCACCCCCGCGGCGATTTCCCACCAGATCAAGACCCTGGAAACGTCACTCGGCGTGCAGCTGTTCACCCGCACCGGCCAGGGTGTGTTGCTCAACACCAATGGCGAGCGGTTGCAACGGCAGGTACATGCCGCGTTGCATGACATTCACCTGAGCTTGGCGGCGTTCCAGTGCGAGCCTGACCCATTGCAACTGAACCTGACGACCACCGCCGCGTTTGCCAGCCTGTGGCTGATACCTCGGCTGGGCGAGTTTCATCGGCGCCATCCGCAGATCCGCGTGCGGGTGCAGACCCATAACCAGGTAATCGACCTGCACCGTGACAGCTCGCTGGACCTGGCGATACGCGCGACGTTCAGCACGGACCCGTCGTTGTATGCGCTGCCGTTGTTCGATGAGCATTTTTCGGTGTATGCCCCGCCCGGCTGGCGCGTGCCAGAGGCTGACGGCGCCCTGGAACTGATCGATGCGCCGTGGATATCCGCTACGCAGTTGCCTATCGACTGGGAGCACTGGTGCGCGCAGGCTGGGCATGAGGATTGGCTTGGGCGGGCGATTCGTCATGGCTACGATGACGAGCAGTATGCTTTGCAGGCGGCGATGGCCGGGCATGGGCTGGTGCTGGCGAGCAATGTGCTGGTGTCGGACAGCCTGGCGCGTGGGCTGCTGGTGCCGTGGCGCGAAGATATTCGCCTGCCGGCGGCACACTACGCGGCCGTGTGCGTGCCGGGCCGGGAGCGCGAGCCTGCGGTGCGGGCTTTCATGGATTGGCTGGCGAACTTGATCTAGGTGATTGTTGCGCAATCATTCGCTGTAGCCGCTGCCGTCAGGCTGCGCTCGCCTGCATAGCAGGCGCAGCCCCTGGGAGCCCTCACGGGCTCCAGCGCAGCCTGTCGGCAGCGGCTACAAAAGGTGTGCACGACAGTTGCTCCCATCAAGGCTTGGGCTCTGCCTCCAGCTGTCCATCCCAGCCGCCACCCAGCGCGGCAATCAACTGCACGCTGGCTACCAGTTGCCCCTGGCGCAAGGTCAACACACTGCGCTCGTTGCTCAGCGCCGTGGTTTGCACGTTCACCACATCCAGATAGTCGATCAAACCGGCCTTGTACTGGTTCTCGGTCAGGCGCAGCGACTCCCGCGCAGCAACCAGGGCTTCAGCGCGCACCTGCGCCTCGTCCTCGTATACCCGCAACTGCACCAGGTAATCCTCCACCTCGCGGAACCCATCCAGCACCGCCTGGCGGTACTGCGCCACGGTCTGGTCATACACCGCCACCGTGCGGTCCACTTCCGCCGAACGCTTGCCGGCATCGAACAAGGTCATGGCCAACTGCGGCCCCACCGACCAGAAACGGTTCGGCAGGCTGATCCAGTCCTTGAAGCTGCTACTGCTGTAGCCACCGCTCATGCTCAAGGTCAGGTCCGGGAAATACGCCGCACGTGCGACGCCAATACTGGCGTTGGCCGACATCACCTTGCGCTCTGCCGAAGCGATGTCGGGACGGCGCTCAAGCAACTGCGACGGCAAGGCGCTCGGCACTTGCGGCAAGGTAGGAATGTCCTCGGTTTGCGCCAGGGAAAACTCCGCGGGGGCCTTGCCCATCAGTACCGCAATGGCGTTCTCCAATTGCGCACGCTGCCAAACCAGGTCGATCAGGTCGGCCTGGGTGCCCTTGAGCTGGGTCTGCGCCTGGGCCACTGCATCCTGGCCAGACACACCGGCGCGGTACTGGTTCTGGGTCAGCTTGAGCGAGCGCTCATAAGCCGCCACTGTGGCCTCGAGCAAGCGCTTCTGCTCATCCATCACCCGCAACTTCAAATAATTCTGCACCAGCAGCGACTGTTGGCTCAGGCGAATCGAGGCCAGGTCGGCAAAGCTGGCCTCTGCACTCGCTTCATTGGCTGTGAGGCCATCGCGCAGCTTGCCCCACAAGTCCAGCTCCCAACTCACCCCCAGGGTGGTGCTGTAGGTGTCGCGAATACCGCTGCTGTTGTTGCTCAGGCTGGAACTGCTGCTCCCGGTGCCCTGGCTTGAGCGGGTCTTGCCGGCCTTCAGGTCCAGGCTCGGGAACAAGGCGCCGCGCGAGCTGTTGACCAACGCCAGTGCCTGACGGTACTGGGCTTCGGACTGCGCGACAGTCTGGTTGCTGGCATTGAGCTGCTCGATCAGGCTGTTGAGCTGCGCATCGCCATACAACTCCCACCAGGCACCCCTGGCCAGGGCATCGGACGGGTTGGCCTGGGTCCAGCCTTCAGCCTGCTTGAACTGCGCTGGCGTAGTCATCTCCGGGCGCTGGTAGTCCGGGCTCAGGGTGCAGGCGCTGAGCATCAGCACGCACAGGCTGGCACTCAGCAGGCGCGAGCCACGGGCGCTGAACAGGCGCTGCAACGAGCGCTCGGCGGGCATTGGATGTTCGGTCATAGCGGAGTTTCCAGGGCAGCATCGGTCCGCACTCCGCGCCAACGGTTGAAGCGATGGCGCAGGCGGTCCAGGTAGAGGTAAACCACCGGAGTGGTGAAAAGCGTAAGGATCTGGCTGAAGACCAGCCCGCCAATGATGGTCAGGCCCAGCGGCTGGCGCATTTCGGCGCCTTCGGCAGTGCTCAGCAGCAACGGCAAGGCACCAAGGATCGCCGCCAGCGTGGTCATCAGGATCGGCCGCAAACGCAGCAGGCAGGCCCGACGGATCGACTCTTCAGGGCTCATGCCCTCGTGGCGCTCCAGTTGCAACGCCAGGTCGATCATCAGGATGGCGTTCTTCTTCACCACCCCGATCAGCAGGAACAGCCCCAACAACGAAATCAGGCTGAACTCGCTGCCTACCACGTACAGCGTGAGCAACGCGCCGACCCCGGCCGACGGCAAGGTCGAGAGAATGGTCAGCGGGTGGATGTAGCTCTCGTAGAGAATCCCCAACACCAGGTACACCGCCAGCAGCGCGCCGAGGATCATCCACGGCTGACCCTGCTGGCTCTTGGTAAAGGCGTCCCCGGTGCCACCGAGCTTGGCGATCACTTCTTCCGGCAAACCGACCTTCGCCACCGCGCGCTCGATGGCCGCCATGGCGACGTCCTGGCTGACGCCTTCGGCAACGTCGAAGGAGATGTCCTCGGAGGCAAACTGCCCTTCGTGACTGACGCGGTCTTCGGCCAGGCTGTTTTCGTAACGGGCGAAGGCTGACAGCGGCACGCGCGCGCCATCGGCAGTGATCACCTGGATCTGCTCGAGCGAACGCGGGTCCTGGGCGTATTTCGGGTTGATCTCCATCACCACCTGATACTGGTTCAGGCTGTCATAGATGGTCGAAATCTGCCGCTGGCTGTAGGCATTGTTGAGCACGGCGGTGACCATGTTCATGTCGATACCCATGCGCTTGGCCTGATCGCGGTCGACCACCAGCGTCACCTGCTGGGTACCACTGCCCTCGCGGGCATCGATAGCGGTCAGCTCGGGCAGCGCCTTGAACGCCGCCACCACTTTCGGGTACCAGGTCCGCAGCGCGGCAAGGTCACTGCTCTGCAAGGTGTAGAGGAACTGCGAACTGCTCTGGTCATGACCGCCGCCACCAAACTGCAGGTCCTGGTCGGCCATCAGGAACAGCCGCCCGCCCGGCACCTTGGGCATGTTCTTGCGCAGGCGCTCGATGATCTTCTGCGCCGACTCCTTGCGTTCCTTGATCGGCTTGAGGCGCACCAGCACCATGGCGTTGTTGATGCCGCTGTTGCCGCCGATAAAGCCGGCCACGCTCTCCACCGCCGGGTCCTTGAGCAAGGCGCGCCGGTAGATTTCCATTTTCGGCTGCATCACCGCGAACGACAGGCCGTCGTCGCCGCGCACAAAGCCCATCAACTGGCCGGTGTCCTGCTGCGGCATCAGGGTCTTGGGCACCACCACATACAGCGCCACATTGACCACGATGGTCACCAGCAAACTCGCCAAGGTCAGGCGCCGATGGCGCAGCACCCAGCCCAGGGCGCGGTCGTAGCCGGCCATCATGCGTTGGTTGAGGCCTTCGCTCCAGCGTTGCAGGCGGGTCTGCTCGCCACTTTGGTGAGGTTTGAGCCAGCGCGCACAGAGCATCGGCGTGAGTGTCAGCGACACCACCAGCGAAACGATGATCGCCGCCGCCAGGGTGATCGAGAACTCGCGAAACAGCGACTCGACGATCCCGCCCATGAACAGGATCGAGACAAACACCGCCACCAGCGAGGCGTTCATCGCCAGCAGCGTGAAGCCCACTTCCTTGGACCCGAGGAAGGCCGCGCGCATCGGCGACATGCCCTGGTCGATATGCCGGGAAATGTTCTCCAGCACCACGATGGCGTCGTCCACCACCAGGCCGGTCGCGAGGATCAGCGCCATCAGCGAAAGGTTGTTCAGCGAGAACCCGCACAGGTACATCACCGCGAAGGTCCCCACCAGCGACACCGGCACCGCCAGGGTCGGGATCAGCGAGGCGCGCAGGTTGCCAAGGAACAGGAACACCACCAGGATCACCAGCGCCACCGCGATCAGCAGGGTGTGCTCGGCCTCCTTCAGCGTGGCGTTGATCACCGGCGAACGGTCCATGGCCACATCGACCTTGACGCTCGCCGGCATCAGCGCTTCCAGGGCCGGCAACTGCTCGCGAATCTTCGCCACGGTCTCGATGATGTTGGCCCCGGTCTGGCGGTTGATCACCAGCAACACGGCCTGCTCGTCATTGAAGAAGCCGCTGTTGTAGCGGTTCTCCACGCCGTCGGTGATCTTCGCCACATGGCTCAGGCGCAGCACCGAGCCGTCCTGGTAGCGGATCACCAGGGGCTCGTAGTCCTTGGCCTTCTCCAACTGGTCATTGGCCTGTACCTGCCAGCTGCGCTGCTCGTCCTCGATAAAGCCCTTGGGGCGACGCTGGTTGGCATTGGCAATGGTCTGGCGCACCTCGTCGAGGCTGACCCCGTACTGGTTGAGCAGTTGCGGTTCGAGCTCGATGCGCACGGCCGGCAACGAACTGCCGCCGATCTGCACCTCGCCGACCCCCGGCACTTGCGACAGGCTTTGCGACAGGATGGTCGAGGCCAGGTCGTACAGCTGGCCCTTCTGCAACACCGTGGAAGTCAGCGACAAGACCATGATCGGCGCCTGCGCCGGGTTGATCTTGTTGTAGGTCGGCATGCTGCGCATGCCGCTGGGCAGCAGGTTGCGCGTGGCATTGATCGCCGCCTGCACCTCGCGGGCCGCGCCGTCGATGTCGCGGCCCAGGTCGAAGCCGAGGATCACCCGGGTCGAGCCCTGGCTGGAACGGCTGGTCAGGGTGTTGACCCCGGCAATGCTGCCCAGGGAACGCTCCAGCGGCGTCGCCACCGTGGACGCCATGACCTCCGGGCTCGCGCCGGGCAAACTCGCCGACACCACGATCACCGGGAAGTCCATCTGCGGCAACGGTGCAACCGGCAGCAAGCCGAAGCTGACACCGCCCAGCAGCATGATTGCCAGGCTCAGCAGCATGGTCGCTACCGGGCGGCGGATAAAGGGTCCGGAAAGGTTCATGCGTCAGCCTGTTGTGCGTCAGGCTGACGACGCCAGCGGCGTGCCAGGCGGTCGAAGTACAGGTAGATCACCGGCGTGGTGAACAGCGTCAGCACCTGGCTCAGCAGCAACCCGCCAACCATCACCAGGCCCAGCGGCTGGCGCAGCTCGGCACCCGAGCCGCTGGCCAGCATCAGCGGAATGGCGCCGAACAGCGCCGCCAGCGTGGTCATCAGGATCGGCCGGAAGCGCAGCATGGCCGCGCGGTAGATGGCGGTCTGCGGGTCCATGCCCTGATGCCGCTCCGCCTCCAGGGCGAAGTCGATCATCATGATGGCGTTCTTCTTGACGATACCGATCAGCAGGATGATCCCGATGATCGCGATCATGCCCAGGTCATTGCCACTCAGGAGCAACGCCAGCAAGGCACCCACCGCCGCCGATGGCAAGGTCGAGAGGATGGTGATCGGGTGGATGTAGCTCTCGTAGAGCACGCCCAGCACGATGTACATGGTCACCACCGCCGCGAGGATCAGCAGCAAGGTGCTCGACAGCGAAGCCTGGAAGGCTTCGGCCGCGCCCTGGAAGCGCGTCTGCACACCCAATGGCATGCCGATGTCTTTCTGTACCTGTTCGATCACCTGCACGCCCTCGCCCAGGGACACGCCCTCGGCCAGGTTGAACGACATCATCACCGCCGGGAACTGGCCAATATGGGCTATCGCCAACTGCGCCTGGCGCTGCTCGACGCGGGCCAGGCTCGACAGCCGGACCTGGCCGCCGTCGGTGGTCTTGACGTGGATCTGGTCAAGCACCTCCGGGCCGATGTTCGCCGCCGCAGCCGCCTGCAATACCACGCGGTACTGGCTGGCCTGGGTGTAGATGGTCGAGATCTGGCGCTGGCCGAAAGCGTCGAACAGGGCGTTGGTGATATCGGCGACGTTGACCCCAAGACGGCTGGCTGCGTCGCGGTCAATCGCCAGGTAGACCTGCAGGCCCTTGTCTTGCAGGTCGCTGGCAACGTCCTTGAGCTCCGGGCGCTCGTGCAAGGCATCGACCAGCTTGCCGGTCCACAGCGACAGCAGCTCGGCGTCCGGCGAGGACAGGCTGAACTGGTACTGCGTGCGGCTGACGCGGTCTTCGATGCTCAGGTCCTGCACCGGCTGCATGAACAGACGGATACCGACCAATCTGTCCAGTTGCGGCTGCAAGCGGTCGATCACCTGGGTGGCCGTGATGTCACGTTCGCTGTGCGGCTTGAGGTTGATCAGCACGCGGCCGCTGTTGAGCGTGGCGTTGTCGCCATCGACGCCGATGTAGGACGACAGGCTTTGCACGGCCGGGTCCTTGAGGATGATCGCGCTCAGCTCTTGCTGGCGCTGGCTCATGGCGGCGAACGACACCGACTGCGGCGCTTCGGAGATGCCCTGGATCACCCCGGTGTCCTGCACCGGGAAGAAGCCCTTGGGCACCATCAGGTACAGCACCACCGTCAGGCCCATGGTCGCGATCGCCACCAGCAGGGTCAGCGGTTGATGGCGCAGTACCCAGGTCAGCATGCGGCCGTAGTGCCCGATCAGCCAGTCGATCCAGGCACCGCTGGCGCGGTAGAAGCGGCCCTGGTCTTCCTCTTTTGGCTCACGCTTGAGCAAGCGCGCGCACATCATCGGCGTCAGGGTCAGCGAAACCACCAGGGAAATCAGGATGGCCACCGCCAGGGTAATGGCGAACTCGCGGAACAGCCGGCCGACCACATCAGCCATGAACAGCAGCGGGATCAGTACCGCGATCAGCGAGAAGGTCAGCGAGATCAGGGTAAAGCCGATCTGCCGCGCGCCCTTGAGCGCCGCCTGCATCGGAGTCTCACCTTCCTCGATATGCCGCGAGATGTTCTCCAGCATGACGATGGCATCGTCGACCACAAAGCCCGTGGCGATGGTCAGGGCCATCAGCGTCAGGTTGTTGATCGAGAAACCCGCCAGGTACATCACCCCAAAGGTGCCGATCAGCGACAGCGGCACGGCAATCGAGGGGATGATCGTGGCGCTGAAGCGGCGCAGGAACACGAAGGTAACCATCACTACCAGCACGATGGCGATCAGCAGCTCATGCTGCACGTCCTTGACCGAGGCGCGAATGGTCTGGGTGCGGTCGGTGAGGACGACCACGTCCAGGCCGGCTGGCAGGTTGTCGGTGATGGTCGGCAGCAGGGTCTTGATCCGGTCGACCACTTCGATGACGTTGGCACCCGGCTGACGCTGGATATTCAGCAACACGGCCTGGTTCTGGTTGGCCCAGGCGGCCAGGCGCTCGTTCTCGGCGCCGTCGACGATCTCGGCGACATCCTTCAAACGCAGCGGCGCACCGTTCTTGTAGGCCAGGATCAGGTTGGCGTATTCCTCGGGGGAACGCAGCTGGTCGTTGGCATCAAGCATCGATACCCGGGTCGGGCCATCGAAGTTGCCCTTGGGCTGGTTGACGTTGGACGCGCCGATCAGCGTGCGCACATCGCTAAGGTTGAGGCCGGCAGACGCCAGCGCCTCCGGGTTGACCTTGATTCGCACAGCCTGGCGCTGCCCGCCGGCGATGCTGACCATGCCGACGCCGCTGATCTGGGCGATTTTCTGCGCGACACGGGTATCGACCAGGTCGTTGAGCTTGGGCAACAACATGGTCTTGGAGGTGATCGCCAGGGTCAGCACCGGGGTGTCGGCCGGGTTGACCTTGTTGTACACCGGCGGCGCCGGCAGGTCGCTTGGCAGCAGGTTGGTGGCGGCGTTGATCGCGGCCTGGACCTGCTGCTCGGCGACGTCCATGTTCATTTCGAGGCTGAAGCGCAGGGTCAGCACCGAGGCGCCGCCAGAACTGGTCGAGGCCATCTGGGTCAGCCCTGGCATCTGCCCGAACTGGCGTTCAAGCGGCGCCGTCACCGCGCTGGTCATGACCTGCGGGCTGGCACCGGGGTACAGCGTCATGACCCGGATGGTCGGGTAATCGACCTGGGGCAAGGCGGCCACGGGCAGCAACTTGTAGGCGATCAGGCCGGCCAGGACGATGGCCAGCATGCTCAGTGTGGTCGCCACCGGGCGCAGGATGAACAGCCGCGAGAGGTTCATGCGTCAGCCTTTACCGGCTTGGCGTCGGTGGCCGACACATCTTTCTTGTCCTGGCCCTGCAAATGCTGGCCGGGAGTGGTCGGCACGTCGCTGCTGTCGTTGACCACTTCGACGTCACTGCCGTCGCGCAGGCGGTCAGTGCCCTCCAGGACGACTCGGTCGCCACTGGCCAGGCCTTCGGTAACCACGGTGTGATCACCATCGCTGGCGCCAACCTTGAGGTTGCGGATGCGCACCTTGGTGTCGCCTTCCATCACGTAGGCGAAGGTGCCGTCGGTACCGAATTGGATCGCGGCCGAAGGGGCCAATACGACGCCCTTGAGGGTATCGGCAAGCAGGCGCACGTTGACGAACTGGTTGGGGAACAGCACTTCGCTCTGGTTGTCGAAGAACGCCTTGAATTTCAGGGTGCCGGTGGTGACATCGATCTGGTTGTCGAGGCTGCGCAGTACGCCGTCAGCCTGCTTCTGCGTATCGCCACGGTCCCAGGCTTCCACAGGCAGTTGCGCGCCACTACGGAAGCGCGTCAGCACGGGCGTCAGGTTGGTTTCCGGCAGGGTGAAGGCCACGGTGATAGGTTGGGTCTGGGTGATCACCACCAGTGCGGTGGTGTCGTTGGCGGCCACCAGGTTGCCCAGGTCGAGCTGACGCAGGCCGAGGCGGCCGCTGATCGGTGCGCGGATCTTGGTGAATTCCAGGTTCAGCTTGGCGTCGTTGACCGCCGCCTGGTTGGTCTTGATAGTGCCCTGGTACTGGCCAAGCAGCGCTTCTGCGGTGTCGACCTTCTGCTTGGCGATGCTGTCTTCGGCGTACAGGCCTTTATAGCGCTCGAAGTCGATCTGCGCGTTTTTCAGCTGCGCCTGGTTTTGCGCCAGGGTGCCTTCGGCTTGCTGCAGGGCGATCTGGTAGCTGCGCGGGTCGATCTCTGCCAGCAGGTCACCGGCCTTCACCCGCTGCCCTTCCTGGAAGTAGATCTTCACCAGCTCGCCAGCCACGCGGCTGCGCACGTTGACCGTATTGGTCGCGGTGACCGTGCCCAGCGCCTTGTAGTACAGCGGGAAGTCGCCAACGGTTGCTGGCGAGACGCGCACAGGCACCGCCCCGGCAAAGGCGCCAAACCCGGGCCGACCACCCCCAGGCCCGCCTTTGCCCGCTGCGCCGGCGGCTGGCGCGTGCGCTGTCTTGGCCGGCCAAAGCCACCAGCACAGGCCAGCAATCAGCAGCAGGATCAGCAGGCCTGTAAGCCAGCGACGGGTATGACGGGAACCGGAGGATTGCATGGGTTGATCGACCATTGTGCGAAAGGAATCTTTTGAGGAGGCTGAACGATAAGCAACAGAGCGGTTTTAGCAAAGCGCCTTTACCGGCTATTTACCTAGAGCTGACGTTGGCAAAGTGCTGAACTATAAATAAAAAAGGCCTGGACTAAGGCCAGGCCGTTACAACTTTACGCACTTTTTCACGCAATACCCGAATAAACACCCGCCTGTGGGAGCTGGCCTTGCCAGCGATGGGCTCGGCGGGGTGTCATGGCATGCGTGCTGCCTGCATCGCTGGCAAGGCCAGCTCCCACAGGGTACAGCGTTGCGATTACTTCAAGACAGCCAGGGCAGCCTCGTAGTTCGGCTCGTCGGCGATCTCTTTTACCAGCTCCACGTGCAGCACCTTGTCGCTCTCGTCCAGCACCACGACAGCACGTGCGGTCAGGCCGGCCAGCGGGCCGTCGGCGATGGCAACGCCGTAGTTCTCGATGAACTCGCGACCACGCAGGGTGGACAGGTTCTGGACGTTTTCCAGGCCTTCAGCGCCGCAGAAGCGCGCCTGGGCGAACGGCAGGTCAGCGGAGATGCACAGCACAACAGTGTTGTTCAGCTCGCCAGCCTTCTTGTTGAAGGTGCGCACCGACGTAGCGCAGGTCGGGGTATCAACGCTTGGGAAGATGTTCAGCACTTTGCGCTTGCCGGCAAGGCTTTGCAGCGTCACGTCAGCCAGGCCAGCACCAACCAGCGAAAACGCCGGGGCCTGGGCGCCAACTTTTGGCAGCTCGCCGTTGACTTGAACCGGGTTGCCTTTGAGGGTCACTTGAGACATGAACGAAGTCCTTATGCGGGGGTGAGTAAAGGACCCAGAGTTAAGCATGAAAGTTGCGTACAACCTATGCCTTGCGCATAAATTGTTGAATTGCCAGACAAGTTTTGTGGGCAACGGCAATTGCCCAGGCACCGAAAGCGGCACCTGGGCTGTCAGGCATCAGCTCAGCAGCGAGTACACCAGCGCGGAAATCGCCACCAGGCCAACGGCCACGACGAACACGTTGGACATCGCCCCGCTGTATTTGCGCATCGCCGGCACACGGCGGATGGCGTACATCGGCATCAGGAACAGGATCGCGGCAATCACCGGGCCACCGAGGGTCTCGATCATGCCGAGGATGCTCGGGTTGAGGGTCGCGACGATCCAGCAGATCACCAGCATGAAGCCGGCCGTCATGCGGTCCAGGGCTTTCGCGCTCGGGCGCTTGCCGCTCTTGAGGACCAGGCCCTTGAGGCCTTCGCTGGCACCGATGTAGTGGCCCAGGAACGACTTGGCAATGGCAATGAAGGCAATCAACGGCGCGGCAAAGGCGATGGTCGGGTTGCTGAAGTGGTTGGCCAGGTACGACAGGATCGACAGGTTCTGCGCCTTGGCTTCGGCCAGTTGCGCCGGGCTCAGGGTCAGTACGCAACTGAACACGAAGAACATCACCATGGCCACCATCAACAGGTGGGCGCGGCCGAGAATCTGGCTGCTGCGCTGTTCAGCGTTAACGCCGTAGCGGCGCTTCTGGTCAACGGCAAAGGCCGAGATGATCGGCGAATGGTTGAACGAGAAGACCATCACCGGGATCGCCAGCCACAAGGTGTGCAGGAAAGCCGAGCCGGACGGCATTTCAGTTGCGGTGCTGAGAATGCCACCGCTCCAGTGCGGCACCAGGAACACCGCAAGGAAGGCCAGGGCCACGATGAACGGGTAGACCAGCAGGCTCATGACCTTGACGGTGGCCTGCTCGCCGCAGCGCACGATGGCCAGCAGGCCGAGAATCAGCACGAAGGACAAAATGGCCCGCGGCGGTGGCGCTATGTGCAACTGATGCTCCATGAAGCTGCCGACCGTGTTGGTCAGGGCGACACTGTAGATCAGCAGAATCGGGAAGATCGCGAAGAAGTACAACAGGGTGATCAGGGCACCGGCCTTGAGGCCGAAGTGCTCTTCGACGACATCGGTGATGTCGGCGCCGTCACGCCCGGAAAGCACGAAGCGGGTCAGGCCGCGGTGTGCGTAGTACGTCATGGGGAAGGCCAGCAAGGCCAGGATCAACAGCGGCCAGAAGCCACCCAGGCCGGCATTGATGGGCAGGAACAGGGTTCCGGCGCCGATGGCCGTGCCAAACAGGCCCAGCATCCAGGTGGTGTCCTGACGGTCCCATGCGCCGAGGGCGACGGGGGTCGAATCGAGGCGTTGTGCAACGCTCGGGGCCTGCTCATTCATCCGGGTGCAACTCCACTCGCAAGACTGCAACAGGGCTGGGAGTGGCGAAACAGACGCGTCACCGCAACCCAGCCATAAAAGAGGGGCTGGATTGTGCGCCGGTTGGTTGCACTTTGGAAGCCCTCACCGAGGAGCGGTTGCACCTTTTCCGGGGAGGACGGTGGGAGCCGGCAATACCGGCCCCCACAGCGGCGTTACGCGGTTTTCTGCACGGCCGCAAACGCTTGGGCAACCTGTTGCAGGTTGTCTGGACGTACACCCGACATGCACACCCGACCGCTGTCGATCAGGTACACACCGAACTCGTCACGCAGGCGACGGACCTGCTCGACGCTGAAACCGGTGTAGCTGAACATGCCGCGCTGGGTCAGGAAGAAGTCGAAGTTCTGCCCTGGCAGCAACACGTTCAGCGCGTTGACCAGTTCCTGGCGCATGTCGAGGATGCGCAGGCGCATTTTCTCCACTTCCGCTTCCCACTGGGCGTTCAGGCCGGCATCGCTGAGCACGGCAGCCACCAGCTGGGCGCCAAAGGCTGGCGGGCTGGAGTAATTGCGGCGCACGGTGGCCTTGAGCTGGCCCAGGACGCTTTGCGCGGTGGCGCTGTCATCGCAGACCACCGACAGGCCCCCTACCCGCTCGCCGTACAGCGAGAAGATCTTCGAGAACGAGTTGCTCACCAGGCACGGCACGCCGGCACGGGCGACTTCACGAATGGCGAAGGCGTCTTCTGCCAGGCCTTCACCAAAGCCCTGGTAGGCGATGTCGAGGAACGGGATCAGCTTGCGCGCCTTGACCGCCTCGATCACTTGCTGCCATTGCGCCTGGGTCAGGTCGGCACCGGTCGGGTTGTGGCAGCACGGGTGCAGCAGCACGATGCTGTTGGCCGGCAAAGTGCCCAGTTTTTCCAGCATGGCGGTCACGTTGACGCCGCGGCTGGCCTGGTCGAAGTACGGGTAGGTATGGACCTTGAAGCCCGCACCTTCGAAGATTGCGCGGTGGTTGTCCCAGGTCGGATCGCTGACCCAGACCTGCGAATCGGGGAAGTAGCGCTTGAGGAAGTCGGCACCGACTTTCAGTGCGCCGGAGCCGCCAACGGTTTGCACGGTGGCCACGCGCCCGTCGCTGACAGCTGGGTGATCAGCGCCGAACAGCAGGGCCTGGATGGCTTGGCGGTAGCTGGCCAGGCCTTCCATCGGCAGGTACAGCGAGGCTTCGTGTGGTTGCTCGGCCAGGCGCTTCTCGGCTGCGCCAACGGCGGCCAGCTGCGGTACCACACCGGCGGCGTCGTAATACAGACCGATACTCAGGTTGACCTTGTTGGCACGCGGATCGGCCTTGAAGGTCTCCATCAGGGAGAGAATCGGATCGCCGGCATAGGCATCGACATGTTTGAACACAGCGCGCAACTCCTTGGGTCAGGACAGTTCGGACAAAGATGCCGCTGAGGATACCTGTAGCGGGCGCGCAGGAACATGACCTGTGCTGCAACGGGTGCTTGCAGGCTTGCAACGGTGGCCGATGCCGTCAGGCTGCGCTCGCCTGCAACGCAGGCGTCGCTTTGGGGAGCCCTTACGGACTCCAGCGCAGCCTGACGGCAGCGGCTACAAACGCATGAACAAGGCCAATGTGGTTAACCGGCCAACGCCTGCAACCCCGCCCACTCCTCGGCCGTGACCATCACCCCTTCTCGCGCCGACAGCTCGCGCTCACGGAAACGCCGCTCGCCCGGCATGCGCTGCAAGCCGACCGCCTGCATCTGCCGTACCAGTTCGCGGCTGCGCTCGGCAAAGCGGTTGCCCACCGACTTGGCCGGGTCAATCACGATGATCAACTGCCCGGTCCACGGCGTCTTTGCCCCCGGGTGCTGCGACCAATCAAACTCGAACGAGAAATTGCCACCGGTCAGCGCCGCCGCCAGCAGCTCGACCATCATCGACAGTGCCGAGCCCTTGTGCCCGCCGAACGGCAACAGCGCGCCGCCCGCCAGAATCGCCTTGGGGTCACAGGTCGGCTCACCAGCGCTGTCCACCCCCATGCCCTCGGGCAACAATTCGCCCTTGCGTGCGGCTATCTGCACATCGCCATGGGCAATGGCGCTGGTCGCCATGTCAAAGACAATCGGGTCATTGCCGGCACACGGCGCGGCAAAGGCAATCGGGTTGGTGCCGAACAACGGCTGCTGCGCCCCATGGGGCACCACGCAGGTCATGCTGTTGACCACGCTCAACGCCACCAGGCCTTCCTCGGCAAACGGCTCGACATCCGGCCACAACGCCGCGAAATGGTGCGAATTGTGAATCGCCAGCACGGCGATCCCGGCACTGCGCGCCTTGCTCACCAGCAACTCGCGCGCCGCCGCCAGCGCCGGCTGGGCGAAGCCGCCCTGGGCGTCCACGCGCACATAACCGCTGGCGACATCCTCGACCTGCGGCTGCGCCTTGCCATCCACCCAGCCACTGTTGAGCGTTGAAACATACGCCGGCATACGGAACACGCCATGGCTGTGCGCCCCGTCACGCTGGGCGCTGGCGCAGTTGTAGGCAAGGCTGCGGGCGACCTCGGCAGAGGTGCCATGACGTTCGAAAATCTGCTGCAACAGCACTTCAAGATCAGCAAACGGCAAATGATGAACAGGTGCGGACATCTGAAGCTCCCTTATTGGAATTGGAGTAGGCAACAGCATGGGCAATGCCCCGACTTTCATCTGTTTGACAGCAAACTGTCAATTGTTGACTTGATGACAGAAAAGATTCATTTTCTGTTTCCAGCGCCATCGCCGCCGAGAATCACCCATGCACCCACCGATCAAGCAACGCCTGGAAAACAGCCTGCAGGATGCATCGGCTTCGGGGCGCAGGATCGCCACCTACATGCTCGCCAACCTAACCGACCTGCCGTTTGAAACCTCGGCAAGCCTGGCGGCAAAAATCGGCGTCAGCGAGTCCAGCGTCGGGCGCTACTGCCGCGCGCTGGGTTATGAGCACCTCAAGGCCCTCAAACACGACCTCAAGGACGACCTCGGTGACGGCCCCTGGCTGGTCGGAGATCGTCTGCAAGAATTCCGCCAGGAGCACGGCAAGGATGACGCCGGTATCGCCCGCAGCCTCGAACAGGAAGTCGCGGCGCTGGTGCGGGTCTACGAATACAGCCGCACGCCCGCCTGGCAAACCGTCAGCCAGCGCCTGGCGCAGCGGCGCAAGGTGTTCATCGCCGGTTTCCAGACCGAGCGCGGTATCGCCCAGTGCATGGCCCACCTGCTGCAATACCTGCGCGACGGCGTGCAGGTGGTCGATGGCAGTGCCGGGCATTTTGGCGAAGTGCTGCTCAGTGACCCGGCCGACTGCGCGCTGGTGGTGTTCGAAGCCCGCCGCTATTCGCGCCATGCCCTGAACCTGTGTCGCAAGGCACGTGAGGCGGGCATCCCGGTAACACTGGTTACCGACACCTTCTGCGATTGGGCCGACGCCCACGCGGACGAGGTCTTTCGCATACCCACCGAATTCAATCTGTTCTGGGAGTCCACCGCGACGATGCTGTCGTGGGTACACCTGATGGTCAACGAGGTCTGCAAGAAGCTTGGACCGGATGTTGAAAAACGCTTGGAAGCAACTGCCGCTCTACACAACGAGTTCGTCGGCTACACGTCGTCGAACAGACAATAGCAAGAGTGCAAACACCAACAGATCGAGGTGCACCATGAAACCCGTCCTCCGCTTCGCAGGCGCTTGCGCCCTGCTGCTCGCCGGCGCCACTGCCGTTCAGGCCGAGACCCTGAAGATCGCCACTGAAGGCGCTTACCCACCGTTCAACTTTGTCGACTCGGACAACAAGCTGCATGGCTTTGACGTCGACATCGCCAACGCCCTGTGCGCGCAGATGAAGGTCCAGTGCACCCTGGTGGCGCAGGATTGGGAAGGCATCATTCCGGCATTGATGGCGAAGAAGTACGACGCCGTGGTGGCCTCGATGATCGATACCGAAGAGCGCCGCAAGAAGATCGCCTTCACCAACCACTACTACAAGACCCCGTTGTCCGTGGCTGTGGCCAAGGACAGCGAGATCACCGACGCGCAAACCAACTTCAAGGGGTACACCGTGGGTGCGCAAGCCTCCTCGACCCAGGCGATCTATGCCGAGGATGTCTATGGCAAGGCCGGCGCCGACGTGAAGCTGTACCCGACCCTGGATGAAGCCAACGCGGACCTCGCGGCCGGTCGCCTGGACGGGGTGATTGCCGACAAGTTCCCGTTGCTGGAGTGGCTGGGCAAGGCCGGCAAGGACTGCTGCAAGACCCTGGGTGATGTGAATGGCACCCGCGCCGATGCCTCGATTGCCGTACGCAAGGACGACGAAGCCCTGCGCGAGCGCCTGAATACTGCACTGGACGCCATCGTCGCCGACGGCACCTACCAGAAGATCGCCAGTCGCTACTTCGACTTCGATATCTACCAGTAACCCTGTGGGAGCCGGCCTTGCCGGCGAACGGCCACGCCACAGTCCTCTTGGGGCAAGGCGTTGCCTTGCTTCGCCGGCAAGGCCGGCTCCCACAGTGCGATAGGGCCACCGGAGCTTTCAGATCATGCTCGATCAACTGTCCCTGCTTTCCTTCGCCAGCGGTGGCTGGGGCCAGGCCCTGCTGGCCGGGGCCCTGGTGACCTTGTCACTGGCCCTGGCCTGCCTGCCCATCGGCCTGCCACTGGGCCTGGGCGTGGCCCTCGCCGCCCGCTCGCCAAAACGCTTCCCGCGCGCCGCCGCCACGGTATTTTCCACGGTGTTTCGTGGCCTGCCGGAACTGCTCACGCTGCTGATCATCTACTACGGCTGCCAGATCGCCGCACAGAAGATCCTCGCCGCCATGGGCTATGAAGGTGAAGTGCTGATCAACACCTTCCTCGCCGCCATGATCGCCTTCAGCCTGGTATTCGCCGCCTTTTCCAGCGAAATCTGGCTGGCCGCCTTCAAGACCGTGCCCAAGGGCCAATACGAAGCTTCGGCGGCATTGGGCCTGAGCAAGGCCACCACATTCCGCAAGGTGGTCTTCCCGCAACTGGTGCGCATCGCCCTGCCCGGCCTGTCGAACAACTGGCTGTCGCTGCTCAAGGACACCTCGCTGGTATCGACCATTTCCCTGGTCGACCTGATGCGCCAGACCAACCTCGCGGTCAGCGTCACCAAGGAGCCAATGTTCTTCTACGGCGTGGCCTGCCTGGGCTACCTGCTGTTCTCGGCGCTGTCCGGGCGGGTATTTGCCTTTATCGAACAGCACTTCAGCCGCCACCTGCGGAGCGCCCGCCCATGACTTTCGACGATCTGCTGGCAATGTTCGTCAACCCCGAGCTGCTGGAACGCTACGGCCCGCGCTTTGTCGATGGCCTGCTGGTGACCGGCAAGCTGGTGGCGATTTCCTTCACCCTCGGCGCCGTACTGGGCCTGCTGCTGGCCCTGGCGCGCATGTCGAAAAGCCAACTGCTGCAACGCCTGGCCGCCGGCTACATCTATTTCTTCCGTGGCTCGCCGCTGCTGGCCCAGTTGTTCCTGCTGTATTACGGGCTCGGCTCGCTGAAGAGCTTCTGGCAGGACGTCGGCCTCTGGTGGTTCTTCCGCGATGCCTGGTTCTGCACCCTGCTGGCGTTCACCCTGAACACCGCCGCCTACCAGGCGGAAATCTTCCGTGGCAGCCTGCTGGCGGTTGCGCCGGGGCAATACGAAGCGGCCAAGGCCCTGAGCCTCAAGCGCTCGACCACCTTCTTCAAGGTGATCCTGCCGCAATCGCTGATCGTCGCCATCGGCCCGCTGGGCAATGAACTGATCCTGATGATCAAGGCCAGCGCGATTGCTTCGCTGGTGACCATCTACGACCTGATGGGCGTGACCAAGCTGGCGTTCTCGCGCAGCTTCGATTTCCAGATCTACCTGTGGGCCGCCGTGCTCTACCTGCTGATCGTCGAAATCGTGCGTCGCAGCCTCAAACACATCGAAGCCCGCTTGGGCCGCCACCTGCGCTAAGCCGTCACCGCCGAGGATTGTTCCATGCATTGCCACACCATCGTTCTAGGCGCCGGTATCGTCGGCGTCAGCACTGCGCTGCACCTGCAAGCGCGCGGGCGCAAGGTCATCCTGATCGACCGCGACGAACCCGGCAGCGGCACCAGCCACGGCAATGCCGGGTTGATCGAGCGCTCCAGCGTGATCCCCTATGCCTTTCCGCGTGAGCTGTCGAAGCTGCTGCGCTATGGCCTCAATCAACGCTCGGACGTGCGCTACAGCTGGCAGTACCTGCCCAAGTCGGCGCCATGGCTGTTCAAGTACTGGCAGAACTCCGCGCCAGCGCCGCTCGCCAACGCAACCCGGGCGATGCTGCCGCTGGTGGAGCGCTGCGTTGAGGAGCACGACGCGCTGATCGAGGCCGCCGAGCTGGGCTCGCTGGTCCGCGCCAGCGGCTGGATCGAGGTGTATCGCAATGCCGAAGGCTTCAAGCAGGCCGTGGCGGATGCCCATGCGCTGGCGCCCTATGGCTTGAAATACGAGGTACTCGACCGCCAGCAACTGCATGCCCGTGAAACCGCCCTGGGCAGCGACGCGGTAGGCGGCATCCACTGGCTCGACCCCAAGACCGTCAGCAACCCCGGCGGCCTGACCCGTGGCTACGCGGCGTTGTTCGTCAAACGCGGTGGGCAGTTCATCCATGGCGATGCGCGCAGCCTGCGCCAGGTGGCAGGCGATTGGCAGGTCGATACCCGCCAGGGCCCGGTCACCGCGCCAGACGTGGTCATCGCGCTGGGCCCGCAAGCGGGCGAGGTGTTCCGCCCGCTGGGCTACCGGATCCCGCTGGAGATCAAGCGTGGCTATCACATGCACTACCAGGCGCAGGCAGGTGCCGAGCTCAAGCATTCGCTCTGTGATGTCGAGGCGGGCTTCGTCCTGGCGCCTATGGCCCAGGGCATTCGCCTGACCACCGGCATCGAATTCGCCGCCAGCGGCGACCCGGCCAATGAAATCCAGCTCAAACGCTGCGAAGCGGTAGCTCGCAAGCTGTTCCCCTTGGGCCCGCGCATCGACCCCGAGCCGTGGCTCGGCCGGCGCCCGTGCCTGCCGGACATGCGCCCGGTGATTGGCCCGGCCGGTCAGCACAAAGGCTTGTGGTTCAACTTCGGGCATGCCCACCACGGCCTGACCCTGGGCCCGGTCAGCGGCCGCCTGCTGGCGGAAATGATGACCGGTGCCACGCCCTTCACCGACCCTGCGCCCTACAGCGCCGATCGTTTCAACTGAAACCCTGCGGGAGAACAACAACATGACCGCCAGCCTCAGCCTTGCAACGCCGCTGCCTGTTGCCCAGCCCGACCCACGCAACGTCGTGGTGAATATCCAGGGGTTGAACAAGTATTACGGTGAGTTCCATGTATTGCGCGATATCGACCTGACCGTTCACGAAGGTGAGCGCATTGTCTTGTGCGGGCCATCCGGCTCGGGCAAGTCGACCTTGATTCGCTGCATCAACCAGTTGGAGGTCGCCGAGAAAGGCAGCATTCGCGTCTATGACACCGACCTCGCCGCCAACCACCGTGCAGCGGCGCAAGTGCGCAGTGAAATCGGCATGGTGTTCCAGCATTTCAACCTGTTCCCGCACATGAGCGTGCTGGACAACTGCACCCTGGCGCCCATGAGCGTACGCGGCTTGTCGCGCCAGGAAGCCGAAGAGCGGGCGCGCTTCTACCTGAACAAGGTCGGCATCGAGAACCAGGCCGGCAAATACCCCAGCCAGTTGTCAGGCGGCCAGCAGCAACGGGTGGCGATTGCCCGGGCGCTGTGCATGAAGCCGAAAATCATGCTGTTCGACGAGCCCACCTCGGCGCTGGACCCGGAAATGGTGGCCGAAGTGCTGGATGTGCTGGTGAAGCTGGCGGACACCGGCATGACCATGCTGTGCGTAACCCATGAAATGGGCTTTGCCCGGCAGGTGGCGCAGCGGGTGTTGTTCCTTGATGGTGGCCAGGTGATCGAGGACAGCCCGCCGGAGGCGTTTTTCAACAATCCGCAAAGTGCACGGGCCAAGGGATTCCTGGCACAGATTCTTCATTGAGCCCAACAGCATCGCGGGACCAGCCCGCTCCCACAGCAACTGTGGGCGCGGGCTGGTCCCGCGATGGGCTCACTGCGGATGCATTTTCGACTTGATGAACCCGGCAATGAAGGTAAGCACCGCGCCCCCTGCACCACCGCCGATGATGCTGCTGATCAAGCCCGGAATATCCAGGCCTCCGCCCGCCGCAGCCACAGTACCCGGCTCACCGGTCATGGCCGCGACGATCTGGCCGAGCACCACCCCGCCAACACCGCCGAAAATCGAATTGAGTAACGGCCCCATGCCTTGCTTGCTCATGCCGGCAGCGTTGCCACCGACCACACCTGCGATGATCTGAACGATCAGACTGACGATATCCATTGTGTGCACCCTCTGTAGCGCTGATTGAGTGACGACTCGCTTCCGGCTACTTCAGATACGGCACCACCACAGGCTGGGAGACGTCCGGGTCCGCTCGACGACAGCGACCTGTGGCGGATAGTGGAAGTATAGCTCGTCAAATATATTGAACTGCCAACCTCGCCAAACCGCAGCGCAGAGCCCTGTTTAAAGGGTTCAGCGGCCATCATTGCGTGGCTGCATAGTCACTATGCCAAGTCTCCCTGCTGCCTTCGCTTGAAATATTAAACGGCTCTGGCAAGCTATGAGACAGGTTTCGACCGGGAATAGGCGCCCGCGCGCAGTCTCGGCAGTGCTCGAAACCTCAGGTAGCGTCAGGCTGGATCGATGCGCCTGCACAACAATGACAGGCGAGCCTGTCCCAAGGTGACATATGCCCAACAGCAACATTGGCAATAAGAAACAAACCCTTCGCAAACCTGTGGTCCTGATGACCATGGGTACCCAGGAACGCAAGGGCCACGACTATCAGGTCATGACCCACAAGTACATCAAGCCGCTGGTTGATCACGCAGGCTGTGTACCCCTCCTGATCCCGACCTGCTGCGGGACCGAAGACCTCGAACAGTACCTGGACATGGCCGATGGCGTGTACCTCACCGGTGCCGGCAGCAACATCGACCCTGCCCTCTACGGCCAGGAAAACCAGACCCCGGAAAAAGCCCAGGACCGCAACCGCGACCTGTTCGACATCCCCCTGGTACAACTGGCAATCGCCCGTGGCCTGCCAATCTTCGGCATCTGCCGTGGCATGCAGGAAATCAACGTCGCGCTGGGTGGTGATATCTACCAGAAGCTCTACGTCGAGCCACAGTTCAACGATCACCGGGAAAACCCGGAAGATCCGGTGGACGTTCAGTACAGCGCATCGCATGGCGTGCGCCTGGCCGATGGCAGCTGGCTGAAGAAGCTGCTGGGCACTGATGAAATCCGCGTCAACTCGCTGCACGGCCAGGGCCTGAAAAACCTCGGCGAAGGCGTCGAAGCGCTGGCCTTTGCCGAAGATGGCCTGGTCGAGGCGATCCATGCGCCGAAGCTCTCGCCGTTCCTCTTCGCGGTGCAATGGCACCCGGAGTGGCAAGCCGCGCAGAACCCGGACTCGGTGAAGATGTTCGAAGCCTTTGGCGACGCCTGCCGCAAGCAGATCGCCAATGCGCAGGGCGTGAAGAAAATCAGTTCCGCTGCCTGATAGCAAACGGCTCCCACTGCAACAGTGGGAGCCGTTTTCGCCATTGCAAAACGACTGGCACCTTGGCCTGGGTGCTTGTTTCAGCCTGTTGCGGCATCACCGTGCGGGTTGTAGATGACCCGGTGGCAGAACACCGCTGACCAGGCTTTCCTCGACCTGGCTGTCAAGATAATAGGCCCCCGCCATCACTCCAGTCAGTGGGTTCTCCATTAGGCTCTGCCATTCCTCGTTCAAGGCGACATTCAGGATTACCCGCAGTTGCTCGACCATCTCTGGTCGTTCGCTTTCATGCATCATCGCGCCGATCCCGGCTGAGGCCAGGGATATCGCCAGCCCGGCGGCTTTACCCACCGCAGCAGCTATCGCACTGGCGGCGCCGCGCGGGGCCAGGGTGGCTTCGAGCTTGGCACTGGCTTTCTTGGCCACGGACGACAGCCCTTTGTCCGAGGGCGCGGCGCCTGCCGATGCGGCGGCCTTGCGGATCTTTTCATTCAACGCCAGGTAAGCCGGGAACTGCACGAACGGTTCGGCGCGGATGAGCTGGTACAGCGAGGCATTGCGCGCCGCTGGCGGGCCCAGGCTGATGGCGGGAATACGGTTCAGGCGCAGCGCGAACTGATCGGGCGCGGCCCGGTAGCGCTGGGCGATGGTTTGCAGTTGCTGCTTCATCAACTGCACGTACAGCTCGCTGGCCCGTTCGCGGATGAGGTCCGGGTTGATCTCCTTGGCAACATTGCTCAGCACGCGATCGTGGTATTGCTCCTGCACGTACAGGGCCAGGCGGTTTTCCGTTGGCTCGCCGCCTTGCTGGTTGGCGTTGATCTTGTACCAGGCCACCTTGAGCGTCAGCCATTGCTGGGTCCAATAGCCGGTGAACCAGGGGATGAAATCTTCCTCGGTGCGTTGCTGCACACGTTCGCGCCAGACCTTCATGGAGCGCCGGGCGTAATCCTGGACCGAGCCGACCACGCCGTGCGAGGCGTCGACGATGTCCCGGTCGACTTGCTGCCAGGCGGCTTCGGACAGCACGGCGGGTGGTGCTTCGGGAACACGCGGTTTGCTGGCACAGGCGCCCAGCAGCATCAGGACGGCAATCAGCAGCGGGTACAGCAGGGAATGCCGGTTCACGCTCGCGAGCCCCTTTGAGGCAGCCTGGAATCCTCAGTATAGGCGGCACATTTTCTGTAGCCGCTGCCGCCAGGCTGCGCTCGCCTGCGACGCAGGCGCCGCTTTCGCGAGCCCCATCAGTCCCCAGCGCAGCCTGACGGCAGCGGCGACAACGTCTCGGGCATGCCAGTAGTTCCCACAATCGCCTGCCAGCTTCTAGACTTGCAACGACCCCCGCCTCCCGGAGCCCCCATGACAGACGTGCACACCTCGGCCAGCACCGGCTATACCGCGCAATCCGACACCTACGCACGCGGCCGCCCGGACTATCCGGAACAACTCAAGACATGGCTAACCAATGAGGTCGGCATCAGCCCCGCCACAACCGTCGTGGAAATCGGCGCCGGCACCGGCAAGTTCACCCGTCTGTTGCAAACCTTGCAGCCCACCGTCATTGCCATCGAACCGGTTGCCGCGATGCGCGCCCAGTTCAGCGCCAAGTTGCCCGACACGCGCATCCTCGACGGCACCGCCCAACACCTGCCGTTACCCGACGCCAGCGCGTCGGTCATTATCTGCGCCCAAGCCTTCCACTGGTTCGCCAACGCCGAAGCCCTGGCCGAATTTCACCGGGTCCTGGCCCCCGGCGGGCGTCTTGCGCTGGTATGGAACGTGCGCGACGCGTCCATCGACTGGGTCGCCGAGCTCACCCGCATCGTCAACCCCTACGAAGGCGACACCCCGCGCTTTCACACCGGTCAGTGGCGCAACGCCTTCGATGGTCGCTACTTCAGCGAGCCACGCCTGAGCAGCTTTGCCCACACCCACGAAGGCAACCCGCAGGCCGTGATCATTGACCGTAACCTGTCGGTCAGCTTCATCGCCGCGCTGGATGACGCCGAAAAAGCCAAGGTCAGCACCCGCCTGCAATCGCTGATCGACACCCACCCGGCCCTGCGCGGGCGCAACCACATCACCTTCCCCTACCAGACGCAGGCCTTCGTCTGCGACCGCCTGGCCTGATGCGCGCCAGCCTCGCCCGCCTGCTCAAGCGCAGTGCACTGGTGCTGCTGGT
Organism: Pseudomonas fontis; assembly: GCF_028656955.1. Classification (GTDB taxonomy): domain Bacteria; phylum Pseudomonadota; class Gammaproteobacteria; order Pseudomonadales; family Pseudomonadaceae; genus Aquipseudomonas; species Aquipseudomonas fontis. The sequence goes on from NZ_JAMDGY010000044.1 coordinate 27,652, forward strand.
CAGTGTGCTGACGCTGCTGGCCTGGCGCATCTACGACACCGAACGCGGCCCACCGCTGGAGCCTTGGCACCGCACGGTGCCCCATGAATTGAGTGAAGCCGAACTCGATGGCAGCGACTGGGCGGCCTGGCTGCGCGCTGAAGATTCGGTGTTCAGCGAAGTACGCGAGGAGGTCAGCGCAGAGCTGCCCGTGCAGACGCAGCCTTCGATGAACCGCTACCGCCCAGGCAGCCCGGTCTACCCGCCGCACTTTGCCCAGGACTGGAACCGCTCCTACCTGCTCGAACCCCAGGGCACGCCGCGTGGCGTGGTAGTCCTGCTGCACGGCCTGACCGACTCGCCGTACAGCCTGCGGCACATCGCCCGGCGCTACCGTGAGCTGGGCTTTCTTGCCATCGGCCTGCGCCTGCCCGGCCACGGCAGCGTACCTGCGGGCCTGACCGACACACGTTGGCAAGACTGGATGGCGGCTACCCGCCTGGCCGTTCGCACGGCCCGCCAGCGGGTACCGGCACCGGCGCCGCTGCATGTGGTGGGCTTCTCCAATGGCGGTGCACTGGCAGTCAAATATGCCCTGGACACGCTGAGCGATCGGCAATTGCCGGCTGTAGATCGGCTGGTGCTGATTTCGCCGATGATCGGCGTTACCCGCTACGCCCGTTTTGCCGGGCTCGCCGGCCTGCCAGCGGTGCTGCCGGCGTTCAGCAAAGCGGCCTGGCTGAGTCGCCTGCCCGAGTTCAACCCATTCAAGTACAACTCGTTCCCGGTGAACGCCGCGCGCCAGTCGTGGCTGCTGACCGATGCCTTGCAAACCCAACTGGCACGCCTGGCCAGCCAACAGAACCTCAAGACCCTGCCGCCCATCCTCAGTTTCCAGTCACTGGTGGATTTCACCGTCAGCACGCCTGCGTTGGTCAGTGGCTTGTACCGCCACCTGCCAGCCAATGGTAGCGAGTTGGTGATCTTCGATATCAACCGGGCCAGTGACTTCGGCGGCTTGCTCGACCCCACTGCAAGTACCGCCCTGGAGCGGCTCCTGCCGGCGCCACCACGCAACTACAAGACCAGCGTCGTTACCAACGCCTCGACCAGCAGCAACGCGATGATCGAGATCAGCACCCTGGCCTTGAACAAGACCAGCAGCCAGACCCCATTGAATCTGGAATATCCACGCGAGCTGTTTTCGTTGTCGCACGTCGCGTTGCCCTTCCCGTATGACGACGCCTTGTACGGCCGTGAGCCGGCCAGCAACGAGGACTTCGGCATCCACTTGGGGACCCTGGCGGCCCGGGGTGAGCGCGGCGTGCTGATGGTGGACCTGGATGCGTTGATGCGGGTGGCGTCGAATCCGTTCTTCCCCTACCTGATTCGACGGATCGAAACGGATATTCCCGGGAGCCCACCCGAACCGGTCGATAAAAAGCGCCCCGTCAACCGTGGGGCGATTGCCGCGAGCCTATCTACCGAAGACATTGAACGTTGGTAAAAACCTGCCGCCCATGGCTATGCTTGGGCCTATGAGCACGCCGACCTTTCCTACTCGCCAACCCTGCCCGCCCGGCGCCTGTGACTGTGGCCGCGAAGCGTTGCTGGGCCCGTCGGACATGCGCATCCTGCGCCTGACCCGCGAGGAAGAGAAACGCCTGCTGGAACGCCTGGAAAACCTCAGCAGCCTGGCAGATCTCGAGCACATGCAACGCAAGCTGTACGACAACCTGGGCATTCGCCTGAGCATTTCCCCAAGCTTCAATGAAGTCCGCACGATGCGTGGCATCGCTATCCAGATCGAAGACCTGCCGGGATTGTGCCGCAAGACCCGCAAATCCATCCCGGCCGCAATCCGTCGCAGCCTGGATAAACAGCCGGAAATACTCTACCGCCTGCTCGACGCCCACGACTTGTTGCGTGACGCCTGAATTACCCCAGCAACGGCCACTGCGCCAACGGCAGATAGCGCCCCTTGTGCGATTCATAGAGGGTGAAGTGCCGGGCTATCAAGTGAAAGTCCGGGGCTGCACTGGCTTCGGGCACACCGTCGCGATAATCACGCACCAGGGTCAGGTGTGGCCGGTATTCACGGGTGTCGGGGGTGAAACCCAGGGCCAGCATGGCCTGTTGCAGGTCATAGACCAGGCGTTGTAGCGGCAATAGCGGCTCGCTCGGGGTGAGCAACAACACGTTGCTGCGCCGCCAGGCGTCCAGACGGTCCAGGGGGACACGCAGGCGTTCGCTGGGGGAGCGGATGCTGGCTGCGGCATCGAGTACTGCCGGGAGCTGGGATACACCGACATCACCCAGGAACATCAAGGTCAGGTGGAAGTTGTCGGTGGGGACGGGGCGGCCGCTGTTCAGTGCCAGGCCTTTGCGCCACTGGTTGATGGCGCGGCGTTGTTCTGCAGTGCAATCCAGGGCAAAGAACAGGCGTTTGAACGGTTCGGCCATGATGCGGGCTTCCTGTCTCACGGTAGAGATCTCCTGTGTGAGACTGGAAGGATAGCGCCTTTTTTCGGTGGCCTTGCGGGCTCGTCCCGCGATGCTTTTAAAGGCTTACCAGTTGTACGTCAGGTTCGAGGTAATGGTGCGCCCCTCGCCGTAGTAGCAGTCCCAGATGCTCTGGCAACTGCTGAGGTAGGTCTTGTCTTCGAGGTTCTGCAGGTTCACCTGCAGTTTCACCCCTTTCAGACGCAGCGGCGACTCGGCGAAATCGTAGGAAATCATGCCGTCCAGCACGGTATACGACGGGATGGTGAAGTGGTCCTTGGCCGTGTCGGTACCATCGCTGCCACGCACATAGCGTGCACCAATCCCCGCCCCTAGCCCTGCAAACGGAGTATCACCCTTCAACGTGTAATCCAGCCACAGCGACGCCGTTACCGGTGCTACCCCGGCCGGGTGACGCCCCTCACGCCCATCGTTGTCACGCGTGTACTTCACGTCGTTGCGCGCCACCGAGGCAATCAGCCCCAGGTTGTCGGAAAGGCTGGCCTTGCCCTCCAGTTCCACCCCTCGGGAACGCACCGCACCCGACTGGGTGCTGAACATCGGGTTGTCCTTGTTGGAGGTGAGGATGTTCTCCTGGTCGATCTGGTACACCGACAGCTGGATAAAGCTCTCCTGCCCTGTCGGCTGGTATTTCACCCCGGCTTCATACTGCTTGCCGGTGGACGGGCTGAACGGCGAGCCCGTGGCACTGGTCCCGCGCAACGGCAGGAACGACTCGGCGTAGCTGACATACGGCGTGACACCGTTCTCGAAGGAATAACCCAGGCCCGCACGCCCGGTAAATTTCTCATCCTTGGAGTTGGTGTGGGTCCCGGCAAGCGGCACCTTGTTGTCGGTTTCCGCCCAGTCATAACGACCGCCGACGGTGAGGAACCACTGGTCCCATTTCAACTGGTCCTGCACATACAGGCCGGTCTGGATAACCGTGTCATCCCAACGGTACGGGTTGGCAAAGTTCAGCGCCTGGCCATAGGTCGGGTTGAACAGGTCGATGATCGGCGGGTTGTAGTCGTAGCGACCGAGGAACTGCGAGTTGAAGTGGTAGTAGTCCAGGCCGATCAGCAGCGTGTGCGCCACGTCGAAGGTGTTGAAACGTGCCTGGGCCATGTTGTCCACGCCGAACACTTTGTTGTGCTGGGCCCAGTCGACACCAAAGCGGGTAGCGTAGCGCTGGTCGTCCTGCCCGGTCTGAGGGTTGGTTACAAAGCGGTAACCGTGCAGCGGCGCAGTGTAGCGGTCGTCCACGTAGGCGTAGCGGGTGTTCTGCTTGAGGGTCCAGACATCGTTCAGTTCGTGGCTCAGCTCGTAGCCCACGGTGAACTGTTCGCGATCATAGGCGTTGACGTCAGGTTCGCCGAGAAACAGGCTGCGCTTGATCTTGCCATTGGGGTTGAACTTCGCGGTGCCGGACGCCGGCAGGCCCTGGGCCTCGGGTACGTCGTTGTCTTTCTGGTAATGCGCGTACAGGGTCAGGCTGGTCTGGTCGTTGGGCGCCCAGGTCAGGCTTGGGGAAAGCATGAAGCGCTTCTTCTCGACGTAGTCGATCTGACCGTTTTCATCGTTGAAGGTACCCACCATGCGGTACAGCAGCGTGCCCTGCTCGTCCAGGCGGTCACCGTAGTCGAAGGCGCCGTAGCGACGATCATAGCTGCCGCCGCCCAGCACGATTTCACGCACTGGCGTGGTGCTCGGGCGCTTGGTGACCATGTTCACCAGGCCACCGGGCTGGTTCTGCCCGTACAGCACCGACGACGGCCCTTTCATGACTTCGATGCGTTCAAGGTTGTAGGGGTCGATCTGCAAGGCGCCGCCGGTGCTGCCGTTGCCGTAGGGCAAGTGCAGGCCGTCGAGGTACAGCGGCGTTGGCAGGAAGCCCCGCGAGGTCGGCTCGTCGAACAGGCCAACCCGGTCAGGGAAACCGCCACCGGTGATGCCCGGCGTGTAGCGCAAGGCCTGGGTCAGGGTCTGGGCGCCGCGTACCTTGATCTCGTCCTGGGTGATGACGTTGATGGTCTGCGGCACTTCCAGCACCGATGTATCGGTCTTGGTGGCGGTAGCCGAGCGGCTGGCCACATAGCCCTTGACCGGGCCCCAGGCGTTTTCCGGCGTGCGCTCGACGATCTGGGTCGGGCCCAGCTCCAATGCGGCGCTATTGCCCGCCGGCACCAGGCTCCAGGTGCCACCAGCGGTGGTGTTCAGGTTCAGGCCGCTGCCGCCCAGCGCTTGCATGGCGGCTTGCTCTGCACTCATCTGGCCACGAATGGCGGGTGCCTGGCGGCCTTGCAACAGCGCCGGACGTACCGACAGCACATGCCCGGACTCGCGAGCGATGCGGCTCAGGGTTTCACCGAGATCCCCGGCGGGAATATCGAAAGCCTGCAGGTTGCCTGCTTGGGTGGATGCGTTTGCAGCAAGCACCGGGAAGGCAGCGCTGCTGCCCAGGGCGATGGCGAGGGCCAGTAGGCTGGGGCGGATGATGATGTCGGGCATGGCGTGTCGGCTCGATTGAAGTTGTTTTCCATTACGAGGACACGCCAGTGTCGAGATCCCCTCACAGCGATTGATTTTTATTTGCGTTTTTATTGCACATCGATGCGGGTCAGCCAGGGGCCCAGGGTCTCGACACGGATCGGCAGGGTTTCCGCCAGTGAACGCAGGGTGCGCTCGCTGTCGTCGAGCAGGAAGGTGCCGTAGACGCGGATCCGCGCGGCCTCGGGGCTGATCCGCAGAAACCCGCTACGGTACGGGCGCAGTGCGTCGACCAGCTCGCCCAGCGGCTCGTCACGCACATCGATGCGGCCGTCGCTCCAGCCTGCCCGGGTGCGCCATGACGGTGCCAGCGCGTCGATGCGCTGGCGATCAAAGCGAAACGCCTGGCCACTCTCGACCCGCTGCGTGCGGCCGCTGGCAGTGGTCAGCAATACGCTGTGCTGTTGCACCGCAACGCTGCTGCTGGTGGCTTGCTGGGTGACGCTGAAACGGGTGCCAAGGGCCTGCACGCGGCCTTCGTGGGTTTCGACGATGAAAGGCCGGTTCGGGTCGGCGGCAACATCCACCTGCAGTTCGCCGTCGCGTAGAAGCACGCGGCGCACTCCCCCCTCGAAACGGATGTCGACGGCGCTGCGTGCGTTCAGGCTCAAGCGCGAACCATCACTGAGGGTGAAGGTGTGGCGCTCGCCCGTGCCGGTACGCAGGTCGGCGAACACGTCGCCCAGCGGCGTCAGGCGTTGGGTGATCGCAGCGCCGCCAAGCCCCAGCAGCAACATCGCCAGACCACCGCCGATTGCCTTGCGCCGTGACGGCGACGGCAATGAGCGCAGCGCGCGGCTGGCAGCGGCCAGTTGCCCGGGGTGACGTTGATCGGCATCGAGCAAATCCGCTAGTGGCGCACCGAGCAAGGCATTGACTTGCGCCCAGGCCTTGGGATGCGCAGGGCTGCTGCGCAACCAATGGTCGAAGGCCAAACGCGTGGGGCTGCCGGGTGGCTGGCCTTCAAGCTTGAGCAGCCAGTCGACAGCTTCGTGGGTGGCGGTATCCAGTGGTTTGAAGCTCATTGCGACCTCGCGCTCAGGCAGTGCAGGAACGCGCGGCGCAGATCACGCTCGACGGTTGCCAGGGAGACCCCCAACTGCTCGGCGATGGCCGATTGGCTGAGGCCTTCGAGACGACTGAGGATGAACGCATGGCGCACGCGGTTGGGCAGCCCGTCGAGCAGGCGATCGATTTCAGCAAGGGCTTCACGGACCAGCGCCAGGTCCTCTTCGGACGGCGTGCAGTGTGCCGGCAAGTGCGCGAGCTCATCTCCAGATAGGCATGCTCCAGCGCCCGACGGCGGAACAGATTGCTCAGCAGACGCCGTGCCACGGTCGCAAGAAACGCCCGTGGCTCTTCCAGTGCAGGCAACTGCGGGCTGCTCATGGCACGCACGAAGGTGTCCTGGGTCAGGTCGGCGGCATCATGCGGGCAATTCAGCCGGCGGTAGAGCCAGGCGCGCAGCCAGCGATGATTGTCGCTGTAGAGTTCGGCCACGACAGCCTTGGAGTCGACAGAGCTCGGCACAAGATCAACCACACATTAATGGTAATTAATCTCATTATCGTGATGGCGAGGCGATAAGACAATCCCCCCTGCCTTTGGGTTTCTCGGTTTGCCTGGCTACGACCCACTGAAACCCCGCCGCGTGTTCTGCGTGCACGCCTGGTCTGCACTGATTGTTCCGTCAAAGGCGGCTCGTCACTCCCGCGCTAAGCAAAGCCTCTTCGAACAAGTCAGATACCGGCGCACCCTCAAAATCTCGATAGTTGTTGTCAGGCATGTCCCAGATTATCGCTAGCTCCTTTACACGCTGCCCTTGTAGGGGGCGGTTCAGGCACGCCTGCCTGCTTTGCTTACCCAAAAGAAGACTGCAAACGTGACACTCAAAACGCTTTCTGTATTCGGGACCCGTCCCGAAGCAATCAAAATGGCTCCGCTGGTACTTGGCCTTGCGAACGATGGGCGCTTCGACTCCCATGTCTGCGTGACTGGGCAGCACCGGCATATGCTCGATCAGGTCCTTGAGCTGTTCGACATCACGCCAGACTACGACCTGAACATCATGAAAGCGGGACAGGACCTGACTGACGCGCTGGCAGCCTTGCATTTCGCGCCCAGCGAACGCTCACGCGACAACCTGCTCAGGGAAGGCGTGAACAACACGCAGATCCATATCACCGGCAACACCGTGATCGATGCACTCCTTGCAGTCGTCGACAAACTGAAAAGCACCGGCATGCAAGCACAGCACCTGGCCCAATTACTCACGGACAACGCTCTCTATTCTCAGATGAGTGTTGCCCACAACCCGTACGGTGATGGAACAGCATGCGTACTTATCCGCGAAGTACTGTCCAGCCTGTGCCGCCCAAACACCGAGAAAGTCGCATGAGTTTCAACAAGATTTCCGTCATTGGTTTGGGCTATATCGGCTTACCCACTGCTGCAGTATTTGCCTCCCGCAAGAAACAAGTGATCGGTATCGATATCAACCCGGATACCGTGGCTACTATCAACCGCGGCGAAATCCATATCGTTGAGCCAGAACTGGACAGCGTCGTGCAGGCTGCCGTCAGCGCAGGTTACCTGCGCGCCTCGCTGGTCGCCGAACAGGCCGATGCCTTTCTGATTGCAGTGCCGACCCCCTTCAAGAATGCCCATATGCCCGACTTGAGCTACATCGAGTCTGCCAGCAAGGCCATTGCACCGGTGCTCAAGCCGGGCGACCTGGTCATTCTCGAATCGACCTCTCCGGTCGGGGCTACCGAACAGATGGCCACTTGGCTGGCAGAAGTTCGCCCGGACTTGAGCTTCCCGGCAACCCATGGTGAAGCGTCCGATATACGTATCGCACATTGCCCTGAGCGTGTTCTGCCAGGCCATGTATTGCGTGAACTGGTAGAAAACGACCGGATCATCGGTGGTTTGACGGCTAGATGTTCTGCTGCAGCTGTGCGCCTGTACCGCACCTTTGTTGAGGGCGAGTGCATTGTCACCAACGCGCGCACGGCTGAAATGTGCAAGCTGACCGAAAACAGCTTTCGCGACGTCAACATCGCCTTTGCCAACGAGCTCTCGATCATCTGCGACATGTTGCAGATCGACCCCTGGGAGTTGATCCGCCTGGCCAACCATCACCCCAGGGTCGATATCTTGCAGCCAGGCCCTGGTGTTGGTGGGCACTGCATCGCAGTAGACCCATGGTTCATTGTCAGCCAGACCCCGGAACAGGCCCGACTGATTCGCACTGCCCGTGAAGTCAACGACAGCAAACCGCAATGGGTGATCGATCAGGTGAAACTGGCCTTGGCTGACTTCCTTCTGAAAAAGCCGGGCACCACTGCCACTGAAGTGAAAATTGCCTGCTACGGCCTGGCTTTCAAAGCGGATATCGATGACCTGCGTGAGAGCCCGGCAATGAGCATCGCCGAGCGCCTGGGCATCGAGCTTGGCTGCTCGCTGCAACTGGTCGAGCCCAACATTCAGACCCTGCCGACACACCTGGCCCAACACCAGCATGTGGACTTCGAGTGTGCCCAGGACGATGCCGATATCCACCTGTTGCTGGTCAAGCACCGCGAATTCAAAAAGTCGTTTGCTGTTCGCAGTGGCGCCATTGTCATTGATGCCGCTGGCATTACTACGGGTTGATTGGGAGCCTTGAAATGAATAACACCGAGCCCGAATTCACCCCAAACCTGGCTGAGCCCACCTCCCCTTTGGCGGATATCCATGACCGCGTCATGGAAGCCTATTACGGCAAGATGGGGGAGCAGTTCATGCGCGAGACTCAATCGCGCATTCACTGGATCTGCGCCCAGGTCAGCGGTCGCAAGGTACTGGATGTGGGGTGTTCTCAAGGCATCGTACCGTTGTTGTTGGCCCGCGAAGGCTGCGATGTTACTGGTGTAGACATTAGCCCTCAGGCCATCGAACAAGCCAAGGGCTACATGCAAAGTGAACCTGAGCATGTGCAACAGAAAGTCACGTACATCAACGCTGATTTCCTGTCCCTGGATATCCAGGACATCGTTGCCGACACCATTGTGATCAGCGAAGTACTCGAGCACCTGGTGCGCCCCGAACTCTTTGTAGAAAAGGCCGCGAACCTCCTCACGCCAGGGGGATGCCTGATTATTACCGTACCCTTTGGGGTCAACGACTTCATTGACCACAAACAGACTTTTTATGTGCTGGAACCCTACCGGCTGCTCAATGAACACCTACAGATCTGTGAGATCAAGGTAATCGGCAAATGGCTCGGGATGGTCGCCCGCAAGGTCGAAAAAAGTGCACTGACGTCGCTGAACGTGTTTGACATCGAGTATGTTCGCCAACTTGAGGAGGCCTTTGAATCCATCGAGCGCCACCTGCGCAAGAGTTTCGTAGAACTCAGCAATCGCTTGGCGCAGGCCAACAGCAAATACCGCACTGCAACCGAGCAAATAGATCAACTCAAACATCAGTTGATCAGCCTTGAGTTGGCAAAAAATCGGCTCACTCAGGAGAGCAGCCAGCAATTCGCCCACCTTGAAAGCCGCTTGGCCGACGCACAAGTTCAGCTCTTGGCACGTGATAGGGAAGCTCAGGCATTGCTAGCGCAAAACAGCTCAGCGCACACGCAACTGTCCAAAGAACTGGCTGTATCACGAAACAAGTTGCATGCCGCCAACCTGAAATACCGCGCGGCCACTGGAGAGCAGATCCCCGCTCTCAAGGCCAACCTCAATAGCCTGCAGAAAAAACTGAGCGCCCAACAGCACAGGGTCGAGCTACTCAGCACCGATCTGGCGCGTGCCATCGCTCAGCGTGCTCTGGCCGAACAGCGCTTGATCAAGACCCGTGCGAGCACAACCTTCCAGCTCGGCTACCAGATCAAGTCCAGCGCCCACTCACTGGGGGGCATCCTGCGTCTGCCGTTCAAGCTGCTGCGCCTCTACCGCAAAGCAAGCGAGCAACGCGCACGCGTCACGCAAAAACAACTCGCCGGTGCAACGCCCAACGTAGCATCCATTTTGCCCCCACAGGCAGACATTGACCGACAACTACCTGTTGCACTCGAGACCAGTGTGCATGCGCGTAACACGTTGCTACGCAGCGCCGATGAACCGACACGCTCGATAAAAGTCGCTTGTATCATGGATGCGTTCACGTTCAGTTCCTATCGCTTCGAGTGCGACCTACTGCAACTGACCCCCCAACACTGGAAACAAGAGCTAGACAGCTTCCAGCCAGCGCTACTGTTTATCGAGTCGGCCTGGCGTGGCAAGGACGGTTTGTGGGGCAGCAAAGTCGGTCACAACAGCCAGGAACTCCAGCAGATTCTGGGCTGGTGCAAGCAGCACCAGGTGCCGACTGTGTTTTGGAACAAGGAAGACCCGGTTCACTTCGAAAGCTTCCTGAACACGGCAAAGCAGTTTGATCATGTCTTCACGACGGATATCGACTGTATTCATCGGTACAAAGGCGCGCTAGGCCATGAACGTGTCTATCTGCTGCCGTTCGCTTGCCAGCCGGCGCTACATAACCCCGTGGAACTGTATCAACGTAAAGAGGCCTTCTGTTTTGCCGGCGCCTATTACGCACGCTACCCCGAGCGGACCCAGGACCTCGGCAACTTTGCCGCGCACCTACCCACGCTTCACCCGCTGGATATTTTCGATCGTAACTTCGGCAACAACGACGCCAACTATCAGTTCCCACCGGCTTACCAGCCCTTTATTGTCGGTACGCTGGCGTTCGAGCAGATCGACATGGCCTACAAAGGCTATCGCTACGCGCTCAATCTAAACTCGATCAAACAATCGCAATCCATGTTCGCCCGCCGAGTTTTCGAGCTGTTGGGCTCCAACACCCTGACGGTCAGCAACTTCTCCCGTGGCGTTCGCTTGCTGTTTGGTGAGCTGGTGCTGAGCACAGACAACGCAGAAGAAGTGCAGCGGCGTTTGCAGCGCTTGGCCGACGCCCCGCAAAGCATCGACAAACTGCGTCTGGCAGCATTGCGCAAGGTCATGCTTGAGCATACCTATGAACAGCGCCTGGGCTATGTACTGAGCAAGGTCCACGGCAAACCGGCAGTGCAACAACTGCCGGAAATCGCTGTGCTGTGCGCTGCTGTCGATCGCCAGCAGTTCGAGGCGCTATTGGCCCATCTGGCGCGCCAGACACACCCTAATGTGCGCCTATTCATTGTTACCGACGGCTTCGATAGCACGGGAGTCCAGGAGGATCCGCGAGTTCGTGTCTTCAAGCGCCAGTCCATTAACAAAATAAAAATTGCTGAACTGCTGGGCAACACCGCTTGGCTGGCAAGCTTTGCCGCCCAGGACTATTACGGCCCCAACTACCTGTTGGACCTTGCCTTGGCCACGCGCTACAGCCAAGCACTGCTGGTGGGCAAGGCAGCCTATTCAACCTGGAATGGCAAATGCGTTGAATTGCAGCAGGCAGAACAGGCCTACCGGCCTACCCGCCAATTCGCTGCGCGCAGGGCTCTGATTGCGAGGCAACTGGTTGGCGAGCAATCGCTGAACGCATGGTTCAAGGCCCTGCCCTCTTTGCATTACACCCATGAATTGGGCCTGGCCATCGACGCCTTCAACTACTGCGAGAACGCCTCGAACTGTCCGAGCAGCGAAGTGCATCAGCACGTAGATGATCTGCAACTGGACGACGGTATCAGCATCGATCAACTGCAGGCACGAGCAGAGGCCATTGCCCCCCTGCCGGTCAGCCACGATGCCCGAGAGCTGTCGGGCCGTGAGCTGTCCGAATTGTTTGGTGCGCTCGGCAGCAAATGCATCGACCTCGAGGTCGACACTGACAGCTGGCAGGTGCGTTCTGATCTTGGCGACGGCAAGCATGAATACCTGTATGCCAAGCAGGAACTTGGACTGGAGCAATTGGACAGTGCGAATGGCGTGCTGAAGCTGTATCTGGACTGCACTCCCGGGCTGAATCTGCAATTGGTTGTGCTGTTTCTGGATGCCCAGAAGCAACGCATCAGTCATCTGATTCAGCCAGCCAACCGCAACCACACGGCGGACATTCCCACAGAAGCCGCCTATGTCCGCTTGGGGCTTCGCGTTTATGCCAATGGCTGTGCCGACATCAAAGCGCTGGTACTCGGCCATCGGAATCTGCAACCGTCGGAACTGCTTGGCAAAGCCGAGCACCTGCTGCTGACCAACCACTACCCTGCTTATGACGACCTCTACCGCAATGGCTTTGTGCACAGTCGGGTAACCGCTTATCAGCAACAAGGGGTAAACGTCGACGTTTTTCGCCTGCGCAACCATGAGACGGTCAGCTACCACGAATACCAGAATGTCGATGTCGTTACAGGTTGCCAGGCTACGTTGGCGAAGATGTTGGACGCGGGACAGTACAAAACGATTCTTGTGCACTTTCTAGATGCGGCCATGTGGGCGGTGTTGCGCAAGTATTTGGCCACGACGAGGATCATCGTTTGGGTACATGGGGCTGAGGTACAGCCGTGGTGGCGCCGCAAGCATAATTATCGGACTGAAGAGCAACTCGCACTGGCCAAATTGCAAAGCGCCGCTCGGATGAGCTTTTGGACAGAGGTACTGCAGCCCATGCCGGTGAACCTCTCTTTGGTATTTGTATCGAAATACCTTGCCGAGGAGGTGATGGAAGATATTGGCTTTCGCCTCCCAGAGACACAGTATCAAATCATTCACAACCCGATTGACACAGACCTGTTTACTTATCAGGAAAAACCTGAAGCGCAGCGTATGAAAATTCTGTCTATACGCCCATTTGCCTCACCAATATACGCGAATGATCTAAGTGTTAAGGCGATTGAACTACTGGCCAACAAGCCTTTTTTTAAAGACCTTGAAATACGACTGATTGGCGACGGGGTAATGTTCGAAGAAACACTGGCACCACTGCGCAAATACCCTAACGTGGTAATTGAACGGCGCTTTATCAATCATCAAGAAATAGCATGCTTGCACAAAAGTCATGGGATATTTCTATGTCCAACGAGAAGCGACACGCATGGAGTATCCCGTGATGAAGCTATGGCATCCGGGCTTATTCCTGTCACAAACAGTGTAACTGCAATTCCCGAGTTCGTTGACGAAACATGCGGACTGCTAGCACCAGCAGAGGATGCCTTCGCAATGGCAGATGGAATATCGTTGATCGTAGAAAAACCTGAGCTCTTCAAAGAAATGTCCATTGCAGCACGCCAGCGAATTGAGACACAAACAGCAAAAAACCTAATAATCGCCAAAGAGCTTGAAGCCTTCCACGCAGACAACGCTGCATTGCGTGTCGCACCGGGTCATAAAACCTCATGAGAAACTCACTAAAACACTACATATTTACAAACTTCGGCATTGGTATAAAAGATGAGCTATGGCTTTCCTACCGGTTAGAAATATTCATCAACACTGTTTTCCCGACACTGCAAAATCAGAAAAATAAAAATTTTGAGTGGATTATCTTCATCGATGAAGCTCTAGCTACAATTTACAAATCACGCCTGGTCACGGCCATGTCAGCGTCCGGCTTGAATGTGCGCACTCAGGCGGTGAGTGATTACTTTCTAGTCAACCAGGAAATCGAAAAAATCCTCAAAAACACTAAAGAACAGGTGGTCCTCACCTCTAGAATCGATGACGATGATTGTATTCGAGAGGATGTAGTAGAAATAATTCAAAACGAAGCAAGCTCTGCTGAACACACCGATGATGTCTTGCTGATTTCTCTAAAAAACGGCATAGAACTTCTACCTTCAGACAACTGCTACCGAGAGGTTGCTCTTGATACACTTGCACTAGCACTAACACTGGTCAGCAAAAGCCAAAACACCAAGCACCTGAGTATTACTCACTACCCTCACCACGAAGTGGTGGATACACTCAAAGCGCAAACGGCAGCGAGCTAGCATTGGTCGATGGCAGCACACTCACAATCGCCGGCAACCATATAAAATCCTATAAAAAATCTAACACTACAGGCGTTCAAAAAACAAATGAGTTCTCCCTCTCCCTCTCGCCCAGCGATTCGGAAAATCACATTTCCACACACCTACTGAAAGCAGGATATACACGAAAAATCATCAGCAACGAAACAGGCCACCTGAAAATCCACTATTCCAAACAAGGTAACACTGTTATTGGTGCCACCTTTGCAGCACAAAACAGCTAAAGCAAAACCGACACCATTGCAACACTGTACTGGCAAGAATAAAACACCACAAAGAAGAATTGAGACCGATAATATCGCCATGAAATGCTATGAAACTACACACTAACATTAAGTTAACAATTGGCTGGTGCCTTTCCCTTAGCTCCAAGCTTTTCAAGAATGCGCCAACTGCCACCGTCGCAGTGCAAGTTGCAACCTTGGCGAGTCAGTCCTTCTTATTACTTGCCTTCTTTTTACCAATCAAGGTAATCATTCTAATTGGCGCAGAAAAAATACCACATTATTTTCCTGAATCATTCCAGACTGTAGAATTCGATCAGCTTATTATTATTTTAAGCACTGCGACGGCACTCTGTTATTCAATGCACCTTGCCTTTGAGCGAGTGATTGCCAAATGCTGTAGCAATGGGGCAAAAAAAATACTTAGCAAAAACTCAAAGCTTTATCTATTTCACAACCAAGACACCGTAGCAATTCAAGCCTATTCTCGATTCACTAGAGCAATAGCTTCAGCACTGTTTTTCACCCTCAGCCTAGCAACCTTAACAATATTTTACAAAAACCTGGCTATATTCATCTGCGGCTACATCGTTTTCACTGCCAGCCTGACAATACTTTTCTACAACTCCAGCCAACACATCAGAAACCTGCTAAATGCAAATCACAGCAGTGCAATAAATTTGCTTGGCACCATCGGTTTCTTTTTAGGATTCTTCTATCTCGTCGCAGACTTCCTGTACCTCTCCCCCCCCCAAAACCTCAACGCCATCATTGCCATTCTCATTCTACGCCAAGGGCTTCAGCGCTTAACAGGAATGCTTCAAGCCATTGTTGCACTTCGCTTGCAGTACCGAAAAATCAATGCCCTCCTGTATCACGCGCAACCTCTGATTGAAGAAAAAACATACAGCAGTGACTCACTCAATCAATTACTCACGCCTGAAAACAGAAAAAACCGGCTCAAAGAGATTTTCGCTCAAGCTGGAATCTTAGGTTCAGACACACTTGAAGAAAGCTGGCACCCACTGGGCATCCATGATATCTATGCATTCAATGTAAGCCTCTGGGTGAAGGACAAAAAGCACGACTACTTAATTAAAATTTTTGACGCCCGCAGTTCCGCCCTGGCTGAACAAGAACGCTTGCTTCTTAGCCTGCAAAATGGATTACCCACACTCGAATGGCTCGGAAATTTCAAGTCAGCTGAGCTCGACTGTCACATACTTAAACTTGATGGTCGCACCAACGTAACTCGCCAGCAGATAGGCCTCGGGCTTTTGAGCACAGCAAAACAACTCTTACGTCTCGAGCCAAATCCGACATTACAGCTACGCTTTTCTCGTTCCCATCTGTGCTTAGAGCAACGGCTCTGCGCAAAATCCACCATGGGGCTTCGCTTTGCCTGCTCAACGCCTGAGGACAAGGCCAAGGTAGAGTTGCTAGAGCAATCGTTCCCGTTGATTCTCTCACGGCTTGAGAAGCTCCCTCGGCAGATCATCTGCCTCGGCACAACATCTGAGACGATTTTAGTATCCGAGAACCAGTGCTTCTGTATCAGTCACTGGAGCAATTGGCGCATTGAACCATTGGGTTCAAATTGGCCAATTTGCGAAATCACTCAGTTGCGCGATGCAGTCGAGCATATTCGTATTGCACGCCCAGCAGCCCGCGACACCAGCACCCAAGACGTTGTTTTGGCGGCACTTATGTTCACCTACGAGTATTTCGTATCCAGGAAGAATTACGCAGCAGCACTCGCATTGCTCCATGACATATTGGAATGCCTCCCCTCTTCGAATAGCTTGCAAAGCCCGCGAGAGGTAAACACATGACACGTATAGCCATGATCGTCTGGAATGAATTTCGCCACGATGCGAGAGTATTGAAAGAAGCGCAAACACTGCGAGCGGCAGGGTATCAAGTGTGCGTATTTGCTCTCCACACGCCAGGTATCACTGAGCAACATCAACGATTGGAAAGTGGCATTGAGGTCCGGCGCATTGCCCGCAGCCCATTGTGGAAATTGCGCAAACGCAATGTACAAAGCCTCCCTGCATTTTCATCTACAGGATCAGGCCCCATCGGGCCAATAAGCCTCAAGCAGCAAATCCTAGGTATCGCCGCACGCACTTGGACGCACCTGAGCTTGATCTACCATATGGTTCGATTCCGCGCCGACGTTATTCATGCTCACGACGTAAATACACTGCCTACGGCCTGGGTCGCAGCGAAACTCAGTCAGGCAAAAATAATTTATGACGCCCATGAAATCGGCACCAGTCGTGAGGGTTACGGCAGCTTTCGCACACTGGTTGGGCGGGTGGAAAAATGCCTGATGCCGCGCGTCCATGGTTCAATCACCACAACGGACGCCCGCGCCAAATTCTTTGCCCGGGCCTACGGTGTCGCACGCCCGATGGTGTTGCAAAATCGCCCCCGACTGACCCACGTTCCCGCGGGCGAAAAAATTCGTCAAACACTCGGGCTCAGCCAACCGTGGCCGATCATTCTTTACCAAGGTGGACTGCAACAAGGTCGTGGCTTGGAGAAGCTGCTGCATGTGGCCACACAGGTACCCGGGGCTTACTTCGTATTCATCGGTGGCGGCCGACTCAGCCAGGCCCTCCAGGCGTTAAGCCAACAGCTGGGTCTGCTGGACAGAGTGCGCTTCATTCCAACGGTATCGTTAGCCGAATTACCTACGTATACCGCATCGGCAGATATTGGTGTTCAACCGATCGAGAACACATGCTTCAACCACTTCACTACCGATTCGAACAAACTCTTTGAATACCTGATCGCAGGCTTGCCTGTGGTCGCTACAGACTTCCCGGAAATCCGCCGGGTTGTTCGAGATCATGATGTGGGTTGCCTGGTTCCGGCCAACAATCAAGTGGCATTGGCCCATGCACTGAATCGCCTGGTGGCCAATCCGACACTACGCAAGCGCTACGCAAGCAATGCTCGAATTGCCGCCCAGCGGTTGAACTGGGAAACTCAAGAAGGCCAGTTGACGGATTTGTATCAGCAGATTCTGTCATCGCAGGCTAAATACTTGGATGGGCAGCCATGATCACGCGCATTCTGGTGCTGAGCTACTATTATCCACCGGATCTTTCTGCTGGCGCTTTCAGGGCTCAAGCACTAGTCAGGGCCCTGGTCGCAGAACTGGGCGACCAGCTACAGATAGATGTGGTAACGACACAACCAAACCGTTACCACAGTTATACCGCAGACGCCGCAGCCAATGAGTCCATTAGCGGTGTTAATGTACGTCGGATTAGCGTTTCTTCACACCAGAGTGGCTTCCTTGACCAGTCCCGCGCATTCGCCACTTACGCTTTAAGTGCACGACGCCTGGTCACGAATAGTCGCTATGATCTGGTAGTCGCTACTTCATCGCGCCTAATGACTGCAACGCTAGGTGCCATACTGGCCCGGCGTTGCCAAGCCCGGCTGTACCTGGATATTCGCGATATCTTCGTCGACATGCTGCCGGAACTGTTTTCAGTAAACACCGGGAAGCTGGTGGCCAGACTCTTTTCCCCTGTAGAACGCTGGACTATTCGCCAGGCAGCACGAGTCAACCTGATTTCTCCCGGTTTTTCTTCATACTTCAACAACCGCTATCCAAACAAGGAATTCTCGCTTTACTCCAATGGTGTGGATGACCTGTTTCTAAGCAGTCCACTCTTCACTGCACAAATGCCAGTAGCGAAACGCAGAAAACGGTTGCGGGTTGTTTATGCAGGGAATATAGGAGCCGGACAAGGTCTAGACCTGATACTGCCGGAACTGGCCAACCGACTGAGCCAAACAGTCGAATTTCAGGTCATCGGTGACGGAGGTGCACTGCACAAACTGGAACGTGAACTTGAACAGGCCAAGGTCAGGAACGTTGTCATCACGCCGCCCATGAGGCGCGAACGATTGCTACAGGCTTATCATGAGGCAGACGTATTGTTTTTGCACCTCAACAACCTAAAAGCCCTTCAGCGTGTGCTGCCCTCAAAGATTTTCGAGTATGCCGCCACCCATAAGCCCATATGGGCAGGCCTCACAGGGTACTCCAGCCAGTTCGCGATTGAGAACATCAAGAACGTGGCACTGTTCCAGCCGTGTGACATCAATGGTGCAGTGCAGGCTCTGGAGACGCTCCGCGTACAGCCGACCTCCCGAGAGGAGTTCGTTAGGCAATTCTCCCGAAGCACAATCATGCAACGTATGGCCAAGGATGTACTGCACACTTCCTCATGCTGGCACTAAAAAGCAAACGCCCTAGCCAAGTACTTCGGCCAGGGCGCCACGTTTATCCACTTTACCGGGACACTCTCTAAATACGCCCTTCCCGCTCCTTGAGGTCATAACGATCAAGGTTCATCACCTTGTTCCAGGCCTTGATGAAGTCGCGTACGAAGATCGCCTGCGAATCGGTGCAGGCATAGCTCTCCGCCAGCGCCCGCAGTTGCGAGTTGGAGCCGAACACCAGGTCCACCACCGTGCCGGTACGCTTCAGATCGCCCGAGGTGCGATCACGACCTTCGATCACGTTGCCATCCGCCGCAGACTTCTGCCATTTCGTGCGCATATCCAGGAGGTTGACAAAGAAATCGTTGGTCAGTGCACCCGAACGGGTGCTGAACACACCATGCTTGGCCTGGCCATAGGTCGGGTCCAGTGCACGCAAGCCACCCACCAGCACAGTCATTTCAGGTGCCGTCAGGTTCAACAGGTTGGCGCGGTCCACCAGCAGTTCCGCCGGTGAGCCCTCTACCCCAGCCTTCACATAGTTGCGGAAGCCATCGGCCTTGGGCTCCAGTACGGCAAACGCTTCGACATCAGTCTGCGCCTGCGACGCATCGGTACGACCCGGCGAGAATGGCACGTTGGCCGTGACCCCGGCGTTCTTGGCCGCCGCTTCCACCGCCGCACAACCGCCCAGTACGATCAGGTCAGCCAGCGAGACCTTCTTGCCACCCACCTGCGCGCTGTTGAACGCCTGCTGAATCGCTTCGAGCTTCTGCAGCACCTTGGCCAGTTCTGCCGGCTGGTTCACCTCCCAGTCCTTCTGCGGTGCCAGGCGAATCCGCGCACCATTGGCCCCACCACGCTTGTCGCTGCCACGGAAGGTCGACGCCGACGCCCACGCCGCGCTGACCAGTTGCGAAATCGACAGGCCGGATGCAAGCACGCTGGCCTTGAGCGCCGCAATGTCCTGAGCATCGATCAGCGGATGGTCCACTGCCGGTACCGGGTCTTGCCAGATCAGCTCTTCTTGCGGCACCTTCGACCCAAGATAGCGGGCGATCGGCCCCATATCGCGGTGCGTCAGTTTGAACCAGGCCCGCGCAAAGGCATCGGCAAACTTGGCCGGGTCGGCCATGTACTCGCGGGAGATCTTCTCGTAGATCGGGTCCATGCGCATCGCCATGTCGGCGGTGGTCATCATCGGTGCGTGGACCTTCCGGCTCGGGTCGCCGGCATCCGGGACGGTGTTGTCCCCCGTATTGCCTTTGGGCTTCCACTGGTTCGCCCCGGCCGGGCTCTTGGTCAGCTCCCACTCATAGCCGAACAGGTTCTTGAAGTAGCCGTCATCCCACTTGATCGGGTTGTTGGTCCAGGCGCCCTCCAGGCCGCTGGTGGTCGCATCGGTGCCCACGCCGCTGGCGTGGGTGTTTGCCCAGCCGAGCCCCTGCGCCTCGATATCCGAGCCTTCAGGGTCGCTGCCCACCAGGCCCGGGTCACCGGCACCGTGGCATTTGCCGAAGGTGTGGCCACCGGCGGCAAGGGCCACGGTTTCCTCATCGTTCATGGCCATGCGGGCGAAGGTTTCGCGGATATCACGCGCCGAACCTAGCGGGTCGGGTACACCTTCCGGGCCCTCCGGGTTCACGTAGATCAGGCCCATCTGCACCGCCGCCAATGGGTTGGCGAGCTGGCGATCACCGCTGTAGCGTTCCTTGCCGCCGTCTTCACCCCCCAGCCACTTGCGCTCGTTGCCCCAGGTGATGGAATCGTCCGGCTCCCAGGTGTCAGGCCGACCGCCGGCAAAGCCGAACGTCTTGAAGCCCATGGACTCCAGCGCCACGTTGCCGGTCAGCACGATCAAGTCGGCCCAGGACAGCTTGCGGCCGTACTTCTGCTTGATCGGCCAGAGCAGGCGCCGGGCCTTGTCCAAGTTGCCGTTGTCCGGCCAGCTGTTGAGCGGGGCAAAGCGCTGGGCGCCGGTGCCGGCGCCGCCGCGCCCGTCGGCAATACGGTAGGTGCCTGCGGCATGCCAGGCCATGCGGATGAAAAACGGCCCGTAGTGGCCGTAATCCGCTGGCCACCAGTCCTGGGAGTCGGTCATCAAGGCGTGCAGGTCCTTGATCACGGCATCCAGGTCGAGGGTCTTGAATTCGTCGGCGTAATTGAAAGCGGTGTCCATGGGGCTGGACAGAGGGGAATGCTGCTGGAGGATCTTCAGGTTGAGTTGATTGGGCCACCAATCCTGGTTCGTGGTGGCCTTGGGCATCCCGCCGCCCGAGAACGGGCACTTCGCATCATTTGACATAGCGCGCTCCTCATTCTTGTTTTTTAGCTAAACACGATGCTTGAGCTTGGATTCGGATTGGCAATCCGGCAAATCGGTTTTTGTGATGGGCTCGATAGCCGCGCTCACTGAGCGCGGGTACGTGAGCCAACTACTTGATCCGGCGGGTTTCTCGGGAGGGGGTGTAGCCAAAATAGGCGCTGTAGCATTTGCTGAAATGGCTAGGCGAGACGAAGCCGCAGGCCACGGAAACCTCGACCTGGGACAGTTCCGTGTGCTGCAGCAGGCGCCTGGCCTCGGTAATGCGCAGCTCCATGTAGTAGCGCTGCGGCGTGGTGCCCAATTGCTCCTTGAACAATCGCTCCAGCTGGCGGCGTGAACGGCCGGCGTAGACGGCCAGTTGCTCCAGCTCCAGCGGCTCCTCCAGGTTGGCGTCCATCAGCTTGACCACTTCGCGCAGCGGCGCACTGACTGAGGCGTGCAACTCGGGTTTGATCCGCCGATAACGTGACTCTTCAAAGGCCAGGATGTCCTCGATGCCTTCGACCAGAGCCTTGTCATGCAGGCTCTTGATCCAGGCCAGCGCCATGTGGAAGGCGCCAGCCGGGCTGGAGGCGCTCAGGCGGTCGCGATCCACGACAAAGGCGGCGCTGGTGACGTGGGTCACCTTGGCGATTTCCGCCAGGGCTGGCCGATGCTCGGGGTGAATCGCGCATTGATAGCCTTCCAGCAACCCGGCAGCCCCGAGGAACCATGCGCCGTTCCACAGCCCGGCCAGCGTGATGTGCTGCTCGGCCGCCGCCTTGAGCAGGCTGACCAGCGCCTCACTGGCCTCAAGCTCGGTGCGATAGCCGCCACACACCACCAGCAAGTCCAGGCCCTGCAGCGTCGCCAGGCTGATCTGTGCATCCGGCCGAATCACCAGGCCCAGGTCGCTGACCACCTCGCCCTCGCCCAGCCCCAAGGTACAGGGCGCAAACAGGTTGGGCCGCAGCAGGTTGGCCGTGACGATGGTATCCAGCGCCTGGGTAAAGGCCGGCAGGGAAAAATGCTCCAGCAGCAGGAAGCCTGCGCGGGTCGGGCGTTCAGGAGCGCTGTGCTGCGCGTCCAGGTAACGCAGGTTCTTGCCCTGCATGCCCCCGCTGAATTGGCGTCGTTCAGTCAATGTTCGCCTCGCTTGTTGTTATTACGAACACATTGCCTTCCCTTGAATAGCAAAGTCGAAATTCTCCACTGCTGCTCGTCTGCCAGCAACCACAAGCGAAGGTTTTCCGGGCAGTGCGCAAGCGCCTCCTATACTCAGGCGTCCGCACGGCAGTCCGTGTACTGAACACCCCCTTACACCCCCTGCAAGGAGATCAGACATGACCATTAGAATCGGCGACGAAGCGCCGGATTTCACCGCCGACACCACTGAAGGCCCGATCCACTTCCACCAATGGATCGGCGACAAATGGGCGATCCTGTTCTCCCATCCCAAGGACTTCACCCCGGTCTGCACCACCGAGCTGGGCTATGTGGCCCGCCTCAAGCCCGAGTTCGACAAACGCAATACCAGGGTCATCGGGCTGAGCATCGACCCGGTCAGCGACCACCATGCCTGGGTCGGTGATATCGCGGAGACCCAGGGCCATGCCGTCAACTACCCGATGATCGGTGACGAGAACCTGGTGGTGGCCAAGCTCTACGACATGATCCACCCCAACGCCAGCGGCGGTTCGCGCAGCGCGGTAGACAACGCCACCGTGCGTTCGGTGTTCATCATTGGCCCGGACAAGAAGATCAAGGCCATGCTGATCTACCCGATGAGCGCCGGGCGCAATTTCGACGAGGTGTTGCGCCTGCTCGATGCGCTGCAATTGAATGCCAAGCACACAGTGGCCACGCCGGTTAACTGGAAGCCGGGGGACGACGTGATCATCCCGACTTCGGTGTCGGATGAAGATGCCCGCAAGAAGTACCCGGAAGGCTTCAAAACCCTGAAACCCTATCTGCGCACGGTGCCTCAGCCCAAGTGACGCGTGTGTGGGGCGCCTGGTCGCCCCACTACTTGCTCAGCGCAAGACCATTGCCGCCGCTGCTGCCAGCATGATCGCCGCCGCCCCGGGCGGTGATGTCGACTTCCTGCTGATGCATTTGCCGAATTTGCCATGTCGGTGGCCCGGCGCTTGCCGGGCATCAAGAAAATGCGGAGTATGTTCGTGCTCAAGGAAATCAAGCCGTTCGTATCGTTCCCGGTGAAACGCGCCCTGGACATTTGAAACTTCAACCTTATGGATGAGTACCCGCACATGCGTGAAAGAAAATCAGCCCGGCTCCTGGCGGTGAGCCCTGCTCGCAACGTCCTGCTGTTCAGGTTCGTACACAAGGAGGAGCAAGCGGGTGTGTTCGAGCCGGCCAGCCTGGCTGAACGGGAGGCGTCATGATCACGGTACGGCAGGTAGTGCCTGCTGAATGGGCGCTGTACCGGGATCTGCGCCTGCAAGCACTGCGTGACGCACCGGATGCGTTCGGCAGTACCTATGAAGCAGAGGCGCAACGGTCAGACGAACTTTGGTCGGCGCGGGTCGCGGCTGCGTTTGATAGCGGCAGGGACCGGGCTTTTTTTGCGCGCAATGGCGCTGCCGTGTGCGGCTTGGTCTGGTGCAAGGTGTCCGCCACTGAAGCCACAGTAGCCGAGGTTTTCCAGATGTGGGTCGAGCCTGCTTCGCGTGGCAGCGGCGCCGGGCGTGCCCTGCTGGCAGCGGCCGTCGCCTGGGCGCAAAGTGTCGGTGTGCGTGGTGTTCGGCTGGGGGTCACCACTGGCGACAGCCCTGCCACGCGCCTGTACACGGCGCAAGGCTTCCGCCCGGTGGGTGACCTGGAGCGCCTGCGCGAGGCTTCTGAACTGATGGCCCAGACGATGGTGCTGGAGTTGTCAGCACGCTGATTTGCCAGCAGTACCGGCCACATCGCTGGCAAAGCCAGCTCCCACCCTGATCAGTGGCATCCCCGATCCATTGTGGGAGCCGGCCTTGCCGGCGATTGGCCAGCGACGCGCACGTCTGCACAGCAGCCACAGCTTTTAGCCAACAGCTACCACGCCTGACCACGGCGCTTGACGTCCAGGCGGCGGATGAACTCCTCCAGCACCAAGCCATACAAATCATCCTTGAGATAAGCATCCTCGATCCCGGCATCAAGGTTGGGATTGTCGTTGACTTCGATCACCACGACCCGATCACCACATTGCTTCAGGTCCACCCCATACAACCCGTCACCGATCAGGTTGGCCGTGTTCACCGCCAGCTCCACCACCGCCCGTGGCGCCTCATGCACCGCCAAGGTCCGGCACTCACCATTGATCTCCCCCGCCTGGGCCTTGTGGTTGTAGATTTGCCAGTGCCCCTTGGACATGAAGTACTGGCACGCATACACCGGCTTGCGGTTGAGCACACCTATGCGCCAGTCGTACTCGGTGTAGAGGTACTCCTGGGCCAGCAACAGCACCGAATGCTCAAACAACTGCGCCGCAGCCAACGCCATGGCCTGCTGGCTCTCCACCTTGATCACGCCCTTGGAAAAACAGCCATCGGGGATTTTCAGCACCAGCGGGAAACCCAGGCGCTCAGCGACCTGCGCCATCTCCTCGGGGCGATCCTTGTAGAGGATTTCACTGCGCGGCATGCTCAAGCCATGGCTCTTGAGCAAGTCATTGAGGTAGACCTTGTTGGTACAGCGCAGAATCGAAGCCGGGTCGTCCATTACCACCAGCCCTTCGCTCTCGGCCTTCTTGGCAAAGCGGTAGGTGTGGTTGTCGACACTGGTGGTTTCGCGGATCAACAGCGCATCGTATTCGGCCAGGCGCGCGTAGTCTTTCTTCTCGATCAACTCCACGTCCACGCCCAGGCGCCGCCCCACTTCGATGAACCGGCTCAGCGCCTTGGCGTTCGATGGCGGCAAGGCCTCCTGCGGGTCGTGCAGGATGGCCAGGTCGTAGCGGAACAGCCGTTTGGAGCGCGGCTGACGCCAGATCTTGCGGCTGAAGCCATCCAAGGCCAGCGCAAAATCATCCTGCTGAGCACCGCGCAAGCGTGTCAGGGCCCCCGCCTTGATGCCGGTGATATGCCAATGCTCGCGCTTGCGAAACTCCACCAGCAGAATCGGGCAGGGGAATACATCAAACAATTGCCGGGCCAACTCTTGCAACGGCTGAAGTTCGGTCTGGCCAAAGTACAAACTCAGGGTGAAACTTTCCGTGTCGTCATACGGGTGGTCATGCAGGGCATGATCAAGGCTTTTGTCCAAGTCATCCAGGGCAAGCCCGTAGAGTGACTTCCTGGTTAACTCACTGATGGTTTTAACCGACGGGATTACGTTGTGCCCGCGCGCCTCGGCCAATAACGAACAATAGTAACCCTGCCCCAGATACTTATAACTACGGCACAGATTGATGACCTGCACCCGTTTGCCGCCTGTGGCCTGAAGGGGTTTTTCCAGGTAGTCCTGCGCCGTGACCAGATCTTCGCTCGGGAAGTAGGACGCCCAGTCCTCCAGGCGTTCGACGATGATCACCAACTGGCTCTGGGTAGCCGGCAGGGGTGTCATCAGCGGTCGAAGAGGCATTGCCGAAGCGGGCGATTGAGTTGATACTTCAAACGTTTTCAGCGGTACCGCAGCCATGGGTAATCGATCCTTGGGAAACCAGTCCTTTCTATAAAGCACAGGCTTTTTTGAAAGTCCCGTTTCGTTACTCACTCTTTACGGTCGCCGCCATGGACTTTATATATCGACGCGCAGAGCTCACCGATATCGCTGAACTTCTGCACTTGGAACAACAGTGTTTTGCACAGGATCGGCTGAGCGCCCGCCAGTTTCGCTGGATGCTTTGCCGCGCCAATGCCTGGCTGCTGGTCGCCCAGGCCGGTACGCAGTTATCGGGATATGCCCTGGTGCTGTTTCGCCGCCGGACATCACTGGCCCGCGTGTACTCGTTGGCGATTGCCGCCAGTGCCCGTGGCCAGGGCCTGGGCAAACGCTTGCTGAGCCTGGCCGAAGACCACGCAAGGCAGCGCCATTGCACGGCCCTGCGCCTGGAAGTACGCACGGACAACCCGGTAGCCATCGCCCTGTACGAGCGTCATGGCTACCGTTGTTTTGCCCGCGTGGAGAGTTTTTACCAGGACCACACCCCGGCACTGCGCTACGAGAAGCGCCTGGGTGCCGACGTGTCCGCCATCAGTCCAGATCTGCTGCGCTGTGCCGTTCCGGCACCTGGCTCGCTTCATCACCCCAGGTCCGGTTGACCCGCTGCCCGCGCATCACCGCCGGGCGCTTGGCAATCGCCTGCGCCCAGCGCTGTACGTGGGTGTACTCGTGCACGCTGAGGAACTCCGCCGCCGAATACTGGTTGCCCACGACCAACTGGCCATACCAGGACCACACCGCGATATCGGCGATGGTATAGCTGCCGCCGGCCAGGTAGGCACTCTCGGCAAGGCGCCGGTCCAGTACGTCCAGCTGGCGTTTCACTTCCATGGTGAAGCGGTTGATCGGGTACTCGAACTTCTCCGGCGCGTAGGCATAGAAATGCCCGAAGCCGCCCCCCAGGTAAGGCGCCGAGCCCATCTGCCAGAACAGCCAGTTGAGTGTCTCGGTACGCCCGGCCAGGTCAGTGGGCAGGAACTCGCCAAACTTCTCCGCCAGGTACAGCAGGATCGAGCCGGACTCGAACACGCGGATGGCCGGCGACGCAGTGGTGTCGAGCAATGCCGGGATCTTCGAGTTGGGGTTGACCTCGACAAAGCCGCTGGAGAACTGCTCACCCTCGGTGATCCGGATCAGCCAGGCATCGTACTCGGCACCGCTGTGCCCAAGCGCCAGCAGCTCCTCCAGCAGGATGGTGACCTTCACGCCATTGGGCGTGGCCAGCGAGTAGAGCTGCAAGGGTTGCTTGCCAACCGGCAGCGCTTTTTCGTGGGTCGGCCCGGCGACAGGCCGGTTGATGTTGGCGAACTCGCCACCGTTAGGCGCCTCGTGGCGCCAGACCTTGGGCGGAACATAGGCTGCTTTGCTCATGAAGCCGATCTCCTGGTTGGGCTGGAGGGCTAACTTACGCCAACTGTCCCGGCGCTGGCCAACCCTTCTTGGCCAAGGCCGCGCTAGAAGTCATAGCGCGCCGTCACCCCCAGCGTTCTCGGGGTACCGAGCACACCGGTGTAGGCGCCGTTGGGCGAGTTCCACAGGGTGGTGTAGTAGGTTTTGTCGAAGGCGTTTTTCAGCCACAGCGAAACGTCCCACTGGCCATCGCCCAAGTCCCCTCGCACCCCCGTCGACAGGTTGACCAGCGCGTAGCTGGGCAACTGCGCAAAGCGCGAATCGTCCACGGTGCCGACCGCGTGCGAGCGGAACGCGTAGCTGGCGTTGACGTAGGGGCGCACGCTCTCCAGCTGCCACTCGTAGGTGCCGTTGCCATTGATGATCCATTTTGACGCCCCTACCACCGCATGGCCACTCAGGTCACAGGAGGCCGGCGCCCCCGGTTGCAGCGCGACCTCGGCCGGGCAAGGTGCATCGGCGTAGGACAGGTAGCGCACATCGTTGTACGAGCCATTGAGGTTGAGGGTCAAGCCGCGCACTGGCAGCAAAGTGGCCTCGAACTCCAGCCCCCGGCTGCGCACGGAACCGGCATTGGTCAGGTAGCTGGTGAGGTTGGCGTCATCGTAGGCGTTGGTCTGGTAGCCGTGAACCTCGGTCCAGAACAGGTTGGCGTTGAGCAGCAACTTGCGCTCCAGCAGGGTGCTCTTGATGCCCAGCTCGGCGTCGTTGGCCCGCTCACTGCCAATCAACAGGGAGTCCGCACCGGCGACCGGCGCACTGGCAACGCTGAGGTTCACCCCACCGGATTTCTCACCATGGGACAGCGAGGCATAGCCCATGACCTGGTCATTGAAGTGGTAGGCCAGGCTGACCAGTGCCGAGGGGCTGAAGCTGTACAGGTTGAGGTCGCCGGAGTCATAGGTGCCCAACCGCGCCGCACGTACCGTGGCCGCCGCGCCAGTCACCGTGGCGCCGCCCTGCGGGGCGAAGCGCCCTACCCTGGCTTGCTTGTGCTCGTAGGTGCCGCGCACTCCCAGCGTCAGGTCCAGGCGCGGCGCCAGGTGCCAGGTGCCTTGGGCGAACAGCGCGAAGCTGTCAGTGTCGATCTCGCCCTTGCCGATGCTGGTGACATTGTTCAGCGCACCTTGCGGGGTGCCATTCCAGGTGTCGGCCAGTGGGCCGTAGTCGGTGAAGACCTTGTTGCGCATCTCCTGGCGGAAGTAATACCCACCGAGCACGTAGTCGAACACCTCGCCAATCGGTGAGGCCAGGCGCAGCTCCTGGGAATACTGCTTGTCCCGAGCCGACTGGCCGACGTTGTACATCACCGGCACATTCAACTCGTCGTCGTTGCGCGGGGTGAAATCCCACCAGCGATAGGCGCTGATCGAGGTCAGGGTGTAGTCATTGGGCAGCGTCCAGTTCGCCTCCAGGGACGTGCCGCCCTGAAACACCTTGACGCTCTGCTCGGCATCCAGGTTGACCCTGCGCCCCTCCACCAGCGTCGCCCCCACTGCGGCGGCACGTTGCTCGTAGCGATTGATGCCGTTGATGGTCGGCCCGGTGCTGAACAGCGAGCGGGTGCCGGCGCTGGAATCCTCTTCGTTGTAATCGCCGATCCAGCGCAGATTGAACGCCTCGTTGGGCTCGAACAGCAGTTGCCCGCGAAAACCCTGCTTGGTGCCGCCGCCCAGCGTATGGCCGTCGTACGCATTCTCGACATAGCCGTTTTCCCGCGTGCGGTAGGCCGAGAATCGCCCGGCCAGGCCGGCGCTCAAAGGGCCGCCGATGCTGGCGTGGGTCTGCACATAGCCGTCCTCGCCCACGGAGCTGGCCACACTGCCTTCAGGGGTGAAGCCTGGCTTGCGCGTCGAGATGTTGAGCACCCCCGCCGTGGTGTTCTTACCGAACAACGTGCCCTGGGGCCCGCGCAGCAGTTCGAGCTGTTCGATGTCGAGCAAGTCGAACACCGCCATGCCCGGTCGCCCGAGGTACACGTTGTCGAGGTAGATGCCGGCACTGCCTTCCAGGCCATCGCTGGCCGGGTTGTTGCCCAGCCCACGAATCGACAGGCTCGATTGGCGGGCATGCATGAACGCGACGTTGAGGCTGGGCATCGCCTGTTGCAGGTCTTGCAGGCGGTACAGGCGCTGGTTCTCCAGGGTCTGCGCCGACAGCACGCTCATGGCGCTAGGCACTGCTTGCGCCTCCTCCACGCGGCGCCGTGTGCTGACCGTGACGGTTTGCAAGGTTGTGCCATCGCCTGCGGCTGCCGGGGCGCTGGGCGTGGGGGCAGCAAAGACCGGAAAGCAGGTCAGTGCGGCAATGGCAGGCATGAGGCTACGCAACGTACGCGCAAGTGGGTGCCGGGGAAAAGGCATGTTCATCAGGAACTCCAGTGATGAGTGAACCCTTCGCTGCGCGTGGTGTGCGTAAGCGTGATCGTGGTGGTTTGAGGGGGCGGCTGCGTCAGTCGCGCAGCCAGGGAATGTCCTGCGCCTGGTAGCGATGCGCGCGGAAGATGGCGTTGTTCTCGCCCGGCAGATACGCCCGCGAAGCGGCATCCGGGTAGGCGGCAAAATGCGGGTTGATGTACTCCCAGACCACCTCGCCGGCGCGGGTCACCTCGAACAGGCGGCCGAAGTTGGCTTCGGTGATCAGCGTGTTGCCGTTGTGCAGGCGCTGGGCGCCGCCCATGAACGGGGTGAAGAAGGCATAGCCCGGGGTGTCGGCGTATTGCCATTCGATTCGCTGGGCAATCGGGTCCACTTCAATCACCCGCGAATGCGGCATCGAGATGTTGGGCCGTGAGATGCCGTTGTCGAACACCAGGATGCGCCCGTCTTCCAGCTCGCTCGGGCAATGCTGCTGCGCCACCAGGTCATGGCCCAGGCGCCACAGCACGCGATTGCTGGCCTTGTCGACGGCGATCACCGACGACACGCTGCGCATGCTGAGGATGACCTTGCCATCGCGGCCCGGGGTCACCGCATTGGTCATCGGCCAGTGGTAGCGCTCGAAGCAGTCGTGCAGCGGGTAGTCCTCCGGGGCCAGGTGCTCCCAACTGCGCCATTGCCAGACCAGGTTGCCGGCGCGGTCGACTTCCTTGACCACATCGCCATAGATCGTGCCGTCGGCGGCTTCGCTGCCAGGTATGCCGCCGATCACCCGCGCCGCAATTGCTGCCGGCAACGGTTCGGCGGTGGTGTAGAGCAGGTTGCCGTTGGCCAGCCATTGCGCATCGTGGTGATGGCCCAGGTCGGTGTGCTGCCAGACCACCTCGCCCTGCGGGGTGACTTCAGAGAAGGCCCCGCCATGCCACACCGACCAGCCCGGGAACAGCTCGGGCGAGCCCGGATGATTGCCGTTGTAGCCGAGGTTGCCGTTGGCCAGCAGCACGGCATCGCGACCCGGACGCTGTGGCAGCTTCCAGCGGTGCACTTCCTCGCCTTGCAGGTTGATCAGGAACACATTGCCGTCTGCGGTTTGCGGGGCAAACAGGGTGTAGCCGCCGGCAGAGCGCTGCGGGTCTGCGCCGATCAGGCCGGTGGCGTGGCGTCTGAGGGTGGTGGTGTCGAGTGTGGACATGGCTTTTCTCCGGGTAAGCGTCGCCCTGCCGCGGTGTGCGGCATGGCTGTCGGGCGTGGGATCAGGGTTGGCTGGGCAGGCGGGCGTTGAAGCGGCTATCGAAATACACGTCCGCCTGTACCGCGCGAGGAATCAGCCGCGCTTCGACGAAGCGGTCGGCCAGGCGCTGCTGCAAGGCTGCCACGCGTGCATCCAGCGGCACGTACTGCAAGTGCTGTTGCGCGAGCATTTCCTGGACCAGTGGCAGCGGCAAGCGTGTCAACTCGGCCAGGTGCGCGGCCCAGGGTTCGGGGTTCGCCGTGGCCCAGGCCTGGGCGCGGGCCAGACGCTGGATGAAGTCGCCGAGCCGTTCGGCCTTGTCGGGGTCGTTCAGCGCGGCCTGGCTGGCGACGGTGAAGTTGAGCCCGGTTTCCGGCCACTGCGCCCCGTCCAGCAAGCGCGTGGCACCGCGTGAAGTGGCCTGGCCAACAAACGGGTACCAGACCGCCCAGGCATCCAGCTTGCCGCCGGCAAAGGCGTTTTGCGCATCGATCGGGCTGGCATAGACCACGTTGAGGTCGGTGATTTTCATGCCCGCCTGGGCCAAGGCGGCGAGCAGCAGGTAATGCCCGCTGGTGCCTTTGGCGACCGCGACCCGCTTGCCCTTCAGATCAGCAATCTGACGTACCGGCGAACCGGCCGGCAGCAGCAACGCATTGTTGTTCTGCGCGCCCTCGGCGGCTGCCACGATGCGCACATCGAAACCACCGGCCTGGGCAAAAATAGGCGGTGCATTACCCACTACTCCGACATCTACCGCTGCCGCATTGAGCGCCTCCATCAGCGCGGTACCCGCAACAAAGGGATGCCAGTCCAGGCGATAGGTCAGGCCCTGGTCCTCGCCCGAGGCGGCAAGCAGTGCCTGGATCAGGCCGCTCTGGTCGCCGACCTCAAGCTCTGTCGCCGCCCAGGCAGAACCGCCGAACAGCATCGCACCGAGCAGGACCACCTGAGACAACTGGCGACGAAGGCGCTTGGCAGCAAAAGACTTTATAGGCATCGTCGCAGCTCTCGAATCGGAAGATGGCTCCAGTATGTCCACCCCCTCTGCCCGCGACCATGTCAAACACCCCTCCTTTTCTGCCATACCTGCCCCGCGCACGATGGTGGTGCTGGCCTTCCCGGGCGCGCTGCTGCTCAATGCCGCCGGCCCCCTGGAAGTGTTTGCGGCAGCCCCACGGGTGTTGGCCGGCGAGATGGCAGAACACCCGCCCTATCGGGTGCTGCTGGTATCCCCGCGCGGGGGCGAGATCGAGACGATTTCAGGCATCAGCGTGTTGACCCGCTCACTGCTCGATGTCGAGCAGCAGGCCATCGATACGCTGATCGTGATCGGTGGGCCTGGAGTGACCCAGCTGGAGAGCGACCCGCAGGTCAACGCCTGGTTGCAACGCCGGGCGCCGGGCGCGCGGCGGCTATGCTCGATCGGCACCGGCGCGTTTGCCCTGGCCGCTGCCGGCTTGCTGGACGGGCGGCGGGTGGTCACCCATTGGCGTTTCGCCGATGCCCTGCAACAGGGCTATCCCGCCCTGAAGGTGGAGCGTGAAGCGTTGTACCTGCATGAAGGCAACCTGTGGACCAGCGGCGGTGCCTCGGCGGGCATCGACCTCGGGCTGGCCTTGCTCGAACAGGACCTCGGCCCGCATGCGGCGCTGGCACTGGCGCGCTACTTCACGCTGTTCCTGCGCCGCTCCGCCGAGCAGGCCCAGCTCAGTGCACCGCTCAAGGCACAGAGCGATGCCCTGCGCACCGACCGCGACCAGCGCCTGGTGCGCCTGCATGCCTGGATTGCCGAGAACCTGGACGCCGACCTGCGGGTGGAGCGCCTGGCGGAGCGCTTCGGCATGAGCCCGCGACACTTTGCCCGCGCCTATGCCGCCGCCACCGGCGGGACGCCCGCGCAAACCGTTGAGACCTTGCGCCTGGAGGCGGCCTGCCGCTTGCTGGAAACCAGCCATGAGCCGATCAAGCGCATTGCCGAGACCACCGGTTTTGGCAATGAAGAACGCATGCGCCGCAGTTTTCAGCGTCAGCTGGGCACCAGCCCGTTGGGCTATCGTTCGCAGTCGCGAGTGCAGCCCGCAAGCGATGAACATCCTGCTGCGGGGCAAACCGGGTATCGCTATCAGCCATCGCTGACGATCGCACTGGATCAGCTTGCGCGTTGATTGACGGACCTATCTGATCCGTATTTTTCACAGCCATCTGCGTCTGTTTTGATAACAGCTGGCGCCGGACAATAGCGCCCAACTCCGGTTGCACCGGAACCCATTGTTCAGGAGGTCATATGGCTAAGTTGGCGATTTTCGTGTTTGGTTTCCTGGCGCTGGCCGGCCTGATTGGTGCGCTGGGAACGATCTCCCCGCTGTAAGCAGTTTTCTCCCCCCCGGGGCCGCGTCGCGGCCCTTCGCCGGCAAGGCCGGCGCCCACGGATTGACCCTCAATTGAGCGGAAGTTTCTCCAGCGCCGCGCGCAACTCGGCCGAGCTGGCGAAGGCTTGCTGGGACACCAGTCGACCGTTTTCCAGTTGCAGCCACAGCACCTTGTCTACCTCACCCGGATAATTCGCCGCGACCTTGCCGTCACGGTCGAGCAGTACCCGGTAGCTGTAGTCGCGCATGGCCGGGATGGCGAACAGCTTGCCGATCAGGCTGGGCATGCCCTGGATGTCAGCGACGAACACGGTGTTGCGGGCGTCGAGGTAGCCCTTGGGCGAGTCCTGCAAGGCCGACTTGACCAGTTTGGCGCCGTCCATGTTGCGCGCGACCAGCACGGTGCGGGTCTGTTCTTGCAAGGTGTAGGGCTGGTCATGCTGATCGAGCAGGGTCCAGGGTGCGAGCTGATCGCCCACTTCCAGGGCCTGGGCGAACATCGGCGACAGGGCCAGCAGCAATGCTAAACGGTATTTCACATGACACCTCGGTTGGCTGAAAGACGGCTAGCTTAACTGTAAATGAAGCGTTGTAGCCGCTGCCGTGAGGCTGCGCTCGCCTGCATCGCAGGCGCGGCTGTTGGGAGCCCTGCGGACTCCAGCGCAGCCTGACGGCAGCGGCTACATCGCGGGGTTCAGTGCCGTGTTCAGGCCGACGCCAAACCCATCTGCCAGAAGTCCGCCTCAAGCCGCGACGCCTTGGCAAACGACGCCGCCAGTTCCTCGAAGCGTTGCTCGGTCATGCTGCGCGACGCCAATTCATCAAGATGCTTGCGCGCTGCCGCCGCCACGCTCTGGTAGCCCGGCCCCGCATACTCGCCAATCCACTCGCGATACGGATGCTCCGCCAACGCCTCGACACCCTCAGGCGTCAGGTTGCGGCCGATCTCGGCATAGCCGATCACGCACGGCGCCAACGCCACATGCAGGTCCAGCAAATCCCCCGCCGCGCCGCAATCGAGCACATAACGGGTATACGCCACGGTCGCCTGATGCTCCGGCGCCGACTCGATATCGCGCTGCGACAAGCCCCAACGCGCACACAGGCGCACATGCAGTTCGGTCTCATCGAGAATCGCCGCCAAGCCCGCCTGCGCCGCGCGGATATCCGCCGGGGTGCGGCTCTTGTAGGCGGCCAAGGCCCAGGCACGGGCGAACTGGATCAGGAACAGGTAATCCTGCACCAGGTACGTACGAAACGCTGCCTGGGGCAATGTCCCCTCACCCATCTGGCGCACAAAGGCGTGATCGACATAGCTGTTCCAGTCGTCCGCCGTGGCCGCCTTGAGCCGGTCAAAAATATCCATCACTCGCCCTCGACCGCATACACGGCATCAAAGAATTCGCGCTCAAGTGCCACCGTGCGCAGGAAGAAATCCTTACTGGTTGCCGCTTCTGCCGGGCCCACTCGGTCGAGCTCAGCGCGCAGGAAGGCAACGAAATCGCGGAAGAACGGATTGTCGTGCAGGGTGATCCACTCGGCGTAGACGAAGCTCTCCGGCAACGGTTGCGGTGCCTTGATCGCCCAGTCCAGGTACAACCATTCGGCCACGTTGAGCACCGCCAGCGCCGCCGCGTAGGAACGGGTGGCCGCCGCTTCGCGCATGATCGCCTTGAAACCCGCCGTGGGCAGGGTGTCGGGGGCGTCGTTGCGCTGTGCTTCGCTCACCCCCAGCGCTGCAAACGAGCGCAGGAAGTAGGTGTTCTCCTCGCCCGAGATCATCCCGGCAAAACGCCCCAGGCGCAGGCGCGATTCGAAATTGTCGGCCGTGGCAATCGCTGCACCCAGCAAGGTCAGGAAGCTGTCGAGGAAACGGTGGTCCTGCACCAGGTAATGGGCCATCACCGGGTCCGGCACGCTGCCGCTAAACAACTCGGTGACGAAGCGGTGGCCGACGGCTTGCGACCAGGTCGGCTCGCTCTGGCGGCGAAGGGATTCGGTAAAGCGTTCAGTCATCGTGCTGTCCTCGATGGGGCGACAGCGAGACCGATGCTGGTAGTCATGGAGCGGCCTCGCAGTGAGGCCGGCAAAAAGGCAGGCGCTAGATCCCATCCCTTCGCCGGCATGATCCGGATCAGGTTCGAAGGGTCACCGCGCTGCCTGCGCGTGCGGTTTCTCAGCCCTTTGCCGGGCTCCCCTTGGTGGCGGGAATCTATACAGCACGCCGCCACGATTGTCACGTCGATAGCCCAGGCCCTCGATTGCAGCCCTGCTTGCCAAATGCGCTCGGCCACCCGACAATGAGAGTCATTATCAAATAGTTCTGCATGGTCCGACTGCATGTCTACTGCCGATATCCCCCTGCAACACGCTGTGCACACGCTCTATCAGGACCATCACGGCTGGCTGTGCGGCTGGTTGCGCAAGCGCCTGGGCTGCGTCGAGCATGCCGCTGACCTGGCGCAGGACACGTTCATGCGCGTCCTCACCCTGCGCCAGGCCCACGAGGTGCGCGAACCTCGCGCCTACCTGAGCACCATTGCGCGCAGCCTGATGATCGACATGATTCGTCGGCGGGCGCTGGAGCAGGCGTATCTGGAAACCCTCGCGGCGCTCCCGGAGCCGCTGGATATCTCCCCGGAAGAACGCGCACTGATCATCGAAACGCTGATCGAGATCGACACCCTGCTCGACGGCCTGGGTGGGCGCACCCGCGAGATTTTCCTGATGTCGCAGCTCGACGGCCTGAGCTATGTGGAAATCGGCCGGCGCCTGGATGTCTCGGTCACGACGGTGAAGAAACACGCCGCACGGGCCTTGACCCACTGCCTGCTGCTGCTCGAAGACTGAACCATGAAGACAGCCCCTCCCCTGGACCTCGCCACCCTGGAAGCCGCCGCCAACTGGTATGTCGACATGCGTTGCGAAACGCCTGACCCGCAAGTCTGCGCCGCACACCAACGCTGGCTGGAGCTGGACCCGCGCCATCAACAAGCGTGGAAACGCCTGCAACGCTTGCAGGACAAACTGGGGCAGGTCACCCCCGGCATCGGGCGCCCGACCCTGTCCAGCGCCCGCGCCAAGCGCCGCGAGGTGCTCAAGGTGCTCGCGTTGCTGGTGATGGCCGGGGGCGCCGGCACTCTGGGCTGGCGGACGACGGCGCTGCCCAACCTGCTCGCCGACCAACGCACCGGTACCGGCGAGCGCCGCCATGTGCGCCTCGACGACGGCAGCCAACTGGAGCTGAACAGCGCAACCTCGCTGAACATCCGCTACAGCGCGCAGTTGCGCGAGTTGCACCTGCTGGCAGGCGAAATACTCGTGCAAACGGCCCGTGATGCCCAGGCCCGGCCCTTCATCGTGCACACCGCGGCTGGCAGCATCCACGCCCTGGGCACGCGCTTCATCGTGCGCAGCGAAGGCGGCACGACCTCGGTCAGTGTCCAGGAGCATGCCGTCGAGGTGCGCCCTGCCGGTGCCGTCAACCAGGTACTGCGGGTCGATTCCGGCCAGCAACTGAGCTTTGCCGAAAGCCAGCTGGGTACGCTGCGCGCAGCCGACCCGCATGCCGATGCGTGGGTCCGCGGCATGCTGGTGGTCAGCGACTGGCCACTGGCTGATTTCGTCACGGAGCTGCAGCGCTATCACCCCGGGCATCTGGGCTACGCCAGCGATATTGCCGGGCTGCGCATTTCCGGGATTTTCAACCTGGGCAATACCGACACCGTACTGGACAACCTCACGCAAACCCTGCCGGTGCGTATCCGCCGATTCAGCCGCTACTGGGCGACGGTCGAGCGTGTGTGAGCCCACGGCAGATTTTTTTCGTTCGCCTGTTATCGATTACGTTTCTCGTTCGACTTGTTAGGCAGAGGCGCTACAGACGCCACCACCCACTGCCAACGGGCGAAAGGAAACCGCATGTCCCCTCGCAAGCCGCTTGTTCCCAATATCACCTCCCAGCGCGCCGCCACTCCCCTCGCACGGGCCATCCATGCCGCTGCACTGGGTGCGGCGTTGATCGTGCCACTGGCCAGCATCGGCTTCGCCTCGCCAGCCTGGGCACAGACCGTTGGCGAGCAGCAATTCGCCATTCCCGCAGGCTCCCTGGAGTCGGTGCTGACCCAGTTCGCCTCGACGGTGGGCATTACCGTTTCCTACGACCCTGCGCTGATGCAGGGGCGAAAATCCCCGGGGCTCAATGGTCGCTATGCACCGCAGCAGGCCTTGGCCGAGCTGCTTGCAGGCAATCCACTGCAAGCCGTGCAACACGCCAACGGCAGCTTCTCGCTGATCCCCGTGGCCACTGGCGATGCCGTGCTGCAACTGGACGCCACCAACGTTTCCGGCAAGCGCACCGAATCGGCCTACGGCCCGGTCGCAGGCTATGTCGCCACCCGCAGCGCCACCGGCACCAAGACTGACACGCCGATCCTGGAAATCCCCCAGACCATCAACGTGGTCACCGCCGACCAGGTGCAGACTCAAGGTGCGCGCAACCTCACCCAGGCGCTGCGCTACACCCCGGGCGTGGACGTGAACGGCTTTACCGATCGCAACAACATTGCCGACGAAATCACCAGCCGCGGCTTTGCGCCGACCCCGTTGTATCTCGATGGTGCCTACCTGCCCTACGCCGGCAGCCTCGGCGGCGCCCCGCAAGTCGACCCCTACACCCTGGAGCGCATCGAAGTGCTCAAGGGCCCGGCGTCGGTGCTGTACGGGCAGAACCAGCCAGGCGGCATCATCAACATGGTGTCCAAGCGGCCAACCACGGAACAACGCAACCAGGTCAAACTGGGCCTGGGCAGCTACAACCGGGTCAATGGCGCGATCGACAGCAGCGGCCCGCTGGATGAGCAAAAGCAGTTCAGCTATCGCCTCGTCGGCGTGGCCAAGCACGGCAACGACCAACTCGACCACACCAACAGCCAGCGCATGCTCCTGGCCCCCAGCCTGACCTGGGCACCGACCGATGAAACCCAGCTGACGGTGTACGCGCAGGTCCAGCGCGACGATGGCCTGGCCGATTACCAGGCGCTGCCGATGATCGGCTCACTCAAGCGCGGCCCCAATGGCCAGCGGATCGACCGCGATGCGTTTTTCGGTGACTCGCACTACAACGATTACAAACGGGACCAGTACGTCCTGGGCTATGACTTCACCCACGCCTTCAACGACGACCTGAAGTTCCGCCAGACCGCGCGCTACATCGACGTACGCGACCAGTACCGGGGCTTCTACCTGCGCGGCTTTGTCGTCGATGCCGCCGACGTCACCGACTACACCCAGGCTACCCGGGTCAAGCTGGACTGGCAGCAGCACAACACCGCCTACACCATCGATAACAACCTGGAGTACAAGTTCGCCACCGGCGCGCTTGAGCACACCACGCTGGTGGGGCTGGACTACCGCAACTTCAACCGCAAGTACAAAGGCTACAACGCTTATGGTGTTGCTCCGGTCGACCTGTACGACCCGACCAACTACCGCACCGACGACATCGTCCCGGCGTTCACCACCCAGTGGGACAACACCATTCGCCAGACCGGCCTGTACGTGCAGGACCAGATCAAGCTGGACCAGTGGATCCTTACCGTGGGCGGTCGCCAGGACTGGGCCGAGGTCGAGAACAAGGACCTGCTCGAACGCACCATCACCCAGCAGAACGACCAGAAGTTCACCGGCCGGGTCGGCCTGACCTACCTGACCGATTTTGGCCTGGCGCCTTACGTGAGCTATTCGCAATCGTTCCTGCCCTCGGTGGGCACCGGTGCGCCGGAGCGCGGCGCCAAGCCATTCAAGCCGACCGAGGGCGAGCAGTATGAGATCGGGGTGAAGTATCAGCCGACCGACAACACGCTGATGACCGCCTCGGTGTACCAGATCAAGCAGAAGAATGTGCGCACGGGCGACACCCTGTATCCGCAGTATGAAATCCAGGATGGCGAGGTGCGTTCGCGGGGCGTGGAGCT
The DNA here is from genome assembly GCF_028656955.1 of Pseudomonas fontis. Classification (GTDB taxonomy): domain Bacteria; phylum Pseudomonadota; class Gammaproteobacteria; order Pseudomonadales; family Pseudomonadaceae; genus Aquipseudomonas; species Aquipseudomonas fontis. Next base: position 66,456 of record NZ_JAMDGY010000044.1, read on the forward strand.
TGAGGTCAAGTCCAGCCTGGACAACCTCGACCTGATGGCGGCCGCGACCTACATCGACTCGTTCTACACCAAGAGCACCTATGGCGATCAGGGCAACCGTTCCGAGGCGCAGGCGCCGGTGGCTGCGATGGTCTGGGCGGATTACCACTTCCGTCAGGCGTTTCTCGATGGTGTGACGCTGGGGATGGGCGCGCGGTATACCGGGAGGAAGCCTGGCGACTCGGCCAACACCTTCGATGTGCCATCGTTCGTGGTGTATGACACCACCATCAGCTATGACCTGGGCCGGGTGGATGCCAGCCTGAAGGGCCTGCAAACCCGCCTGAACGTGCAGAACGTGTTTGATCGCGAGTATGTGTCGTCGTGCAACTATTCGTTCGGTTGCTACTACGGCCAGGAGCGCGTGGCGTCGCTGGAGATGTCTTACGACTGGTGATAGCTCTGGCACTTGTTTTTGTAGCCGCTGCCGAGAGGCTGCGCTGGAGTCCGCAAGGGCTCCCAAAAAGCTGCGCCTGCGCTGCAGGCGAGCGCAGCCTTACGGCAGCGGCTTGTATCTCGACTAACGCCTCTTTGGAGGCGATAGTTCTCGACTGACCCCGCAGGAGCAAATGTCGCGCACCGATTTTGTAGCCGCTGCCGACAGGCTGCGCCGGGGCTCCCAAAGGC
>NZ_JAMDGY010000045.1 GCF_028656955.1 Pseudomonas fontis
GGCAGTTCCTTTTGGACCAATTTGCGGTGCGCTGTCAACCGAACGCAACCGCGCCAACAGCCGTTCGACCAGATTCTGAGCCGGCTTGACTGCTGACTTCGCCAACGTCCCCAAGGACATGATAGAAATCGCAAGCTCCGCTTTTTCCACGACGTCGAGTCGTTCGCGCTCCGAGGGTGTCAGTAAGAAAAGCGTTTCCTTGGTATCGTCGAACCTATCCAAGAACTGACTGACCAACTGCTTCGCTACCGGATTTAACCTATCAATCCCCTCCCCATGCTTGGCAGTTACCTCCAGTGCATCTACCAGTTCTTCCTGCGTAACGGTCTTGTATTCAGGAGAGCAGTATCCCTGCACCTTTTCGCATGCATCCATCAGTGCAGTAGCAAAATTTTCTGCATTTTTCCGGTGAAGCTGATGGTTGTACGCTGTCGCACTCTGTGCGACTTGCATGCCTTTCTCCAGGTCCCCACCTACCGCTGCCGCTGCGACGACGCCTGTCAGTTGAGACAGCATCATGTGGACATTTTCGTTGCCATTCGCAATCGAGGTCAGCCCATTGACCATCGCCTCATTCAACCCCGCCGCCATCGCACCGGTTTTGAAATCGCTCCCTGTAGCCTCCGCCAGGAGCCCACCCATGATCGCGTGGGCAAATATCTTCGGCACGCTACCGTTGTCAAACTTGATAGTGTTGTCACCGACCCACTTGAACCCGGTCGCCATGGCAATCGAGCCAGCCTGGCCAACCAGGGCCGAACCAAGGTTGTCGCTGAAGCTGCCACCATTGATGGTCGTCGATACACCGCTCGAGATCACCGCATGAGTCCCGGCACGAATGAGCGTGTCTGAGGCATTCGACCATGTCAGGACATTCTTCGATGACGCGTTTGCAGGGCTGACCACCCCGTCCTTTACATTGATGGCTCCACTCTGGGCACCATCCGCCGCGCTGAACCATTTGGCATCGACATACTCAAGCGCCCCCGCTGTGACCATCGCCACCGTGGCACTTTTCAGGCTCTCCTTGCTCAGCGTGTCCTTGAGCACCGCCCCCAAGTCGCCTTTGTTGCTAACCGCACTGTTTACTGCGGTGGTTGCCAGGCTTGCAGCACCTGCAGCTGGAACCGCAGACAACCCTAGCCCCACGGGCCCCATCAATGCCGCCATCAGGATTGCAAGTGCCAACTGGGCTCCGGCACCGAGACCTGAATGGGAGTACTTGAAGGAAGTGTGAATCTCCTCGACCTGGCGCCAATCAACGCCGCCCTGGGCCTCGACGTCTTTCAACCAGGCCAGTTTCGGATCAGCCTTGACCATGGCGTCGATGGACTGAGCAACGCTCTGCTGGTTGATCTGTTTAACATCGACCTGGATTTTGCCAACCGCCTGAATGACCAGATCACCCTGCGCAACGATCTCGCTCTGGCGAAGCGTTTCGTCCGTGCGACCCTTGCCCTGGCCACTGGTCCACGCCAGGCTGTTCTTGCTCTTCTCGTGGCTCTCCTGGTGCAGGTCCTTCACACCCGCGAAGTTGATATCCCCACCACTTTCAAGCGTCAGGTCATCCCCGCTGGTGAGCTTGGCCACCTGATAGCGCTGGTCGCCGCCGCTTTCCAAGGTCAGGTCGCCCCCCGTGGTGATTTCGCTCCCCACGTTGCGCACGTCCGTGACTTCGTCACGCTGGGTTTTCTTCTTGCCCCAGCTGCCTTTTTTCTTCATGTCGTACAGCGAGTAATCACTGTCCTGGGCCGCCAGCAGCTCCAATTTGTCGCCCGCCACCAGGTATGCCTCGTCACCTGCAGTGATGCGGCTGGACACCAGGGCAAGGTCATTTCCTGCAGCCAGATCAATGTTGCCACCCGCTGTCAGTTGGGTTGCCAACTGACGGATGTGGTCCTCCTGGCGCGTGACTTTCTTGGTCTTGGAATAGAAGTGATCTTCGTTGGCTGCTGACGCAAGGGTCAGGTCATTCAGAGCATCGATGGCAAGGTTGCGCTTTACCTCGATATCACTGCCAATCGCAGCAAAGTCTCGGCCGGCGAAGAACGTCGCGTCCCGCCCAGCCTCCACACTGGAACCAAACTGGGTAATGGTCTCTCTCTGGTAGCTTCGACCTCGGTCGTCCTTGAAGCGCAGTTCAGCAGCCGTCAGTGCCAGGTCACGCCCGGCATCGACTTTCAGGTCGCGCCCGGCCTGCAGTTCACTGCCGATATTGAGCATGTCGCGGCCGGCCCCAATGGAGAGGTCGTTGGCGGCTTCGATACGCGCAGCGGTGTCGAGGTTGTGCCGAGTCTGGCTGCCTGTCTGCTGGACCGAAACCGTGCGCTCGTTGATCACATCACCCAACAACGCCGTCATGCTCACGTCACGACCGCTGATGATCCCGCCTGCACCGTTGACGATGCTGTCGCCCGCCAACAGTTCCAGTCGATTTCCTGCCTCAATCAGCCCACTGTTGATCAGGTTCTTCCCGGCACTGGCTGAGAGATTGTTGCTGGCGCGCAAGGTGCCGCCATTACTTAGGCCCGCACCCGCGATCAAGTTCAGATCGGCACCCTGAATCAACGCCCCGTTCGGCGCCAGGCGATTGTTCGCATGCGCCAGGTACAACACAGGCACCAGCACCTTCTCGCCACTCACCTCATGCTCTTCGAGCCAGACGATATCGTGAGTCAGCGCGGCGACCTGCTGCGCAGTCAGCGTCACCCCTACACGCAGGTCCAGTTGCTGTTTACTGGTCAACGCGTTGTCCATCAGGTGCTTGTAGATGGCCTCATCGCTGGTCTTGCCATCGATGAAGCGCTGGCCGGTGCGCGCGGCAACGGCTTGCTGGATCAGTTGCTGTTCGAAGTAACCATCACCCAGGCGCTTCCAGCTTTTATCCGGGTCATAGCCAAGGTTGCCCAGCAGGTAGTCCGAACTCATGAAGGTCTTGAGGTCGGTCAGTACCGGGTTGGTTTCGATCAGGTACTTGTGCGGCTGAGAACGACCGCTGTTGTCAGGCAAACCCTGGACCCTGGCGATGGTTTGCGGGCCTACCGGCGTACCGACATTCGTGACCACCTCAGGTTGGCGGATTGGCTCGATGCCTGTGGCGGGTGTAGACGTTGAGCCCGGCGAGACAATGGCGCCCGACACATCCCGCAAGACCAATGAAGTACCTGCCGACGGGTTAGGTTGGTTGATGACCAACGGCTCGCGTGACGTCGCACCTGTGCCCGGCAGCAGGACGCCGGCGCCATCCACGGTTACCAGGTCCGGACGGGAAGCCCCCGGCAGCTCAATAGTGCGGCCCGGCACGCCTGGTGAGGTTGCAGCCGCACCCACTTGGTCGACTTTCACCACACTCGCGCGGGTATCAATACCCAGCCCTTGGCGAACGGTGTCACCGAGCTCACGGCTACTGACTGCCACCTGAGCGATGTCACCGGCGCTGGCAGCGCGCCCGGCAATGGCTGGCAGCACCTTCTCACGCTGTGCGAGGTCAATCGTGCCAGTACCTAGCGACCATTGTTGCGCGCGCGCATCCACCTGGGTTGCACCATTGGCGGTACCGGCCTCTGCGCTCAGGCGGAACAGGCCGTTTTGCCCGGTGGGAATGGCAAAGCCAGGCAAGCTGAGCGGGTTGACCTGGCGCTGGGCGAGGTCTGGTGGCAACTGGGAGTTGATCGTCGAGACGTTGGGGTTGGCTTTGCCCGAAGTCGACGTATCCGCGCCAGACTGGGCCTGAGTCGAGTAGCTGGTATTGCTGCGCGTCACACCATTGCCCAGGTTGCGCGAGGCATTGATGCTGACGTTGCCGCCAGACTGGACGATTGCGCTGGCAGAAACGCCTGTACTCTTCGAATCCTCGCGAGTACCGCTCAATTGATAGCTCAGTATCTGTGCGGGGACGACATAACCCGAATCAGGCCGATAGTTTGGATTTTCCCTCCCCGTGTTCTGTCGTCCTTGATCGACCACGGTCTTATAGCTGCCTTCTCTCGAGTTCACCTGGCGCTGATAGACATATTGGGTCTTGGAGTTGTACTTGGCATATTCAGCAACCGCCCCACCCTCGCGAACCAGGCTGTCCCAGACATTCGAGCGCTCACTGTCGCTAGGGTTACGGAATGTTCGAACCCGGTTGACGCTTTCCGTCGATGCACCCTCGTTAAGGAAGTCACCGGTAGCGATGTCAATGCCGGTGGCCGCGCTGACCAGGCTGTGCTTGTTCTCAAACACATCGGACTGAACAGCAAGCGTGGTGCCAGCGCTGATCGAGGCGGCACCGGAGTCTGCTGTGACAGTGCGCTCGAACTCTTCGATCACCTCGTAGGTCAGGTCGTAATGACGGCCTTTGCAGTCGTGGCAGACATACGTAATGGAGCCAGACACCAGTTTTTCGCTAACGGAGAACGCATCCTTGCGATTGGTAATGTTCTGCGCGAACACCGCCATTGCCCCGCCGCTCTGCAAGGTTGCCGAGATATTCTCGACGCGATTGGCGCGATTGTTCCCCGCATCCCGGGCAACCACAAGGCCACCCAGGCTATAGACCGTGGCAAACCGGTTGGTGAAGTCACCCACCCGCAGGGCCATGTCGCCCCCGCTGGAGATCAGGCTCCTGTTGCTTTCACCGGCACCCTGGTTGAGCAGGGTCTGGGCATTGATCTCAAGCCCCCCGGCGCTGCCCAATGTGCCGTTGTTGGTCAGGCCCTGGGCATTGACCTTCAGGGTATTGCCGGCGGTGAGCCGCCCCAGGTTGTTCAATTGTCCGGACGTTGACACGGTGACGTCTCGGCCTCCGGCGATACGCCCGGTCGACAACAACTGAAGGCTGTTGGCAGTCAAGTCGAAGCTACCCAGGCTGGTAATCTGGCCTGAGCTGGTGTAGCCGCCTTGCACGTTCAGGGACAAGCTGCCATCACTGGCAATCACCCCCCTGTTCACCCAGTTCCCACCACTCCCGACAAAGCGGCTGGACGCCAGCAACTGCCCCGTTTCGGTCTGGGTGAACTCACCCACGTTCACATTCAGGCGCCCCGCCTGGATCACGCTGCTGTTGGTCCAACTGGCGGCGTTCAGGGTCAGGCCACCAAGCGTGACGATCTCGCCACCAGCCCCGGTAACGTTCGCCATGCCGATCTCGAACTCACCCGCCCCGCCGTGCAACAACTTGCCGCTGCTGTTGAGGAAGCTGGCAGCCTGCAGGCTCAGGTTGTCGTTGGCACTCTCGATCACACCGTTCTGGTTATCCAGCACCCCGCCAATGGCAAAGGCGGTCTTGCCCGCCTTGCCCAACGCGCGCAGTTGCCCACCCTGGTTGTCCAGGCGCACCGCAGCAACGTCCAGGCTGCTGTCGCTTTCGATGATCCCGCCGCGGTTGACCAACGCGCCGCGCAAGCCGAAGTCCAGGCGCTGGCCGGCAATCTGCCCACCACCACTGTTGTCGAGGTCGTTCGCCAGCACCGTGACCAGGCCCTTGGCAAAGAGCCCGCCACCCTGGTTGGCAAAGTTCGCCGTCTCGACACTGATGTTGCCGCTCTGCGCGGCAATCCGCCCGCCCACGTTGCTCGTCCCGCCCAACGCAATCAGCTTGAGCTGCTGCGCCTGGATCACCCCGCCCTGGTCATTGCGCACCAGGCCGTTGACCCGGGTTTCCAGCTCGCCCTTCAGGCTGGCCAGCACGCCGCCACGGTTGTCGACACTGCCGGCCTTGAGCAGCAGGTTGCCGGTCTGCGCAAGGATCTTGCCGCCCTGGTTGCCCAGGTCTTCACGCACATCCACACTCAGGCCGGTCTGCCCTTGCAAACCACCCGCCTGGTTACTCAGGCGCTGTGCGACCACCTTAACGTCGGCGCCCTGGCTGTGGATCAAGCCGTCGGTGTCATTCAACACGGCGCCGCTGGTGGTCAACGCCACGCTGGTGGCCGCCGCGACTGTGCCCTTGTTGCGGTTGTCCAGGCTGGCGCCATTGAGCTCAAGGCTCGCCTGGCTGATCAGCGTGCCGCCCTGGTTGTCGACTGCCGCGTTGCCCAGTACTCGCAGGGTGTTGCCACTGATGATTTTGCCCTGACGGTTGTTCAACTGCGCCAGGCGCTCAAGCGTCACTGGCCCGAGGCCAATGATCGTGCCGTCCGCGTTAAGCAGGTTGCCCGCCCAGATATCCAGCCCGGCACCGCTGTCGATCTGCCCACGCTGACGGTTGTCGAGGGTGCCTGCGACGGTTTTCAGCGACTGCCCGCCGGCACTGACAATGATGCCCGCCTGGTTATTCAGGGAGGCAGCCGTGACATCGAGTCGACCCTGGCTGGCCAGTGCGCCGCCGACGCTGTTGTCGAGTGCGCCACTCAGGCGGACATCGACACTGCCTGCCCGGCTGGACAGTGTGCCGCTGTTGCTGTTGGCAAGGCTGCCACCAGTAACGGTCAGGCCGTTCCAACCCGAAATGAGGCCACCCTGGTTGAGCAGCGTCGCCGCATCCAGTGTCAGCGCTTCATTGCTGATCAGCTTGCCCGCGCGGTTGTCCAGGGTGCGCCCGGCCAGGGTGAACTGCCGGGTGCTGGAGATCTCGCCCGTGCGGTTGTTCAGCTCGCGCAGGTTGTTGATCGTCAGCGGCCCCTTGGCGTGGAGCAGGCCACTCTGGTTGTCGAGGTCACCGCCGCCAACGGCAAGGTTCACCGTCAATGCAGCATCGCCGAGCACCCGCCCGCCCTGCTGTTTCAAGCTACCGACATTGAGGCTCAAGGCCTCCTTGGCCGAGACCTCGCCTGCGCTGCCATTGAGCAGCTCGTCAGCCTTGAGGGTCAGGCTGCGGGTGCTGTTGATCAGGCCTTTGGCACTGTTGTCGAGGGTCCCGGCGGTCAGGCCCAGGTGCGTACTGGCAAGCAACTCGCCACCCTGGTTGTTCACGCTGCCGGCACTGATGGTCAGGGCCTGTTGCGCGTTGATCAAGCCCGCTTCGCTGTTGTCCAGCAGGCCGTTGACCGTCAGCCCCAGGTCGCTACGGCTGGTCAGCACGCCCGCGTTGCCGTTGCTCAGGCTGCCGGCACTGACCGTCAACGCGGCGGCGGCAATCTTGCCCTTGAGGTTGCTCAGCGCCTGATTGACCGTCAGGGTCAGGCCCTGATTGCCCAGCAGCTTGCCGTTGTCGTTGTTCAGCTGTTGCGCGGCGAGGGCAAAGGCCTGGGCGCTGGAAATTTCACCGCCCTGGTTGGCGACGCCATTGAGGTTCTTCAGCAGCAGTTGACCGGGGGTGTTGATCAAGCCGCCCTGGTTATTCAACTGACCGTTGTTCAGGTCCAGGTCAAGGCCAGCGGCGCTGTACAACTCGCCACCCTGCTGCTCCAGCGCACTGACGCTGGCCACAAGCACTCCGCTGCTGGCGATGCGTCCACCGCTGCTGTTGTTCAGCATCGCGCTGGTCAGGTCCAGGCGACTGCCGCTACCAATACGACCCTTTTGCTGGTTTTCGAGCAGGCCGGTGGTGATGACCAACGGCCCCTGGGCGCTGAGCATGCCGCCCTGGCTGTTGTCGAAGCTGGTGCTGGTGAGGGATGCATCGGCCTCACTCAACAAGGTGCCGCGCTGGTTGAGCACTGCACCCGTACTGTTCACCACCAGGCTAGCGGTGCTGGACAACCGCCCAGCGGTATTGTCCAAGCGAGCACTGTTGACGGTCAGCGTGCCGTCACTGGTGATGCGGCCACTGTTGTTGATCACCTCACCATTCAGGTCGACCCGCACCCGAGCATCACTGCGCAGCATCCCGCCGCTATTGTCCAGGCGGCTGGACGGCCCCTGGGCGTTGAGGGTCAGGCCGCTGATGCCTTGCAACAGGCCGTTGTTCTGGTTGAGGGTGTTTTGCAGGGTCAAGGCCAGGCCGCCAGCGGCCAGTACCTGACCGTTGTCACGGTTGTCCAGGCGTGTGCCGGTCAGGCTGACATCAGCATCGCCAGCGATTTCGCCGCCACGGTTGTCGAGGTCGTCGACGGTCAGTTTCAGCGCTTTTGTAGCCTTGAGCAGACCCGCCTGGCGGTTGTCTGCATGATCGGCGCCAAGGCGCAGTTCACCCTCGGCAATGACCTGGCCGTTCTGGTTGTCCAGCTTGCCGAATTGGGCGTCGACGTCCTGTTTCGACGAGAGCTTGCCTGCGCTGTTCACGACGCTGCCTGCACGCAGCAGCAAGGTGCCGTCGCTGAGTACGGTGCCGCCCAGGTTTGCCAGTTCGCCCTTGATGCGCAGCTCGGCGGTTTCGCGGCTGCTGATCAAGCCATCACGGTTGTTCAGGTTGTCCGCGTGCAGGTGCAGCGAACGTGCGGCGATCAAGCCCTTGATCGCGTTCAGTTGCTCGCTGACACGCACCGTCAGTTGCTGGGTGCTCAGCAGCTTGCCAGCAGAGGTGTCGAGGCTGCGCGCAGCCAGCTCGAAGGATTGCGTGCTGGAAATCTCCCCACCCTGGTTGGCCACGCTGTCGAGCTGCTTGAGCAGCAACGCGCCCGGGGCGTGGATCAAGCCACCCTGGTTGTCCAGGTGGCCGCTGTTGAGGTCCAGGGTCAAGTCGCCCAGGCTGAACAGTTCGCCGCCCTGCTGCTCCAGCCCCTTGAGGTTGGCATCCAGCACCTTGCCGGAAATGCTGCCTTTGGCCTGGTTGGTGACTTGCCCGGCGTACAACGTGAGCAGGTCGTGGCTCTTGATGCGACCGCCCTGGCTGTTGTTGAGGGCACCCGTCGTCACCAGGGCGTCGCCCTGGCTGCTGATCAGGCCTGCGTCGCGGTTGTCGAGGCTGGCGCTGGTCACGATCAGGCCGCCGTCGGTTTCGATCAGGCCAGCGCGGCTGCTCAGTGCGCCGCTGTTGGTCAATTGCAATGCCCCGAGACTGGAAACCTTGCCGCCATCGTTGTCCAGGCTGACGCTGGTGATGGTCAGCGTCCCTTCGCTGTCGAGCCTGCCCGCACGGTTGTCGAGCAGGCCATCGAGCAATGGCAGGCTGCGGCTGACCAGGTCGACGTGCAGCGACAACGTGCCGCCCACGGTACCGCCGTCGTTGTCCAGGCGGGCACCGGTCAAGCGGGTGTTCTGGCCGAACAGCAGACCCTTGCTGCGGTTGATCACATGCTCGACGGTCAACGTCAGGGCCGTGCCGGCAATCAGCTTGCCGCCGCTGTTGTTAAAACGTTTGCCGTGGGCGGCTACCGCCATCAGGCTGGACAGCTCACCGCCCAGGTTGTCGAGTGTGCCGACGTTGAGGGTCAGGTCCTTGCTGCTGGCAATTACGCCACCGACGCCGACACTGACCTCATCCGCCGTCAACGCCAGGGTACCTTCAGACACCAGCGCTCCGCTCTGCTGGCGCAGGATGCCAACGGTTGCCAGCAGATCACTGCGGCTGGCAATGCGGCCCTTGGCGTTGTCGACTTCGCGGGCGTCGAGCAGCACCGCGCCGTCGGCGGTCAGCAGCCCGCCGGTGTTGATCAGGTGCTGGCCGTGATAGTCCAGTGCGGCCTTGCTGCGTACCACGCCCTTGCTGTTGTCGAGGTTATCGACGAACAGCTGCAGGTACTGGTCGGCATGGACCAGGCCCGCAGCGTTGTCGAGCTTGCCTGCCCGCAGGGTCAGCAGGTCGCGCCCGGAGACCAGGCCAGCCTGGTTGCTCAGGTGACCGGCCGACAGCTCCAGCAGGCGCTTGGCGAGTACTTTGCCCTTGGCGCTGTTGTCCAGCACGCCGGTAACGCTTGCCTTCAGGCGGCCATCGCTGACCAGGCTGCCATCACGGTTGTCCAGGCTATCGGCAGTGATGTCCAGTTGCTCGCCCGCGCCGAGCATGCCAGCGCGGTTGTCCAGTTTGCCGGTGCTGTGTACCCGGGTAGAGACATCGCCGGTCACTGCGCCGTTGCGGTTGTCCAGGCTAGCCGCTGCCACCACGGTGTTGCCCGCACTCGACACTTCGCCCTGCTGGTTGAGCAGTGCGCCGGCGATCTCCACGCCGAGGTCGACATCGCTACCCAGCGTACCGCCGCTGTTGTCCAGGCTGGCGGCAACCACCTTGAGGCCCGCCGCGCCAATCACGCCCTTGAGGTTGAGCAATGCCTCAGCGACCGTGACCGTCAGGGCCCGCGCACTGATCAGCTGGCCGTCGTTGTTGTTCAGGTGCAGGGCATTCAAGTCGAAGGCCAGATCGCTGGAGATTTCGCCCTTGCGGTTATCGACAACGGCCAGGCGCTTGAACAGCAACGGACCCTGGGCATGGATCAAGCCGCCTTGGTTATCCAGGTGGCCGTTGCGCAGATCCAGGGTCAGTTCGCGCTCGCTGGTCAACTTGCCACCGGCGTGCTGATCCAGGCGCCCGGTGTCTACCCGCAGGGTCTTGCTGCTGGCGATGCGGCCGTTCTCGGCGTTGTCGATCTCATTGGCGATGAGCGTCAGCGAGTCGCTGCTGAGCAGTTTCCCCTCTGTTCGGTTGTTCAATACCCCCATGGTGATCTGCAAGGGCCCCTTCGCCTCGATTCGACCCTTGAGGCTGTTGTCCAGCCGATCACCCAGCAACAGCAGGCTGTGCTGGCCAGTGATCGCCCCGCCCTGGTTGTCCAGCGCAGTGACCTTCAGTGTTGCTGCGCCGTCAGCGGCAACGGTACCGCCACGGTTGTCCAGGTGGCGAGCGTTGAGCTCGACATCAGCCTTGCCGAGAATTCGGCCACCGGCTTGGTTGCCGAGGCTGTCGGTGTAAAGCAGCAAGGCGCCGCTAGCGCCCAGCAGGCCGCTCTGATTGAGCAGTTGGCCGGCGATACGCGCCGTCAGGCTGGCGTCACCGAGCAGTTCACCCTGGCGGTTGTCCAGGCTGGCCGCGTGCAGCTCCAGATGCTGGCCCGCGCGCAGTTTGCCGGTTTGGTTGTCGGTGCCGGCATGGCTGGTCAGGGTCAGCGTGCGTTCGGCGTGAACACGGCCTTGCTGGTTGTCCAGGGTATCGAGCGTCAAGCGGACATCCCGCCCCAGCACCTCACCACCCTGGTTGTTCAACTCGCCTGTCAGCAGCAGGTCCAGCCCGTTGACTGCGCTGAGCATGCCGGCGCGGTTGTCCAGTGCGGTGGCGCGCAGGTCCAGGGTCGCTGCGCTGAGCGTACCTTTGGCATTGTTCAGTGCCTGGGCGATACGCAGGGTCAGCCCCTGTTCGCTGATCAGCTTGCCACTGCTGTTGTCCAGGCGCTCGGCGACCAGCTCAAAGGCCTGGCTGCTGGAAAGCTCGCCCGCCGTGTTGCTGACCAGGCCCAACTGCTTGAGCAACAGAAGGCCAGGGGCGTTGATCACCCCGCCCTGGTTGTCCAGATGCCCGCGCTTGAGGTCCAGGCTCAGGTCAGCGCCACTGAACAGTCGACCACCACGTGCCTGCTCCAGGCCCGTCATGCTGGCATCCAACACTTTACCGGCACTGATCCGGCCGGCATCGGTGTTGCTCACCTGGCCGGCGGTCAGTGTCAGCACCGTGAAGGCTTCAAGGCGCCCATTAGCGTTGTTCAACGTGCCCGTGGTGATATTCGCTGTATTGGAGCTGCTGACTTCGCCTTGGCTGTTCTTCAGCTCGGCGCTGGTCACTTTCAGGCGTTGCCCCGCAACGAGCGTGCCGCTGCGGTTGTCGATGTCAGCGCTGCTGTCAATTACCAGGGTGGCGTCGCCCTGGACTCGACCCGAACGGTTATCCAGGTCGCCCGAGGCGAGGCTGGTGTACTTGCCGAGAAGTTTGCCATTGCGGTTGTCCAGCGCCTGCTGCAGCACCACACCCAGCGTTTCGCGAGCCGTGAGCGTGCCGGAGAGGTTGTTCAGGCTCAGCGCCTGCAGGTCGATGCCATTGGCCGAAATCAGGCCTTTGCTGTTGTCCAGCACCTGGGTGATGCGCAGGGTCAGGCCCTGTTCGCTGAGCAGCTTGCCGCCCTGGTTGTCCAGTTGGTCAGCCTGCAAGGTGTAAGCGCTGGCGCTGGAAATCTCACCTGTGCGGTTGCTGACCTGCGCCAGGTTGCGCAACAGCAAGGCACCCGGCGCATTGAGCCAACCGCCATCGTTGTTCCAGCGGCCATGGCCAAGGTCCAGGGTCAGCGCCTGGCCACTGCTGATACGCCCGCCAGCGCTGTTGTCGAGGCTGCCGACCGTCAGGCTGGCGTCGGAGTTGGCGAGCAACTGGCCGGCCTGGTTGTTGAGTGTACCGCTGACCTTTGCCGTCAACCCGGCACGGGCATGCACCTTCGCCTGGGCGGTATTGAACAGCGCCGCAGCGTGCAGTTGCAGGGTATTGGCGGCGATCAGGCCGGCGCTGTTGTTGAGCTGCCCGGCAATCAGCACGTTCAGATCACTGCTGCTGAGCAGTTTGCCGGCGGTGTTGTCCAACTGCTGTGCTTGCAGGGTGAAGGCCTGCTCGGAAGAAATCTCGCCACGCTGGTTGCTGACCGCACCCAGTCGCTGCAACGACAGCTGCCCCGGCGTGGTGATCAAGCCCGCGTCATCGTTGTTGAGCAGGCCATGCTGGAGGTCCAGGCTCAGCGCCTTGCTCGCGTGCAACTGGCCGCCACCGCGTTGGTCCAGCCCAGTAATGCGCGCTGTCAGGGTGCCGCTGCTGGCGATGCGGCCGGCGTTGCGGTTGTCGACCTGGGTAGCGTCCAGGCTCAACTGCGTGCCGGCGCTCAAGCGGCCACCCTGGTTGTCGATTACACCCTGTGCGGTGATCGTCAACCCCTGCGTGGCGCTGGCCAGGCCGGCGACGTTGTCCAGGCTGTGCAGGCGCAGGGTGCCGTCGAGCAGGCTCGACAGTTCACCATTGCGGTTGACCAGGTGCCCGGCATCGACAGTCAGCGAACGGCCAGCGCTGATCAGGCCGCCTTGGTTGTTGAGCTCCTGGCTGACGACGATGTGCTGCGCCTGGTTGGCCAGGAGACGACCGTTGTTGCTGTTGTCCAGGGTTGCTGCCGTCAGCTGGCTGTTGCGCGCCGCGCTCAGCGTTCCGCCCTGGTTGGCGACGGCGGTGTTACTGGTGATCGTCAGGTCACGGCTGGCGACGAGAGTCTTGCCAGTGTTGTCGAGGTTCTGCGCGGTGACGGTAATGTCGCCCTGGGTATTGCGAGTGCCCGCTTTCTCGACACCGGCTTCGATTACCCCACGGTTGCTCAATGTACCGCCGGCATTCAGGGTGATGCTGTCGCGGGCGGCGATGTTGTTCTGGTTGGTCAGGTTGCCGGCGGTGCTCACCTGCACGCTGGTTTCAGCGTACAGCGGGCCTTGCGCGTCGAGGCTTGCGGCCTTGACGTTGACCGCCCCGGTCGCGCTGGTCTGCGCCAGGCTGACATGGCCATTGGCATCAAGCTGGATATCGCCACCGCTGGCGATCAGGTCACCCGCCAGGCGCACGCCGACGCCCGCTTCAGTGCCGACCAGCTTGATCGCCCCGGCGTACATGCCGCCCAGGGCGCTGGAGTCGATCGCCAGTGCCGGCGCATCATTGGCAGCACCTGCACGCGGCGTGGCCGCCAGGGTCTGGGCGTCGACGTCGTTGCGCCCGGTGATCACGTTCAGCTCCTGCGCATGCAACTGCGCATTGAGCTTGGCCGAGCGGGTAATGATGTCGAAGCGGCCGACGTTGCCGGCGTTGAGCCCGGCGCCTTCCAGGCTGACGCTGCCGCCATCGACCTGATAACCCCCGACTGCACCCTGCGCGTTGATCACCGGTTTGCCGGTGGTCAGCGTCACTTGCGGGGTGTTGATGAAGCCGCAGCCGTTGCAGCTGATGCCGTACGGGTTGGCGACGATGACTTTGGCCGACTGCCCCGCCACTTCGGTGTAGCCGCGCAATTGGCTTGGGTTGCCGCCGTTGACCTCGTTGAGGATGGTGGTGGCAGCCGTGCCTTGCAGGTTCGGGTTGCCAAGGATGATCCCGCCCAGTTGCGTGTCCTGGGTTCGGCCGGTGGCGTTGTTGAGGATGACCCCGTTGCTGCCGACGTTGTAGTCGACGAACTGGTTGTGCGACAGCCCGCTGCCATTGGGCGCGGCGATTTTGACGATGGGTACGCCGTTGCCTGCCTGGTTCAGCGCCGTGCCAGGCGCGCTGACTACAATGCCTTCAGCCGCCTGCGCCCACATTGGTTGCCAGAACATGACGTTGGCCAGCAGCAGTGCCAGTCCGCGCTTGGGCAAACCGCAGAATGACTCGCGCGGCTGAATTGCGGCCGCGCGCTGGCGGGCCAGAAAAGCAAAGTAACGAACGTCCATGTCGAGTCTCGGCAGTCAGCGGGCTTGCGACAGGAATGCAGGCAAAACCCCACAGGACGTTCGAACAGCGTGCACCAGGGCTAACCTTGCGCTCAACGACTGCTCACCCGCCATCCATCCCTGGAAAACCTTGGAAATATGGCGCGCGATACTATTTAGACATCATTTTGACGTCAATATGCCATCATTTATATTTTGTTACTGATGGCGTCCAGACCAACAGGTAAACCGCAGAACTGGAAGCGTTTGCTCAAGGTACTCAGCCAAGCCTTCCGATCAGATCCGCCTCAATTCTCTCGAGCAAATCTTGCTTCAGCCCGCCATCCTCGCGCAGGAAGAAGTTGCCCTTCTGACTGTCGTGATAGAGGCTCACCGACACATCGTCACTACGTAGTACCCAGCGCCGCGAATAGACATTGTCGTCACGCTCGACCACCACCGCCGACCAGTATTTTTCAAGGTACTTGGCAAGCGACTCGAATCCGTCCCAGTCGGCAACGGCAAGAACGTGATACTCGAGCACACCGTGTTCGTTACACACACGCGTAACGGCAGGTAAAGCACTCATTACTGCACTCCTAATAGTTTGTTTACTTCCGTTCGCGTGCGCTGGGAACTCTCGAGGATCTTCCGGTAGATGTCCTCCCCCTTGAAGCCCTGCCCCGTACGCAGGTCGATCATCTGTTGCCAGGTCATGTTGGGCTCTTCACGAGTCAGGCGGTCCGCCGTCACCCTGTCGGCCATCAACTCCCGAGCTTTCGTACGGTTTTCATTGCGCAACGCAAACGCCTGCTGGGCCTGGGATTCCAAAGGCGCGTTCTGATCAATGCGCTTAAGTATCTGCGCATCTTCGAAGAGGTACCACTCACGCGCCTGAACATTGCTCATGCTCCCTCGCACGGGGTCGCTACCATCGTAGTAGTGATAGGAGTCGGCAGCACGTTGATTGACCAGGTCTGGATGGTAGGGGTCGCCTGCAATCGTCGGGTTGGTACCGGTGAAGGGCCGGCCCTTGGGCAGCTCCACTGCCGCGACTTCAGTACGCGCAACCCACTTGCCTGCCACCCACTGGACAGCCTTGCCACCGATCATCGCAGTGGCAGCACCCGTAGCAGAATCGAAGGCCAGGTGCGTCAGCTCGCGAGGCGAAGCGGTAGAGAGGTCGTCGAAGACCTTTTCCAGCGCCTGGCCCGGTATCGGGCTTTCGATCCAGTCTTTTACGCCAATCGCGGTGTCTTTTACCCCACCTGCAATTGCACCTGCAGTCTGCACCGGCGATGTTGCCGCATCCCAGACGTTCTGCGCCCAGGCCTTGGCATCCTGTGGCGACTTCGCGGCAATCTTCTGCAACTCATCCCACATCTCGCCAGCAACATAATCCAGCTTCCCTGCCGGCCCATAACCTGCGGTCAGCTGGGTCTTGTCGATACCGTCCCAGTACTGATCGACCTTGGCTGCATATTCCTCACGGCTCCAGCCCTCCAGCCTGGCCTGAGCCAGTGCCTTGCGGTTGTAATCCATCATGTCGCGATCGCGGGCGTTATCCAGCTCCGCCATCATGCGCGTGATGTTGTTCTGGCATGTCTGAACGTCTCCGCCTTTGGCCGCGCACCCCGCACGGGCCTTGTCCGCAGCCACAATCTCCTCGTGCAGCAACCAGTTGTACGTCGTCGCCTGCTTGGTCACCCACCCGGCAATGGCCTGGTCCTGCTCATTGGCGCCCGCTGCGGCAGCCACCGTCATGCCAAGCAACTGCGAAGTCATACCCAGCAGTTGGTCATGCATCGGCCCCTTGAACACCTCATCGCCCAAGGTCGCGACAAATGCTTCGTTGACGCCAGCCGCCAGCAGTCCAGAGCGGAAGTCGCCACCGGCTGCCTCTGCAAGCAAACCACCGACAATCGCGTGCACGCCCACCTTGGTCGGCAGCCCTTCCAGGCTGACCTGATCGCCGACCTGCTTGTAGATATAAGCAGTCAATGCATTACGGGTGAGCTCAAGCCCCGCAAGGCTAAGGTTGTCTTTTAGGCTTGTGCCTTGCACCACGGTTTGTGCCACCGCCCCCACGCCCGCCTGGGCACCGGTGTAGGCCACAAACTTGCCGAAGTCCTTGAGGTTGCTCAGGTCGAGACCGAAGGTGGGCTTGGCAAGATCCTTCGGGGCAATACCGAAGGCATCGTTCAGGTAACCGGAAGTAATGCCTGCGGTAATCGCACCCGTGGCATAGCCCTGGAGGCTCTGTGTCGAGGTAATGTCCTTGAATACCGCCCCCAGGTCGCCTTTGTTGTTGACCGTGCTGACAGCGGCGCCACTGGCCATGGAGGTCAGTACGCTGGAGGCCATGACGTTGCCCCAGCCCGCCGCTACTGCGGTAGTGGTGGTCACCCCGGCAGCGGTTGTGGTGGTGACAGTGCCCGCCGCCCCCATCACGGTCCCTGCCTGGGCAGTACCGGCTACCAAGGTGCTGGCAGCACCGGCAGTCAGTGCAGTGACAATGATCATGATCGCCAGCACGGCACCCTGACCCAGGCCGGAATGGCTGTACTTGTAGGAGTCCTGAAGCTCCTTCACTGCACGCCAGTCCACATCCCCACGTTGCTCTGCCGCTTTCAACCAGGCAAGTTGCGGGTCCGCCTTGACCATCGCGTCAATGGTCTGGTTGATGTTGGCCTGGTCAATCTGGCGCACATCGATCTTCAGGCCCTCAACCGCCTTGATCGTGGTTTGCCCCTGGGCCAGCAGCACGCTTTGACGCAAGGTTTCATCGGTATTGCCCTTACCCTTGGCACTGTTCCAGGCGTCATTGCCCGAGCTTTTCTCATGGCTCTGCTGGTGCAGGTCCTTGACCCCCTCAAAGACGATCTGGCCGCCACTCTCCAGGGTCAGGTCATTGCCACTGTCCAGCTTGGCAACTTGATAGCGCTGGTCGCCACCGCTCTTGAGGGTCAGGTCCCCGCCGCTGCTTATCTGGCTGCCGACCTGGGTAACCTGGGTTACCTCGTCGCGGCGGGTCTTCTCGCCACCATTGCTGAACTTCTTGTAGGAGTACAGCGAATAGTCACTGTCTTGTGCCGCCAACAGCTCAAGCTGGTTGCCGGCCACCAGATAGGCTTCGTCGCCCGCCCTGATCTGGCTGGCAACCATCGACAGGTCATGGCCAGCCTTCAGGGTCACGTCACCGCCGGCATCAAGTTCGCTACCGACATGACGCACCTGGTCACGCTGGCGCGTGTAGTTCTTGGTCTTGAAGGCGAACAGGTCCTCGTTGGCGGCCGACGCCAGGCTCAGGTCGTTGAGTGCATCGATGCTGATATTGCGGCTCGCCTCGATCTGGCTGGCGACACTGGCAAAGTCGTTGCCGGCACTCAGGCTGATATCGCGCCCGGCACTGAGCACCGAGGCGTGCTGGGTTTGCCGGCTTTCGGTGTAAATCGAGTTGAAATCGAGCGCAAAACGCTCCTGCGCAGACACCAGCAGCAAGTCCCGACCGGCCTTGGCATTGATGTCCCGACCGGCATCCAGCACACCACCGCTGCTTAGCAGATCGCGCCCGGCAACGATCGCCATATCGTTTGCCGCCTCGACGCGTGCCGCGCTGTCGACGAAGGAACGCTCGTCAGACATGCCCTTGCGGGCGATTCGGTGTTCGGTAATGGTGCGCTCGTTGAGCACGTCACCGCTGATCGCCAACAGGCTGACATCCCGCCCGCTGATGATGCCGCCAGCACGGTTGACCAGGTTGTCACCCGCCATCAGGCTGAGACGGCCGCCTGCCTCGATCAGCCCGCTGTTGACCAGGTTCTGCCCGGCACTGGCCGAGAGATTCTCGGTGGCCCGCAACGTGCCGGCACTGACCAGGTTCTCCCCGGCGATCAGGTTCACGTTCTTGCCGGCGATCAAGGCGCCGGTCGGCGCCAGTCGATCATTGGCCTGGGCCAGGTACAGCACCGGCACCAGTACGTCCTCGCCATTTACCTGGTGCGTTTCGAGCCAGACGATGTCGTGGGTCAACGCCGCCACTTGTTGCGCGGTCAGGGTCACCCCGACGCTCAGGTCCAAGGCCTGCTTGCTGACGAGCGCGTTGTCCATCAGGTGCTTGAACATGGCCTCGTCGGTGGTCTGGCCTTCAAGGAAACGCTGGCCAGTGCGGGCCGTGATGGCCTGCTGCACCAGACGTTGCTCAAAGTAGCCATCGCCCAGGCGCTTCCAGCTCTGGTCCGGGTTGTAGCCCAGGTTGCCAAGCAGGTAGTCCGAGCTCATGAACGACTTGAGGTCGGTGAGTACCGGGTTGGTTTCAATCAGGTATTTATGCGCTTGCGAACGCCCGCTGTTGTCCGGCAGGCCCTGCACCCGCTCGATGCTCAAGGTGCCAGGTGAACTCACCGGGGGTTGCGCGGAGGTGGCCGTCGCAATCGACGCGGAGGTATCACGCGCGCCCAATGCTGGCGTGCTCGCGTCGACCTGTGCGGCCTGCGGCGCCGTGCCCTGCCCCGGCAAACTCGGGTTGCCGGTGGCCGTCAGGCTCAGTGGGTCCAGGCGGGTGATCCCGGGCAGGTCGGGGTTGTGGCCGGGGCGTGGGTCGTGGGCGGCGCCGGCAGTATCGGCGACGTCGAGTGCGCGGCCCTGGGTGTCGAGCCCCATCCCCTGACGGGCCAGGTCGTCCAGCGTGCGGCTGGCGCCAGCGGTCGCGGCCGCCCGGTCCTGCTCGACGTTGCGCCCGATCACGTTGGCTGTGCCCTGCTCACGCTGGGCCAGGCTGATGGTGGCCGAGCCCAGCGTCCAGGACGGTGCGGCGCTGTCTTTACTGTGAACCTGCGCGTTGCTGGCGCCCTGCCCGCTCAAGCGGAACAGGCCATTTTGGCCGGTGGGCAGGGTAAAGCCCGGCAGGCTCAGCGGGTTGACCTGGCGCTGTGCCAGGTCCGGTGGCAACTGGGTATTGATCGTGGCCACGGTGGTCACGGCGGGTTTGCCGGTCGACGTATCGACCTGGCTGCGCGCGCCTGCGCCATAGCCGCTGTTGGACTGCGTCAGGCCGTTGCCCAAGCTGCGCGTGGCGTTGATCGACACCGTACCCCCGGCCTGCACGACTGCACCGGCGGCAACACCGGTGTTGGTGATGACGTCGGAGGTGCCCAGGTTGGTGTACTTGGTGATCTGGGTCGGCAAGGGGGTGCTGACGCCAGGCCTGAAGCCAGGGTTGAGCGTGCTCTGTTTCTGCTTGGCCTGCGCCATCGGCACGATCAGGTTGGTGTTGCCCTGGTCAACACGATCCAACGGCGGGATGTAGAGGTAGTTGTATTCGGAGTTCTGCTTGGCATAGCCAATCAGCGAGCCAAGCGCCCCTTGCGCTTCGCCCCAGCTCATCTTGCCGAGCGGCGAGCTGTAGACCGTCGTGCGCACCACCGAGGCATTGGCTGCCCCCTCGTTGAGGAAGTCGGTGGCGTTGATGGTCAGGTTGCCGGCCGCCGAAACCGTGCTGTGCTGGTTGCTGAACGCACCCGCGTCGACCACCAGCGACTGCCCGGCGCTGATCGCGGCGCCGGCCGAGTCGGTTTCCATCGTGCGTTGCAGGTACTGCTCGACATAGAAGTCGAAGCTCCAGCCCGGCGCGTTGCAATCGGTGCAACGGTAGGTAATCGCGCTGGACTGCTGGGTTTCGCTGAACGTGACCGCGTCACGCCGGTTGACGATTTCCTGGGCCAGCAGGCGCATCGTGCCTTCGCTCTGCAGGGTCGCCGAGATATTGTCCAGGCGCCCTGCCCGGGCCTGGGCCGAGTCGCGGGCCACCAGCAGGCTGCCCAGGCTGTAGACGGTGGCGAAACGGTTGGTCAGGCTGTCGACCCTGAACTCGGCGTTGCCACCGCTGGTGATCAGGCTGTTGCTACCCGGCGTGCCTTCGTTGACCAGGCTTTGTGCGGTCACCAGCAGGTTGCCGCCGCTGCCCAGGGTTGCGCGGTTGGTCAGGCTCCGGGCCTGCACGGTCATGTCGCCGATGGCGGTGAGGCGTCCACTGTTGTTCAGTTGCCCACCCACGGTGAACTGGGCCTTGCCGGCACTGGCGATGCGTGAAGACTGGGCCAGGTCGAGCTGCGCGGCGCGCAACTCCTGGTCACCCAGCGAGGTAATGCTGCCGTTGCCGTTGTAGTGACCGTCGAGCACGATATCCAGGCTGCCGTTACTGGCGATCAGCCCGTGGTTGGTCCAGTGCGTGCCACTGCCCTTGAACTGGTCGCTGGCCAACAACTGGCCACTCGCCGTCTGGGTGAACTGGCCGACATTGACCGTCAGGCGCCCGGCCTGGATCACGCTGCTGTTGGTCCAGTTGGCCGCGTTCAGGGTCAGCCCGCCAAGGGTGACGATCTGGCCACCGGCGCCGGTAACGTTGGCCATGCTGATCGCGAACTCGCCCGCCCCACCGTGCAGCAGCTTGCCGCCGGTATTGAAGAAGCCACTCGCCTGCAGGTTGAAGTCGCTGTTGGCGCTTTCCAGGGTGCCACCGCGGTTGTCGAGCACGCCGCCGAGGGTCAACGCGGTCTTGCCGGTGCGGCCCAGGGCACGCAGTTGCCCGCCCTGGTTGCCGAAGCTGGTCGCCAGCACGTTCAAGCTGCTGTCGCTTTCAATCACCCCGCCCCGGTTGGTCAGCGCACCGCGCAAGCCGAAGTCCAGGTGCTGGCCGGCGATCTGCCCGCCCGTGCTGTTGTCCAGATCCGCCGCGGTCACCTTGACCAGGCCTTTGGCGTACAAGCCGCCGCCCTGGTTGATGAGGTTGGCGGTCTCGACAGTGATGGCACCCGACTGGGCAGCCAGGCGCCCAGCCGCGTTGTTCAGCCCGCCCAAGGCGATCAACTTGAGCTGCTGCGCCTGAATCACGCCATTCTGGTCATTGCGCAACAAGCCGCCCGCGCGTGCCTCCAGCGCACCGCCGAGGCTTGCCAGCACACCGCCGCGGTTGTCGATACTGCCCGCCTTGATCAGCACGTCGCCGGCCTGGGCGATGATCCGCCCGCCTCGGTTGTCGAGTTCTTCGCGGGTCTCCAGGTCAAGGCCGCCCTGGGCTTGCAGGCCACCCGCCTGGTTGCTCAGGCGCTGGGCCACCAGGTTGACCCCGGCATTGCGGCTGTAGATCAAGCCGTCGGCATCGTTGAGCACGGCGCCGCTGGTGGTGAGCGTCACCCCATCGGCGGCCGCCACAGTGCCCTTGTTGCGGTTGTCCAGGCTCGCGCCGTTCAGTTCAAGCGCTGCTTGGCTGATGAGCGTACCGCCCTGGTTGTCGATGGCCGCAGCGCCCAACACTTTAAGGCCACTGGCACTGACCAGCGTGCCCTGGCGGTTGTTCAGCTGGGCCATGCGCTCTAGCGTCAGCGGGCCTTTGGCGACAATGTTGCCCGCCGAGTTGTCCAGCGTGGCGGCCCACAGGTCGAGTTCGGCACCGCTATCGATCTGCCCGTCCTGGCCATTGTCGAGGGTGCCGGTGATGGTTTTCAGCGACTGGCCAGCGGCGCTGACAATGATGCCCGCGCGGTTGTTCAATGCACCCGCACTGACGTCCAGTCGGCCCTGGCTGGCCAGCGCACCCCCGGCGCTGTTATCGAGCGCACCGCTCAGGCCAATATCCACATTGCCCAGGCGGCTGGAGAGCGTGCCTTTGTCGCTGTTGTCCAGTCGGCCACCGGTAACCGTCAGGCCGTTCCAGCCAGAGATCAGGCCAGCCTGGTTGATCAACGTCGCCGCATTGAGCGTCAACCCTTCATTGCTGATCAGCTTGCCTGCACTGTTGTCCAGGGTACGCCCGGACAGGCTGAACTGTCGGGCACTGGAGATTTCACCGTTGCGGTTGTTCAGGTCGCGCAGGTTGTCGAGGGTCAGTACGCCCTTGGTATAGAGCAGGCCGCCCTGGTTATTGAGGTCGCCGCCGCCCGCCGCGAGCTTCACGCTCAACGCGGCATCGCCAAGCACGCGACCACCCTGCTGGCTCAGGCTGCCGGCATTGAGGGTCAGCACACCCTTGGTCGAGACCTCGCCCCCGCCACCATTGAGCAGCTCATCGGCGCTCAGGGTCAGGCTGGTCGCGCTGTTGATCAGGCCGTTGTCGCTGTTGTCGAGCGTACCGGCAGTCACCTCCAGGTGCGCCTTGGCGAGCAGTTCGCCGTCCTGGTTGTTCAGGCTGCCAGCACTGACCGTCAACGCTTTCTGAGCGTTGATCAAGCCCGCAGCGCGGTTGTCCAGCAGGCCGTTGACCGTCAGGCCGAGGTCACCTTGACTGGTCAGCGCACCGCCCTGCCCGTTGTTCAGGCTGCCGGAACTGACCGTCAACGCCGCTGCGCCGATCTTGCCCTTGAGGTTGCTCAGCGCCTGGTTGACCGTCAGG
This sequence comes from Pseudomonas fontis, assembly GCF_028656955.1. Taxonomy (GTDB): domain Bacteria; phylum Pseudomonadota; class Gammaproteobacteria; order Pseudomonadales; family Pseudomonadaceae; genus Aquipseudomonas; species Aquipseudomonas fontis. The sequence continues at coordinate 22,601 of NZ_JAMDGY010000045.1, forward strand.
GTCAGGCCCTGATTGCCGAGCAATTTGCCGTTGTCGTTGTTCAACTGCTGCGCGGCGAGCGCGTACGCCTTGGCGCTGGAAATCTCACCGCCCTGGTTGGCAACGCCGTTGAGGTTCTTCAGCAACAACTGTCCAGGAGTAGTGATCAAGCCGCCCTGGTTGTTCAGTTGCCCATTGTTCAGGTCCAACTCGATACCGGCATCGCTGTACAGCTCGCCACCCTGCTGCTCGAGGCCGGAGACCGAAGCCTTGAGCACCTGGTTGCTGGCAATGCGACCGCCCGTGCTGTTGTTCAGCGCGGCACTGGTCAAGGTCAGGCCACTGCCGCTGAAGAGGCGGCCCTTGCCCTGGTTTTCCAGCAAGCCGGTGTCGATGACCAGCGCGCCTTTGGCGCTGAGGGTGCCACCCTGGCTGTTGTCGAAGTGGTCGCTGGTGATCTGCGCAGCACCGTCGGAGACCAGCTTGCCGCCCTGGTTGCGGAGCCGGCCGGTGCTGGTGAGTGTCAGGTCGGTAGCGCTCGACATCACGCCACTGCTGTTGTCCAGGCTTGCCGCGTTGACGGTCAACGCACCTTCGCTGGTAATACGCCCGGCCTGGTTGATCACCTCACCGTTGAGGTCGACCCGCACAGCGCTGTCGCTGTGCAGTGTCCCGCCGCTGTTGTTCAGGCTGCTCGCCAGCCCATGGCGGTTCAAGGTGACATCGCCCTTGCCCTGGATCACGCCTTTATTCTGGTTGAGCACCTGCTGCACGTTCAGGGTCAAGTTGCCGTCCGCCAGCACATGACCGCCATCGCTGTTGTTCAGGCGCGTGCCCACCAGGCGCACCTCGGCGCTACCCGCTACTTCACCGCCACGGTTGTCGAGGTCATCGGCCTCCAGTTTCAGCGCTTTTGTAGCCTTGATCAGGCCTGCCTGGCGGTTGTCCGTGGTGGCAGCCTTGAGCAGCAGCTCACCCTGGGCCACCAGCGTGCCGTTCTGGTTGTCCAGCGTGGTGAGGTCAGCATCGATATCGCGCGTGGCGGAAAGCTTGCCGGCCGCGTTGAGCACACTGTCGGCGCGCAACAGCAGGCTGCCGTCGGCCAGTACCGTACCGCCCAGGTTGGCCAGCTCGCCCTTGATGCGCAGCTCGGCATTTTCCACGCTGCTGATCAGGCCATCGCGGTTGTTCAGGCTGCCCGCATTGAGGTTCAGCGAGCGGGCACTGATCAAGCCCTTGAGATTGTTGAGTTGCTCGGCGACGCGCACCGTCAACTGCTGCGCACTCAGCAGCTTGCCGGCAGAGTTGTCGAGGCTGCGCGCAACCAGGTCGAAGGAGTGCGTACTGGAAATCTCGCCCTTCTGGTTGGCCACAGCGTCGAGGTTCTTCAGCAGCAACGCACCCGGTGCGCGAATCAGGCCGCCCTGGTTGTTCAGTTGGCCGCCATTGAGGTCCAGGGTCAGGGCACCCAGGCTGAACAGTTCACCACCTTGCTGATCCAGACCCTTGAGGTTGGCGTCCAGCACCTTGGCGGAAATATTGCCCTTGGCCTGGTTGGTGACCTGCCCGGCAATCAGTGTGAGTTGCTCGTGGCTGCTGAGGCGAGCGTCCTGGCTGTTGTTGAATGCGCCCGTCTCTACCCGCGCATCCCGCGTGCTGTTGATCACGCCTGCGTCGCGGTTGTCGAGGCTGGCACTGACCAGGGTCAGGCCGTCGTCGGTTTCGACCAGGCCGGCGCGGTTGCTCAGCGCGGCGCTGCTGGCAAGGTGCATTGCACCGGCACTGGAAACCTTGCCGCCATCGTTGTTCAGGCTGACGCTGGTGACGCTTAGCGTGCCTGCGCTGTCGAGCCTGCCCGCACGGTTGTCGAGCAGGCCGTCGAGCAACGGCAGGCTGCGGCTGACCAGGTCCACGGTCAGCGCCAGCGTGGCGCCGACGGTACCGCCATCGTTGTCCAACCGTGCACCGCCAAGGTGGGCACTCTGGCCGAAGACCAAGCCCTTGCTGCGGTTGATCAGCTGTTCGACGCGGACCTGCAACGCCGTGCCCGCGAGCAACTTGCCGCCGTCGCTGTTGTCGAGCAGCGCACCACTGGCCTCGACGGCCGCCAGGCTGGACAGCTCGCCGCCGCGGTTGTCGAGCGCATCGACCTTGAGCGTCAGCGCCTTGCCGCTGCCCACCAGCCCGGCCTTGCGGTTGTCGAATTGTTTGCCGACCAGCTCCAGCGCGCCATCGGCCACCAGCTTGCCGCCGTGCTGGCGCATGACCCCGACGGTGGCCTGCAGATCACCTCGGCTGGCGATGCGCCCGGCATCGTTGCTCGCCTCCAGCGCGTTGAGGTTCAGCGCGGTGTCGGCACTGAGCAGGCCCTTGTCGTTGTTCAGTCGGTCGGCGTGCAGCGTCAACGCCCCGGCACGCACCACGCCTTCGTGGTTGTCCGCTTGCCCTGCATGCAGGGTCAGCAGCTCGCGCGTTGCCACCAGGCCCTTGTGGTTGTCCAGTTGGCCCAGGGTCAATTCCGTGTGATCCAGCCCCTGAATTTCTCCCTGCTGGTTGTTCAGCAACCCCTCGACCTTCAGTTTCAACCGGCCATCGCTGACCACGCTGCCCTGTTCACTGTTATCCAGATTTGCGGCATCCAGGGTCAACTGCTGGCCCGCACCGATCAGGCCGTGGCGGTTGTCCAGTGTGGTGGCCACCTCGACGGCCAATGTAGCGTCCGCCGAGAGCACGCCCTCGCGGTTGTCGAGCTGCCGGGCGCTGAGCGTGGACTTGCCGGCGGCGGACACTTCACCGTTGCGGTTGTCCAACGCCCCGCGCAAGGCCAGCACCAGCTCGCCCCGGCTGCCCAGGGTGCCGCCGGTATTGTCCAGGTGCTCGGCATGCGCCTGGACACCCGAGGCGCTGATCACGCCCTTGAGGTTGAGCAGGCTGCGCTCGACCTTCAAGGTCAGGGCCTGCTCGCTCAGCAGCTTGCCAGCGCTGTTGTCCAGGCTGACGGCCAGCAAGTCGAATGCCTGGGCACTGGAAATCTCGCCGTTGCGGTTGTCGACCTCGGCCAGGTTGCTCAGGCGCAAAGGGCCCGGGCTGGTGATCAGGCCGCCCTGGTTGTCCAGGCGCCCGTGTTGCAGGTCGAGGCTCAGGCCGGCATCGCTGCGCAGGTGCCCACCGTCGCGCTGGTCCAGGCTTTGCACCTTGGCCGTCAGTGCCTGGGTGCTGGCGATGGTGCCGCCTTCGCGGTTGTCCACCGCGCCAGCATCGAGCAGCAAGTCTGCGCCGCTGAGCAAACGCCCTCCTTGAGCGTTGTTCAGGCTGCCGGTGCTCAGCGAGACCCCCGCCTTGCTCTGCACCAGGCCCTTGCCATGGTTGTCCAGGCTGGCACTGACCAGCACCAGCCCGCCGTCGCCATTCAGCTCGCCGGCCTGGTTGAGCACCTCGCCTGTCACGTTCAGGGCAAGACGGCCGGCGCTGCCGACATGACCAGATGCGTTATCCAGATGCGCAGCCTTCAGCTCCACCGAAGACTTGCCGGTGATCCGGCCTTTGGCCTGGTTGTCCACGCTGCCAGCCGTCAGCTGCAACAGCCCGCCGGCGCCCAGCAGGCCGCTGCGGTTGAGCAACTGCCCGGCAATGCGCGCAGTTAGCGCCGCATCGCCGACCAGTTGGCCCTGGCTGTTGTCCAGGCTGGCGCTGCGCAGGTCGAATGCCTGGCCGGCGAGCAGTTTGCCTCCCCGGTTGTCCAGTGCACCGTCGCTGACCAACGTCAGGCCGTGCGTGGCCTGGACCCGGCCTTGCTGGTTGTCCAGGGTCGCGGCGCGCAGGTCCAGGGTTGTCGCGGACAGCACGCCCATGGCGTTATCCAGTGCCTGGGCAATGCGCACGGTCAATGCCTGTTCACCCAGTACCTTGCCGTTACGGTTATCCAAACGTGTGGCGAGCAGTTCGAAAGCCTTGGCGCTGGACAGCTCACCGCCCCGGTTGTCGACGCTGGCAAGCTGCTTGAGCAGCAACTGCCCTGGCGCGGTGATCAAGCCCTGCTGGTTGTCCAGGTGGCCGAAGTTCAGGTCCAGCTCAAGCTCGGCACCACTGAATACGCGGCCCCCACGCGCCTGTTGCAGGCCATTGAGGCTTGCAACCAGGGTCGTCCCGGCGCTGATCTGCCCGCCATCGGTGTTGCTCACCTGGCCGGCCTGCAGGTCCAGGCGATTGCCCGCGGCAACCTGGCCGCCGGCATTGTTCAGGCCCGCCGTAGTCAGCTTGAGATGGTCGGTGCTGCGCACTTCACCACCGGCGTTCTCCAGGCTGGCACTGCTGACGCGCGCGGACTGGCCGGCAAGCACCTTGCCGGCGCGGTTGTCGAGCACACCGACGCTGTTCAGCGCCAGGTCGTTATCGCCGCGAAGCGTGCCTTCGCGGTTGTCCAGGCTGGCGCTGTGCACCTCAACCCGTTTACCGGTCAGCGTACCGCTGCGGTTGTCGAGGGCCGTGTCCACCTGCATGCCCAGACCTTCGCGCGCGGTGATGGCACCCCGCTGGTTGGTGAGCGCTGCAGCCTGCAACGTCAGGCCATTGGCCGCGACCAGCCCCCGCGTGTTGTCCAGGGCATTGCGAATACGCAGCGTCAGCGACTGCTCACTGAGCAGCTTGCCGTCGCGGTTGTCCAGGCTCTGGGCATTGACCTCGAAACTATTCAGGCTGGAAAGTGTGCCGGCCTGGTTGTCTACGCTGGCCAGGTTGTCCAGTTGCAACTGGCCCGCCGCGTTGAGCAAACCGCTGCGGTTGTCCAGGTGCCCATGGTTCATGTCCAGTTGCAGCGTGTCCCGGGCGAGCAGTTTGCCCTCGCGGTTGATCAAGCTGCGAACGTCGATCTGCAACGCGCTCGCATCAATCAAGCCAGCGCTGTTGTTCAGGGCTTGCGCAATGTGCAGCGCCAGCTGGCGACTGCTGAGCAGCTTGCCGGCGGCGCTGTTGTCCAGGTTGTCAGCCCGCAGCGTCGCAAGGTCTCGGCTGGAGACTTCACCGGCACGGTTGTCCAGGCGCGCAACATCAATGCTCAAGGTGCGCTCGCTGCTGATCAAGCCGCCCTGGTTGAGGACCTGGCTGGCAGCAAGGCGTTGCTCGCCCATGCTTAACACCCGGCCGCCGTTCTGGTTGTCCAGGGTGCTCGCGGCAAGCTGGCTGTGGCGTTGGGCACTCAGGGTGCCACCCTGGTTGTTCAGGGTTTCACGCGTGGTGATTGTCAGGTCGCGACTGGCGACCATGGTCTTACCTGTGTTGTCGAGGTTCTGTGCGGTGACGGTAATGTCGCCCTGGGTATTGCGGGAGCCCGCTTTCTCGACACCGGCCTCGATTACCCCACGGTTGCTCAGCGTACCGCCGGCATTCAGGGTGATGCTGTCGCGGGCGGCGATGTTGTTCTGGTTGGTCAGGTTGCCGGCGGTGCTCACCTGCACGCTGGTTTCAGCGTACAGCGGGCCTTGTGCGTCGAGGCTTGCGGCCTTGACGTTGACCGCCCCGGTCGCGCTGGTCTGCGCCAGGCTGACATGGCCGTTGGCGTCGAGCTGGATGTCGCCACCGCTGGCGATCAGGTCACCCGCCAGGCGTACACCGACGCCCGCTTCAGTGCCGACCAGCTTGATCGCCCCGGCGTACATGCCGCCCAGGGCGCTGGAGTCAATTGCCAGTGCCGGCGCGTCATTGGCAGCACCCGCACGCGGCGTGGCCGCCAGGGTCTGGGCGTCGACGTCGTTGCGCCCGGTGATCACGTTCAGCTCCTGCGCATGCAACTGCGCATTGAGCTTGGCCGAGCGGGTAATGATGTCGAAGCGGCCGACGTTGCCGGCGTTGAGCCCGGCGCCTTCCAGGCTGACGCTGCCGCCATCGACCTGATAACCCCCGACTGCACCCTGCGCATTGATCACCGGCTTGCCGGTGGTCAGCGTCACTTGCGGGGTATTGATGAAGCCGCAGCCGTTGCAACTGATGCCGTACGGGTTAGCGACGATGACCTTGGCCGACTGCCCCGCCACTTCGGTGTAGCCACGCAATTGGCTCGGGTTGCCGCCGTTGACCTCGTTGAGGATGGTGGTGGCAGCCGTGCCTTGCAGGTTCGGGTTGCCAAGGATGATCCCGCCCAGTTGCGTGTCCTGGGTTCGGCCGGTGGCGTTGTTGAGGATGACCCCGTTGCTGCCGACGTTGTAGTCGACAAATTGGTTGTGCGACAGCCCGCTGCCATTGGGCGCGGCGATGTTGACGATGGGTACGCCGTTGCCCGCCTGGTTCAGCGCCGTGCCCGGCGCGCTGACTACAATGCCTTCAGCCGCCTGCGCCCACATCGGTTGCCAGAACATGACGTTGGCCAGCAGCAGTGCCAGCCCGCGCTTGGGCAGCCCGCAGAAGGACTCGCGCGGCTGAATTGCGGCCGCGCGCTGGCGGGCCAGGAAGGCGAAGTATTTAACGTCCATGTCAACTCTCTGGCAGGCGGGGCAAAACGCAACAGCGTCAGACGCGAGCCTGACAATCAACCACGCGAAGGGGGGCAGCACAGGCCGCCCAAATACGAATGGGTGATATTATTATGACATCATCTTGACGTCAAATTTCCCCCGCCCAGGCATTACCAGATTTCGTGCGTATGCGCCCGGTAGCCCTTCTCGATACGTTCCACCAGCAATGGCGCACTGATGATGCCGCGCACCGGGTAGCGCATTTCCTCTTCGCTCAACCCACGCTCCAGGCGTGTTTCGTCTTCACCATCCCACAACCAGAGCGAGCCACCCGGGCCACCGGCCCGGGCGCGGAAGGTTGGGAACGCCTGCAGGGCCGGGCTGACCGGGACATTCCCCACCACCGCCAGCAACCCCTGGTTGACCGCACTCTGCACCACAAAGAATGCAGAAAACTGTGGCTCGGCCTCAACCACCGAGGCAAACGTCTCGGGTGGGGATGCATGGAACCCCGGGAACACCCGGATCAGGAACCCGAACTCCGGGTGCTTGTGGGTGACCTGCGCATAGGCGACACCTTCAGCCGTCAGCACCTGCAGGATGTCACCCAGCTTTACTTTCTTCGCCATTTAGAAACCTTTGTATCCCGCACGTTTGAGGAGTTCTGCGCCCCGGATCAAGCCCCGCTCGTACTTGGTCGGGTTCTTGGTTTTCGATATCGAGTTGATCTTGTTGATCAGCGTACTGTCGAGCTTGCCGGTCTGCTCGATCTTGCCGGCGAGGCCATGGTATTCGATCAGGGTCTGTTCGACAGCACGGGCATCAGAACGCGAGAGGTTTTTCAGGCCCGGGATCTGCTCGATGACGATCCCTTTCTCGCGCATGTGCGCCTGGCCACGCTTGACGATATCGTCGGTGATCCCCACGTAGCGGGTCACACCATCGACCACACAGCTGTAGACGCAGGTCTTGCCACCGACAATAGTCCGCGCACCGGCATCCTTGGCGGCGTTCAGGGCGTCGGTTTCAGCCTTGCGCACCGTCTTGATCTCGTTCGCCTTCTCCACGGCGGCCCGTACGCGCGGCGAGCTCATCACCCCTTCCGCCACACCCAGCACCCGCTCGGTCACCAGCTTGCGGCCCGGCAACTCGCCAATCAGTTGCAGGAACGGCTCCCAACTGCCGGTAACCTCGGCCAGCGTTTGCAGGCTCGACACGGCACGTTCGACCAACTGGTCCTTGTAGCCCTGGCAGGCAGTCGTGGTGCACTTCAACCCTTCCAGTGCAGACAAGCCCGCTTCGATATCCTGCTGCTGCCAACGCGCGAATGCCGGACCACCGGTCTTCAACGCGCGCTCGTAGTTTTCGTCGCTGAGTTGCTTGTGGCCGCGGGCGACCCAGAATTTCTCCTGGCATGCACCATCACTGCCGCAATCGTTCATGTCACCGACAAAGTCGGACATGTCGCTGTGGTTGAGGTTGTTGTACTGCGTCGCGTTGGTGGCGATCCACGAACCGTCTTCTAGGCGCTTGCCATCCCCCTCGTCACGCGCTGCAGCGCTGACCACACCGACCAGTTGCGAGGCGATCAACATCAACGCATCGCGATTGACCGGGTCCATTTGCGTGGCCAGTCGGCGCAGCTGGTTGGCCAGCATCTCGTTGGCCCCCGCAGCAATCGCACCGGTGGCGAAGTCGCCGCCCGCCGCCTGGGCGACAAAACCACCGACCAGTGCATGCAGGGCAATCTTCTCCGGGCTGCCGGTGCGCAGGCCGGCATCGCCCGCCGTACTGAACGCGGTGGCCGCCAGCGTGTTGAACACCGCCGACTGGAGGATCGCGCGAATGTCTGCGTCACGCCCAAAGGCCTGCCCCACCGCCCCCGATGCAGCACCAATCGCCAACTGCTGGGCACCGAAACGACCAATGCCTTCCAGCGACCCCAGGTCGACCACGCTCTTGCCGTCGACGATCTTGGTCTTGGCGATATCACCGAAGTAGTTCTCGGCAATGCCGGCGGTGATCGCGGCGATGGCAGCGCTGGACAGGCTTTCCTTGCTCAGGGTGTCCTTGAGCACCTGGCCCAGGTCGCCCTTGTTGCTGATCGCACTGTTGAGCGCCGTGTTGGCCAGGGCTGCCGCCCCCGCCAGTTGCGCACCGGCCAGGCCCAACCCGGCCGGGCCAAGCACCGCCGCCAGGAGAATCGCCATGACCATCTGCGCCCCGGCACCCAGGCCGGAGTTCTCGTATTTGAAGCGGGTGTGGATCTCCTGCACCTGGCGCCAGTCGACCCCGCCCTTGGCCTCGACTTCCTTGAGCCAGCCCAGGTTCGGGTCGGCCTTGACCATGGCGTCGATCGACTCGGCAACCGACTCCTGGTTCACCTGGCGGACATCGGCATGGATGGTCCCCGCCGCCTTGATCACCAGTTCACCGTTGACCGTCATCTGGGTCTGGCGGAAGGTCTCGTCGGTACTGCCCTTGCCCTTCATGCTGAACCAGGCAAGGCTGCTGTCGCTCTTCTCGTGGCTCTCCTGCTTGAGGTCCTTGACGCTCTGGAAGTAGATGTCGCCGCCGCTGTCGAGGGTCAGGTCACCACCGCTGTCGAGCTTGGCGGCCTGGTAGCGCTGATCGCCGCTGCTGACCAGGGTCAGGTGGCCGCCGGTGCTGATTTCACTGACGACATGGTTGACTGTGGTCGACTCGTCACGCTTGGTGACCTTGCGCCCCCAACTGCCGTTGGACTTCTTGTCATACAGCGAATAGTCCCGGTCTTCGGCCGCCAGCAGCGCCAGTTCATCGCCCGCCACCAGGTAGGCCTCGTCACCGGCCTCGATGCGGCTGGCAATCAAGGTCAGGTCGTTGTCGGCCGACAGGTCGATGTTGCCGCCCGCCTTGAAGCTGGTCGAGACTTGGCGAACGTGGTCTTCCTGACGGGTCACCTTCTTGGTCTTGGAGTAGAAATGCTCCTCGTTGGCCGCCGAGGTCAACGTCAGGTCGTTCCCGGCATTGACCGCGATGTTGCGCTTGGCCTCGACCTCGCTGGCAATCGCGGCGAAGTCACGCTCGGCGACCAGGGTGATGTCGCGGCCCGCATCGATGGTGCCGACATGCTGGGTGAGCGATTCCTTCTGATGGCCACGGCCCCAGTCTTCGCTGACCTCCTGCTCGGCCGAGCTGAGCACCAGATCGCGCCCGGCATCGATGTCCAGGTCACGACCGGCCTGAATCACCCCGCCCAGGTTCATCACGTCGCGCCCGGCGCCGATGGTCAGGTCATTGCCGGCCTCGATGCGCCCGGCACTGTCGATGTAGTCGCGACGGTTGCCGCCGACCTGGTGGGTGGTCACCGTGCGTTCGTTGACCACATCGCCCAGTAGCGCATTGAGGCTGACATCACGGCCCTTGATGATCCCGCCAGCACCATTGAGGATGCTGTCGCCTGCCAGCATGTCGAGGCGATTGCCCGCCTCGAGCAGGCCACCGTTGACCAGGTTCTTGCCGGCGCTGGCCGACAGGTTGTTGTTGGCCTTGATCGTGCCGACGTTGCTCAGGCTGTCACCGGCCACCAGGGTCACGTCGTTGCCCGCGATCAGCGCGCCGTTGGGTGCCAGGCGGTTGTTCGCCTGGGCCAGGTACAGCACCGGCACCAGCACCTTCTCGCCATTCACCACGTGCTCTTCGAGCCAGACGATGTCGTGGGTCAACGCGGTGACCTGCTGCGCCGTCAGGGTCACGCCCACGCTCAGGTCCAGGCGCTGCTTGCTGGCGATGGCGTTGTCCATCAGGTATTTGTACAACGCCTCGTTGCTGGTCTGGCCGTCGATGAAGCGCTGGCCGGTACGTGCAACCACCGCGTCCTGGATCAGCCGCTGCTCGTAGAAACCATCGCCCAGGCGCTTCCAGCTCTTGTCCGGGTCGTAGCCCAGGTTGCCGAGCAGGTAATCCGAGCTCATGAACGACTTGAGGTCGGTGAGCACCGGGTTGGTTTCGATCAGGTATTTATGCGGCTGCGAGCGGCCGCTGTTGTCCGGCAAGCCCTGGACCTGGCGGATGCTGGTCGGCGGTACCACCTTGGGTTTGTCCCACGGCGCCGGTTTGGTCAGCGCCAGCGGGTCCAGCGCGGTCAGGCCGGCAGCATCGGTATTGCGCTCCGGCAAGCGGCCGCTGCCATTGCCGGTGTTGTCCAGCGCCACCGAAGTGGCGCGGGTATCGAGCTCCAGGCGCTCGCGCTGGGTCGGGTCGACCGCACGAACGCTGGCGTCCACCTGCGGCAGGTTGCCCAGTTGCGAGTCGCGCCCCGGAGTGATCGGCAACGGCCGGTCACGCTCGGCCAGGTTGATGCTCGAACCGCCCAGGGTCCAGCCCGAAGAGGACGGCACGCTGACCGCACCTTCGCTGGTGCTCAGGCGGAACAGGCCGTTCTGCCCGGTGGGCAGGCTGAAGCCCGGCAACGCCAGTGGGTTGACCTGCTGTTGGGCGAGGTCAGGTGGCAGTTGCTTGTTGATGTCGATCAGGATCGGCTGGGCGGAAGTCGCCCCGGTGTTGGTGCCGCGACCGCCAAAGCCATTGGGTGCGGTAAAGGGTTTTTCCACACCATTGCCGAGCTTCTGGGTGGCATTGATGCTGACATTGCCGCCCGCCTGGATCACCGCGGGCACGTAGCTGGTGGCCGTGCCGGTAGCGATGACCTTCTCGTCGAATACCGCGGCATTGGCGACGAACGCCGGCAGTTCCATGCGCTGCCCGGTGCTGTACAGCGATGGGCCCATGTCCCTGGCACCCATGTGCCCGTCTTTGAATGCAAACACCAGCATCCCGTACGCCACGTAGCTCTCACTCGGCGTGGCGCAGCAGCGATAGGTGATGGTCGGCGCCCGGGAAACCTCCCCGTTCGGGTTGATGAACCACCAGTCCTTGTTGTAGGCCGCATCGTTGTATTGGTTGTACTGGATCAACTGGTCGAGCTGGCCATACCCCCTGGCATCCACACTGAGGTATTTGGCACTGATGTAGTCACCCAGCGCAGCACCGGTGTTCTCGAAATTGCCCACGGTGATGGCGATGTTGCCCGTGGCCGAGACGGTCGAGTTGGCGTTCTTGAAGTTGCTGCCCTGAACATCCAGGTTGCCCCCGGCATTCAGGCTGGCCGCCACGGAGCTCGGGTCACCCGATACCGTGGTCTTGTACTGCTGGACCCAGACCAGGTGCCACGGGGTTTTCTTCGAGCTGGAAACGCCATATGGCAGGCTCGTGCAGCTGTAGCAGCGCTGGCCGACAGCCGACGAATACAACTCCGAGGTCACCGAGAAGTTGTTGCGCTCGTTGCTGATCTGCTCGGCCTTGATGATGAAGTCGCGGGCGCTCTCCATCTTGCCGGACATGTTCTTCAGCACGGCGGCACGGGTGCCGGGCGACAAACCTTCAACGTTGAGGTTGCCCAGGCTGTAGATCTCGCCCAGCAGGTTGGTCAGGCTGCTGACCGACCAGGTCATGTCGGTGCCGCTGAAGATGAACGCATTGGCGTTGTTCTGCGCTGCGCCGCTGCTGATCTTCAGGGTGGTGCCGCTGGCCAGCGTGCCCCAGTTGTCCAGGCGCGAAGCGCGCACATCGAGGGCTTGCGCCGAGGTCAGGCGGCCATAGTTGGTCAGGCTGGCCAGGGTGCCCAGGCCACCGATGGTGGTCGTGCCGCCACCGGCGATGCTGGTGCTGGCGCCCAGCACGATGCTGTTGGCATCGAGCTTCAGGTCGCCGAGGCTGGTGGCCCGCCCCGTGCCGGAATAGCTGCCGCCCAGGTTGAGGCTGAAGGCTCCGTCACTGGCGATCAGGCCGTTGTTGACCCAGTTGCCGCCAGTGCCGACGAAGCTTTGCGAGGCCAGCAGGCGACCCGCACCCTCCACAGTCAACTGACCGACATTGACCGTCAGCCGGCCCGCCTGGATCACACTGTTGGTGCTCCAGTTGGCCGCCGAGATGGTCAGGCCGCCCAGGGTCGCCAGCTCGCCGCCAGCACCGGAGAGATTGGCCAGGCTGACACCGAAGTCGCCCTGACCGCCGTGCAGCAAGCGGCCACCGCCATTGAGGAAGTTCCCGGCATTCAGGGCCAGGTCCGTGTTGGAGGTTTCCAGCACGCCGCCAAGGTTGTCGAGCAGGCCGCCAATCCGGAACTCGGTTTTACCGGTTTTACCCATTGCGCGCAGCTGCCCGCCCTGGTTGTCGAAACTGCCAGCGACCAGGCTCAGGGCCGTATCGCTTTCGATTACCCCGCCACGGTTGTACAGCGCGCCGCCCAGGCCGAAGCTCAGGTTCTGCCCGGCGATCTGCCCGCCGAAACTGTTGTCGACCCGGTTGGCCGTCACGCTGATCAGGCCATTGGCATAGACGCCGCCGCCCTGGTTGATGAATTCACCGGTATGAATGGATGTCTGGCCTGCCTGCGAAGCCAGGCGCCCACCTTGGTTGTGCAGCCCCGCCAACGCCGTCAGCGTCAATTGCCGAGCCTGGATAACACCGCCCTGGTTGCTCAGCAGGCCGCCGTTGATTTGTGCAGTCAGGGCACCCTTCAGGCTCGCCAGCACACCGTTGCGGTTGTTCAAGCTGCCTGCCGTCAGACCCACGTCGCCTCGCTGGGCAATGATCTGGCCATTCTGGTTGACGATGGCGCCACGGGTATCAAGGGTGATGTCGGTCAGGCTTTGCAGTTTGCCCTTGGTGTTGTCCAGGCTGCCGGCGTCGATCTTCAGCACGCCGCTTTCGCTGTGCAACAGACCTTCTTCGCTGTTGCGCACCTCGCCTTTGCTGTTGATGAGCAGATCACCCACCGCAGCCAAGGTGCCGCGCTGGCTGTTGTCAACGCCCTGCGCGTGCAGGGTCAGGGTGGTCTGGCTACCCAGCTGGCCGCCGTGGTTGATCACCTGGCCGGCTTTATCCACGTTCAGCGCAGCGCCACTGAGCAGCTTGCCCCGGCTGTTGTTCAGGTCAGCATCCAGCACCAGCGTGATCGGGCCTTTGCCGATGAGGCGGGCGTCGCTGTTGTTCAGGCCGGCGGCCTGCAAATAGATCCCGGCCTTGCTGTCCAGCAGGCCGCCCGCGCTGTTGTCGAGCGCGCCCTTGGTCAGCACCAGGTGCTGGCCGGCACCACTGGCGAGTACACCGCCACGGTTGTCCAGCGAAGCCGCCGTCACCTTCAGTTCGCCCAGGCTGGCCAACGCGCCGCCCTGGCCATTGCGTAGCGCGCCATCGAGTTCGACGACAAGCGTGCCATCACGACTGGACACCGTACCGCCATCGCTGTTGTCGACGCTGGTGCCGTCCAGGCGGACGCCTTGCCAGCCAGACACCAGGCCCTTGGCGTTGATCAACTGGCTGGCATCGAGGTTCAGTTGCTGATGGCTGATCAGGCTGCCACCACTGTTGTTCAGGGTGCGCCCGAGCAGGCTGAACTGCTGGCTGCTGGAGATTTCGCCGCCACGGTTGTACAGGTCGCGCAGTTGCTTGATCAGCAGCAGCCCCGGCGAATTGAGCGTACCGCCCTGGTTGTCCAGGTCGCCGTTGTTGAGGTCCAGGGTCAGGCTGTCGGCACCGAACAGCTTGCCGCCCTGCTGTTCAAGCCCGGTGACGCTGGCCAGCAGCGTCTTGCCGGCAATCTGCCCGGCATCGTTGTTGCGCAGCTGGGTCGCAGTGAGATCGAGGGTGGTGCCGGCAATCACCCGGCCACGCTGGCTGTTGTCCAGCTCGCCGGTCTTCAGTACGACCTGCCCCTTGGCCGTGACCACGCCGTCTTCACGGTTGTCCAGGCTGGCGCTGGTCAGCTTGAGGTTGCCGTCGCCCAGGAGCTTGCCGCGCTGGTTGAGTACCTGGCCCTGGCTGTCCAGGGTCAGGTCCGTGGCGCTCGACAGGGTACCGCCGCTGTTGTCCAGGCGCGCGCCGCTGACCACGAGGCTGCTTTCACTGTCGATGCGCCCGCCGATATTGAGGACCTCACCGCTCAGGTTGAGCTTCACCGGCCCATCGCTGGACAGTCGTCCGGCACTGTTGTCCAGTGTGCTCTGGGGCCCGGTACCGGTCAGGGTAAGCGCTTGCTTGGCCGACAGCTCACCCTTGTTGCGGTTGTGGACCTGGTTGAAGCCGAGGTCCAGTGCACGATCGGCGCGCACCCGTCCCTGGTCACTGTTGTCCAGGCTGTTGCCGGTCAGCGCGATGCTGCCCTTGCTGGTGATCTCGCCGTCGCGGTTGTCGATGTCATCGACCGTCAGCGTGGCGTCCTTGGCAGCCTTGACCAGGCCTTTGGCGCGGTTGTCCAGGCGCTGGCCGGCAACCGTCAGCCCACCCTCGGCGATCAGCTCGCCGGCCTGGTTGTCGATGACCCCGCCGCGCACGTCCAGGTCTTGCTGGGACGCCACGTGGCCCTGGTGGTTGTTCAGCGTGTTGCTGCGCAGCAGCAGGTTGCCGTTGGCGAACAGGGTGCCCGCCTGGTTGACCAGCCCACCTTGGGCACCGAGGTCGATGTCCAGCACGCCACGGCTGCTGATCAGACCTGCGCTGTTGTCCAGGCTGGCTGCGCGGACCGTGAGCGATGCCGCGAGGATCTGCCCCTTGAGCGAGGTCAGCGCCTGTTCGAGGGTCAGGGTCAGTGCCTGTTTGCTCAGCACTTTGCCGGCGCTGGTGTCGAGCTGGCGCGCCGCCAGGGTGAAGGCCTGGTCGCTGGAAATCTCACCGCCCTGGTTGGCGACATCCTTGAGCTGCTTGAGGGTCAGGATGCCGCTGTTGTGGATCAAGCCACCCTGGTTGTTCAAGTGGCCGTGTTGCAGGTCGAGGCTGAGGTCGCCGGTGCTGTACAGCTCACCGTTCTGCTGCTCCAGCCCGGTCACCCGCACATCCAGCGCCTGGCCACTGGCAATGCGGCCCTTGTCGCTGTTGTTGACCTGGCCGGCCTTGAGTTGCAGGCGCCCGGCACTGCTCAGGCGGCCCTGCTGGTTATCGAAGCGGCCCGTGTCCAGCGAGGCATCCAGGCCGTTGTTGATCACGCCCTGGCGGTTGTCCAGGCGGCCGCTGGCCAGGCTCAGGCCAGCGTCGCTTTCGAGGGTGCCTTCACGGTTGTCGATTTCGGCCGACGCCTTCAGCGTCAGCTGCTGCGTGCTGGAGATAGCACCGCTGCGGTTGTCGATTTGCGCCGTTTCAAGCAACAAGGCGCCTTCGCTTTCCAGATGGCCTTGCTGGTTGTCGAGCCGGCCGTCGCGCGCAGGCAGGCCACGGTCATGCAAGCGGATTTCCAGGCGTTCGCGAGCAGAAACCACACCGCCGCTGTTGTCCAGGCGTGCGCCGTCGAGGCTGATCTGCTGGGCGGACACCAGGCCCTTGTTGTGGTTGATCAGTTGTTCGAGCACCAGGCCCAGGGTGGTGCCGGCCAACAGCTTGCCGCCACTGTTGTCGAGTACCTGGCCTGCGCCATCAATGCCCTTTTCAGCAGAGATCTCACCGCCCCGGTTGTCCAGCTCGCCGACCCGCAAGGTGCTCGACTGGCCACTGCCGATCAGGCCGGCGGCGCGGTTGTCCGCCCTCCCCGCGTCCAGGTGCAACATGCCCAGGGCCGCTACGGAACCGCTGCGGTTGTCCAGCGCATCGACCAGGCTCAGCTTGAGTTGGTCGTCGGACGCCAGGCTGCCCTTGGCGCGGTTGTCCAGGCTATGCGCCTTGATGTCGAGCAGGCTGGCGGCGCCAAGGACCCCGGCCTGGTTGTCGAGGGCAGCACCCAGCTCGACAAACAGCTCGGTATCGGAAAGCACACGACCCTGCTGGTTGTTCAGGCTGCCCGCTGCGAGACGGTGCTGGCCGGCTGCGGAGATCTCGCCCAAGCGGTTGTTCAGGGCGTTTTGCACCTGCAATTGCTGGCCGGCGCGGCTGGCCAGGGTGCCACCCTGGTTGTCCAGGCTGCCACTGTGCAGATCAATGCCGGCTGCGGCGATGCGCCCTTTGATATTGCTCAGCGCCTGCGCGATGCGCAGGGTTACCGCCTGTTCGCTGAGCACTTTGCCCGCGCTGTTGTCCAGGTTGTCGGCCTGCACCATGAACGACTGGGCGCTGGAGATTTCGCCACCACGGTTGTCGACATCGGCCAGACGCTGGAACACCAGCGGCCCGTTCGCGGCAATCAGCCCGGCCTGGTTGTTCAGTTGCCCGCGCTTCAGGTCCAGGGTCAGGCCCGTTTCACTGAAGACTCGGCCACCCTGCTGGTTGAGCAGTTCGCCGGTGGTCAGCTGCAGCCCGCTCTTGGCCTCCAGGTGCCCCTTGTTCTGGTTGTCCAGCCGACCGAGCTCAAGGCGCGCCTGCTGCCCGGCCACAATCTTGCCCGCCTGGTTGTCCAGCAGGCCCGACTGCTGCAGGGTCAGGTCGCCAATGCTGTGCAGGCTGCCCTGGCGGTTGAACAGGCTGGCGGCGGTGATCTTCAGTGTGTTGGCATCGATCAGGCCAGCCTGGTTGTTCAGGTGATTCGCGATGCGCAGGGTCAGCGCCTGGGTCGCCAGTACCTTGCCGGCGTCGCTGTTGTCCAACTGGCCCAGGTGGAGGGTGGCATCGCTGCGGGTCGACAGCTCGCCGCCACGGTTGCTCAGGGTATTGGCAACAACCGTCAGGGCCTGTTCGCTGCTGACCAGGCCACCCTGGTCATTGAGCAGTTCGCCACTGTTGATCGTTTGCGTACCTGCGCTGATGACACGCCCTTGTTGGCGATTGTCCAGGGTACCGGCGTCGATCTGCCCGGTGCGCTGGGCACTCAGGGTGCCACCCTGGTTGTTCAGGGTTTCACGCGTGGTGATCGCCAGGTCGCGGCTGGCGACCATGGTCTTGCCAGTGTTGTCGAGGTTCTGTGCGGTGACGGTAATGTCGCCCTGGGTATTGCGAGTGCCCGCTTTCTCGACACCGGCTTCGATTACCCCACGGTTGCTCAATGTACCGCCGGCATTCAGGGTGATGCTGTCGCGGGCGGCGATGTTGTTCTGGTTGGTCAGGTTGCCAGTTGTGGTCACCTGTACCTTGCTTTCACCATACAGCGGGCCTTGCACGTCGAGGCTTGCGGCCTTGACGTTGACCGCCCCGGTCGCGCTGGTCTGCGCCAGGCTGACATGGCCGTTGGCGTCGAGCTGGATGTCGCCACCGCTGGCGATCAGGTCACCCGCCAGGCGCACGCCGACGCCCGCTTCAGTACCGACCAGCTTGATCGCCCCGGCGTACATGCCGCCCAGGGCGCTGGAGTCGATCGCCAGTGCCGGCGCGTCATTGGCAGCACCTGCACGCGGCGTGGCCGCCAGGGTCTGGGCGTCGACGTCGTTGCGCCCGGTGATCACGTTCAGCTCCTGCGCATGCAACTGCGCATTGAGCTTGGCCGAGCGGGTAATGATGTCGAAGCGGCCGACGTTGCCGGCGTTGAGCCCGGCACCTTCCAGGCTGACGCTGCCGCCATCGACCTGATAACCCCCGACTGCGCCCTGCGCATTGATCACCGGCTTGCCGGTGGTCAGCGTCACTTGCGGGGTGTTGATGAAGCCGCAACCGTTGCAACTGATGCCGTACGGGTTGGCGACGATGACTTTGGCCGACTGCCCCGCCACTTCGGTGTAGCCGCGCAATTGGCTTGGGTTGCCACCGTTGACCTCGTTGAGGATGGTGGTCGCAGCCGTGCCTTGCAGGTGCGGGTTGCCAAGGATGATCCCGCCCAGCTGCGTCTCCTGGGTACGGTCGGTGGCGTTGTTGAGGATGACCCCGTTGCTGCCGACGTTGTAGTCGACAAATTGGTTGTGCGACAGCCCGCTGCCATTGGGCGCGGCGATGTTGACGATGGGTACGCCGTTGCCCGCCTGGTTCAGCGCCGTGCCCGGCGCACTGACCACGATGCCTTCAGCCGCCTGTGCCCACATCGGTTGCCAGAACATGACGTTGGCCAACAACAGTGCCAGCCCGCGCTTGGGCAGCCCGCAGAAAGACTCGCGCGGCTGGATTGCGGCCGAGCGCTGGCGGTTCAGGAAGGCGAACTGTTTAACGTCCATGTTGGTCTCGGCAGGCAGGTAAAGTCAGTGGTAGGCGATTGCGATCAGATCGAAAAATCGAGGCGGAAGTAGACCGGGGTCTCGCGGTCGGGCAAGGCGTCGGGACGCTCCAGCGAGTGGGCGAACACCACGCTCGCCGACACATGCTTGCCACGGGCAAACAGTTCCAGCGAATGGCTGCTGGCGCGCCCGTGGTAGTCACCGTTGTAACGGTCGCCACGGATCACGCCCTGGTCATAGCCCAGGCCCATGCCGTATTCACCGAGCACCGGTTGCAACGCCGCCCAGGTCACCGGCCGGGCCCAGCGCAGGTCATTGCGCCAGTAGCCGCCGCTGTCACCCGAGAGCGACTGGTCCTTGTAACCGCGTACCGATGCCAGGCCGCCGAGGCTGATGCGCTGCGGGCTGAACAGTACGTCTTCGCTGCGCTGCCCGGTGGCCAGGCTGCTGAAGGTGAAGGACTCGCCGAACAGCTTGAAGCCCTGTTGGAAGCTCGCCGTCGCGGAGTATTTGCGGTAGCGCGCATTCGGCTGCCCGGGACGCGGGTGGCCGTTGTCCTGGGCATCGAATGCACCGATGCCGTTCTGCACGCCCAGGTCAAGGTTGAGGAACGCATTGCCGATACGCCGACCATGGTTGACCCCGAACTGCGACTCGCTGATGCGGTTGCTGCTGGTTTCCAGGCGGCTGTCTTCGATGTAGTTGTTGGTGCGCAGGTGCGACATCCCGGCATTGAGCGAGGTCTTGCTCACCGAATCACGGTGGATCACCCGCTCGGCGCGCAGTTGATGGCTCTGGCTGTCGCCGGTCTGCTTGAAGTCAAAACCGTTGGCCTCGGCCAGTGAGCGGTACTCGGATTCACTGTAGCTGTAGCTGAAGGTCCACCAGCCCAGTGGCAGGTTGTAGAACAGCACGCCGTTCTTGGTGCCCTGGGTGTGATCGCTGACCACATCGTGCCCGCCACGCAATACCAACTGGTCGGCCAGGCCCAACGGGCTGTCCCACTCGAAACCCAGGTTGAGCAGTTGCTCACCGGTGCTCTTCTGCCCTTCGTTGTTGCGCGACAACGAGGCGCGCCAGGGTTTTTGCGGGGTGTTCTTGACCAGTACGGTACTGCCGCCCACGGCCTGGCCGGGGGTCAGTTCCATCTGCGCCTTGTTCGACGGCAAGCGATTGAGCTGATCGACCATCTGCTCGATTTCGCGCAGGTTCAATTGCTCCCCGGTGCTTCCCGGGAACGCCATGGCCAGTTCGCGCTCGGACAGTTTGCTGTCCTCGGCAGCGCGTACACCTTCCAGCTTGCCTTCGACCACCAGCACTTGCAGGTGGCCACCGGAAAGGTCTTGCTGAGGCAGGTAGGCGCGACTGGTGACCAGGCCCTTCTCGATGTACACATCGGTGATGACCTTGAGCAGCTCGTTCAGCTGGCTGACGCCCATGCACTGGCCGACATAAGGCTTGAGCAGGCGCTCGCGCTCGGCAGCCGACAAGCTATCGGCACCCTTGAGTTCAATGGTCTTGATGGTGAAGCAGCGCCCATCGGCGGGCAGCGTTGGCGCAGCGGGCTCGGCCGATTTGCCGGGCAGTTCCTTGAGTTCTTCCAGGCGGCGCTGCTGTTCTTCCAGCAGGCGGTTCTGACGCTCGCGGATCAGGTCCTGGGTACCCGGCAACTCGGCCGCTGCGGGCGATGCAAAGCCTGAAAAAACAGCGAACAGGCACACAACGCCCATCCTGGAGGTGCGAAACACCATGTCCGATCCCTGGAGAGTAAAAAACGAAGGCGCGATAGTAATGAGCCATTATTATGGCGTCAAATTGATATCACCCTCAGCACTCAAAAATATGCCATCGCCACAGCAAAGACACTCTCCAGGGAGCCACCGACTTTCGCCTGTTACGGCATCACTGGCGGCGTGTACTGCAACGTCGTACCCAGTGCCCACAGCAGGAACAGCACCAGCGGCACATGCACCAGCAACTGCACGAACGAGAAGCCGATCAGGTCACGCGCCTTCAGCCCCAGCACGCCGAGCAGCGGCAGCATGTAGAACGGGTTGATCAGGTTCGGCAGCGCTTCGGCGGCGTTGTAGATCTGCACCGCCCAGCCCAGGTGGTATTGCAGGTCATTGGCCACCAGCATCACGTAGGGCGCCTCGATGATCCACTTGCCGCCCCCGGACGGAATGAAGAAGCCCAGCACCGCCGAGTACACGCCCATCAATAGCGCATAGGTGTCATGCGTGGCGATCTGCACGAAGAAGGTCGAGATATGGTGCGCCAGGGTCTGCGCATCGCCGCCCTTCACTTGCGTCAAAATCGCCGCAATCGAGCCATACAACGGGAACTGGATCAACACCCCCGTGGT
Source organism: Pseudomonas fontis (assembly GCF_028656955.1). Classification (GTDB taxonomy): domain Bacteria; phylum Pseudomonadota; class Gammaproteobacteria; order Pseudomonadales; family Pseudomonadaceae; genus Aquipseudomonas; species Aquipseudomonas fontis. Next base: position 43,432 of record NZ_JAMDGY010000045.1, read on the forward strand.
GGTCGGCACTGCCCGGCTCACGGCGTCGAGGAAGCTGCGTGGGCGCCAGTGCAGCAAGGCCCCCAGCATGATGAACAGGAAGTTGTAGGTGTTCAGCCCGGAAATCGCGGTGATCGCCGGCTTGGTCGAGAACTCGTGGTACAGCCAGCCGGCTGCGAGCAACACCAGCAGCAAGGTCAGGATCGGGCTGTATTCCAGCCACTCACCCGGCCGGGTGCGCTGCGCCGTAGGGGGCATGCTGAAACTGGGGTCGATGCCGCAGGCCTCGGCATCGCGGGCGCTGTTCGGGCCCGGGGCGGTGGCATAGGCGATGATCAGCGAAACGATCACCAGGGCTGCGAGCAACACGCCCGACTGCCAGAGGAAGATGGTTTCAGTGAACGGAATAACCCCGGTGATCGCCAGGATCGACGGTGGCAGGCTGGCCGGGTTGGCTTGCAACTGCGCGGCCGATGAGGAAAGGCCCAAGGCCCATACCGCGCCCAGGCCCAGGTAGGCGGCAGCGCCCGCCGCGCGGTAATCCATCTTCAGGTCGGTACGCCGCGCCAGGGCGCGTACCAGCAGGCCGCCGAAAACCAGCGACAGGCCCCAGTTGAGCAGCGAGGCAACCATCGAGATCAAGGCTACCCAGCACACGGCGGAGCGGCCGTTTTTCGGGATGCGCGCCAGGCGGTCGATGAGTTTTACCGCCGGCGGTGAGCTGGCGACCACATAGCCGCCGATCACCACGAAGGCCATCTGCATGGTGAACGGGATCAGGCTCCAGAAGCCATCGCCGAAGGCGGTAGCGGTATCAGTGGGTTTGGCGCCCATGGCCAGGGCGCCGAGGGTGACGAGGATTACCGCCAGGGCGGCAAATACCCAGGAATCGGGGAACCAGCGTTCGGCCCAGTTGGAACAACGCAGCGCAAAGCGGGCGGAGCGACTGTCTTGGAGGTCAGTGGCCATGGGTTTTTCCTTTTATTATTGTTGGAAATGCACAAGGCCCCATCGCCGGCAAAGCCGGCTCCCACAGAGGTATGCATGTGCAGCATGACCCTCTGTGGGAGCCGGCTTTGCCGGCGATAGGGCCAGCACAAACAAAGCAATTCTTCAGATCAGAACGTCATTTCTTTCACATCATCAGCCACGATCAGCTTGCCGGCCGTCTTCGCGACGATCTCTTCAACGCTCACCCCCGGCGCCGTCTCGCGCAGGATGAAGGCGCCGTTTTCAATCTCCAGGTACGCCAGGTCCGTCAGCACCTTGCGGATGCAACCAGCGCCGGTCAGCGGCAGGCTGCACTTGCTCAGCAGCTTGGACTCGCCGTCTTTCGAGGCGTGGGTCATGGTGACGATGATGTTGTCGGCACCGGCCACCAGGTCCATCGCCCCGCCCATGCCCTTGACCAGCTTGCCGGGGATCATCCAGGAGGCAATGTTGCCCTCCACGTCCACCTCGAAAGCACCGAGCACGGTCAGGTCGACATGCCCGCCGCGAATCATCGCGAAGGACTCGGCGGAGTTGAAGATCGAGGCGCCGGTGCGTGCGGTCACGGTCTGTTTGCCAGCGTTGATCATGTCGGCATCCAGCTGCGCTTCGGTAGGGAATTCACCCATGCCGAGCAGGCCGTTTTCCGATTGCAGCATCACGTCGATGTCGCTGGGGACATAGTTGGCCACCAGGGTCGGAATGCCGATGCCGAGGTTGACGTAGTAGCCGTCCTTGAGTTCGCGGGCGACGCGCTGGGCCATTTGTTCGCGGGTAAGTGCCATGGTCAGGATCTCTTTGTTGTTCTGTGCGGGGACGGGTCAGGCTTTGAGGGTGCGTTTTTCGATGCGCTTCTCGAAGGTGCCGACGATGACCCGGTCGACATAGATGCCCGGGGTGTGGATCTCGCTAGGCAGCAGCACGCCCGGCTCGACGATCTCCTCGACCTCGACCACAGTGATCTTGCCGGCAGTGGCCGCCAGCGGATTGAAGTTCTGCGCAGTGTTGCGGTACACCACGTTGCCGTAATGGTCGGCCTTCCAGCCCTTGACGATGGCGAAGTCGCCGGTGATGGCTTCTTCGAGGATGTACTTGCGCCCGTTGAACTCGCGCACTTCCTTGCCTTCGGCAACCGGGGTGCCGTAGCCGGTAGCGGTGAAGAACGCCGGGATACCCGCGCCGCCGGCACGCATCTTCTCGGCCAGGGTGCCTTGCGGGGTCAGTTCCACTTCCAGCTCGCCGCTGAGCAGTTGGCGTTCGAACTCGGCGTTCTCGCCGACATAGGAGGCGACCATCTTGCGGATCTGGTGGTCTTCCAGCAGCACGCCCAGGCCAAAGCCATCGACGCCGCAGTTGTTCGAGACCACGGTCAGGCCCTTGACGCCACGGCGCTTGATTTCACCAATGAGGTTTTCCGGGATGCCGCACAGGCCGAAACCGCCCGCCAGCACCGTCATGTTGTCGGTCAGGCCTTCGAGGGCCTGTTCATAGGTTGCTACGCGCTTGTCCAGTCCGGCCATGTTGATCCGCCTTTTGTAGTTGTTGAGCCGACAAGGGTTGTCGGAGAGCGTCTGGCTGCATCTTCACCCTTGCCGACTGTTTTGTTAATTTTGTTTTTTTGATCGATTGTTTGATATTTCAGATCAATCCCCACGCCGCTATGGGAACTTCCATTGCCGGTGAAGCGGGCCAACACACTTGACCTGCCGGCAAACCCTAAAGGACAGTAGACCACTCAACCGTTCAAGGAGCTGGCATGCGCACGTTGAAGCTTGGTGAATCCACCGTTCCGGTCATTGGCCAGGGCACCTGGCACATGGGCGAAGACCCGGCCCAGCGCAAACGGGAAGTCGCCGCCCTGCAGCAGGGCATCGACCTCGGCATGACCCTGCTGGACACCGCCGAAATGTACGCCGAGGGCGGCGCCGAAAGCGTGGTCGGCGAAGCCTTGCAGGGGCGCCGCGAGCAGGTCTTCCTGGTCAGCAAGGTCTACCCGCACAACGCCAGCCGCCAGGGCATCCCCGCCGCCTGCGAGCGCAGCCTCAAGCGCCTGGGCACCGAGCACATCGACCTGTACCTGCTGCACTGGCGTGGCCAGTACCCGCTGGAGGAAACCGTCGAGGCCTTCGAGCACTTGCGCAAGGCCGGCAAGATCGGCCGCTGGGGCGTCTCCAATTTCGACCTGGACGACCTGCGTGAACTGGACAACCCGTCCTGCGCGGCCAATCAGGTGCTGTACAACCCCGAGCAGCGCGGCATCGAGTTCGACCTGCTGCCCTGGAGCCAGCGCCAATACCTGCCGACCCTGGCGTACTGCCCACTGGCCCAGGCCGGGCGCCTGCTGCGCCACCCGGTATTGCAGCAGATCGCCGAACAGCACGGCGCCACCCCGGCCCAGGTCTGCCTTGCCTGGGCCACCCGCCAGGAAGACGTGATTGCCATCCCCAAGGCGGTCGAGCCACGCCACGTGCAACTCAACGCCGCAGCCGCCAAGCTGAACCTGCGTAGCGAAGACCTGCTCGCCATTGACCGGGCCTTCCCGGCGCCGACCCGCAAGCAGCATCTGGCGATGGTCTGAATCAATGAAAGTCCCGGCTGCGCACATCCAGCCCGTGTAGCAACGGGCTGAGGTCTTCGAGGCGACGGGCTATCAGGTGGCGGACACCCTCGGCGCACTCCAGCCGGCCCATTACCCGCAACAGTTGCGAACCCACCAGCACCCGTCGCTGACGCTCGGCGATGTCGCGCCAGACCACCACATTGACCATGCCGAACTCGTCTTCCAGGGTGACGAAAGTCACCCCGCTGGCGGTTTGCGGGCGCTGGCGGCCGGTGACCAGGCCGACCACGCTGACCGCATCGCCATGCCCGGCCTGATCCAGCGCCCGCGAGCTGCGACAACCCAGGCCGTCGAGACGGCGGCGCAGCAGGCTCAAGGGATGCGGGCCGAGGGTGGTGCCCACGCTGGCATAGTCGGCAAACAGGTCTTCGCCGACACTCGGCGCCGGCAGTTCGACCGCCGCTTCGCGCGGCGCCTCGACGCCAGCGAACAACGGCAATTGCGCCTGCACCGCCGCCACTTCCCAGCGCGCCTGATAACGATGCCCCGCCAGGGCGCGCAAGGCCCCGGCATCGGCCAGCAATTCACGCGCACGGGCATCCAGGCCCACCCGCTGGCAGAGGTCGAGCACATCCGTGAATGCCCTGCCCGCGCGCACCTGCTCCAGGTGCAGCATGTCTTCCTGGCGCAACCCCCGCACCTGGCGCAGGCCCATGCGCAGGGCTAGGCGACCGTCGTCCAGCGGTTCCAGGCTGCAATCCCAGGTGCTGTAGCGCACATCCACCGGGCGAATCTCGATACGGTGGCGGCGTGCGTCCTGGATGATCTGGTCGGGGCTGTAGAAACCCATCGGCCAGCTGTTGATCAGCGCGCAGGCGAAGATCGCCGGTTCATGGCATTTGAGCCAGCAACTGGCATAGGTCAGCAAGGCGAAACTGGCGGCGTGGGACTCCGGGAAGCCATAGCTGCCAAAGCCCTTGATCTGCTCGAAGATCCGTTCGGCGAATTCGAGGCTGTAGCCGTTTTTCAGCATGCCCTGGGTCAGCCGCTCGCGGTGCGGCTCCAGCCCGCCATGGCGCTTCCAGGCAGCCATCGAACGGCGCAGTTGGTCAGCCTCGCCGGCCGTATAGTCGGCAGCGACCATTGCCAACTCCATCACCTGCTCCTGAAACAGCGGCACGCCCAGGGTGCGTTCGAACACTTTCTTCAAGGCATCCGAGGGGTAGGTCACTTCCTCTTCCTTGTTCCGCCGACGCAGGTACGGGTGGACCATGTCGCCCTGGATCGGCCCCGGCCGCACAATCGCCACCTCGATCACCAGGTCATAGAAGTTGCGCGGCTTGAGCCTGGGCAGCATGGCCATCTGCGCCCGCGACTCGATCTGGAATACGCCCACGGTGTCGGCACGGCCGATCATGTCGTAGGTCGGGCTGTCGTTGGCCGGGATGCTCGCGATGCTCAACTCGTGGCCCCGGTGCAGGCGGATCAGGTCGAAGCAGCGGCGCAAGGCGCTGAGCATGCCCAGCGCCAGAATATCGACCTTGAGCAGGCCGACCAGGTCGAGGTCGTCCTTGTCCCACTGGATCACCGTGCGTTCTTCCATCGCGGCGTTTTCCACCGGCACCAGGGTGTCCAGCGGCTGCTCGGAAATCACGAAGCCACCCGGGTGCTGGGACAGATGTCGGGGAAAGCCGATCAGCTCGCCAGTCAGTGTCAGTACCCGGTGCAGCAACGCGCTGTGCGGGTCGAAACCGGCCTCGCGCAGGGCTTCGGCGCTGGGCACGCGGTCGCTCCAACGCCCGCAGCAATCGGCCAGGGCGTTGATCTGGTCGGGCGGCAGGCCGAGCACCCGGGCGATATCGCGCACCGCCCCCGCGGCATGGTAGGTACTGGCCACGGCGGTCAATGCGGCGCGATGCCGGCCATAACGGCGGAACACGTATTGCAGCACCTCTTCACGGCGCTCGTGCTCGAAGTCGACGTCGATGTCCGGGGGCTCATCGCGTTCGCGGGACAGGAACCGCTCGAACAGCAGGTGCACCTGGGTCGGGTCCAGCTCGGTGATGCCCAGCACGAAGCACACCACCGAGTTGGCCGCCGAGCCCCGCCCCTGGCAGAGGATGCCCTGGCTGCGGGCGAACTGGACGATGTCGTAGACCGTGAGGAAGTAGCTCTCGTAGTTCAGCTCGGCGATCAGTGCCAACTCGTGCTCAAGGGTGCTGCGCACCTCGGCCGTGATGCCTTGCGGCCAGCGCCAGCGCAGGCCTTTTTCGCTCAGCGCGCGCAACCAGCTGGTGGCGCTGTGGCCGCTGGGGACGACTTCATGCGGGTATTGATAGCGCAACTGCCCCAGGTCGAACCGGCAGCGCTCGGCAATCTGCACGCTGGCCTCAAGCAGCGCCGGCGGGTACAACTCGGCCAGTTGCGCCAGGGGCCGCAGGTGGCGTTCACCATTGGCGAACAGGCGGTGCCCGGCCTCGGCCACCGTGGTGTGATGGCGCACGGCAGTCATGCAGTCTTGCAGGGCGCGGCGCCCGCGCGCGTGCATCTGCACGTCGCCGCAGGCCACCGGGGTGATGTTCAGGGTTGTGGCCAGCGCCAGTAGTTGTTGCAGCCGTTGCTGGTCATCGGCGCCACGGTGCAGGTGCACGGCCAGCCACAGGCGCTCGGCAAATACCGTGCGCAACCACTGCCCGGTTGCCGGGGCCGCTTCGGCGTCCGGCACCCACAGCGCGAGCAAGCCTTCGCGGCACTCGCCAAGGTCTTCACGCAGCAGGCGGTACTCGCCCTTTTTCGCCCGCCGCCGGCCCAGGCTGATCAGCCGGCACAATTGCTGGTAGCCCTGCAGGTTTTCCGCCAGCAGGACCAGCTTGGGGCCGTCTTCAAGCTGTACTTCGCTGCCGACGACCAGCGCCATGCCCACGGCTTTCGCCGCCTGCCAGGCGCGCACGATACCGGCCAGGGTGCACTCGTCGGTGATCGCCAGCGCCCGGTAACCCTGCAGTTGGGCCCGTTCGAACAGCTCGCGGGCACTCGAGGCACCGCGCTGGAAGCTGAAGCTCGACAGGCAGTGCAGCTCGGCATACCCCACGCTCATGCGAACCAGCCCTGCAGCCACAGCGGGCCGTCTTCACCGATTCGGCGATAGGCCCAGCCGCGCTGGCCGCTGGCGGTTTCGATGCGGTAGTAATCGCGGCGCACATCAGCGCCGTCCCACCAGCCCGACTCGACCCGCTCGGGCCCGGCCAACAGGCGCAGCCCGTGCAAGGGCAAGGCTTGCGGCTCGGCCAGCAACCAGCCCGGGCGTAACGGTCCGGGGCTGCTCGCCAGGGCCTTGGTCGTGTTGGCGCTGCGCCAGGCGCATTCGGGGCGATGGTCGGCAACCGCCTGCACGCCCTGCACGGCCTCATCGCCCAAGCGGGCGCGCAGCCGCTCGCGCAACTGCTCCCAGTTCTGCTGTTGTTGCGGGCGCGCATTGAACAGCTCGCCGGGCTGCGGGACAAAGGCCGGCAGGTCTTCGGCGCACAGGCGCAAATTGCGCACCGGAGCGACGATCTGCAGTTGCTCCAGGCGGCCACGGGCCAGCTCGAAGAGCCTCCCCGCCTCGCGCTCGGCCGCCAGCAGGCCGACCGCAACCTCGGTGTCGGGCAGCCCGGCGGCATGTTCCAGGTGCAGGATGAAACGCTGCACGCCGCCATCGCGGCTGGCGAGGAAGGCGGCAAGGTCGGCGATCAGCCGGCGCAGCGGGAACAGCAGGGCCTGATGCGACTCGACATCAAAATTCAGCTCCAGCCGGGCATCGAAGCGGTCGGCCGGGAGGTAGCAGGCCAAGGCCATGGGGCGCAGGCCGAACAGGCGGTCCAGGTGCAGTTGCACCCCGGCGGCAAAGCGCCGGGCCAGGGTGTCACGCGGCAGCGCCAGCACCTGGTCGAGGCGGCGCAGGCCCATGCGTTCAAAGGCCTTGGCCGCGTCGGCCGGCAAGCCGACGCGGTCGATAGGCATCTGCAGCAGGGCCTGGCGCGTCGTCTGCGCACAGCTTGCAGCCAGCCCATCATGGGCGTTGGCAAGCATGCGCGCGGCCACCGGGTTGCTTGCCAACACGATGCGGTGACGCAGGCCCAGGTCGGTCAGCTCGGCGCGCAAGCGCGCCTCGAAGGCTGGCCAGGGGCCAAACAGGCCGAGGGTCGATTGCACCTCCAGCAGCAACGCCCGTGGGTAGTGCAGGCTGACCTGGCCACTGAAACGGTAAGCCCAGGCGGCGAGCAGTTGCTGCAATTGCTCGACCGCTGCCGGGTCATGCTCGACGCAGACGAACTCGCGGGCCAGCGCCTGGGCGGTGCTCAGGCTTTGCCCGGCACGCAGGCCCAGCGCGCGCGCCGGCAGGTTGACCGCTTGCAGCACGCGGCGCTGGGCCGGGCCACTGAGCAGCACCAGCGGCGTGTCGGGGTCGTCGCGTGCGCGCAGCACGCTGTCGAGCGCCAGCTGCGGCAGCAGAATGCAGGCCCAGAGCATCAATCATCACCCCTGCCCGGTCATGGCAATCGGCGCACGGGGCGCCAGCCCGCCACGGCACTTGAGCACCCGCCACTGCGCCGGTCGGGCATCGACGGCAATCCGCAGGGCCGCAGGCGACGGGTTCAGCGCCGCCTGTTGCGGGCGGCAGGCGAAGGCCAGGGTCTGGCCGGTTTCGGCGGCCACCTGCAAGCGTCGCAGCGAACGGTCGTCAGCCTTTTTCGGCCAGCACAACACCGCGCCGCAACTGCCTGAACGCAGGCACTGCTCGACCGCCCACAGTGCCTCGTCGGCGGCTGCGTCGATCCAGGCCAGCTGGCGCAGGTCGATACCGGCCGCCTGCCAGGCAGGCGGATAAGGGATGTACGGCGGCGCCACCAGCACCACCCGCTCGCCGTTGCCGGTGAGCCGTGCCAGGCTCGGCCAGAGCAGTTGCAACTCGCCGCAGCCATCGGCCGCCAGGAGGATTTCGCTGAGCGCCGAGGGCGGCCAGCCACCGCCGGGCAATGCTGCGTCCAGCGCCGCATGCCCGGTGGGTTGCAGGCCCTGGGGCTGGGCCAGCGGCCGGCCTTTCCAGACCCGGCGCTCGTCGAGCAGGCCGTCGAGGCTGACCACCGCGCCCATCAGTCGCGCCTCACCAGGCCGCAGAACACCCCTTCGATGACGAAGTCGCGCTCCGGGCCGACCTCGATCGGAGCGTAGGCCGGGTTGCGCGGCAGCAGGCGGTAATGCCCGCCACTGCGCTGGAAGCGCTTGATGGTCACCTCGCCGTCGAGCCGGGCGACGATGATCTGCCCGTCACGGGCGTCGGCCTGCTGCTTGATGCCCACCAGGTCGCCGTCGAGGATGCCGTCGTCGATCATCGAGTCGCCGCGCACCTTCAGCAGGTAGTCCGGCGAGCGGCTGAACAGGTGCGCGTCGAGCATCAATTGTTCGTGGATATCAACATCCGGGCCGATTGGCCGGCCCGCCGCCACCTGGCCAAGCACCGGGATCTCCAGCACCTCGGGGCGGCGCAACGCGCCGGCCAGGCGGATGCCGCGCGCCTGGTTGGGCGTGACCTCGATAAAGCCGGCCTCGCAGAGGGCCACGATGTGCTTGCGCGCCACGCTGCGCGAGGCAAAACCGAAGGCCTCGGCGATATCGGCGAGGCTCGGCGGTTGCCCTTGCTGCGCGATGCGCTCGCGGATGAAGGTCAGGATGGCGCTGCGTTTGGGAGAGAGTCTGGTCATGGAGTACATTTGTACTCTTTTCGGCTGTACCTGACCAGCCCCGCTGATCGGCCAACCCGGCTGATCCAGATGGCGGTTATGATGGCCGGCCATTGCCGCGGAAACTGCCCATGCTTGAAGCCTTGCTGTTCGACCTCGACGGTACCCTGACCGATACCGACAAACTCCACCTGCTGGCCATGCAACAGCTGTTGCTCGAAGACGGCCGGGTGCTGACCGAAGCCGAGTTCGATGAGCACGTCAGCGGTCGGGCCAATGCCGACTTGTGCCGTTACCTGTTTCCGGGGCGCCCGGTGAGCGAGCACCAGGCCTTTGCCGACCGCAAGGAAGCGCGCTTTCGCGAGCTGTCACCGACCTTGCAGCCGACACCCGGGCTGCTACGCCTGATCGACTACGCCGAGCGCGGCGGCATCGGCATGGCGGTAGTGACCAACGCGCCACGGGCCAATGCCACGCACATGCTGGCCGCAATGGGCCTGGCGGGGCGGTTCGAGCATGTGCTGGTAGCGGAGGAGTTGCCCCGGGCCAAGCCTGATCCCCTGCCCTACCTGAGCGGGCTGCAGCGCCTGGGGGCGCGGGCTGGGCATGCGCTGGCATTCGAGGATTCGGTGCCGGGGGTCACGGCGGCGAGCCAGGCCGGGATTTTTACCGTGGGGTTGTCAACCAGCCAAAAACCGGAGGTGTTGATGGCCGCCGGGGCGCAGTTGGTGGTGAGTGACTTTGAAGATGAGCGGTTGTGGGCGGTGATCGAGCGCATGGTTCGCTGAACCACCAGGCATTACCGTAGCCGCTGCCGTAAGGCTGCGCTCGCCTGCACAGCAGGCGCCGCCTTTGGGAGCCCTCACGGGCTCCAGCGCAGCCTCACGGCAGCGGCTACAGAATTGTCATCAGCCTTCTCAAGGCTCTAGCCCGATCCCTCGCAAAATCACGCTGATCACCGTCTGCAATGCCCGCTCGAACTGCGATTCGCTCAACGGCTTGTGCGCATTGAGCACACTCACCTGGTGGCTGAAGTCCGCATAGTGCTGGGTCGACGCCCAGATCATGTACAACAACCCCGACGGCTCCACCGGCAGGATCCGGCCATCCTCCACCCACTGGCGAATCTTGCCCTCCTTGATCTTCGCCCAGGCATACAAGCTCTCATCCAGCGCTTCACCCAGGTTCGGCGCCCCGTGGATGATCTCGTCGGCCCAGACTTTCGAGCCATACGGCCGAGTCCAGGAGTGGTTCATCTTGGCGCGGATATAGGTACTGAGCACAATCCGCGGGTCGTCATACAGCTCGAAACACAAGGCATCCTGCTTCCACACCTCCAGCAGGTCGAACAGCACCGCCTGGTACAGCTCGGCCTTGGTGCTGAAGTAATAATGCACGTTGCTGCGCGGGATCTGCGCGGCCTCGGCGATATCGACCATGGCCGTGCCGGCATAACCCTTCTCGGCAAAGACCTGCTCGGCCGCGATCAGGATCTTGTCGACGTTGCGTTGACGGATGTTCTGCTTGTGCGCGGTCATAGGCGAATCCAGGGCAACTGACCCCTGAAGGCTATCACCACCCCAGGATTTCGCGATGACCGGGCAAAAAAGTTGTGTGCTTGACAGTGTTTCGCAGTGTCAGGACGAAACCTGCTCAAGGAAGATCAGTTGCAAAGGCTCAGCCAGCAAGTCGTCGGCACCGGCGGCAAAGTGCTGGAAGTACGCCGTGGCGAAATGCGCATCGAGCGCAGCCTGGTCCTGGAACGCCTCACGCATGTAGAACGTTCCGCGCTCATCGCGCAGTTCGAACAACACGTAGTCGAGGTTGCCCGGTTCAGCACGGGTGGGCTCAACCAGAGCCAGCAACGCCGCTTTCAAGGCCTGCTGTTTACCGGCCTTGGCCTTGAGTACGGCGATCGATACCAATGTATTGCTGGGTGCACTCATCATTAACGCTCCACGCTTGAGATCATTCAAATGGCAGGGCGCTCATCTTGGTTTTCGCGCCCGCCAGGAAGAACCGGCAGAACGCGATAACACTTTCATCGCAGGAATGAAACTGACCGTTGTCGAACATCGGGGTTTGACAGCTGCGCCTGAGCATCTATATTCCCCACGCGGCAAATTGGAAGGATTCCACTCGGCCCAAACGGAAAACAGGAGTTTTCTGATGCACACTTTCACGGATGATAAAAACTTGAGCTATATCGCCTCTTTCCCTGCCCCCTACCTTGCCCTCATTACAGTGAGCAATACACCCGTCTTCGCCCACCTCACACGGCCTGTCTGCACCTGACAACAGCAATGCCTTAAGCGCTCCTTATGCGCCCGTGACCTGCCCATGGCTGTCACTGCATTCGCTCGCCCTCAATAAAGTTCCACCCTTAACGTCTGGTGTGTGATGACTGTAATAACGTCTTTGAAACCTACGCTGTGCCTGCCCGTTGGCATGGATGAACAAATACCTGAACTGACACTTCGCGCGGGAACCTTGGAAGATGTAACGCGCCTCGCCGAGTTATTCACGATCACCTATGGGCAAACAACTCACCCCTGCCAGGCCCCTGACTACATCGATCAGGCGATGCGCAGTGGGCAACAGCGATGGTTCGTGGTCGAACTGGGCGCGAAGATTGTCGGCTGCTCCTGCGTCGCCCGCCGTGCCTGGAACCAGTCCTGGGAAGTGTGCCATGGGGTGGTCCACCCCGAGGCGCGCCGCACAGGCGTTATCTCCAGCCTGGTAAGGCTCAGCCTGGAAGAGCACTGCCCAGAAGCGCTGGAACTCGGGTTCTATATCACCCGCAACCTGGCCAGCCACTCGGTCATGAAGCACATCAAACCTGCCGTTCTGGTGGGCCATGACGGCGGCCCGGACACGGTCGATGGCCTCAGGGAATATCACCTGACCGCCCTGCACCCGCCAACATGCGACGGCTTCGTTCATGCAGCTCCCTGGTATGCCAACACCGCGGGCGCTGAATTCATCAGTCACTTTCTGTATGAGTCATTGCAACTTGAACCGGTGCAGGATAATTACCCTGCTACTTGCCTGAGTGGCCCACCGGGTGCAGAACAAACAGGCCACTTGCGCTATACCCATGATGCCGCTGGCAATGCCCTGACGTTATCCGGCGAGTCCCAATGCGCACTCAGCGAACAGGCCGTCATCGCTGAACTCAGCGCCTTGCTTGAACAATGGAAGCACGCCGACTATATCAGCGTGCCTATCCTGGCCGACAAACTTGAACTGCTCAGCTATTTAATCAGCCTGGGCTTCTCGATTACCGCCTACCTGCCGGCCTGGCACCTGCATCAGGGCGCCAGGTTCGATTGCATCCTGCTGGTCCTGAACAACTTCTCGCCGGCGCCGCGCAGCCATGGCTTCGATGACGAAGTGGTGTTCTTCGACCAGGCCTATGCCCGCTTGGCTGACCACCTGTGCACGCTCGCTGCACAGCGCCCGCGTTAACTATCCATTCATTCAAATGCAATACATCCCTCGACGGATGACCTGTGGAGAGTGCTGACCGTGACCAAAGAACAATGGCTATTCGGATAATCG
>NZ_JAMDGY010000046.1 GCF_028656955.1 Pseudomonas fontis
GGAAGGGGCCCGAAAGCCCCACACAAAACCCCCAAATCAAACCCACCCCTCCAACCGCAAAGTAGCCCTCACCAACCGCTGCTCCTCCAACTCAACCTCCCGTAAATTCTCACAAACGCTCTGCACATGCGCCACGGCCGCCTTGCGAGCCTGGTCGGGCAAGCGCCCGGTCACCGCGTTATACAGCCGAGCATGTTGCCGATCGATCTGGCGTTTCTGCGCCGCCCGGTGATACAGATTATTGACCGACGCAAACACCGAACTCAGCAGCAGATCCGTGAGCGAGCGCAGCGTCTGCACCAGCACGGGATTATGTGAAGCCTCACAGATCGCCAGGTGAAACGCATGATCCAGGTGCGCATGTTGCGCCGCCTCGAGCGTTTGTTCGTGCCCGGCAACCAGCGCCTCATACGCCCGCCGGATCAACACGAAATCCGCCTCGGTCCCGCGCAATGCGGCCAGCCGAGCGGACTCCCCTTCCAGCAGGCTGCGCACTTCAAACAGGTCATACAACGTGCGCGGTTGCGAGCTGAACAGATGCATCAGCGGTGAACTCAGCGCGCCCCCGGTCAACTGCGCAACAAACGACCCCTTGCCGTGGCGCGTCTCGATGATGCCCTTGGCCCTTAGCAGCTTGAGACCTTCGCGCAATGCCGTGCGTGACACCCCGAGTTTCTCGGTCAAGCGCCGCTCCGAGGGCAACAGCTGCCCCACCTTGAGCACACCGTCCACGATCAGCCGCTCAATGCGCTCGCAGACCACATCGGCTACCTGCAATCCACCTGTGTTGTCGTTGCCCATGGGCACCTCACTGGTATGACCAGACCAACAGCACGCTCCCACCTCGCCCAGCCCATCCGCTAAGCCAATGAAATCCCTGAGGTTCAAGCACACATCAAAAAACAGCGCCAGAACAAACTGGTTCGACCAGTTCACCCCGCCATGGACACTAAGCCGCCAGCGGCCAATGATGCAAGCACGCGGTGCCCCCATAACAACAAGACAAGGGTCGTGAGCCTGACCATGAATATCCTCTACGACGAACGCGTGGACGGTGTGCTGCACAGTGTCGACAAGGGCGCATTCCTGCGCCTGCTGCGCGCACGCCTGCCAGACCTGGACATCCTTCATCAACTGGAGGACCTCAAACCCTACGAATGCGACGGCCTCAGCGCCTACCGCACCACGCCCATGCTGGTGGTGCTGCCGCAGCGACTGCACCAGGTGCAGGCCATCCTCAGCCTGTGCCATGAACACAAGGTCCCGGTGGTCGCCCGTGGCGCGGGCACCGGGCTGTCGGGGGGCGCATTACCGCTGGAGAAAGGCGTGCTGCTGGTGATGGCGCGCTTCAACAAGATCCTCCAGATCGACCCCGCCGGGCGCTTTGCCCGCGTCCAGCCCGGCGTGCGCAACCTGGCGATTTCCCAGGCGGCAGCCCCCTACGGGCTGTACTACGCGCCCGACCCGTCTTCGCAGATCGCCTGCTCGATTGGCGGCAACGTCGCCGAAAACGCTGGCGGCGTGCACTGCCTCAAGTACGGCCTGACCGTGCACAACGTGCTCAAGGTCGACATGCTCACCATTGAAGGCGAACACCTGACCCTCGGCGCCGACGCCCTCGACGCCCCCGGCTTCGACCTGCTGGCCCTGTTCACCGGCTCCGAAGGCATGCTCGGGGTGATCACCGAAGTGACCGTCAAGCTGCTGCCCAAGCCCCAGGTGGCCAAGGTGCTGCTGGCCGCCTTCGACTCGGTGGAAAAGGCCGGTCGCGCAGTCGGCGAGATCATCGCGGCGGGGATCATCCCCGGCGGCCTGGAGATGATGGACAACCTGGCCATCCGCGCCGCCGAAGACTTCATCCACGCCGGCTACCCGGTGGCAGCCGAGGCCATCCTGCTGTGCGAGCTCGATGGCGTCGAAGCGGATGTGCACGACGACTGCGAGCGGGTTCGCGCACTGCTGGAACAGGCCGGCGCCACCGAAGTGCGCCTGGCCCGCGACGAAGCCGAGCGCGTGCGCTTCTGGGCCGGGCGCAAGAACGCTTTCCCCGCCGTCGGGCGGCTTTCGCCAGACTACTACTGCATGGACGGCACCATCCCCCGCCGCGAACTGCCGCATGTGCTCAATGCCATTGCCCAGTTGTCCGCCGAGTACGGCTTGCGCGTGGCCAACGTGTTCCATGCCGGCGACGGCAACATGCACCCATTGATCCTCTTCGACGCCAACCAGCCCGGCGAGCTGGAGCGCGCCGAGGCCTTCGGCGGCAAGATCCTCGAGCTGTGCGTGAAGGTCGGCGGCAGCATCACCGGCGAGCATGGCGTGGGCCGGGAAAAGATCAACCAGATGTGCGCACAGTTCAACAGCGACGAGCTGAACCTGTTCCATGCCGTGAAAGCGGCCTTCGACCCGCTGGGCCTGCTCAACCCAGGCAAGAACATCCCCACCCTGCACCGCTGCGCCGAGTTCGGCGCCATGCACATTCATCACGGCCAGCTGCCGTTCCCCGACCTGGAGCGCTTCTGATGCAAACCGCCTACTTCGACCCGGCACAGGGCAGCGACCACAGCGAGCAGTTGCTCGAACAGGTCCGCCAGGCCATCGGCACGCACACCCCACTGGCCGTGCGCGGCGGCAATACCAAGGCCTTTCTCGGTCGCCCGGTGGTGGCTGCGCCCCTGGATATCAGCAGGCATAGCGGAATCGTTGCCTATGACCCGACCGAACTGGTAATCACCGCCCGCGCCGGCACGCCCCTGCGTGAGCTTCAGGCAGCACTCGACCAGGGCGGGCAGATGCTCGCCTGCGAAGTGCCGAGCTTCGGCGAGCATGCAACGGTCGGCGGCATGCTCGCCAGTGGGCTGTCCGGGCCACGACGGCCCTGGGTCGGCGCCGTGCGCGACTTCGTGCTCGGCACCCGGATGATCAGCGGCCTGGGTACCCACCTGCGCTTTGGCGGCGAGGTGATGAAGAACGTCGCCGGCTACGACCTGTCGCGCCTGCTGGCGGGCAGCTTCGGCTGTTTGGGGGTGATCACCGAAGCCTCGTTCAAAGTGCTGCCCAAGTACCGCTGCCGCATCAACCTGCGCCAGTCGATGCCACTGCAACGGGCACTCGACCAGCTGGGCGAATGGGGCCAGCAACCGTTGCCGCTGAGCGCCGCCAGCCATCATGACGGCGTGTTGTATCTGCGCCTGGAAGGCAACGAAGGCTCGGTGCGCGCGGCAGCCGAACGGCTGGGTGGCGACACCCTCGACGCGCACTGGTGGGACGAGCTGCGCGAGCAACAGCTGCCCTTCTTCGCCGACCCGCGACCGCTCTGGCGCCTCAGCGTGCCGGCCTTGACGGCGCCGTTGGCACTGCATGGCGAGCAACTGCTCGACTGGGGCGGCGCGCAGCGCTGGTTGAAGTCCGAGGCCAGTGCCGAGACCATCCGCCACGCCGTCGCCGCCGTTGGTGGCCACGCCACGTGCTTTACCCCAGGCCACAGCGACAGCCCTTTCCATCCACTGGCCGCCCCACTGCTGCGCTATCACCAGGCCCTCAAGCAACGCCTCGATCCGCTTGGCATCTTCAACCCCGGCCGGCTCTACGCCGACGTCTGACCCAGGAGCGCCCATGCAAACCAACCTGAGCGAAAGCGCCAGGCAACTGCTCCATGCCGACGAGGCCGAGCGCATCCTGCGCAGTTGCGTGCATTGTGGTTTTTGCAACGCCACCTGCCCGACCTACCAGGAACTGGGCGATGAACTGGATGGGCCACGCGGGCGGATCTACCTGATCAAGCAGTTCCTCGAACAGGACAGTGTCAGCGCAAAGACCCAGGAGCACCTGGACCGCTGCCTGACCTGCCGCAACTGCGAAACAACCTGCCCCTCCGGCGTTGAATACCACAAGCTGCTGGACATCGGCCGCTCCGCCATCGAAGCCAAGGTGCCGCGCCCGCTCGGCCAGCGCTTGCTGCGCGGTGGCCTGCGCGCATTGGTGCCGCGCCCGGCGTTGTTCAAGGCGCTGCTCAGCACCGGTGAAGCCTTGCGCCCGCTGCTGCCCGAAGCGCTGACCGCACATCTGCCGCGCAACGTGATTGCGCCACGACAACGCCCGGCCGTGCAGCACGCGCGGCGCGTGTTGTTGCTTGAGGGCTGCGTGCAGCAAGGCCTGTCGCCCAATACCAACGCGGCCACGGCACGGGTGCTGGACCGGCTGGGCATCAGCGTCACGCCCATCACCCAGGCAGGTTGTTGCGGCGCGGTGGACTACCACCTCAATGCCCAGGCCGCCGGCCTGAACCGTGCGCGGCGCAATATCGACGCCTGGTGGCCGGCGCTGGAGGCCGGGGCCGAGGCCATCGTGCAGACCGCCAGCGGCTGCGGCGCGTTCGTCAAGGAATACGCCTACCTGCTGCGCGATGACCCGCAGTACGCCGCGAAGGCACACCGGGTCAGCGCGCAGGCCAAGGACATTGTCGAAGTCATCCGCAACGAGCCGCTGGAGCAGTTCGACCGCTGCTGCGCGCAGACCCTGGCCTTCCATTGCCCGTGCACCCTGCAGCATGCGCAAAAGCTTGGCGGTGCGGTCGAGGAGGTGCTCAAGCGCCTGGGCTTCAATCTAACCGAGGTGCCGGACAGCCATCTATGCTGTGGCTCGGCGGGCACCTATTCGCTGACCCAGCCGGCGCTGTCCAGGCAGTTGCGCGACCACAAGCTCGATGCCCTGGAAAGCGGCCACCCCGAGGTGATCGCCACGGCCAACATCGGTTGCCAGACGCATCTGGACGGAGCCGGGCGCACGCCCGTGCGACACTGGATCGAACTTGTCGATAACGCCCTTTCATCAGGAGCTTGATGCATGCACAGCAAAGCCGTACTGACCCAGACCGAAGTGACCTTATTGCTGGCCGCCGCCCGCGCGCAAGCCCAGGCCAACCAATGGGCGGTGAGCATTGCCATCGTTGATGACGGCGGTCATCCGCTGGCCCTGGAGCGCCTGGACGGTTGCGCGCCGATCAGCGCCTACATCGCTACGGAAAAAGCCCGCACGGCAGCGCTGGGTCGGCGTGAATCGAAGGCCTATGAAGACATGATCAACGGTGGGCGTACGGCGTTTTTGTCAGTGCCGGTATTGAGTGGCACGCTGGAAGGCGGTGTACCGGTGATCGTCGATGGGCAGGTAGTGGGTGCGGTGGGGGTTTCCGGGGTGAAGGCGGAGCAGGATGCCCTGGTCGCCAAGGCGGCGGTCGCGGCTCTGTGACTGACAGCGCTGGCCTCATCGCCGGCAAGGCCGGCTCCCACAGAGAACGCAGCGCCCATGACACCTGTGGGAGCCGGCCTTGCCGGCGATGAGGCCAGCCGCGACACAACAAAAAAAAACATATTCAAGCCAACTACTTACAAACCCGGCACACATCCTGCTTTGTCCGTCGCGACGCATTAAAAATGCACGATCGGTAACAAAACTTAAGGAAAAGTACCGTGTTGAAACCGTTATCCGTTGCTGTTGCCCTGGGCTGCGCCATGTTGTCTGGCGGGGCTGGTGCCTATGAATACGGGGAGTATGCCGAGGACACCCTCGAACGCCTGATCACCGACTACCCTGGCCGTTACCGCGGTACCGCCAACTTCGCCGGTGCCGCCGACCTGATCCAATCGCGCCTGGGCTTCGGTTACACCACTCGCCGCCAGGACTTCACCTGGGCCGGCAACCGCAGCTCACAGAACGTCATCGCCAGCGCCCCCGGCCTGAACAGCACCTATGTGGTGCTCGGTGCGCACTTTGACACCTATTTCGGGCGGCCAACCCTGCAAGGCCTGGACGACAACGCCTCTGGCGCCGCCGTCATGGTGGAGATCGCCCGCAACCTGGGCGGCATCGCGCTGGAGAACGGCCTGGAAGTGGTCGGCTTCGGCGCCGAGGAAGAAGGCTTGCGTGGTTCGCGGGCCTACGTCGCTTCATTGAGTGACAGCCAGCGCGCCAACCTGCTGGGCATGATCAACCTCGACAGCCTGGTTACCGGCGACAAGATGTACGCCCACGCCGGCAGCAACAGCGTGGCCAACCCGGCGCTGGGCGCTTACCGCGATCAATTGCTGCGCATTGCCAGTGAGCTGAACATCCCGCTGTTCACCAACCCTGGCCTGGACCCCGCCTACCCGGCCGGCACCGGCTGCTGCAGCGACGGCGAAAGTTTCAATGGACTGAACAAGCCGGTGCTGTTTATCGAAGCCACCAACTGGGAGCTGGGTGACCTGGACGGTTACCAGCAGACCGACAACCCGCTGATCCCCGGCGGCTCGACCTGGCACGACCCGGCCGAAGACAACAAGACCGTGCTCACCAACGCCTTGGGCGAGGAGCGTATCGCCCAGCGCATGCGCGACTTCTCCCGGTTGCTGACGCGCCTGGTGCTGGAGCTGACCAACGCCGACCTGCTCGCCTCCACCGCCTCTGGTGGCGCCCTGACGCGGCAGATGGAAGACCAGCTGCAACGCCAGCACCAGGCCATGACTCGGCTGCATGATCGGCGCTGGTTGTCGCTGCTTGATTCAACCCGGGCAGTCGGCACCTTTGAAGGGGATGTCGGTGTGGAAGGGGAAGTCTCGCCGGACAGCGGCTTCGATGCCCCTGGCAACCCGGAGGCCAAGCGCATCGGGGTGTACGCCCTGGGTGACTATCGCCTGAGTGAGGCACTGACCCTGGGTGCCAGCCTGAGCTTCCAGCGCAGCCGCGACTCGCTGGACCATGGTGGGCGGATCGAGGGTGATGCCTGGCAGGTGGGCGCCTTCGCCTTGCTCAACGATGGTGGCCCGCAGTGGCTGGCCGGTGAGTTGAGCGCCGGGCATACCCGCTTCGATACCCATCGCTCGGTGTTTATCCAGGCCAATGGTGGGCCGGTGCTGCTGGATCAGCGCTTGTCTGGCGACACTTCGGCGACTTTCTGGGGTGCGCGGGTCGAGGGTGGCTACGACTTCAGCTTTGGCGAGTTGAAGACCGGGCCGGTGGCCGGGTTGGACTATGTGCATTACCGCATCGACGACTTCAATGAAGACGAAGCCTTGCGCACGGCCTTGGGGTATGAGAAGCAGAATTATGATGCCCTGGAAGCGAGCCTGGGCTGGCGTGTACATGGCAGCGTGAAATTGGGCACAGCCATGCAGGTGCGCCCGTATGCCAGCGTGCGCTGGGTACGAGAGTTGGCGGATGGCCGGCTGGATGAGATCGACCTGACCAGCCAGGGTGATGGTCGCGTGCGGGTGGCCGACCTGGGCGAGGTGGACAAGGACTTTGGCCGCGCGCAACTGGGTGCACAGTTGATGGTGACGGAGCACTTGGGGGTGTTTGCCGAGGCCAACAGCCGCTTTGCCCATAAGGAAGGCAACCAGGCCGGTTATTCGCTGGGGGTGCAATGGCAGTTCTAAAGCACTGAGTCGGGCCGGGTGCAAGCAACAGCCTTGCACCACCGACTCCACCTGTGGGAGCGGGCCTTGTCCCGCGATCTGGTGCGCAGCGCCAGCAAAATCGGTGAACGCGGTGCACCAGTACGCTGCGCATCTACAGGCTTGGCGAGCGCTGCGCACTCGATCGCGGGACAAGGCCCGCTACCACAGTTATTTTATTTGTGCATGCCATAAATACCCTTGGGGCTGCGGCCAGGGCGGGTGCAAGCAACTCTCTGGCACCACCGCCCTCCCCTTGTGGGAGCGGGCCTTGTCCCGCGATCTGGTGCGCAGCGCCAGCAAAATCGGTGAGCGCGGTGCACCAGTACGCTGCGCATCTACAGGCTTGGCGAGCGCTGCGCACTCGATCGCGGGACTAGCCCGCTCCCACAAGGTAGCGTGCCAGAACTGCAAGTTGTATACATTCACTAAATAAATACGCGACATTTAAACATTTAATTTGTACATGGCAGTTTCGATTCTATATCGTGTCAGTGCATCCCCACGCGGCGCCGGCCGGCGCTGCCAGGCACGGGGACACAACAACAAACGAGACTGTCCATGTCGAAATCTTCCTACTTCGCCCCCCACGGCGGGCACCCGGCTCAAACCGAGCTGCTGACAGACCGTGCGATGTTCACCGAAGCCTATGCCGTCATCCCGAAAGGCGTGATGCGCGACATCGTTACCAGCCATCTGCCCTTCTGGGACAAGATGCGCATGTGGGTCATCGCCCGCCCACTGACCGGTTTCTCGGAAACCTTCTCGCAGTACATCGTCGAGCTGAAGCCAGAAGGCGGCAGCGAGCGTCCTGAGCTGGACAAGAACGCCGAAGCAGTACTGTTCGTTGTCGAGGGTGAAGTCGATATCACCCTGCAAGGCAAGCCGTACACCCTCAAACCAGGTGGCTACGCCTTCATTCCGCCGGCTGCCGACTGGAGCCTGCGCAACAACAGCAACGCCAACGTGACCTTCCACTGGATCCGCAAGCACTACCAGGAAGTCGAAGGCCTGGCCCATCCGGAAGCGTTCGTCACCAACGAACAAGACGTTGAGCCAATCCCGATGCCGGGCACCGACGGCGCGTGGGTCACCACCCGCTTCGTCGACATGGCCGACATGCGCCACGACATGCACGTGAACATCGTTACCTTCCAGCCAGGCGGCACCATTCCGTTCGCTGAAACCCACGTCATGGAACACGGCCTGTACGTTCTGGAAGGTAAAGCGGTCTATCGCCTGAACCAGGACTGGGTCGAAGTGGAAGCCGGTGACTTCATGTGGCTGCGCGCCTTCTGCCCGCAAGCCTGCTACTCCGGTGGCCCGGCGCCATTCCGCTACCTGCTGTACAAGGATGTAAACCGCCACATGAACCTGGTGCTCAACCCTAAGCGTTAAGCCCAGGCTTCATCCGCGACTGAAAAACCCGTCCCCGCGAGACGGGTTTTTCATTTCTGGCGCCTTCAGATTACAAACAGGTCCATGAACCGGTGCACCGCAGTGGCTTCAAGCTGCGCCTGGTCCTTGCACAAGGCAAAGATCTGCGCCGAACGCTGCGCGGTAAAACGCGTGGCCAGGTTGGCCTTGAACTTGTCTTCCAGCAGCGGGATCCCCTCCTCCCGGCGCCGGCGGTGACCAATCGGGTACTCCACCGTCACCTTCTCGGTGCTCGATCCATCGTTGAAGAACACCTGCACCGCGTTGGCAATCGAGCGCTTGTCGGCTTCGAGGTATTCGCGGCTGAAACGCGGCTCCTCGACAATCTCCATCTTCTCGCGCAGGCGGTCGATGATCGGGTGCGCGGCATGGAAGTCATCCTCGTACTGCTCCGCCACCAGGTTGCCGAAGGCCAGCGGCACGGCCGTCATGTACTGGATGCAGTGGTCGCGGTCCGCCGCGTTGGCCAGTTTGCCGACCTTGGAGATGATGCGGATGGCCGACTCATGGGTGGTGATCACGATGCGTGCGATCTCATGCAGGCGGTTGCGCACCTGCGGGTGCAGGGTCACCGCCGCCTCGCAGGCGGTCTGGGCGTGGAACTCGGCCGGGAAGCTGATCTTGAACAGCACGTTCTCCATCACGTAGCTGCCATAGGCCTGCGGCACGCTGAAGGCGCGCTGGCCTTCGGGCTTGAGCGCCAGGTCCTTGTTGGTGTGGCTGAACAATACGTCGTAGAAGCCCCACTGCGGCGCAGTCAACACGCCCGGGATGCCCATCTCGCCGCGCAAGGCGATGTCGGCCAGGCGCACGCCTCGGCTTGACGCATCCCCGGCAGCCCACGACTTGCGCGAGCCGGCATTCGGTGCATGGCGATAAGTGCGCAGCGCCTGGCCATCGACGAAGGCATGCGACAGCGCCGCCAGCAGTTGCTCGCGATCTGCCCCGAGCAACTTGGCGCAGACCGCCGTGGACGCGACCTTGACCAGCAACACGTGATCCAGGCCGACCCGGTTGAAGGAGTTTTCCAGCGCCAGCACGCCCTGGATCTCGTGGGCCATGATCATCGCTTCAAGCACCGTGCGCAGGGTCAGCGGCGCTTCGCCATTGGCGACGCGTTTCTGTGACAGGTGATCGGCCAGCGCCAGGATCCCGCCCAGGTTGTCCGAGGGGTGCCCCCACTCTGCCGCAAGCCAGGTGTCGTTGTAGTCCAACCAGCGCACGATGCAGCCGATGTCCCAGGCGGCCTTGACCGGGTCGAGCCGAAAGCTCGTGCCCGGCACCCGCGCGCCGTGGGGCACCACGGTGCCTTCCACCAGCGGCCCGAGGTGCTTGGTGCACTCCGGGAAGCGCAACGCCAGCAGGCCACAACCCAGCGTGTCGATCAGGCAGTTGCGCGCCGTATCCAGCGCCTGGGCCGACTCGACCCGGTAGTTGAGGACATAATCGGCGATGTCCTGCAGTACCCGGTCGTAGTCGGGGCGGTTGTTCAGATCAACGTTGGCACTCATTTCACATCTCTCTGTTGACGTTGGAAAAAACGTAGCAGGGAGCCGGCGCCGGTTTCAGGGTTGGAAGGTATCGCCGGGGACGCGTACCCAGCCCTCCATCAATACCCGCGCGCTGCGGCTCATGATTGCTTTGGTGACCGTCCATTCGCCATTCACCTGCTGCGCCTCGGCGCCAACGCGCAAGGTGCCCGAGGGGTGGCCGAAACGTACGGCACTGCGCTCACCACCACCGGCGGCGAGGTTGACCAGGGTGCCGGGGATGGCCGCAGCAGTGCCGATGGCCACGGCAGCGGTGCCCATCATGGCGTGGTGCAGCTTGCCCATGGACATGGCGCGTACCAGCAGGTCGATGTCCCTGCCGGCCACGGCCTTGCCACTGGACGACAGGTAGTCGGCGGGCTTGGCGACGAAGGCCACTTTCGGCGTGTGCTGGCGGTTGGCGGCGGCGTCCAGGTGCTTGATCAGGCCCATGCGCAGGGCGCCGTGGGCACGGATGGTTTCGAAGCGCGCCAGGGCGGCCGGGTCGCTGTTGATCGCCTCCTGCAGCTCGGTCCCGGTGTAGCCGATGGCCTCGGCCTCGACGAAGATGGTCGGGATGCCGGCGTTGATCAGGGTCACCTTGAGGGTGCCGATACCTGGCACGTCAAGGTCGTCGATCAAGTTGCCGGTGGGGAACATCGAGCCGCCGGCACCGTCTTCATCGGCGGCCGGGTCGAGGAATTCAAGTTGCACTTCAGCGGCCGGGAAGGTCACGCCGTCGAGTTCGAAGTCGCCGGTTTCCTGCACTTCACCCGCGGTGACCGGGACGTGGGCAATGATCGTCTTGCCGATGTTGGCCTGCCAGATGCGCACGGTGGCGATGCCGTTGTGCGGGATGCGGGTGGGGTCGACCAGGCCTGCGCTGATGGCGAAGGAGCCGACGGCTGCCGAGAGGTTGCCGCAGTTGCCGCTCCAGTCGACGAAGGCCTTGTCGATGGCGACCTGGCCGAACAGGTAGTCGACGTCATGTTCGGGCTTGATGCTGCGCGAAAGGATGACGGTCTTGCTGGTGCTGGAGGTGGCACCGCCCATGCCGTCGATCTGCTTGCCGTACGGGTCGGGGCTGCCGATCACCCGCAGCAGCAAGGCATCGCGGGCGGCGCCGGGCAGCTGGGCCGCTTCGGGCAGGTCCTGAAGGTTGAAGAACACACCTTTGCTGGTGCCGCCACGCAGGTAGGTGGCGGGGATTTTGATCTGGGGTACGTGGGCCATGGAATGCTGATCCTGACTTGTAGGGGAACAACCCTGTGGGAGCTGGCCTTGCCAGCGATGCGGACACCGCAATCATGCTGACAAGCCATCGATATCATCGCCGGCAAGGCCGGCTCCCACAGGAAGCCGGCCTCTCTGGCCATGGGGCAATCAAGCCACCGCCGACTCCAGGAAGTCCTGGGCAAAGCGCTGCAACACGCCCCCGGCTTCATAGATCGAGACTTCTTCAGCAGTGTCCAGGCGGCAGGTCACCGGCACCTCCAACTGCTCCCCGTTACGCCGGGTAATCACCAGCGTCAGCGTCGCCCGTGGCGTACGCTCGCCCACCACGTCATAGGTCTCGGTGCCGTCGATGCCCAGGGTCTTGCGGTTGACGCCGGCCTTGAACTCCAGCGGCAACACACCCATGCCCACCAGGTTGGTGCGGTGGATGCGCTCGAAGCCCTCGGCAACGATCGCTTCCACACCCGCCAGACGCACGCCCTTGGCCGCCCAGTCGCGCGACGAACCCTGGCCGTAATCGGCGCCCGCCACGATGATCAGCGGCTGCTTGCGCTCCATGTAGGTCTCGATGGCTTCCCACATGCGCGTCACCTTGCCTTCCGGCTCGACCCGCGCCAGCGAGCCCTGCACCACCTTGCCATTCTCCAGCACCATCTCGTTGTACAGTTTCGGGTTGGCAAAGGTCGCGCGCTGGGCCGTCAGGTGGTCGCCACGGTGGGTGGCGTAGGAGTTGAAGTCCTCCTCCGGCAGGCCCATTTTCGCCAGGTACTCACCCGCCGCGCTGTCGAGCATGATCGCGTTGGACGGCGACAGGTGGTCCGTGGTGATGTTGTCCGGCAGCACCGCCAGCGGTCGCATGCCCTTGAGCGTACGCTCGCCGGCCAACGCGCCTTCCCAGTACGGCGGACGACGGATATAGGTGCTCATTTCGCGCCAGTCGTACAACGGGGTGACTTTCGGCCCGGTGTCTTCCTGCACCGCAAACATCGGAATGTAGACCTGGCGGAACTGCTCCGGCTTCACCGCAGCCTTCACCACCGCGTCGATCTCCTCATCGCTCGGCCAGATGTCCTTCAGGCGGATTTCCTTGCCATCGACCACGCCCAGCACATCCTTCTCGATATCGAAACGGATGGTTCCGGCAATGGCGTAGGCCACCACCAGCGGCGGCGAGGCCAGGAAGGCCTGCTTGGCATACGGGTGGATACGCCCGTCGAAGTTGCGGTTACCCGAAAGCACCGCCGTGGCGTACAGGTCACGGTCGATGATTTCCTGCTGGATCACCGGGTCCAGCGCACCGGACATGCCGTTGCAGGTGGTGCAGGCAAACGCCACGATGCCAAAACCAAGCTGCTCCAGCTCGTCGTCCAGGCCGGCTTCCTTCAGGTACAGGGCAACGGTCTTGGAACCCGGCGCCAGCGAGGACTTGACCCACGGTTTGCGGACCAGGCCGAGCTTGTTGGCATTGCGTGCGATCAGGCCGGCGGCGATCACGTTGCGCGGGTTGCTGGTGTTGGTGCAGCTGGTGATGGCGGCAATGATCACCGCGCCGTCGGGCATCTGCCCCGGCACGTCATCCCACTGCCCGGCAATGCCCTTGCTGGCCAGGTCGCTGGTGGCGACACGGGCGTGCGGGTTGGACGGGCCGGCCATGTTGCGCACAACGCTGGACAGGTCGAAACGCAGCACGCGCTCGTATTCGGCATTGACCAGGCTGTCGGCCCAGAGGCCGGCGACCTTGGCGTAGGTTTCCACCAGCTTGACCTGCTCGTCTTCACGACCGGTGAGCTTGAGGTAGTCGATGGTCTGCTGGTCGATGGCGAACATCGCCGCCGTGGCGCCATATTCCGGGGCCATGTTGGAGATGGTGGCGCGGTCACCCAGGGTCAGCGCGCGAGCGCCTTCGCCGTGGAACTCCAGGTAGGCACCAACGACCTTCTGCTGGCGCAGGAACTCGGTCAGGGCCAGCACCACGTCAGTGGCGGTAATGCCCGGTTGCGGCTTGCCGGTAAGCTCGACGCCGACGATCTCCGGCAGGCGCATCCACGAGGCGCGGCCGAGCATGACGTTTTCCGCCTCAAGGCCGCCAACACCGATGGCGATCACGCCCAGGGCGTCGACGTGCGGGGTGTGGCTGTCGGTGCCGACGCAGGTGTCGGGATAGGCCAAGCCATGCTCGGCGTGAATCACCGGGGACATTTTCTCCAGGTTGATCTGGTGCATGATGCCGTTGCCGGGCTGGATCACGTCGACGTTCTTGAACGCCTTCTTGGTCCAGTTGATGAAGTGGAAGCGGTCTTCGTTGCGACGGTCTTCGATGGCGCGGTTCTTTTCGAACGCTTGCGGGTCGAAACCGCCGCATTCCACGGCCAGCGAGTGGTCGACGATCAATTGCACCGGCACCACCGGGTTGACCTGGGCCGGGTCGCCACCGCCATCGGCGATGGCGTCACGCAGGCCGGCGAGGTCGACCAGGGCGGTCTGCCCGAGGATGTCGTGGCACACCACGCGGGCCGGGAACCAGGGGAAGTCGAGGTCGCGCTTGCGCTCGATCAACTGGCCCAGCGAGGCATTGAGGGTGGCAGGGTCGCAGCGGCGCACGAGGTTCTCGGCGAGCACGCGGGAGGTGTACGGCAGTTGGTCATAGGCACCGGGCTTGATCGCCTCGACTGCCGCACGGGCGTCGAAGTAATCCAGGCGGGTGCCGGGCAGCGGTTTGCGAAATTCAGTGTTCATGGCACAGGGACTCAATCACGGTAAGGTCGGTGGCAGAAGCATTCCAGCCACAGGCGTCGCACCCTCTGTGGGAGCCGGCCTTGCCGGCGAAGACATCAACGCGGTGTCAGCTGAATCGCGCTGTTTGCATCGCTGGCAAGGCCAGCTCCCACCCAGGGCACACACTCCAGTGCTGAAGGTTCAGCCAGTCTCAGCGTTGCTCGATTGGCACGAACTTGCGCTGTTCAACGCCGACATACTCGGCGCTCGGACGGATGATGCGGTTGTTGGCACGCTGCTCGAACACATGCGCCGCCCAGCCAGTCAGGCGCGAGCAGACGAAAATCGGCGTGAACAGCTTGGTCGGGATACCCATGAAGTGGTACGCCGAGGCATGGTAGAAGTCGGCATTGGGGAACAGTTTCTTCTGCTCCCACATGGTCTTGTCGATGGCCTCGGACACCGGGTACAGCACGCTGTCACCCACCTCGTCGGCCAACTGCTTGGCCCAGCCCTTGATCACTTCGTTGCGCGGGTCGGACTCTTTGTAGATGGCATGGCCAAAGCCCATGATCTTGTCTTTGCGCGCCAACATGTCCAGGGTGCCGCTGACCGCTTCCTGAGGGGTCTGGAAGCGCTCGATCATTTCCATCGCCGCCTCGTTGGCGCCGCCATGCAGCGGGCCGCGCAGCGAGCCAATGGCCGCAGTGACGCAGGAATACAGGTCCGACAGGGTCGAGGCACAGACCCGCGCGGTAAAGGTCGAGGCGTTGAACTCGTGTTCCGCGTAGAGGATCAGCGAAACGTTCATCACCTTCACGTGCAGCTCGCTCGGTTTCTTGCCGTGCAGCAGGTGCAGGAAGTGCCCGCCCAGGGTATCTTCGTCACTGACGCAATCGATGCGCACGCCATGGTGGCTGAAGCGATACCAGTAGCACATGATCGCCGGGAACACGGCCAGCAGACGATCGGTCTTGTCGTGTTGCAGATCGAAGGTCAGCTCCGGCTCCAGGGTGCCCAGCACCGAGCAACCGGTGCGCATCACGTCCATCGGGTGGGCCGTGACCGGAATGCGCTCCAACACTTCCTTCAACGCCTGCGGCAGGTCGCGCAGGGCCTTGAGCTTGTGCTTGTACTCGCCTAGCTCGGCCTTGCTCGGCAGCTCGCCATACAGCAGCAGGTAGGCCACTTCCTCAAACTCGGCGCCTGCCGCCAGGTCACGTACGTCATAGCCACGGTAGGTCAGCCCGGCACCCGCCTGGCCCACGGTCGACAGTGCGGTTTGCCCGGCCACCTGGCCACGCAGGCCGGCACCACTGAGTACTTTTGCTTCGGCCATTGCTTTTCTCCACTCTTGAATTTGTTATGGAAACTTGCAGTCATCACGGTTGGGGCCGCGCGGCGACCCATCGCGGCACACGGCCGCGTCTACAAAAAATGCTGTTCAGCCCTTCTTCTGGGCGAACAGGGCGTCGAGGCTCTGCTCGAACGCGTGGTAGTTGATGGCGTCGTACAGCTCCATGCGCGTCTGCATGGTGTCGATGACGTTCTTCTGCGTGCCGTCGCGGCGCAGCGAGGTATAGACGTTTTCGGCAGCCTTGTTCATCGCCCGGAAGGCCGACAGCGGGTACAGCACCAGCGATACGTCGACCGAGGCCAGCTCTTCGGTGGTGTACAGCGGGGTCGCGCCGAATTCGGTGATGTTGGCCAGGATCGGCGCCCGCACGCGGTCGGCGAAGGTCTTGTACATCGCCAGTTCGGTGATGGCTTCCGGGAAGATCATGTCGGCACCGGCCTCGATGCACGCGGCAGCGCGGTCCAGGGCGGCGTTCAGGCCTTCAACGGCCAGCGCGTCGGTACGCGCCATGATCACGAAGCTGTCGTCAGTACGCGCGTCGACGGCGGCCTTGATGCGGTCGACCATTTCCTGCTGGGTGACGATTTCCTTGTTCGGACGATGCCCGCAGCGCTTGGCGCCGACCTGGTCCTCGATATGGATCGCCGCCGCGCCGAACTTGATCATCGACTTGACGGTACGCGCCACGTTGAACGCCGAAGCGCCAAAGCCGGTGTCAACGTCCACCAGCAGCGGCAGGTCGCAGACATCGGTGATGCGTCGCACATCAGTGAGCACGTCGTCCAGCCCGGTGATGCCCAGGTCCGGCAAGCCCAGCGAGCCTGCGGCCACGCCGCCGCCCGACAGGTAGATCGCCTTGAAACCGGCACGCTTGGCCAGCAGTGCGTGGTTGGCGTTGATCGCACCGACCACCTGCAACGGATGCTCAGCGGCTACTGCGTCACGGAAACGCTGGCCTGGACTGCTTTTCTGACTCATGACTCACCTCGTGGGCTGTTGGCATTGGCGTCTCTGTAGTGACGCTCGATATTGCGCTTGGAGGCGCCGATATGACGGCGCATCAGTAACTCGGCCAGCTCGCCGTCACGGTCGGCGATGGCATCGAGAATCCGGTGGTGTTCGGCAAAGGCCTGGCGCGGGCGGTTGGGCGTGGCGGAAAACTGGATGCGGTACATGCGCACCAACTGGTACAGCTCGCCGCAGAGCATCTGCACCAGCGTGCGGTTGCCGCTGCCCTGGATGATCCGGTAATGGAAGTCGAAGTCGCCTTCCTGCTGGTAATAGCCAAGGCCGGCCTGAAAGGTGGCGTCGCGCTCGTGGGTATCGAGCACCCGGCGCAGCTCGTCGATCTCGGCTACGCTCATACGCTCGGCGGCCAGGCGGCAGGCCATGCCCTCAAGGGATTCGCGGATTTCGTACAGCTCGATCAGCTCGGCGTGGCTCAGCGACACCACCCGCGCACCGACGTGAGGCACCCGCACCAGCAGGCGCTGGCCTTCCAGACGGTGGATGGCCTCGCGCAGCGGGCCACGGCTGATGCCGTAGGTACGGGCCAGTTCCGGTTCGGAGATCTTGCTGCCCGGGGCGATCTCGCCTTTGACGATCGCCGCCTGGATACGCCGGAAGACGTTTTCGGAGAGGGTCTCCGAATCTTCCTGAAGGAGGACCGGGCTTTGCGCTGCGTCCAGCATATTGTCGACACCTTGAAATCCAATACGGCCAAAACTAGCCAAATCGACCTCAACAGTCAAAGACAAAATGAACATTGTCGACAATCGTCTAAGAACGAACTTCGCAGTCGTCAACGTTGTCAGAGTGCAGCGCGCTGGCGCCCTTGCACCAGCGTGATAGAATGCCGCCGCCTCACTGGGGCAGGAATAGTGTGTCTGTCATCTGTTTATGCTGATGACGGATGAACAAGAGGAAGCTTGCGCAGAATTGCCAGTGGCCTTGACCCGAACATCGCTCAGCATCGCGCCAGGATTTATGAGACTCACGCCCCTTTCATTGCTGCTCAGCCTTTGTCTGCTGCCCTCCCTGGGCCTTGCTGCGGACAAATCCGTCTACGGCCTGAACGAATACGCCCGCCTCAACGATATCGACCTCGAAGTCGCCGCCAAGCTCGACACCGGGGCCAAGACCGCCTCGCTCAGCGCCCGCGACATCAAGCGCTTCAAGCGCAATGGCGAGTCCTGGGTACGTTTCTACCTGGCAATTGACGCCGCGCACTCGCATCCGATAGAACGACCGCTGGCCCGCGTCAGCAAGATCAAGCGACGCGCCGGCGACTACGACCCGGACGAAGGCAAGGCCTACACCGCCCGCCCGGTGATCGAACTGAACATCTGCATGGGCACGGCCCTGCGCACCATCGAAGTGAACCTGACTGACCGCAGCGCGTTCCAGTACCCGCTGCTGATCGGCTCTGAAGCGCTCAAGCGCTTCGATGCGCTGGTCGATCCAAGCCTTAAATACGCTGCTGGCAAACCCGCCTGCGCCACTGTCGCTCATACCGCAGAGTAATTCCGATGCGCTCTCTTACCCTTCATCTGAAAGTCCTGATCACCGTACTGGTGCTGCTGGGCGTCATGGTTACGGCCTATCAGATCTTCTTCCTCGGCATCCCGGTGACCGAAGACGAGACCGACGACCTGTGGAACATCGACGCCAAGGTCGAGTTTGTGGCCAACCCCAAGGACCCGGTCAAGGTACAGATGTTCGTACCCCCGCTGAGCCGCGACTACGTGAGCCTCAACGAGAGCTTCATCTCCAACAACTATGGCGTGAGCGTCAACCGTGTCGACGGCAACCGCAAGGTGACCTGGTCGGCCCGTCGCGCCAGCGGCAACCAGACCCTCTACTACCGCCTGGTGCTGACCAAGCGCTACAGCACCGAAAAGGCCAAGATCAAAGGCCCGACCTTCCGTGACAGCCAGCCGGTGGAAGGCCCCGAGAAGCTCGCCGCCGAAGCCCTGATGGCACCGATCCGCCAGCACTCGGCCGACGTCGAGACCTTCGTCAGCGAGACCATCAAGCGGGTCAACAACCTCAACGACGACAACGTCAAGCTGCTGTTGGCCGGCGACACCTCGGTGCAGAAGAAGGCCAAGGTCATCGACCTGCTGCTGTCCATCGCCCACGTCCCGCTGGAGCGCGTGCAGACCATCCGCCTGGTGGCCGACCAGCCGCAAACCCCGGAGCTGTGGCTGCGCAGCTTCAACGGCAACGACTGGCTGTACTTCAACCCGGAAACCGGTGAGCAGGGCCTGCCGGCTGACCGCCTGCTGTGGTGGACCGGCGATGACAACCTGATCACCGTCGATGGCGGCAAGAAGGCCACCGTCAGCTTCAGCCTGAACAACAGCGAGATGAACGCCATCCGCCTGGCCAAGCTGACCGACGAGAACACCGACGCCGACTTCCTCGAATACTCGCTGTACGGCCTGCCGCTGCAAACCCAGCAGACCTTCATGATCATGGTGATGATCCCGATCGGCGTGCTGGTGATCCTGATCCTGCGCAACCTGATCGGCCTGCAGACCCTCGGCACCTTTACCCCGGTGCTGATCGCCCTGGCCTTCCGCGAGACCCAGCTGGGCTTCGGCATCGTGCTGTTCACGGTGATCACCGCGCTGGGGCTGTCGCTGCGCTCCTACCTTGAACACCTGAAGCTGCAGATGCTGCCGCGCCTGTCGGTGGTGCTGACCTTCGTGGTGGTGCTGATCGCCGCGATCAGCCTGTTCAGCCACAAGCTGGGCCTGGAGCGCGGGTTGTCGGTGGCGCTGTTCCCGATGGTGATCCTGACCATGACCATCGAACGCCTGTCGATCACCTGGGAAGAGCGTGGCGGTGGCCATGCAATGAAAGTCGCCATCGGCACCCTGTTCGCCGCATCCCTGGCGCACCTGCTGATGAGCGTGCCGGAGCTGGTGTACTTCGTCTTCACCTTCCCGGCGGTACTGCTGATTCTGGTGGGCTTCATGCTGGCGATGGGTCGCTACCGCGGCTATCGCCTGACGGAGCTGGTTCGTTTCAAGGCTTTCGTGAAGGCTGACGCCTGATGTTCGGACTCTGGAAAACCTGGAAGGCCCTGGAAGCCCGGGGCATCATGGGGATCAACCGGCGCAATGCGGACTACGTCCTCAAGTACAACAAGCGCAACCTGTACCCGATTGTCGATGACAAGATCATCACCAAGGAACGGGCGATCCAGGCCGGCATTCACGTGCCGGAAATGTACGGGATCATCTCCACCGAGAAGGAAATCGACAAACTCGATGCGATCATCGGCGGGCGCAGCGATTTCGTCATCAAGCCGGCGCAGGGCGCCGGCGGTGACGGCATCCTGGTGATCGCCGACCGCTTCGAGGACCGCTACCGTACGGTCTCGGGCAAGATCATCAGCCACGAGGAAATCGAACACCAGATTTCCAGCATCCTCACCGGCCTGTACTCGCTGGGCGGCCACCGCGACCGCGCGCTGATCGAATACCGGGTCACCCCGGACCAGATCTTCAAGAGCATCAGCTACGAAGGCGTGCCGGACATCCGCATCATCGTGCTGATGGGCTACCCGGTCATGGCCATGCTGCGCTTGCCGACCCGCCAGTCCGGCGGCAAGGCCAACCTGCACCAGGGCGCCATCGGCGTGGGTGTGGACCTGGCCACCGGGGTAACCCTGCGCGGCACCTGGCTGAACAACATCATCAGCAAGCACCCGGACACCACCAACGCGGTGGACGGCGTGCAACTGCCGAACTGGGACGGCTTCATGACCCTGGCGGCCGGATGCTACGAGCTGTGCGGCCTGGGTTATATCGGCGTGGACATGGTGCTGGACCAGGACAAGGGCCCGTTGATTCTCGAACTCAACGCCCGCCCCGGCCTGAACATCCAGATCGCCAACGACTGCGGCCTGACCCAGCGCACCCATGCCGTCGAGGCGCACCTCGAAGAGCTGGCGAAAAACGGCGTGACGGAAACCGCCGCCGAGCGGGTCAAGTTCGCCCAGCAGCTGTTCGGCCACGTGCCATCGCAGTGACACACCGCTGCCCCGGCGCCATCGCGACCGGGGCAGTCGGTTTCATCCCGTAGGCCCTCTAGGAGCATTTCCTACAGAGGACTACAATGCCTCCCCCGCCTCGACAGCTGTTCATGCGAATGCCGACCTGCACGCTCCACCCCCTGCCCTACCATGCCAACCCGGCGCATTACTTCGCCCGCGTGCGCCTTGCGCCTGGTGCGGTGCTGCTCGACAGCGCCCGCCCCGACGCCGAGCGCGGTCGCTATGACCTGTTCAGTGCCTGGCCGCTGCGTACGCTGGCACCGCACGCAGACGAGGACGGTCACGTTTACCTGCAACGCCTGCGTGAAAGCCTCGCCGACCTGGGTGAAGCGCAACTGCCGCAGGGCGTGCAACTGCCCTTCGCTGGCGGCCTGATCGGTTACCTGAGCTACGACTTTGGCCGACGCCTGGAGCAACTGCCGGTGCATGCCCGCGATGACCTGGGCCTGGGCGATGCCAGCCTGGGGCTGTATGCCTGGGCGCTGGTCAGCGATCATCTGCTGCAAACCAGCCAGTTGGTGTTCCATCCGCAGTTGGCAGAGGCAGAGCGTGAACGCTTGATCGCGCTGTTTGCCGCGCCGGCCTCGCTCGACGGCGGGCCGTTCCAACTCAAGGCGCCGATGCGTGGCGATATCAGTGCCGAGCAGTATCACCAGGCGTTTGTTCGGGTTCAGCAGTACATCCAGGCGGGTGACTGCTACCAGATCAACCTGACCCAGCGTTTCCGCGCGCCGTGCCAGGGTGACCCGTGGACGGCCTATCAGGCGCTACGCGCAGCCTGCCCGACACCGTTTTCCGGGTTCCAGTTGCTGGCCGACGGCAGTGCGCTGCTGAGCTTCTCACCAGAACGGTTCGTACAGGTCAGCGAGGGCCAGGTAGAGACTCGCCCGATCAAGGGCACTCGCCCGCGCAGCGCCGACCCTGTCGAAGATGCCGCCAATGGCCGGGAGCTGCTGGCCAGCGCCAAGGACCGGGCGGAGAACCTGATGATCGTCGACTTGCTGCGCAACGATCTGGGGCGCACCTGCGAGATTGGCTCGGTGAAGGTGCCGGAGCTGTTCAGCCTGGAGAGCTACCCGAACGTACACCATATGGTCAGCAGCGTGACTGGGCGCCTGGCGGCGGACAAGGATGCGCTGGACCTGATTGCCGGCAGCTTCCCGGGTGGCTCGATCACCGGGGCGCCGAAGATCCGTGCAATGCAGATCATCGATGAGCTGGAACCGAGTCGTCGCGCGCTGTATTGCGGGTCGCTGCTGTATGTGGACGTGCGCGGCGAGATGGACAGCTCGATTGCCATCCGCAGCTTGCTGGTCAAGGACGGGCAAGTCAGCTGCTGGGGCGGCGGCGCGGTGGTCGCGGACTCGGACTGGCAAGCGGAGTACCAGGAGTCGATTACCAAGGTGAAGGTGCTGCTCGAGACCCTGGAACAACTCTAAAGCCATCGCGGGGCCAGCCCGCTCCCACAGACCGTGGGAGTGGGCTGGCCCCGCGATGGCGGTGCACAATGCAACCCGTCTACCCCGGCATTTTTTGGTAACATCTGCTTCATTACGAGCGCCAAGCGCCACTCAATGATCGGAAGCCGCCTGATGAGCCAACCCTTCGACGTCGCCGCCCTCGCCGCGACTTACGCCAACAAGTCCCCGCAAGACATCCTCAAGCTCGCCTTCGAGCACTTCGGCGATGACCTGTGGATCTCCTTCAGCGGCGCCGAAGACGTGGTGCTGGTGGACATGGCCTGGAAACTCAACAAGCAGGTCAAGGTCTTCAGCCTCGACACCGGCCGCCTGCACCCGGAAACCTATCGCTTCATCGACCAGGTCCGCGAGCAGTACAACCTGCCCATCGAAATCCTTTCCCCCGACCGCGACAAGCTCGACCCCTTCGTCAAGGAAAAGGGCCTGTTCAGCTTCTACAAGGACGGCCACGGCGAATGCTGCGGCGTGCGCAAGATCGAACCGCTGCGCCGCAAGCTGAGCACCGTCAGCGCCTGGGCCACCGGCCAACGCCGCGACCAGAGCCCAGGCACCCGCAGCCAGGTCGCCGCCCTGGAAATCGACAGCGCCTTCTCCACCGCAGAGCGCACCCTGTACAAGTTCAACCCGCTGGCGCAGATGAGTAGCGAAGAAGTCTGGGGCTATATCCGCATGCTCGAACTGCCCTACAACAGCCTGCACGAACGCGGCTTCATCAGCATCGGCTGCGAACCCTGCACCCGCCCGGTACTGCCCAACCAGCACGAGCGCGAAGGCCGCTGGTGGTGGGAAGAGTCCACGCAAAAAGAATGCGGCCTGCACGCCGGCAACCTGATCGCCAAGCGCTGATCGCCCGCCACTCGAAAAACCGGCCTCGGCCGGTTTTTTTGTGCCCGGCGTTTCTCGTAACGCCTTGAAATAACTGCCCGGTTCTCTCCGCCCACGTGTATCACTAGACTAATACACATGGACGCCATGACCCTGCATATCGAACCCGCCGCCGCCGACCCGATCTACCGCCAGATCGTTGGCCAGATCAGCCGCCTGATCACCGCCGGCCAATGCCCGCCGGGCACCCGCCTGCCCTCGGTGCGCGAGGTGGCGGCAGCCCACGCGATCAACCCGATGACCGTTTCCAAGGCCTACAACCTGTTGGAAGCCCAAGGCCTGCTCGAGCGCCAGCCTGGCAAAGGCATGCGGGTGGCCTCGCGTAGCGTCGACGACAACCCGCTTGCAGCCCGCCTGCACGCCCTGCAACCCGCCCTGCTGGAACTGGCTCGCCAGGCCCGGCAACTGGACCTGGAGGCCGATCAGGTGATCGACGCCCTCCTCCCCCTTATCAACGAAGCACCGTCTCAGGAAGAAACGCATTGAGTAGCCCATCGCCCTTGGCAGCGCTGCACGCAATTACCATGGATCACCAGGAGCACCGCGCACTGGATGGCGTTTCGCTGTCCCTGCAACCGGGCATGGTGCTGGGCCTGGTCGGACGCAATGGTGCCGGCAAAAGTACCTTGATCGAATGCCTGCTCGGTTTGCGCATCCCGGATCAGGGCCAGGCCATGCTGTTCGGCAAGCCGGCGACGCAACTGGACGACAGCGACAAAGCCGCGCTGGGTTATGTTCCGCAAAACCCGGAAGCACTCGCCTGGATGAAGCTGGGCAGCATGCTCGGCCTGATGGCCGAGCTTTACCCCAGCTGGGACGCGGCACTGGTCGAGCGCCTGCTGCAGCGTTGGGAGCTGAACCCCAAGCTTGACCTGCTCAAACTCTCCCCCGGGCAACGCCAGCAGGTGGCGATCATCCGCGCCCTGGCGCCGCGCCCGCGCCTGCTGGTACTGGACGAGCCTGCCGCTGCGCTCGACCCGTTGGCGCGCCGCGAACTGATGCGCGAAATCGTCGAGCTGGCCGGTGAATACGGTACTACCGTGCTGTTCTCGACCCACATCATGTCGGACCTTGAGCGCGTGGCCTCGCATATCGCCCTGCTGCATCAAGGGCGTATTCAACTGCTGGCAAACCTGGATGAACTCAAGGACGACCTGCGCCGGGTCGTGTGGCCACAGCAGGTCACGTTGCCCAGCGAACCCTTGCCGGGCGAGTTCGCGCGCAAGCAATTGGCGGATGGCAGCTGGAACCTGGTGCTGCGCCATGATGCTGCGTCCAGCGCCTTCAAATTACCCGAGCAAGCGCGTGTACACAGCCTGGGCCTTGAAGACCTGTTCGTGGAGCTGGCGGCATGATCCCGGCCATGAGCAAAGCTGCGCTGCCGGGGATCTTCCCCGATAGAGCGGCGACGATACGCGGCCTCCTGCTGTTCATCGGCGCGATTGCCGTCGGCGTCGGCCTTCAGCGTTTCCACCTTGCAATCGGCTACTGGAGCATCGTACCGCTGTGCTGGTGGGCGGTGCTGGGCAACGGTTTGCTGCGCGCCATCTGGGACAGGTCGTCACTGCGCTTGCCCGGCACCCAGCGTGCCCTGAGCCAGGGCATCCTGCTGCATCTGCTGCTGAGTATCGGTGTGCCCTTGCTGGCGCTGAGCCTGACCCGCCCCGACGGCGCTACAGCGCTCACCCAGGTGGGCGCCTTGTGGCTCGGCTCGACCTTCGGCCTGCTGTTTTTCAGCTCCCCGATACTGTTTTCACTCGTGCCTTCCACCGTGTTGGCGCTGAGCATCAAAGCTGGGCATATCGCCAACCCGGCCTATTGCGCACTTTTGGGTGGCCTGGCACTGCTGGGGACGGCCGGGCTCTGGTACCGGCATCTCAAGCACCCGCTTGCACCCCAGGGGTTGCCCCTGGGCGTGTACCTGAGCATCTCGAAAACCGACAGCTACCCCCGCCTGGAAAAACTGCTGGACAGCTGCGCGCCCGATTGGCTGACACGCAGTTTTCAGGCACCCGCGCGCAGTAGCCAGGACCGCGTGGCGAGCGTGCTGGGGCCTCTGCACCAGACCTTTCGCCAACAGATGGGGCGCACCGGGCAATACCTGACCTATCTGGTGGTTGCCGGGCTGTTCGGGGCAGCACTCTGGGAGCAACTGCACACACCAAACACGCCTTCGCTGCTCAACTATCCCGTGGCCTCTCTCGCCCTGGTAGTCCTGGCCCTGGCCCCACCAGTGTTGGTTGCCCGCTTGCATACAACGGCGCGCAGCACCTTGGCCGAACTGCTGCTGACACCCGGCATGCCCCAGCGCAGCCAGATGGCGCACAGCATCATGCACCTGTACCTCGTGGCAACCACAGAGCGACTGGTGCTGAGCAGCCTGCTGCTGCTCAACTGGATCACCTCCAGCCGCGACCTCGGCCCCGAGCTAATAGTCGCCATCCTGGGGTTTTATGGCCTGCTGTTGGCGGTGGGGGCCTGGCTGGTCTGGCGGGCGTGGCACGGCAGGCATTCACGCTGGCTGCACGGCGCATGCTGCCTGGGGCTTTTCGCCTTCGGCCTGGGCGGCTGCATCCTGCTGCTGAACTGATCGAGAGGCACAAAAAAACCGGCGCAAGGCCGGTTTTTTTCAAGCGTGGTAACTGACGATCAATGCACCGGCAATTCAACGCCATCGAACAGGTCTTCAAGCTCCTGCTTGTTGTGGCACTGGATGGCCTTGGCCATCACTTCGCGGGTCAGGTGCGGGGCAAACTTCTCGATGAAGTCGCACATGAAGCCACGCAGGAAGGTGCCACGGCGGAAGCCGATCTTGGTGATGCTCGACTCGAACAGCTCGCTGGCATCCAGCACCACCAGGTCCGAATCAAGTTTCGGATCGACAGCCATCTTGGCCACGATGCCCACGCCCAGGCCCAGGCGCACATAGGTCTTGATCACGTCGGCGTCGGCGGCGGTGAACACCACTTTCGGCGTCAGGCCACGGTGGCTGAAGGCTTCGTCCAGCTTGGAACGCCCGGTGAAACCGAACACGTAGGTGACAATCGGGTACTCGGCGAGCACTTCCAGCGTCAGTTTCGGCAGCTTGGTCAGCGGGTGGCCTTGCGGCACTACCACGCAGCGGTTCCAGCGGTAGCACGGCATCATCACCAGGTCGCCGAACAGCTCCAGCGCCTCGGTGGCGATGGCGAAATCAACGGTGCCGTCAGCGGCCATCTCGGCGATCTGCATGGGCGAGCCCTGATGCATGTGCAGCGCCACTTCCGGGTACTGCTTGATGAACGAGCTGATCACCGGCGGCAAGGCATAGCGCGCCTGGGTGTGGGTGGTGGCGATGGACAGCGTGCCTTTCTTCTCGTTGGAGAATTCCTGGGCGATCTGCTTGATGCTCTCGACCTTGCGCAGGATCTCACCGGCGGTGGTGATGATCCGCTCACCTGCAGGTGTCACCCGGGTCAGGTGCTTGCCGCTGCGGGCAAACACTTCCACGCCCAGCTCGTCTTCCAACAGGCGAATCTGCTTGCTGATCCCCGGCTGGGAGGTATACAAGCTTTGCGCTGTCGCGGAAACGTTGAGGTCGTGGTGCGCCACTTCCCAGATGTAGCGCAATTGTTGAAGCTTCATAGGTATCCCTCAAATCAGCTGGGCGTCACCGACAACAGCGACGAGTTATAACTATATTAGTGGTTTGAAGAATAAATCTAGAACTATTTCTCCAGCATTATTCCTTCCACCTACACGGCCGTGTCCGCCCTCCTACGCCCAAGGTGCTGCGCCAAGGGCACCATGTACACCGGCACCGGTGACAACTGCAGAATTCGCACGGCAGTGCGCCCCAGCGGAATCTCCGCGCCAGCCCCTTGGCTGTGGCTGCCGACGATCAGCAGGTCGACACTCAGGCGCTGCGCCTGCTCCAGAATCACTTGTGCCGGGTCGCCCTGGCGCACCCGCACGGCCTTGATCAGGGCCAGGTCTTCCTGCTCGCCCAATTCGTCACGAAAGTTTTCCAGCACCCGTTGTTCGATGTTGGCCATGACGGTATTCACGCCCTGGCTGTGCAATTGGTCGAGGGTCTGTTCATCAAGGTAGCTCTGCAACAGCGATTCAGCGAACTGCCCCATCGGCTCGACGGCGTGGATCACGTAGAGCTCGGCGCAAAAGGTGCGCGCCAGCGCCAGGGCGTGTTGCATGACATAAGGCGAGTACACACCGAGGTCCGTGGCACACAACATCGAACGGATCATTTGACCTCCTCGACTGCCGATACGGCAGAGCAAGCTTCAGCTTAGCAGCGTCAAACCGGCGCGCAGAGCCGTCCGGCGCCCGCTGCTCAGGCCTGGTCGGAGGTGCGTTCGTTGCTGATGCCATGTGGCACATGGCCGGTCGCGACCACGCCGCGAGCGCGCTCGCAGTGGCCGGTCTGGTCGTCGAAGAACACGTCGGCGGCGAAGGCTTCGAGGAACGCCGATTTGTCCAGGCCGCCAAGGAACAGCGATTCGTCCAGACGGATATCCCATTCGCGCAAGGTGCGGATTACCCGCTCATGGGCTGGGGCCGAACGAGCCGTGACCAAGGCCGTGCGGATCGGGCAGGCACCGGCCGGGAACTCGTTCTGCAGTACGTTCAGGGCCGCGAGAAATGCCTTGAACGGGCCGCCGCGCAAAGGCTCGCGCGCCGATTCGCGTTCACTGGCCTGGAAGGCTTCCAGGCCGCCCAACTGGTACACCCGCTCGGATTCGTCGGAGAACACCACCGCGTCGCCATCGAAGGCGATGCGCAGCTCGGTGCTGGCGGCGCGGCGGGCGCCGCCGGACAGAATCGTCGCAGCGGCGAAACCGGCCTCGAGGGCACTGCGCACGTCTTCAGCGTCGGTGGAGAGAAACAGGTGGCAGCCGAAGGCGGCAAGATAAGGGTAAGGGCTGCGGCCGCCGACGAAGGCAGCGCGGGAAATGCCCAGGCCGTAGTGCTCGATGGAGTTGAACACGCGCAGGCCGGTGTCGGCGCTGTTGCGTGAGACCAGCACCACTTCGACACGCGGTTGGCCGAGGCTGGCGTTCAAGCCCAGGAGCTTTTCCACCAGGGGGAAGGCGTCGCCGGGTTCGAGGTGTTCGTCTTCGTGCTCGATCTGGTATTGGCGGTAGCTCTCCACGCCGTGATCCAGGTAGACGCGGTGGCTTTCGCTGAGGTCGAACAGCGCTCGCGAAGAGATCGCCACTACCAGTTTGTCGCCCAGGCCTTTGCTCATGTGTGCTCCTTGGTGGCCTCATCGCGGGACCAGCCCGCTCCCACAGGGCATGTGTGGGCCCTTGTGGGAACGGGTTGGTGCCGCGATGCTTTATTAGTGTCGATCAATGAAACCCAGCGCCTGGTGCAGCGCCTCCATCCTCGGCAATACGCACCCCGCTTCCCGCGCCCGAGACAGGGGCGCGGCATAGATCGCCTCCAGCTCCAGTGGCCGACGCTCGGTAAAGTCGTGGTACATGCTCGGCCAGTAGTCCGGCATCTTCTCGGTGATCGCAAACAGGTGCTCGGCATACCCCACCGGCAATTCATGCCCGCAGGCCCGCGCGCCCTCCACCACCTCAGCCATCAACGCCTGGATCAATGCGCGGCTGTCGATATCCTTCATCAATGGCGTGGTACTCGCCTTGAGCAACACCGACAAGCCGTTGTAGGGCACGTTCCACACCAGCTTCTGCCAGCGCGCCTGCTCCAGGTTGGGCATGGCCTGGGACTCGATCTGCGCAGCGCGGAACAACCCGGCCCCCTGCTCGGCAATTTCCTGACGCGCTACCGCAGTCTGTGCCGGACCACTGTGATACCCCAGGTTCAGCGCCCCCAGCGCCTGGTGACGCACCACCCCAGGTGCCATGCGATTGACGCAAATGAAGCACAAGCCGCCCAACAGGTGCAGGCTCGGCGGCAGCAATGGGCGCAATTGCTCCTCCACCCCAAGCCCGTTCTGCAACAGCACCACCTTGGCACCCGGCGCTGCAGCCTGGCGGATCAACGGCGCCAGGGCTGCGTTGCTGGTGGTCTTGGCCCCCACCAGCAGCCAATCGCAGGCTGGCATGTCTGCTGCATCGGCATAGGCCTGTACCGGCTTGAGCGTCAAGGCACCGTGCACGGCACTGTCCACCTGCAAGCCATTGTCACGCACCGTGGCGAACTCGCTACGCAGCAGGAAATGCACGTCGAACCCGGCCCTGGCCAGCATCACGCCATAGAAGCCGCCGATGGCCCCGGTCCCGATAATGCCGATGCGCACAGTCGCCTTGTCCATCAGTGCCTCCAATTGATTAATTTTTGACCAGCTTTTGACACGCAAATCAACGGCTTTACATTCCTTCACTATACTCAGGCGTACAAGGTCAAATAACCGACACGGAGTCAACATGCGTGGTTTTCTGCCTCACCCTGACGATGTGCCGGTCGAATTGACCCTGCGCCCGTCACCCAGCCTGTTCCGCCAGCGGCTTCACACTATCAGCCTGGGCGGCGTGGCCTGCAACCATCCGCGTGCCTACCGGCGTGGCATGGCGGTGGAAATGGTCATCCCCTCCCTCGGCGAGCAGGCGCGCTACCCCGGCTACGTCGCCTGGTGCCAGCGCCAGCAGGATGGTTACCGGGTCGGCATCGTGTTCATCGACGAGCAGGCGCTGTTCGGCGCGCGCATGGGTGAGCAGGTCTGCCAGATCCAGCATTTCTGCCAGCAGCAAGGCATCGATGGCGACCAGCCAGATGCCCTCGAAGCCCTCGCCCAGCAATGGGTAACCCTGCATGCCAGCGAGTTTTCCGAGGCCAGCCTCGAAAAAGCCCCGTCATAGGCCGGTAAAGCGCAGGAAAGCGGGCCCTGCCCATTGTCGAGCCACGGTGTAACGCGCTAAGGTTCGGCTCCCCGTTGCGTACAATCATGCTGCTGCTCCGCCGCACGGGGATCGCTGGCGGCCGGCATCCGTGACCTGACGAGTAACACGATGGCTGATTTACCGATCGA
Source organism: Pseudomonas fontis (assembly GCF_028656955.1). Lineage (GTDB taxonomy): Bacteria > Pseudomonadota > Gammaproteobacteria > Pseudomonadales > Pseudomonadaceae > Aquipseudomonas > Aquipseudomonas fontis. The sequence goes on from NZ_JAMDGY010000046.1 coordinate 30,133, forward strand.
CGACCTTAACGTTGCCTCCAACGACACCCTGATCACCCCCGATCAGCTCAAGAAAGAAATCCCGCTCAGCGCCACCGCGCTGAAGACCGTAACGGCGGGCCGCGAAGTGGTGCGCAATATCCTCGACGGCAAGGATCACCGCCTGTTCGTCGTGGTTGGCCCCTGCTCGATCCACGACATCAAGGCGGCCCACGAATACGCCGAGCGCCTCAAGGTGCTGGCGGCGGAAGTCTCCGACACCCTGTACCTGGTCATGCGCGTGTACTTTGAAAAGCCGCGCACCACGGTCGGCTGGAAAGGCCTGATCAACGACCCGTACCTGGATGACTCGTTCAAGATCCAGGACGGCCTGCACATTGGTCGCCAGCTGTTGCTGGACCTGGCCGAAAAAGGCCTGCCCACCGCCACCGAAGCGCTTGACCCGATCTCCCCGCAGTACCTGCAGGACCTGATCAGCTGGTCGGCAATTGGCGCGCGTACCACCGAATCGCAAACCCACCGCGAGATGGCCTCCGGCCTGTCTTCGGCGGTCGGTTTCAAGAACGGCACCGACGGTGGCCTGACCGTGGCGATCAACGCCTTGCAGTCGGTCTCCAGCCCGCACCGGTTCCTGGGCATCAACCAGGAAGGCGGCGTGTCCATCGTCACCACCAAGGGCAATGCCTATGGCCACGTGGTGCTGCGCGGCGGCAACGGCAAGCCGAACTATGACTCGGTCAGCGTCGCCCTGTGCGAGCAGGCGCTGAACAAGGCCAAGATCAAGCCGAACATCATGGTCGATTGCAGCCACGCCAACTCCAACAAGGACCCGGCCCTGCAACCGCTGGTGATGGAGAACGTCGCCAACCAGATCCTCGAAGGCAACGAGTCGATCATCGGCCTGATGGTCGAGAGCCACCTGAACTGGGGCTGCCAGGCCATCCCGAAAAACCTCGACGAGCTGCAATACGGCGTTTCGGTGACCGATGCCTGCATCGACTGGGAAGCCACCGAGAAAACCCTGCGCAGCATGCACGCCAAACTCAAGGACGTGCTGCCCAAGCGCAACCGCGGCTAAACGCTGGACACAAAAACGCCGGGCATTGCCCGGCGTTTTTGTGTGTACGAATAGTGTCAGGCTTTGGAAGAATGCTTCTGCTGCCGCTCCATGTAGCGCTCGACATAGGAGCATGACGGGATCACGGTGTAACCCATGTCCTTGGCATAGGCCAGGGCCTTTTCAGTCAGCGCCGCCGCGATGCCTCGGCCACGCAATGCGTTTGGCACGAAGGTGCGGTAGATATCCAGGGTCTGCTTGCCCAGGTCCATGTAGGTCAGGTACGCACGATGACCGTCCACATTGGTCTCGAACTGATGACCGGCCTGGTCATGGTGGATGGTCAACGCCTCGCTCATCACTACTCCTCGCGGGTCTTCTATAAGACCCCTACCTTACCGATGTTTATCCGGCGAAGGAACCTCAACGCCACCCCGTGCCCTTTGGACAGCGAGAAGAGACTGGTCGTTCTCAGGCAACCGAGCACCTACAAATAGTAGGCGCCCAGGGGCGGGATGCTCAAGCCACTTGATCGTAAAAAATTCACGGACCTGTAAGCTCGCGTCGGTAACCCGGCGCCCGATGCAGAACACTAGCCGGATCATGTAGTGCTATGACGAAGGCGGACATTTAAAGTCACCTGTAGTTCAACAAAAAAACAGTGGCAGGTGAATGTCTTACAGTACGTAAGCCAATCGCTGAACGCTTTTTATACAGCGAACGTGCGGTCGGTCTCAGACGTGTAAATTTTTCGCGTTCTTGCGCTCGGTCAGTTTACTTACTACAAGTAATGGGTACTATGTACACCGGCCAGTTTCTCTTTTCCGAGAGATGGCTATTTTATAGAAAGTCCTTGAAGGGGAACACGATGAACAACGCTCTGAAATTTTCTGCTCTGGCCCTGGCCGCAGTTCTGGCTACCGGTTGCAGCAGCGTCTCGAAAGAAACCGAAGCTCGCCTGACCGCTACTGAAGACGCAGCAGCTCGTGCACAAGCTCGTGCTGATGAAGCCTACCGTAAGGCTGATGACGCTCTGGCCGCTGCTCAAAAAGCTCAGCAAACTGCTGACGAAGCTAACGAGCGCGCTCTGCGTATGCTGGACAAAGCTAGCCGCAAGTAATAATCCCTCGGGATTGTTATCTAAGCCGCCCCACTTGTGGGGCGGCTTTTTTATTGCCCACTGTTTAGTAGTCGCTCGCAAAAACGACAAGGCCCGCCAAAAGACGGGCCCTGCTTTAGCAATGCAAGTTACTGATTTTCTAGCGGCATACCCGAAACGACTGGCGCCTGGGCCGTCAGTGGCACTGCAATTTCCACCGGAATACCATCTTCAGCGGCAACCACGTCACGGACCATGTCCCAGTTCATGCGCAAGTTGTTGGCCAGGTCTTCGCGCTTGAGCAAGGCGTTGATCACTGCCGTGTGCTTGTCCACTACCGACGGGTCGCCCTTGTCGTCCAGCGGGGTGTGCGCTTCGAGGTACACCTTGCCAGCACTTACACCGAACTTGTAGGGCTCGTTGATAATCCGCACCGATACCCCCACCGGGGCCATCTTCGACAGTTGCAGCACGTTGTTGTTGAGCATGCGGAAACAGCCGTGGCTGGTGCGCATGCCGATGCCGAATTTCTTGTTGGAACCGTGGATCAAGTAACCCGGTACGCCCAGGGTGAACTTGAACGGCCCCAGCGGGTTGTCCGGGCCAGCCGGCACCACGTTGGGCAACGGGTCGCCGTCGGCGGCGTGCTCAGCCTTGATCGAGGCCGGTGGCGTCCAGGTCGGGTTGGGCGTCTTGGCGATCACGCGGGTGTTGGCGATTGGCGAACCCCAGCCCTCGCGACCGATACCCAGCGGGAAGGTGTACACCTTGTTCTCGCCTTTGGGGTAGTAGTACAGGCGGTATTCGGCAAGGTTGATCACGATGCCCTCGCGCGGGCCCGGCGGCAGGATGAAGCGCGTCGGCAGGATGATCTCGGTGCCCGCGCCCGGCAACCAGGCATCGACACCCGGGTTGGCCGCAACCAACTCCAGGTAGCCCAGGTCGTTGGCGGTGCCGATGTCGGCAAAGGTGTCCTCGTACTTGGCCTTGATCACCTGGACCTGGCCAATGACGTCCTCACCGGGTGGCGGCAGGGGGAACTCCAGTGCGGCAACAGGGCCAGCCACCAGCAAGGCGGCCAGGGAGAGGCAACGGGTGACGGCGGGGAAGCGCGGCAACATCCGGGAAATCCTTCGCTAAATTCAACAGGGGCAAGATGGCGATTGTACACCGCCCCCCGCGCAACCGGGAGGCATCAGATTACAGAAGGTTGCAGAAGGCGGGCCAACGACAAAAGAACGAGACGAACGGCTAGAGTTGCGGCCATATCGGGCGGGTGCCGCGACGCTGGGCATCAAGGATGGCCTTGCACAGCGTGCACAGGCGGCGGTCGCGGTAGATCGTGCGGGGCACGCCGGACCAGCGCGGTTGCGCAGGCAGCAGGGTGCCGCACAGGGTACGGTCGGCGGAGCCGCCAAGTTCGAGCTGACGGGCGATCAGGTGAACGCGGATCTCCTGGCAGGCGAACAGGTCAAGCTGCTCGTCGGGCTCGATCAATTGATAGGCATACAGGGACCAGGCAGGACGCGGCATCGGGGGCTCCAAATCGGGGGCGCCACATTAGCCGAAAGCCGGTCACTATAAAAGCGTCAAAGCAGCGGTTTTATGGCTGGCCAGGCATTTTCCAGCAAACGTGCCTGGGCACCCTGGGTCGGGTGGATGCCATCGGCCTGGGTCAGCTCAGGCACGCCCCCTACCCCTTCGAGGAAAAACGGCACCAACGGCACCTGTTTTTCGCTGGCTAGGTCGGCATACACCTTGGCAAAGGCATCGGTGTAGCGCTTGCCATAATTGGGCGGCAGGCGCATGCCCAGCAGCAGCACCTTGGCCCCGGCCTGGCGCGAGCTGTCGATCATCGAGGCAAGATTTTGTTGCAATTGCGCGGGCAGCTGCCCACGCAGGCCATCGTTGCCCCCCAGTTCAAGCACCACCAGCTCCGGCTTGTGCGCTGCAAGCAGCGCCGGCAGCCGCGCCTGGCCCCCTGCACTGGTGTCGCCGCTGATCGAGGCATTGACCACCTTGGCGGTGATTCCCTGTGCCTTGAGGCGCTGTTCCAGCAGGGCAACCCAGCCTTGACGGGTATCCAGGCCAAAAGCGGCGCTGATACTATCCCCGACAATCAGCACCGTACCTGCAGTTGCGCCCTGGGCCATGCACAATAAGGCCAGGCCAACACTCAATAACCACACTCGCATCGGATTCTCCATGGGCCCCAGTATTCTCACTGCGCGCAACCTTAGCAAAGTGGTCCCGAGCGCGGAAGGCGACCTGACCATCCTGCACCCACTCTCCCTTGAATTGAAACAAGGCGACAGCCTGGCCATCGTCGGCGCCTCCGGCTCGGGCAAGTCCACCCTGCTCGGCCTGCTGGCCGGGCTGGACCTGCCCAGTGGCGGCGCAGTTACCCTGGCCGGGCACGACCTCAGCACACTCGACGAAGACCAGCGCGCCCGCGTGCGCGCCGAGCATGTCGGCTTCGTGTTCCAGTCGTTCCAACTGCTCGACAGCCTCAATGCCCTGGAGAACGTCATGCTGCCGCTGGAGCTGGACGGTCGCCGTGACGCCCGCGAGCATGCCCGCAGCCTGCTCGAGCGGGTCGGCCTGGGCCAGCGCCTGAGCCACTCGCCGCGCCAGCTGTCCGGTGGCGAGCAACAGCGCGTGGCCATCGCCCGCGCCTTTGCGGCGGAGCCTGCGGTGCTGTTTGCCGATGAACCCACTGGCAACCTCGACAGCCACACCGGTGAGCGCATCAGCGACCTGCTGTTCGAGCTGAACCAGGAACGCGGCACTACCCTGGTGCTGGTGACCCACGACGAACGCCTGGCACATCGCTGCCGGCGCCTGATCCGCCTGGACGCCGGCCACCTGGTCAGCCCCCTGGAGCCCTGATGGCACACCTGTCGTTCCTGCGCCTGCTGTCCCTGGCTGCGCGCCAGCTGTTGCGCGATGCCCGCGCCGGCGAGCTGCGCGTACTGTTCTTCGCCCTGCTGGTGGCCGTGGCCGCCAGCACTGCCATTGGCTACTTCGGTGCGCGCCTGAACGGCGCCATGCTGATGCGTGCCACCGAGTTCCTTGGCGCCGACCTGGTGCTGCAAGGCAGCGCCCCGGCCACACCTGAACAGGTCGACAGCGGCCTCAAGCAGAACCTGCAGCATGCGCGAGTGGTGGAGTTCTCCAGCGTCATTGCCACCGACAACGGCATCCAGCTGTCCAGCATCAAGGCAGCCGACAACAACTACCCACTGCGTGGCGAACTGAAAAGCGCCCCCGAACCCTACGGCCTGGAAACCCCCGGCGGCGGGCCGGCGCCCGGTGAAGCCTGGGTCGAACCGCGCCTGCTGGCCGCGCTGGACCTGAAAATCGGCGACAGCATCGACGTCGGCATGCAAACCCTGCGCATGAGCCGGGTGCTGACCTACGAGCCCGACCGTGCCGGCAACTTCTACAGCCTGACACCGCGCGTGCTGATCAACTTCGCCGACCTGGAGGCCACCGGTGTCGTGCAGCCTGGCAGCCGGGTCAGCTACCGCGACTTGTGGCGCGGCGAGCCTGACGCCCTGGCCAGCTATCGCGCCACGGTCAAGCCGCTGCTCGCCGCCAACCAGCGCCTGCAAGACTCGCGCGACGGCAACCAGCAGATCGGCGGCGCACTGGGCAAGGCCGAGCGCTACCTGAACATGGCCAGCCTGGTCGCCGTGCTGCTGGCGGGCGTGGCTGTCGCGCTGTCCGCCAGCCGCTTCGCCTTGCGCCGCTTTGATGCCAGCGCCCTGCTGCGTTGCCTGGGCTTGTCGCGGCGCCAGGCGCTTACCTTGTTCTGCCTGCAACTGGCGATGCTCGGTGGCCTGGCGGCACTGTCCGGTGCGCTGCTGGGCTGGCTGACTCAGCTTGGGTTGTTCAAGCTGCTCGAAGGTTTGCTGCCCACCGCCGTGCCTCCGGGCGGGATCGCCCCCGCACTGGCGGGTGTAGCCACAGGGCTGGTCGCCCTCGCCGGCTTCGCCCTGCCACCGCTGGCCGCGCTGGGGCGAGTGCCACCGCTACGCGTGCTGCGCCGCGACCTGTTGCCGGTGCCGCCGAGCAGTTGGCTGGTGTATGGCGCTGCATTGCTGGCACTGGGCCTGATCATGTGGCGCCTGAGCCTCGACCTGCTGCTCACCTTTGCCCTGCTGGGTGGCGGGCTGGTCGCGGCCATTGTGCTGGGCGGCCTGCTGTTGCTCGGCCTGCGCAGCTTGCGCCGGCTGCTGGCCGGGGCGCCGCTGGCCTGGCGCCTGGGCCTGGGGCAACTGCTGCGCCACCCGCTGGCGGCTGCGGGCCAGTCGTTGGCGTTCGGCTTGATCCTGCTGGCCATGGCCTTGATCGCCCTGCTGCGCGGCGAACTGCTCGACACCTGGCAGAACCAGTTGCCCAAGGACGCACCCAACTATTTTGCGCTGAACATCCTGCCCGACGACAAAGCCAACTTTGCCCAGCGCCTGGACGAATTCTCCGCCCTCGCCGCCCCGCTGTACCCGGTCATCCCGGGGCGTCTCACGCACATCAACGATGAGCCGGTAAACCAGATCGTCAGCAAGGAGTCCACCGGCGATCGCGCCGTGCAGCGTGACCTGAGCCTGACCTGGGCGGCCGAATTGCCCCAGGGCAACAACCTGAGTGCCGGCCAATGGTGGCAGGCCACGCCGGCGGCCGATGCCTTGCCGGGGGTTTCGGTGGAAACCAAGCTGGCCGAAAGCCTCAAGCTCAAGCTGGGCGACCGCTTGAACTTCAGCATCGGAGGCCTGGAGCGCCAGGTGCAGGTCACCAGCCTGCGCACGGTGAACTGGGACAGCTTCCAGCCGAACTTCTACATGATCTTCCAGCCCGGCACCCTGCAGGACCTGCCGACCACCTACCTCACCAGCTTCTACCTGGCGCCCGGGCACGACCAGCAGGTGGTGGCGCTGTCACGGGCCTTCCCGGCCGTGACCATCCTGCAAGTGGACGCATTGCTGGAGCAACTGCGCAGCATTCTGGCCCAGGTCACCCTGGCGGTTGAGTACGTGCTGCTGTTTGTTCTGGCAGCCGGGCTTGCAGTGTTGTTTGCCGGTTTGCAGGCGACCCTGGACGAGCGTATCCGCCAGGGCGCGTTGCTGCGCGCCCTCGGTGCGGGGCGCGCCTTGCTGGTCAAGGCGCGACGCATCGAGTTCGGTTTGCTGGGGGCTGCCAGCGGCCTGCTGGCAGCATTGGGCACCGAGTTGGTGACCTGGGTGCTGTACCGCTATGCCTTCGACCTGCAATGGAGCCCGCACCCAAGCTTGCTGCTGTTGCCGCTGATTGGCGCGGTACTGATTGGTGGCGCCGGCGTGTTCGGTACACGCCGGGCGTTGAATGCCAGCCCGCTGACCGTGCTGCGTGAAGGCTGAAGCGCCTCAGGGCGCTTCGTAGCGGATGCTGTTCACGTACCACAGCACCTCGCCGGTCGGCGTGGTGACCATGGCTTCGTCGCCCTCTTCTTTTTTGAGCAGGGCGCGCGCCATGGGTGAGTCGATGGAGATGTAGTCGTTGCGACCGTAGATCTCGTCATAGCCAACGATGCGGAATGTGCGCAGCTCGCCATGCTCACTCTCGGCCTCGACCCAGGCGCCGAAGAACACCTTGCCCTCCTGCTCGGGCGCATAGTCCACCACCTTGACGTCTTCCAGGCGCTTGCGCAGGTAGCGCACGCGCCGGTCGATTTCTCGCAGCAGCTTCTTGTTGTACTGGTATTATCACCCCAACCTCAGAACTACTATTTCCCCTCCGATGGACAGAATCCTCCGTAGCCGGACACCCAATCCCTTCTCAGAAAGCCAGCCCCCTTGAACAACCCTGGGCTGATGACTCCCCCGACCTGAAAGCTCCGCAAGAAAACACCTACCACCACGGCGCGGTGCGCGACCACAGAAAGAGTCGCCTGGGAGCGCGGTTCCACGCTCATGCCATACGCTCGATCACTCTGATAAAACATGATTCGCCATGAATGTCATTTTTCTGACGGCATGCCACGAGCGCCAAAGACTCACACCCCTACCTAAGCAACCCTCAGAAAAGCACCTCCAGACGCGCCACACCACCAGCATCCCATCGCCTCGCCCTTTTTGGAAATCTCTTCCATCCACCGGTGGACAGCGCCCAGCCATAGCGCAACCTCTTTATATATAGAAGCACTTGTGGGTCAGGTGCGGTGACCGGATTGCATTCTCGAAGATGACGCGAACGCTTGCTCCTCCAAAGCTTTACCAGAGATAGGTGAACATCAGCGATCGACCGAGCAGCACTTCCACACTGGACGTACCCAGCACCTGCCGAATCCATCAAAGCAGCCTGAGACAGCTTCACCCCGCCCGCAATTCTGGTGCATCAGAGAGGTCGCAGAGCAAGACCTATTAAGCCCACCTCTGCAGCAGCAGGCGAACACCCATTCAGCAGCTTCGTTCACCCCAAAAAGCCGCTGAGTCACTCAAGAAGCGGTACCTCAGAAAACCACCCGGAAAGTTATAGGCATAAGCCGGCAGCTCAATCGCAGCCGACACCTGACAGACCTCGAGATTGCATCAGTGACCATCCCTGCCCCCGTAGGCCACGGCATGACGCGCGCCTAGATGAGCCACCGCACAGTTGAGCAGGCGTAAGAGAGGCACCCCGCTCTAAATGACCCCAAGCCAGCCTTACACCCCTTAATACCAAACCAGACGAGACTGACTCAGATCCGAGAGCAGAGGCTAAAGAGAGCGAGTGATCGAGGCGAGCTAGGCGCATAGGGTGCGGGTGCGGG
>NZ_JAMDGY010000047.1 GCF_028656955.1 Pseudomonas fontis
AAAATCATTAGGCCAGTTCACTCACGAGCCTCCTGAGCGTGTATTGCTCGTCGGCAGGCTGGGGCACGTTGATTTGCAAGGCTGTCAGGGGCATGCCTGTACACCTCCGATCCTCGAACTGGAGTCCGTGCGGAAAATGTACTTAAAGGGGTTTGGCTTGCAAGAGGCGGGGATGAAACCCCAGAGACCAAAAAACCCGCAGCTAGCGGGCTCTAGGGGTGTTACGTAGACGCTGGTAGTCGTCTATGTACTGCAAATGGTGCCCGAGGGAGACTCGAACTTTGCTCTGTATGCAGCGTAAATAGGCGATGTTATCAGGGTTGATCAGGTGGCTACTCACAATCCTACTCACATCTTCGCGGGCTGGTGAGTATCCTCAGAACTGAGGACCCCCTACACTCCACTGCTCAATTCACCGGCGCCGTACAGGGAGTTACATATGCCAGATCTGGAACCGTGGCAAAGCTTAGCTTTGGGGGTTGGCGGACTACTGGGGACGATTGCCACAGCGATCGCAACATTCTTTTTGTGGCGAGTGACATTGGTGCTCGCGCGCGAGACTACACGGATGGCCGAAGCGTCGGCGCAGCCGCATGTGGTCGCCAATTTTCGGCCCAACCGATGGTCAGCGCGCCATTTCGATTTGCAGATCGAAAATACGGGGAACGCTACTGCTTATGACATTAAGGTTGCATTCAATCCACCGCTGCAGAATGGCGAAGCCAGGCGAAGTGACGCGAAAATCCCCTTCGAATCAGTGAGCGTTTTGAAGCCTGGCCAAGGTATGTCTAGCTACCTTTCTGACTATGAGCCTCTCAAGGGAAAGGTATACACGGTCAGCATCACTTGGTTAAAGAGTAGTGCTAGCTCGGAAAGAGAGAAAAACACCTACACCCTGAGCATGGCGGATCACGAGGGTACTTCATGGCTAGGAGGTGACCCGGCACTTGATACTGTGAAGCATCTGAAGAGCATGACCGAGAGCCTGAAGGCAATCTCACAGGGTCGCAAACACCTGCAGGTTGACGTCTATACGGCGTTGGACCGCCTACGTGAGAGAAGGGCTCTCGTAAGAAGTTTGCGAACTGCTCGTCCAACAGGGAGTCAGGAGATGGAAGCCGTTGTCGTGGAGCCTGAAGCGACAGACGTGGAAGATACAGGCAGAGCCTGACCGATTATAGTGAATGTATAGCCTATGTGTTCCAGGGTTAACCTGGCGGTATCAGTGAGCGCCACAGCGATTCCCTTGCAGTTGCCGAACCGCGCTGGATTGCGGCCGGAGTGTGAGTAGGGTTCTGGACCGAACTCGCCCTACTCACAATCCTACTCACACAAAACTGGGCTTACAAGGGAATCGCAAGGAACGCTAGGCACAAAAAAACCGGCTCAGTGGCCGGTTTCTCTGGTGTTCCGGGTCTGGTAGAGACCTCTTGGAACTTCTATATGGTGCCCCGAGGGAGACTCGAACTCCCACTCCTTTCGAAAACGGATTTTGAATCCGCCGCGTCTACCAATTCCGCCATCAGGGCTTGTGGCGGCGAAGTATAGAGATGCGATTACCGTTGGTCAATCAGCTTTCATGGTCAATTTTCACGGTTTCCGCTAAACTTTGCGGCCCTGTCGAACCGAACACCATCATGCGCGTCGCTGATTTCTCTTTTGAGCTCCCAGATTCCCTGATCGCCCGCCATCCCCTGGCCGAACGGCGCAGCAGCCGGCTGCTGACGCTGGACGGGCCTAGCGGGACGCTGGCCCACCGCCAGTTCACCGACCTGCTCGAGCACCTGCGCCCGGGCGATCTGATGGTGTTCAACAACACCCGGGTGATTCCGGCCCGCCTGTTCGGCCAGAAGGCCAGCGGCGGCAAGCTGGAAATCCTGATCGAGCGCGTGCTCGACAGCCACCGCGTGCTCGCCCACGTACGCGCCAGCAAAGCACCCAAGCCCGGCACGCAGATCCTGGTCGACGGCGGCGGCGAAGCCGAAATGGTCGCCCGCCACGACGCCCTGTTCGAACTGCGTTTCGCCGAAGAAGTGCTGCCATTGCTCGACCGCGTCGGCCACATGCCGTTGCCTCCTTATATAGACCGCCCCGACGAAGGCGCCGACCGCGAGCGCTATCAGACGGTCTACGCCGAACGCGCCGGCGCCGTCGCCGCGCCCACCGCCGGCCTGCACTTCGATGAAGAACTGCTGGGCAAGATCGCCGAAAAAGGCGTGAGCACCGCCTTCGTCACCCTGCACGTCGGCGCCGGCACTTTCCAGCCCGTGCGTGTGGAAAAGATCGAAGATCACCACATGCATAAAGAGTGGCTCGAAGTCGGCCAGGACGTGGTCGATGCCGTGGCCGCCTGCCGGGCACGTGGCGGCCGAGTGATCGCCGTGGGCACCACCAGCGTACGCTCGCTGGAAAGCGCCGCCCGCGATGGCACGCTCAAGGCCTTCAGCGGCGACACCGACATCTTTATCTTCCCAGGCCGCCCGTTCCACGTGGTCGATGCCCTGGTGACCAATTTCCACTTGCCCGAATCCACGCTGCTGATGCTGGTTTCGGCGTTCGCCGGTTATCCCGAAACCATGGCTGCCTATGCGGCTGCGGTCGAAAACGGATACCGCTTCTTCAGTTACGGTGATGCCATGTTCATCACCCGCAATCCGGCGCCACGCGGGCCCGAGGATCAAGCATGAGTCGCACCTGTCGTATGTCCTTCGAGTTGCTGGCCACCGACGGCAAGGCCCGTCGCGGCCGCCTGACCTTCCCCCGTGGCGTGGTCGAAACCCCGGCCTTCATGCCTGTCGGCACCTATGGCACGGTCAAGGGCATGCTCCCGCGTGACGTCGAGGCCATCGGCGCACAGATGATCCTGGGCAACACCTTCCACCTGTGGCTGCGCCCAGGCACCGAGGTGATCAAGGCCCACGGCGACCTGCACGACTTCATGAAGTGGCAGGGCCCGATCCTCACCGACTCCGGCGGCTTCCAGGTGTTCAGCCTGGGCGCGATGCGCAAGATCAAGGAGGAGGGCGTGACCTTCGCCTCGCCGGTCGACGGCGCCAAGGTGTTCATGGGCCCGGAAGAGTCGATGCAGGTCCAGCGTGACCTGGGTTCCGACGTGGTGATGATCTTCGACGAATGCACCCCGTACCCGGCCGACGAAGACGTCGCGCGTATCTCCATGGAGCTGTCGCTGCGCTGGGCCCAGCGCTCGAAGAACGCCCACGGCGACAACACCGCCGCGCTGTTCGGCATCGTCCAGGGTGGCATGCACCACGACCTGCGCATGCGCTCGCTGGAAGGCCTGGACAAGATCGGCTTCGACGGCCTGGCCATCGGCGGCTTGTCGGTCGGTGAGCCCAAGCACGAGATGATCAAGGTGCTGGACTACCTGCCAGGCCAGATGCCTGCTGACAAACCTCGTTACCTTATGGGGGTAGGCAAGCCGGAAGATCTCGTTGAGGGTGTGCGCCGCGGCGTCGACATGTTCGATTGCGTGATGCCTACGCGCAACGCGCGCAACGGCCATCTGTTCATCGACACCGGCGTGCTGAAAATCCGCAACGCGTTCCATCGTCATGATGATTCGCCACTGGATCCGACCTGTGACTGCTACACCTGCCAGAACTTCTCCCGCGCCTATCTGCATCACCTGGATAAATGCGGCGAAATGTTGGGCAGCATGTTGAATACCATCCATAACTTGCGCCATTACCAGCAGTTGATGGCAGGTTTACGCGAGGCTATTCAACAGGGTACATTGGCCGCCTTTGTCGACGCCTTTTATGCCAAGCGCGGGCTTGCTGTTCCGCCTTTGGACTAACAATGTTTGTCTCCCTGACAAGTATGATTTGCAAACTGGAGTGCTAAATGAGCTTTCTGATTCCCGCCGCTTACGCGGACGCCGCTGCCCCAGCCGCCGCAGGCCCAGCCGGTACCGGCTTTGAATGGATCTTCCTGGTCGGTTTCCTGGTCATCTTCTACCTGATGATCTGGCGCCCACAGGCCAAACGCGCCAAAGAGCAGAAGGCCCTGCTGGGCAACCTGCAAAAAGGTGACGAAGTTGTTACCAGCGGCGGTATCGCTGGCAAGATCGTTAAAGTTGCCGATGACTTCGTAGTACTGGAAGTCTCCGACAACGTAGAACTGAAGTTCCAGAAGGGCGCCGTTGCCGCGACCCTGCCGAAGGGCACGCTCAAAGCGATCTAAGTTTCAGTTTTTTACCAATCGACGGGGCGCGCAAGGCGCCCCGCGTCTTAGAACGGGCGGCGTGATGCTGAACAAATACCCTCTGTGGAAATACGCACTGATCCTGGTGGTACTGGTGATCGGTTTTATTTATTCCGCTCCCAACCTCTACCCAGATGATCCGGCGGTCCAGATCAGCGGTGCCAGCACGGCCCTGCAGGTCAATCAGGCCGACCTCGATCGCATCAGCAAGGCGCTGACCGATGCCGGTATTACCGTCAAGGCCGCGAACCTGGGTGAGAAAGGCAAAGGCGCTCTGGTGCGTCTGGCCAAGCAGGAAGACCAACTGCCTGCCAAGGACGTCGTGCGCAAAGCGTTGGGCGACGACTATGTAGTGGCGCTGAACCTGGCTCCAACCACCCCGCAATGGCTGCGCAGCATCGGCGCAAGCCCGATGAAGCTGGGCCTGGACTTGTCCGGTGGTGTGCACTTCCTGCTGGAAGTGGACATGGACAAAGCCATGGACGCACGCCTGAAAGTCTACGAAGGTGAAGTCAAATCCCTGCTGCGTAAAGAACGCATTCGCTACCGCAGCCTGCCTCAACTGGATGGCGGCATTCAGCTGGGCTTCTCTGACGATGCAACCCGCGAACAGGCCCGTGTCCTGATCCGCAAGAATTTCAACGATTTCGAGTTGACCACCAACGAGCGTAACGAGCTCGCCATCCTGCACCTGGCCATCACCCCGGCCAAGGTCGCGGAAATCCGTGAATACTCGATCAAGCAGAACCTGACCACGGTGCGTAACCGGGTCAACGAACTGGGTGTGGCCGAGCCGCTGGTTCAGCGCCAGGGTGCCAACCGCATCGTGGTCGAGCTGCCAGGCGTGCAGGACACTGCCGAAGCCAAGCGTATCCTGGGTAAAACCGCGAACCTTGAGTTCCGTCTGGGTGCCGAGCCAGGTGCGTCGAAAGCCACCACCGAATCCTTTGAATTCCGTGAAGGCAACCGTCCGGCTGCCGCCATCGAGCGTGGCCTGATCATCACCGGTGACCAGGTCACCGACGCCCAGGCCAGCTTCGACGAGCACGGTCGCCCGCAAGTGAACATCCGTCTGGATGGCCACGGCGGCGAGCTGATGAGCCGCGCCACGCGCAGCAACGTCGGGCGCAGCATGGCGGTGATCTTCATCGAGCAGAAGCCGACCACGCGCTACGAGAAGCAGATGGTCAATGGCGTCGAGAAAGACGTTGCGGTCCAGACCTTCAAGGAAGAGAAGAAGATCATCAGCCTGGCGACCATCCAGTCGCCACTGGGCAGCCAGTTCCGCATCACCGGCCTGAACGGCCAGGGTGAGTCGTCCGAACTGGCCCTGCTGTTGCGTGCTGGTGGCCTGGCCGCGCCGATGTACTTCGCTGAAGAACGTACCATCGGCCCAAGCCTGGGTGCTGACAACATCACCAAGGGTATTGATGCGTCGCTGTGGGGCATGCTGTTCGTCTCGCTGTTCATCATGGCCATCTACCGCTTCTTCGGCCTGTTGGCCACCATCGCCCTGGCGGGCAACATGGTACTGCTGCTGGCCTTGATGTCGCTGCTGGGGGCAACACTGACCCTGCCGGGCATCGCCGGTATTGTGCTGACCATGGGTATGGCGGTCGACGCCAACGTGCTGATCTTCTCGCGGATCCGTGAGGAGCTCGCCGCAGGCATGTCGGTGCAACGCGCCATCCACGAAGGCTTCAACCGTGCTTACTCGGCGATTGTCGACGCCAACCTGACCACCCTGCTGGTCGGCGGCATCCTGTTCGCCATGGGTACCGGCCCGGTCAAAGGCTTCGCGGTCACCATGTCCCTCGGGATTTTCACCTCGATGTTCACCGCCGTCATGGTGACCCGTGCACTGGTCAACCTGACTTGTGGTGGGCGTGACATCAAGAAGCTGTGGGTTTAAGGGGCTGCCATGTTACGTACCATCAATTTCATGGGCGTTCGCAATATTGCGTTCGCCGTCACCATGCTCCTTACCGTACTGGCGTTGTTCAGCTGGTTCCAAAAAGGCCTGAACTTCGGCCTGGACTTCACCGGCGGTACGCTCATCGAGCTGACCTACGAGCGTCCAGCCAACCTTGAGCAGGTGCGTGAGGAGTTGGTCAGCGCCGGCTACCACGACGCCGTGGTGCAGAGCTTCGGCGCTACCACCGACCTGCTGGTGCGTATGCCAGGTGATGACCCGATGCTGGGCAATCACGTGGCAGACGCCCTGAAGAAGGCTGGCGGGGACAACCCCGCAGTCGTCAAGCGTGTCGAGTTCGTCGGCCCGCAGGTGGGTGAAGAGCTGCGCGACCAGGGCGGCCTCGGCATGCTCCTGGCGCTGGGCGGCATCCTTATCTACCTGGCGTTCCGCTTCCAGTGGAAGTTTGCGGTTGGTGCCATCGTTTCGCTGATCCACGACGTCGTGGTGACCCTGGGGATCCTGTCGTTCTTCCAGATCACCTTCGACCTGACGGTATTGGCGGCGGTGCTGGCGATCATCGGCTACTCGCTCAACGACACCATCGTGGTGTTCGACCGGGTGCGTGAGAACTTCCGTGTGATGCGCAAGGCGTCCCTGATCGAGAACATCAACATCTCGACCACCCAGACCCTGTTGCGCACCATGGCGACCTCGATCTCCACCTTGCTGGCGATTGCCGCGCTGCTGTTCTTCGGTGGCGACAACCTGTTCGGCTTCTCCATTGCACTGTTCATCGGTGTTCTGGCGGGTACCTACTCGTCGATCTACATCGCCAACGTGGTGCTGATCTGGCTGAACCTGAACAGTGAAGACCTGATTCCGCCGGCCAAGACCGACGGTGTGGACGAGCGTCCATAAGGCTATCTGCCAGCACTGAAGCTGCATCGAAAGGCGTGAGTTATTGAACTCACGCCTTTTTTTATGCTCCAAGGCTGGGAGAAGCGCGGGCATGGACCCGCAGGTAAATCAGGAGGTTCACGTGAACAAGTCGATGCTGGTGGGTGCGGTACTGGGTGCTGTCGGTGTTACAGCCGGAGGTGCTGTCGCGACCTACAGCCTGGTTAAGAGCGGACCGGAGTACGCCCAGGTAACGGACGTGCAGCCGATCAAGCAAACCGTGAAGACGCCACGCGAAGTTTGCAAGGACGTCACGGTCACCCGGCAGAAGCCGGTGCAGGATCAGCACCAGATCGCGGGCACCGTGCTCGGTGCGGTGGCGGGTGGTTTGCTGGGTAACCAGATTGGTGGCGGTACCGGCAAGAAGATTGCCACGGTGGCCGGTGCGGTCGGTGGCGGTTATGCCGGCAACAAGGTCCAGGAGAACATGCAGAACAACGACACCTATACCACTACGCAAACCCGCTGCAACACGGTCAATGACCTCAGCGAGAAGGTGGTTGGGTATAACGTGAAGTATTCGATTGGCGACCAGGTCGGGTCGGTGAAGATGGACCGTGACCCGGGTTCGCAGATCCCGTTGGACAAGGAAGGCAAGCTGATCCTGAGCCAGGCGCAGCCTGGGCAGTAAGGCGCTGTTCCGATCTGTCTGTAGTTGTACTTGTGGGAGTCGGCCTTGCCGGCGATGGGTTGTAGGGCGACCGCAAAAGCATCGCCGGCAAGGCCGGCTCCCACAGGGTTAAACGTTCAAGCATAAAAAAAGCACCCCGAAGGGTGCTTTTTTGTGCCCGGCTGAAACTTAGCGTTTCGCCGAAGCCGGCAGGTGCGGCTGGATTGCAGTCAGCACGGCCTTGAAGCACTTGATGTTGCCCGCAACCACGTGGCCCTTCTCCAGGAAGTCGTGACCACCGGTGAAGTCGCTCACCAGGCCGCCGGCTTCTTGAATCAGCAGGGCGCCAGCAGCCATGTCCCACTCGGACAGGCCCGACTCCCAGAAGGCGTCGTAACGGCCGGCAGCCACGTAGGCCAAGTCCAGGCTTGCAGCACCGGCGCGGCGGATGCCGGCAGTCTGGCCAACCAGGGCGCGGAACATGCCCAGGTAGTTGTCCAGGTCTTCCATCTGGTTGTCGCGGAACGGGAAGCCGGTACCCAGCAGGGCGCCTTCCAGGCTGCTGCGTGCGCTGACGCGCAGGCGACGACCATTCAGTTGGGCGCCACGGCCACGGCTGGCGGTGAATTCTTCCTGGCGGACAGGGTCCAGAACAACGGCGTGTTCCAGGCGGCCACGGTATTTGCAGGCGATGCTGACGGCAAAGTGCGGAACGCCACGCAGGAAGTTGGTGGTACCGTCCAGTGGGTCGATGATCCACAGGTAGTCCTTGCCTTCTTCGCCGGTGCCGGCGTGCATGCCGGTTTCTTCGCCGTAGATGGAGTGGTTCGGGTAGGCCTTGCGCAGGGCGTTGATGATGGCCTGCTCGGCAGCCCGATCAACTTCGGACACGTAGTCCTTGGCGTCTTTCTCATCAACCTTGATGGTATCCAGGCGCTCGATGGAGCGGAAAATCAGTTCACTGGCGCTGCGGGCGGCGCGCAGCGCGATATTCAGCATGGGCTGCATGGACGTTTCACCTAGGTCGTTAAAGAAAGCCGAACATTCTAGCAGAAAACTTTCTGCGAAGAAGGGGGCGATTCGCTTTCATGGCGTAACGTCCGTCGGTTCTGTAAGATTTGCTCCCCCCTTTCCCTCTCTGTGAGCGCCCACCGTGCTGCAAAATATTCGTGTTGTCCTGGTCAATACCAGCCACCCCGGCAATATTGGTGGGGCTGCGCGCGCCATGAAGAACATGGGTCTGTCACGCCTGGTGCTGGTCGACCCGCTGACTTTCCCGCATCACGAGGCCGATGCCCGGGCTTCCGGCGCCAATGACGTGCTGGCCGGTGCCAAGGTGGTTGCCACCCTGGAAGAGGCGTTGGTCGGCTGTACCCTGGTTGTGGGCACCAGTGCCCGTGACCGGCGCATCCCCTGGCCGCTGCTCGATCCGCGCGAGTGTGGCGCCAAGGTCATCGAGCAGGCGGGCGAGGGCGCGGAGATTGCCCTGGTGTTTGGTCGTGAGCACTCCGGCCTGACCAACGAAGAGCTGCAGCGCTGCCACTACCACGTGCATATCCCTTCGAACCCGGAGTTCAGCTCGCTGAACCTTGGCGCCGCCGTGCAAGTGCTGGCCTACGAAGTGCGCATGGCCTGGCTGGCCCTGCAAGGTCAGCCGACCAAGCAGGCCAAGGTGGAAGTGGCCTCGGCGCGCAGTGCCGAGCTGGCGACCATGGACGAAATGGAGCGGTTCTACGGGCACCTGGAGCAAGCCCTGGTGGATATCGGCTTCCTCGATCCGGACAAGCCCAAGCACCTGATGTCGCGGTTGCGCCGCCTGTATGGGCGCAGCGAAGTCAACCGCTCGGAAATCAGCATTTTGCGCGGCATTCTCACCGAGACCCAGAAAGCGGCCCGGGGTGAAGTGCACAAGCGGAAGGACCAGTAAATGTTCGAGCGTCTGCGTGAAGATATCCAGAGCGTTTTCCACCGTGACCCGGCGGCGCGCAATGCCTTTGACGTGCTGACCTGCTACCCGGGCATGCATGCCATCTGGCTGCACCGCGCGGCGCACGCCTTGTGGAAGCGTGACTGGAAGTGGCTGGCACGCATGGTCTCGAACTTCGGTCGCTGGATGACCGGCATCGAGATTCACCCGGGGGCCAAGGTCGGTCGGCGCTTCTTCATCGACCACGGCATGGGCATCGTGATCGGCGAAACCGCTGAAATCGGCGATGACGTCACGCTGTACCAGGGTGTGACGCTGGGCGGCACCAGCTGGAACAAGGGCAAGCGCCACCCGACCCTGGAAGATGGCGTAGTGGTCGGCGCCGGCGCCAAGGTGCTGGGCCCCTTCACGGTGGGTGCGGGGGCGAAGATCGGCTCCAACGCCGTGGTTACCAAGCCGGTGCCGGCCGGCGCCACGGCCGTGGGTATTCCGGGGCGCATCATCGTCAAGTCCGACGGTGAGCAGGAGGCTCGGCGCAAGGCCATGGCCGAGAAAATCGGTTTCGATGCCTACGGCGTCAGCGAAGACATGCCGGACCCGGTGGCCCGCGCCATCGGTCAGTTGCTCGACCATCTGCAGGCCGTCGATGGGCGCCTGGAAGACATGTGCGGCGCCCTGAAGAACCTGGGCAGCGACTACTGTGCCAAGGAACTGCCCGCGTTGCGCGACGAAGACTTTGCCGAGGTGAAGGCCGACGTCCGCAGCGCAGCACCGACGCATTGACAGAAGGGGCGTGTGCTCACGCCCTGTCTTTGCTATCATCTGCGCCGCCGTTCAGGCTCAAACCCGACTAAAGCACTAGGTCTTATAGTTGACTTAAATGCTCGGGAATCGCATACTCGCACCCATTCCGACACTCCCGTGGTACCTACTAGCCATGCGACTGACTACCAAAGGCCGATACGCCGTGACTGCCATGCTTGACCTGGCTTTGCACGCGCAAAATGGGCCGGTGTCCCTGGCCGACATCTCTGAGCGCCAAGGCATCTCCCTTTCCTACCTGGAACAGCTGTTCGCCAAGCTGCGCCGCAGCAGCCTGGTTTCCAGCGTTCGCGGCCCGGGCGGCGGCTACCAGCTGGCGCGCGACATGGCCACTATCCAGGTAGCTCAGGTGATCGACGCGGTCAATGAATCCGTCGATGCCACCCGTTGCCAGGGCCTGGGTGACTGCCATGCCGGCGATACCTGCCTGACCCACCACCTGTGGTGTGACCTCAGCCAGCAGATCCACGAATTCCTGAGCGGTATCAGCCTAGCCGACCTCGTACATCGCCGTGAGGTACAAGAAGTCGCCCAGCGTCAGGACCTGCGCCGCATGGCAGGCCGGGCACCGCATCTGGACAAGATTGAGACGTCCGCCGTCGAATAACCGTTTCGAACGAGCGACGCGCCTGCCTGATAGGAGATATTCAATGAAGTTGCCGATCTACCTCGATTACTCCGCGACCACGCCGGTCGACCCACGCGTCGCCCAGAAGATGAGCGAATGCCTGCTGGTCGACGGGAACTTCGGTAACCCGGCCTCGCGCTCCCACGTCTTTGGCTGGAAAGCCGAAGAAGCGGTCGAGAATGCGCGTCGCCAGGTGGCCGACCTGGTCAATGCCGACCCACGGGAAATCGTCTGGACCAGCGGTGCTACCGAGTCCGACAACCTGGCAATCAAGGGCGTCGCGCACTTCTATTCGACCAAGGGCAAGCACATCATCACCTCCAAGATCGAGCATAAAGCGGTCCTGGACAGCACCCGTCAGTTGGAGCGTGAAGGTTTCGAAGTCACCTACATCGAGCCAGGCGAAGACGGCCTGATCACCCCGGCGATGATCGAAGCAGCCCTGCGTGACGACACCATCCTGGTTTCGATCATGCACGTGAACAACGAAATCGGCACCATCAACGACATCGCGGCCATCGGCGAACTGACCCGCTCGCGCGGCATCATGTTCCACGTCGATGCGGCCCAGTCGACCGGCAAGGTTGAAATCGACCTGCAAAAGCTCAAGGTTGACCTGATGTCGTTCTCGGCACACAAGACCTACGGCCCTAAAGGCATTGGCGCGCTGTACGTCAGCCGCAAGCCACGCGTACGCCTGGAAGCCACCATGCACGGTGGCGGTCACGAGCGCGGCATGCGTTCGGGCACCCTGGCGACCCACCAGATCGTCGGCATGGGCGAAGCCTTCGCCGTTGCCAAAGAGCTGATGGCCAGCGAGAACGTGCGCATCAAGGCCCTGAGCGATCGTTTCTACAAGCAGGTTGAAGGTCTGGAAGAGCTGTACATCAACGGCAGCATGACTGCCCGCATTCCGCACAACCTGAACCTGAGCTTCAACTATGTCGAAGGCGAGTCGCTGATCATGGCGCTCAAGGACCTGGCCGTATCGTCCGGTTCCGCCTGTACTTCGGCATCCCTCGAGCCGTCCTACGTATTGCGCGCCCTGGGCCGCAACGACGAACTGGCGCACAGCTCGATCCGTTTCACCTTCGGGCGCTTCAGCACCGAAGAAGAAATTGACTACGCCGCGCAGAAAGTTTGCGAGGCCGTGACCAAGCTGCGCGAATTGTCGCCGCTGTGGGATATGTTCAAAGACGGCGTCGACATCTCCAAGATCGAGTGGGCTGCGCACTAAGTAGTCGCCGGCAAGAGCGGCTCTCTGATGAGGAAGGAATTGCACCATGGCATACAGTGAAAAGGTCATCGACCACTACGAAAACCCACGTAACGTCGGCAAGATGAATGCCGAGGACCCGGATGTCGGTACCGGCATGGTCGGCGCTCCAGCGTGCGGTGACGTGATGCGTCTGCAAATCAAGGTCAACGAGCAGGGCGTTATCGAAGACGCCAAGTTCAAGACCTACGGTTGCGGTTCGGCCATTGCTTCCAGCTCCCTCGCTACCGAGTGGATGAAAGGCAAGACCCTGGACGAAGCTGAAACCATCAAGAACACCCAGCTGGCCGAAGAACTGGCGTTGCCGCCGGTCAAGATCCACTGCTCGGTTCTCGCTGAAGACGCCATCAAGGCGGCTGTTCGCGATTACAAGCAGAAGAAAGGTTTGCTCTAAGTCGCCTGTTGCAGGTAAGGAGTCTCGATGGCTATCAGCATGACAGAAGCCGCCGCCAACCATGTGCGGCGCTCCCTCGAAGGTCGCGGCAAGGGTGACGGCATCCGCCTGGGCGTTCGTACTACCGGCTGCTCCGGTCTGGCCTATGTGCTGGAATTCGTCGACGAGCCGGCTGGCGAAGACCAGGTGTTCGAAAGTCACGGCGTGAAAGTGATCATCGACCCGAAAAGCCTGGCATACCTCGACGGCACTGAGCTCGATTTCGTCAAGGAAGGGTTGAACGAAGGCTTCAAGTTCAACAACCCCAACGTACGCGGTGAGTGTGGCTGCGGCGAAAGCTTCAACGTTTGAGGCTTAACGTGGGTACTCCTTGTCATTTCGCCTTGTTCGGCCTGCAACCCGGTTTTCGCCTGGACCTCAATCAACTGGCTACTCGCTATCGCGAGCTGGCCCGTGAGGTCCATCCGGACCGCTTTGCCGATGCTCCTGAGCGCGAGCAGCGTCTCGCCCTGGAACACTCGGCAGGCCTGAACGAAGCCTATCAGACCCTCAAGAGCGCCCCTCGTCGGGCGCGCTACCTGTTGGCGATCAGCGGCGCCGAAGTGCCGCAGGAAGTCACCGTCCACGACCCCGAATTCCTCTTCCAGCAGATTGAATTGCGCGAAGAGCTCGAGGACTTGCAGGACGCTGCCGACCTGGACGGTGTGAGCGCTTTCAAGCGCCGCCTGAAAGTCGCCCAGGAAGCACTCAACGAGGACTTCGCCGCCTGCTGGGAGGATGCTGCACAGCGTGAACAGGCCGAGCGCCTGATGCGCCGCATGCAGTTCCTCGACAAGCTCGCCTACGAAGTGCGCCAGCTGGAAGAGCGCCTCGACGATTAACCCGGTGTCGCCGTTGGCGGCACCTTTGGTATTCAGATAAGCATGGCCCTACTGCAGATCGCCGAACCCGGTCAGAGTCCACAGCCCCACCAGCGTCGCCTGGCCGTGGGTATCGACCTTGGCACCACCAATTCGCTGGTCGCTGCATTGCGCAGTGGTCTCTCCGCTCCGTTGCCTGACGCCGAAGGCCGGGTCATCCTGCCGTCCGCGGTGCGCTACCACGCCGACCACATCGACGTCGGCCATGCCGCCCGCGATGCCGCCGCGCGTGATCCGCTGAACACCGTGTTGTCAGTCAAGCGCCTGATGGGCCGTGGCCTGGCAGACGTAAAGCAGTTGGGTGACCAACTGCCGTACCGGTTTGTCGGCGGCGAGTCGCACATGCCGTTCATCGACACCGTGCAGGGCCCGAAAAGCCCGGTAGAAGTCTCGGCGGACATCCTGAAAACCTTGCGCCTGCGAGCGGAGTCCACCCTGGGTGGCGAGCTGGTAGGGGTGGTGATCACCGTGCCTGCGTATTTCGATGATGCCCAGCGCCAGGCCACCAAGGACGCCGCGCGTCTGGCCGGCCTGAACGTATTGCGCCTGCTCAACGAGCCTACCGCTGCGGCGGTGGCTTATGGTCTGGACCAGAACGCCGAAGGCGTGGTGGCCATCTATGACCTGGGCGGCGGTACCTTCGATATTTCCATCCTGCGCCTGACCGGTGGTGTATTCGAAGTGCTGGCCACCGGCGGCGACAGCGCCCTGGGTGGCGATGACTTCGACCACGCGATTGCCAACTGGATCGTCGAACAGGCCGACCTGTCGCACGATCTCGACCCGGGCGCGCAGCGTGAACTGCTGCAAACCGCCTGCGCCGCCA
The DNA here is from genome assembly GCF_028656955.1 of Pseudomonas fontis. Classification (GTDB taxonomy): domain Bacteria; phylum Pseudomonadota; class Gammaproteobacteria; order Pseudomonadales; family Pseudomonadaceae; genus Aquipseudomonas; species Aquipseudomonas fontis. The sequence goes on from NZ_JAMDGY010000047.1 coordinate 14,500, forward strand.
AGGAAGCCCTGACCGACGCTGACAGCGTCAGTGTCCAGTACCGTGACTGGCAAGCCCAGCTGACCCGCGCCGCGTTCAACGCGCTGATCGAGCCGATGATCGCGCGCAGCCTGAAAGCCTGCCGCCGCGCCGTGCGTGACAGCGGTATCGAGCTGGATGAAGTCGAGGCTGTGGTCATGGTCGGTGGTTCGACCCGTGTGCCGCGCGTGCGCGAAGCCGTGGGCGAGCTGTTCGGCCGTACGCCACTGACCGACATCGACCCGGACCAGGTGGTGGCCATTGGCGCCGCGATCCAGGCCGACACCCTGGCGGGCAACAAGCGTGACGGTGGCGAACTGCTTCTGCTCGATGTGATTCCGCTGTCCCTGGGGCTGGAAACCATGGGCGGGCTGATGGAGAAGGTGATTCCGCGCAACACCACCATCCCGGTTGCCCGTGCCCAGGAGTTCACCACCTACAAGGACGGCCAGTCGGCCATGATGATCCACGTGCTCCAGGGAGAGCGCGAGCTGATCAGCGACTGCCGCTCCCTGGCGCGCTTTGAATTGCGCGGCATCCCGGCCATGGTTGCCGGTGCGGCGAAGATCCGCGTGACCTTCCAGGTGGACGCCGATGGCCTGCTCAGTGTTTCGGCGCGCGAGATCGGTTCGGGTGTTGAGTCGAGCATTCAGGTCAAGCCGTCCTACGGCCTGACCGACGGCGAAATCATGCGCATGCTCAAGGATTCCTTCGAGCATGCCGGCAGCGACAAGGTGGCGCGCCAGTTGCGCGAGCACCAGGTCGATGCCGAGCGCCTGCTGGAAGCGGTGCAGGGCGCGTTGGACGCCGATGGCGAGCGCCTGCTGGATGCCGAAGAGCGTCTGGCCATAGAACAACAGATGCAGGACCTACGTGATTTGATGAACGGCACCGATGGTTCGGCCATCGAGCAGCAGACCAAGCGTCTGTCGCAGGTGACCGACGCCTTTGCCGCCCGCCGCCTAGATTCGACGGTAAAAGCCGCGTTGGCCGGGCGCAACCTGAATGAGATCGAGGAATAATCCAGATGCCGCTGGTAACTTTTCTGCCCCATGCAGAGCATTGCCCCGACGGAATGACTGTAGAGGCCGCGCCGGGTACCTCCATTCTCGACCTGGCCCATGACCACCATATCGAGATCGAAAGTGCCTGCGGCGGCGTCAGCGCCTGCACCACCTGCCACTGCGTGATCCGCAAGGGCTTCAACTCGTTGGCAGAAGCCGACGAGCTGGAAGAAGACATGCTTGACCGCGCCTGGGGCCTGGAGCCGACCTCGCGCCTGTCGTGCCAGGCCAAGGTCGGTGACCAGGACCTGACCGTAGAAATTCCGAAGTACTCGCTCAACCACGCTGCCGAAGCGCCGCACTGATCGCCAGGAGCCATCATGAGCTTGAAATGGGTTGATGTACTTGAAATCGCAATTCAGCTTGCCGAAAGCAAGCCGGAAGTCGATCCTCGTTATGTAAATTTCGTCGATCTGCACCAGTGGGTACTGGCTTTGCCGGAGTTCAGCGACGATCCAGCGCGGGGTGGCGAGAAGGTTCTCGAAGCCATCCAGGCCACCTGGATCGAAGAAGCCGACTGAGCGCACGCTGCAGGTTAGGCAATCCCTCTGAACCCGCGTATAATTCGCGGGTTTAATTTTTCGCTTCACTTACTGTTTCTGGAGTTACACCATGGCTGTTCAACGTACTTTCTCCATCATCAAGCCTGACGCCGTTGCTAAAAACGTGATCGGCAAGATCACTTCCCGCTTCGAAGAAGCTGGCCTGAAGATCGTTGCTTCGAAAATCAAGCAACTGTCCAAAGCTGAAGCCGAAGGCTTCTACGCTGAGCACAGCGCCCGTGGTTTCTTCGGTGACCTGGTTGCCTTCATGACTTCCGGCCCAGTGGTTGTCCAGGTTCTGGAAGGCGAAAACGCCATCGCTCTGAACCGTGAGCTGATGGGCGCTACCAACCCTAAAGAAGCTGCTGCCGGCACCATCCGTGCTGACTTCGCCGAGTCGATCGACGCTAACGCCGTTCACGGTTCGGACTCCGAAGCTGCCGCTGCTCGCGAAATCGCTTACTTCTTCGCAGCTACCGAGGTAACCACTCGCTAAGCGAAAGCTTACGAGTGAGGGTGAATCCATGACGACATCGACTGGCAAAACAAACCTGTTGGGGCTAACCCAGCCGGAAATGGAACAATTCTTCGACTCGATAGGGGAGAAGCGTTTCCGTGCCGGTCAGGTAATGAAATGGATTCACCACTTTGGCGTCGACGACTTCGACGCCATGACGAACGTCGGCAAGGTCTTGCGCGAAAAGCTCAAGGCCTGTGCCGAAATTCGTGGTCCTGAAGTAGTCAGCGAGGACATCTCCACCGACGGCACCCGTAAGTGGGTGGTGCGCGTGGCGTCCGGCAGCTGCGTCGAGACCGTGTACATCCCCCAGGGCAAGCGTGGCACGCTGTGTGTCTCGTCCCAGGCCGGTTGCGCCCTGGACTGCAGTTTCTGCTCCACCGGCAAGCAAGGTTTCAACAGCAACCTCACCGCCGCCGAAGTGATCGGCCAGGTGTGGATTGCCAATAAATCGTTCGGCAGCATTCCGGCGACCATCGACCGTGCCATCACCAACGTGGTGATGATGGGCATGGGCGAGCCGCTGCTGAACTTCGACAACGTGATTGCCGCCATGCGCATCATGATGGACGACCTGGGCTACGGCATTTCCAAGCGCCGGGTCACCCTGTCGACCTCCGGCGTCGTGCCGATGATCGACCAATTGGCCAAGCACATCGACGTGTCCCTGGCCCTCTCGCTGCACGCGCCGAACGATGAGCTGCGCAACCAGTTGGTGCCGATCAACAAGAAGTACCCGTTGAAGATGCTGCTCGAATCGTGCATGCGCTACATGTCCGAACTGGGCGAGAAGCGCGTACTGACCATCGAGTACACCCTGCTCAAGGACATCAACGACAAGCTCGAACACGCTGTTGAGATGGTTGAACTGCTCAAGAACGTACCGTGCAAGGTCAACCTGATCCCGTTCAACCCGTTCCCGCACTCCGGTTACGAGCGTCCGAGCAACAATGCCATTCGTCGCTTCCAGGACCACCTGCACAACGCCGGCTTCAACGTGACCGTGCGTACCACCCGTGGTGAAGATATCGACGCCGCCTGTGGTCAGCTGGTCGGCCAGGTAATGGACCGTACCCGTCGCAGTGAGCGTTATATCGCCGTGCGGCAACTGAACGCCGACGCCGAAAACGGCGCGGCGGGCAACTAAGGCGAGGAGCGCCATGACCCTGCGCGTGGCCCTGTCGATGCTGCTACTGACGCTTCTTACCGGTTGCGTCAGCGGCGGCAGTTCGGGCCCGCTTTCCAGCGGGCAGGGGCGCGAAGCGGCTCGCCAGGCCTATGTGCAGTTGGGCCTGGGGTATTTGCAACAAGGTTTGACCGAACGCGCCAAGGTGCCGTTGCAGCAGGCCCTGGCCCTGGATGCCCGTGACCCGGCCGCCCACGCCGCCCTGGCCCTGGTATTCCAGCGTGAAGACGAGCCGGCCCTGGCCGAATCGCACTACCGCAAGGCCCTCGCGGCCACCCCCGGCGACCCGCGTTTGCGTAACAATTACGGCAGTTTCCTCTATGCGCGGGGCCAATATGACGCCGCGTTGAAGATGTTTCGCCAAGCGTCCGCCGATACCCTGTATCCTGAGCGCTCCCGGGTCTTCGAGAATCTCGGCCTGACGGCCATCAGGCTCGGTGAACGTGACCAGGCGCGCGAATACCTGGAAAAGGCTTTGAAGCTCAACCGCCAGCAACCACAGGCGTTGCTGGAAATGGCTGAGTTGTCTTACGAAGACAGGCATTATGTGCCAGCCCGCGACTTCTACGATCGTTTCAGCCAACTGAGCGACGCCAACGCCCGCAGCCTGCTGCTGGGTAGTCGTCTGGCGAATGTGTTCGAAGAGCGGAGCACGGCCACCGATCTGGGCCTGCAATTACAACGACTTTATCCCGGTACGCCGGAATATCAGCAATACCTGTCGGAGCAATGATGAAAGCGGCGCATCCCGAATTAGCAGCAGCGACTCGCGAAAATCCCGGTGAGACCTTGCGTCAGGCCCGCGAGAACAGGGACTGGTCGCAGGCCGAAGTGGCCCGCAAGCTCAACCTGACCGTGAGTTCCCTGAACAATCTAGAAACCGGCGCCTTCGACAAGCTGCCGGGGCACACCTTTGCCCGGGGCTACATCCGCGCCTATGCCAAGTTGCTGGACATGGACCAGGCTGCCCTGGTGCAGGCCTTCGACCAGTGCACCGGCACCCACGCGCAAGGCAGCGACGTCCACGCCCTGGGCCGTATCGAAGAGCCGGTGCGCCTGTCGCACAATATCCTGCGCATCGTCAGCCTGTTGTTGCTGGCACTGGTGATCGGCGGTGGTTTCTTCTGGTGGCAAGACCAGACCAGCCTGCGCGGCAAAGACCTGGCCAACATGGCCCTGGAGCACGTCGAAGTCGAAAGCGCCGACGGCACCACACAGATTCACCCGCTGGACGAGCCGGAAGACCAGGCGGTTATCGATGGTCAGCAGCCGGAAAGCACCGTGCTGAGCCTTGATCAGGGCCAGCCTGCCGAAACCACCGAAGAAGCACCAGCTGCCGCGCAGACGCCAGCGCCTGCTGCTCCGGCAGTGACAGCCCCGGCTGTTGCGCCAGTACACACGGCACCCGCTGCTGCGGTACCTGCCCCGGCGGCCCCGGCACCGGTTGTCAGCGCGCCAGTGGTAGCGACTGCCCCGGTTGCAGTGGCGCAAGCCACCCCCGCACCAACCGCACCGGCCCCGGCAGGTAGCGGTCAACTGCACCTGCAATACGTTGCCGATTGCTGGACTTCGGTCACTGACGGCAACGGCAAGGTGCTGTTCAGCGCCATCAAGCGCAAGGGCGACAGCCTGGACCTGACCGGCAAGCCGCCGTTCGCGGTACGCCTGGGCTTTGCCCGCGGCGCGCTGGTCACCTACAACGGCCAGGCCGTCGACGTTGCGCCGTTCACCAGTGGCGAGACTGCTCGCCTGAAGTTGGGACAATAAGTCATGCACGGCGAATCACCGATCAAACGTCGCGAATCGCGGAAAATCTGGGTAGGTAATGTGCCTGTCGGCGGCGATGCACCCATCGCCGTGCAGAGCATGACCAACACCGATACCAACGACGTTGCCGCCACTGTCGGGCAGATCCAGCGTCTGGTCGATGCCGGCGTCGATATCGTGCGCGTTTCGGTACCGGACATGGACGCTGCCGAAGCGTTCGGCAAAATCAAGAAACTGGTCAGCGTACCGCTGGTCGCCGATATCCACTTCGACTACCGCATCGCCCTGCGCGTTGCCGAGCTGGGTGTGGACTGCCTGCGGATCAACCCGGGCAACATCGGCCGTGAAGACCGCGTGCGTGCAGTGGTTGATGCCGCTCGCGACCGTGGCATCCCGATCCGTATCGGGGTCAACGCCGGTTCCCTGGAAAAAGACCTGCAGAAGAAGTACGGCGAGCCGACCCCAGCTGCGCTGGTCGAGTCGGCCCTGCGTCATGTCGAGCATCTTGAGCGCCTGAACTTCAAGGACTTCAAGGTCAGCGTCAAAGCCTCCGACGTGTTCATGGCGGTGGACGCCTACCGTCTGCTGGCCAAGGAAATCGTCCAGCCGCTGCACCTGGGTATCACTGAAGCGGGTGGCCTGCGTTCGGGCACAGTGAAATCTGCGGTGGGCCTAGGTATGCTGCTCGCCGACGGGATTGGCGATACTATCCGCATCTCGCTGGCGGCCGACCCGGTCGAGGAAGTAAAAGTCGGCTACGACATCCTCAAGTCGCTTCGCCTGCGTTCGCGTGGCATCAACTTCATCGCCTGCCCGAGCTGCTCGCGGCAGAACTTCGATGTGGTCAAGACCATGAACGAGCTGGAAGGGCGCCTGGAAGACCTGCTGGTGCCGATGGACGTGGCCGTGATCGGTTGCGTCGTCAACGGCCCGGGTGAAGCCAAGGAAGCCCATGTAGGGCTGACCGGCGGCACGCCGAACCTGATCTACATCGATGGCAAGCCATCGCAGAAGTTGACCAATGACAACCTGGTGGATGAGCTGGAAAAGCTCATACGCCAGAAAGCGGCCGAAAAGGCCGAGGCCGACGCGGCAGTGATTGCCCGCGGTTGACCGACTCAGTTTCGTAAGGATTCTCCGTGAGCAAATCGCTGCAAGCCATCCGTGGCATGAACGACATCCTGCCCGAGCAGACGCCTCTGTGGCGCTACTTCGAGAGCACCGTAGCCGGCCTGCTGGACACCTATGGCTATCGCCAGATCCGCACGCCAATCGTCGAGTTCACCGAGCTGTTCAAGCGCTCGATCGGTGAAGTGACCGACATCGTCGAAAAAGAGATGTACACCTTCGCCGACCGCAACGGCGATTTGCTGACCCTGCGCCCTGAAGGCACGGCGGCCTGTGTACGTGCGGTGCTGGAGCACGGCATCAGCGGTGGTGGCCAGGTGCAGAAACTCTGGTACATCGGCCAGATGTTCCGCCACGAGCGTCCTCAGAAAGGCCGTTATCGCCAGTTCAACCAGATCGGTGTCGAGGTCTTCAACCTTGATGGCCCGGATATCGACGCCGAGCTGATCGTGCTGACCTGGCGCCTGTGGGGCATGCTGGGCATTCGCGATGCGGTGACCCTGGAGCTGAACAGCCTGGGTACCAGCGAAGCCCGTGCCCGCTATCGCGATGCGCTGGTCGAGTTCCTCTCGGCACGCCTGTCGGAGCTGGACGAAGACAGCCAACGTCGCCTGAAAAGCAACCCGCTGCGCATCCTCGACAGCAAGGATGCCAACACCCAGGCCGTGCTGGTCAACGCACCGAAACTGGAAGATTACCTGGACGAAGAGTCGCGGGTGCACTTCGAGGGCCTGAAGGCGCGCTTGAGCGCCGCGGGCATTCCGTTCGTGATCAACACCAAGCTGGTCCGTGGCCTGGATTACTACAGCAAGACCGTGTTCGAGTGGGTGACCGACAAGCTCGGCTCCCAGGGCACTGTCTGCGCTGGCGGTCGCTATGACGGCCTGGTCGAGCAGATGGGCGGCAAGCCGACCCCAGGCGTTGGTTTCGCCATGGGTATCGAGCGCCTGATCCTGTTGCTGGAAACCCTTGAGCAGGTGCCTGAGTCGATCAACCGCCAGGTTGACGTCTATCTCTGTGCATTCGGCGAGCAGGCCGAGCTTGCGGGCCTGGCCCTGACCGAGCGCCTGCGTGACCGCCTGCCGAACCTGCGTTTGCAGGTAAATGCCGGGGGCGGCAGCTTCAAGAGCCAGTTCAAGAAGGCCGACAAGAGTGCTGCACTGTTCGCCTTGATCCTGGGGGACGACGAGCTGGCGCAACAAGTGGTAGGTTTCAAACCCCTGCGTGGCCAGGGCGAACAACAAAACATTGCCTGGGATGCTCTGGCCGAGCACCTGGAAGCTTCTCTCGCGCAGGCGTGAAGCGGGTCAACAGCCGATTTGGTGAAAAGGAGTATTGGGGTGTCGAGTACCGATGATGAACAGCTGGCCGCAGTAAAGGACTGGTGGGATCGCAATGGCAAGCCATTGCTGACCGGTGCCTTGCTGGCTGCGGTAATAGTGCTGGGCTGGAACCTGTGGCAAAAGCACGAGAGCAACCAGTCGCAAGGCGCCTCGAACCTTTATCAGGCCCTGCTGGAAACCACCCTGACGCCAACCGGCGCCCCTGACCTGGCCAAGGTTGCGGAACTGTCGGGCAAGCTCAAGAGCGAATTCGGCGGTACTGCCTACGCGCAGTACGGCAGCCTGTTCGTGGCCAAGGTGGCTGTCGACGGCGGCAAGCTGGACGACGCTGCTGGCGAGCTCAAAGGCGTGCTCGACAAACCTGCCAACGCGACCCTGGGCGAAATCGCCCGTCAGCGTCTGGCCCGTGTGCTGGCTGCGCAGAACAAGGCTGATGATGCCCTGAAACTGCTCGACGGCGACGCCGACAAGGCGTTCCTGGCCAGCCGTGAAGAGCTCAAGGGCGACCTGCTGGTACAGCTGGGTCGTGCCACTGACGCTCATGCCGCTTATGAAAAAGCCAAGGCCGCGCTGTCTGACGACGCTGCGATCGGTGGCTTGCAACTCAAGCTCGACGACCTTGCCAAAGGGGATGCGTGACGTGATCGGTTGGAAACATGCAGCAGTGCTGGCCGTGGCCATTTTGGCCGCTGGTTGCAGCAGCAACAGCAAAAAGGAATTGCCGCCGGCCGAGCTGACCAAGTTCACCGAGGAAGTGGTGTTGAAGAAGCAGTGGAGCCGCTCGATCGGTGACGGTCAGGGCGACTCCTTCAACATGCTGGTTCCGGCCATCGAGAATGACCGTATCTACGCTGCCGATGTAACCGGCGTGGTCATGGCCATGGACCGCATGAACGGTGACGTGGCCTGGAAGAAGGACCTCGAATTGCCAGTGTCCGGCGCCGTTGGCGTTGGCTACGGCATGGTCATGCTGGGCACCCTCAAGGGCGAAGTGATTGCCCTTGATGCCAGTACCGGTGAAGAAAAGTGGCGCTCGCGCGTTACCAGCGAAGTGCTGGCACCGCCGGCAACCAACGGTGATGTGGTCGTCGTGCAGACCCAGGACGATCGCGTGATCGGCCTGGACGCGAGCACTGGCGATCGTCGCTGGATCTACGAAAGCACCCCGGCGGTACTGACCCTGCGTGGTACTGGCGCACCTATCGTTACCAACCGTCTGGCCGTTGCTGGCCTGTCGACCGGTAAAGTGGTTGCCCTGGACACCCGTAACGGCGTGCCGGTTTGGGAGCAACGTGTTGCCATCCCGCAAGGTCGTTCGGAACTGGACCGTGTGGTAGACATTGACGGCGGCCTGCTGCTGTCCGGCGGTACCCTGTACGTGGCCAGCTACCAGGGTCGGGTTGCCGGCCTGGAACTGGAAAGCGGCCGGGTGCTGTGGCAGCGTGATGCGTCCAGCTACGAGGGTGTGGCCCAGGGCTTTGGCAACGTCTACGTGAGCCTGGCTTCGGGCACCGTCGAAGGTATCGACGAGCGTTCGTCCTCGGCACTGTGGAGCAATGATGCGCTGGCCCGTCGCCAGCTGTCGGCGCCAGAAGTGTATTCCAGCTACGTGGCAGTCGGTGACCTGGAAGGTTACCTGCACCTGCTGAGCCAGGTGGATGGTCGTTTCGTCGGTCGTGAACGTATCGACAGCGATGGCCTGCGGGCCCGTCCGCTGGTGGTAGGGGACATGATTTACGTGTTTGGCAACAGCGGCAAACTCGAGGCGCTGACCATTCGCTGAGTCTATGCTTGAGGCCTACGGGCCTCGGGCTGCGGCGCCTTCGGGGCGCCGCCCGAACTCCGGCCGCTGCTATGCAGCGGCCTTTGTATTTTTTGAATTTACGCAGTGGAGAACCCCATGGTTCCCGTTATCGCCCTGGTGGGCCGACCGAACGTCGGCAAATCCACCATGTTCAACCGCCTGACCAGGACCCGCGATGCCATCGTCGGTGACCTCTCCGGCCTGACTCGTGACCGTCAATATGGTGAGGCGCGCTGGCAAGGGCGTTCCTACATCCTGGTCGACACCGGTGGTATTTCCGGTGACGAACATGGCATGGACGAAAAAATGGCCGAGCAGTCGCTGCTGGCCATCGAAGAAGCCGATGTGGTGCTGTTCCTGGTGGATGCCCGTGCTGGCCTGACCGCCGCTGACCAGATGATTTCCGAGCACTTGCGCAAGCGCAACAAGCGCTCGTACCTGGTGGCGAACAAGATCGACAACATCGATCCGAACACCGCCATCGCCGAGTTCTCGCCGTTGGGCATGGGCAACGCCATTGGCGTGGCCGGCGCTCAGGGCCGTGGCATCAACAACCTGCTGGAAGCCGTGCTGAGCGACTTCCCGCGGGACAAAGAAGAAGAGATCGACACCGACGTCGCCGAAGGCGAAGAAGCGGTGCGCATCCCTGGCCCGAGCGAAAAGGATGGCATCAAGATCGCCATCATCGGTCGCCCGAACGTCGGCAAGTCGACCCTGGTCAACCGCATGCTCGGTGAAGACCGGGTTATCGTCTATGACGAGCCGGGCACCACGCGTGACAGTATCTACATTCCCTTCGAGCGCAACGAAGAGAAGTACACGCTGATCGACACGGCGGGTGTGCGCAAGCGCGGCAAGATCCACGAGGAAGTCGAAAAGTTCTCGGTGGTGAAAACCCTGCAGGCGATCAAGGACGCCAACGTGGTGATCTTCGTCATGGACGCCCGCGAAGGCGTGGTTGACCATGACCTGAACCTGCTGGGCTTCGCCCTGGAAGCGGGCCGCGCCATCGTTATCGCACTGAACAAGTGGGATGGCATGCAGCCGGGCGAGCGTGACTACGTGAAGACCGAGCTGGAACGTCGACTGTTCTTCGTCGACTTCGCCGACATCCACTTCATCTCGGCGCTGCACGGCACTGGCGTGGGCAACCTGTACCAGTCGGTGCAGAACTCGTTCAAGTCGGCGGTCACCCGTTGGCCGACCAGCCGCCTGACCCAGATCCTCGAAGACGCGGTCAGCGATCACCAGCCGCCGATGGTCAATGGCCGCCGGATCAAGCTGCGTTATGCCCACCTGGGTGGTGCCAACCCGCCGATCATCGTGATCCACGGCAACCAGGTCGAGAAGGTACCGAAGTCCTACTCGCGTTACCTGGAGAACACCTATCGCCGCGTATTGAAGCTGGTCGGTACGCCGATCCGCATCGAGTACAAGGGTGGGGAAAACCCGTACGAGGGCAACAAGAACGCGCTGACCGACCGTCAGGTCAACAAGAAGCGTCGCTTGATGTCGCACCACAAGAAGGCCGAGAAGAAGCGCAAAGACAAGCGCTAAGCCTCGACCTGGCTGTACTGCACCGGTACCTGTGTGAACATCCTGTAGCCGCTGCCGTCAGGCTGCGCTGGAGCCCGAGAGGGCTCCTAAAGGCTGCGCCTGCTATGCAGACGAGCGCAGCCTGACGGCAGCGGCTTGTATCTCGACTAACGCCTCTTTGGAGGCGATAGTTCTCGGATGATCATCGAGGAAGAGGAATGAAGCCCGGCAGCGA
>NZ_JAMDGY010000048.1 GCF_028656955.1 Pseudomonas fontis
TGAACTGGCCTAATGATTTTGGACACCTTCTTCGGGCGCTATGATGGCGCCCAATTGGAGGCAAAATCAGTGCGAAAATCTTATTCGAGAGAACACAAAGTCCAAGCTGCTGAAATGGTGCTGGACGGTGGCCAGTCAGTTCCTGAGGTATGCGAAATCCTTGGGATAGGCCGAACAGCTCTGCGCCGCTGGGTTGAGCAGGTTCGGGAAGAGAGGCAGGGCAAGGTCCCAGCCGGAGCTAAAGCCATCACGCCTGAGCTGCAGCGCATCGAAGAACTGGAAGCACTGGTTCGTCAGAAGGATCGGGATATCGAAATCCTAAAAAAGGCCAGTGCTCTCCTGCTTCGGGACTCCAAAGATCGTTCTCGCTGATCAACGAGCTGAGTGAGCAGTACGGTGTTGTCGATTGCTGTCGCGTGCTTGGGGTCAGGCGCAGCAGTTTCTATACATGGCGCAAACGCCAAGGGCGCAAAAATCCTGTGAGGGATGCTCTACGCTCGCGTGTAGTCAACCATTTCAAGGCGTCACGAAGCTCCGCTGGTTCACGCACGTTAGTGCAAGAATTGCGGCAGGAAGGTCATGAAGTTGGGCGTTACAAAGTACGTGCACTTATGCGCGAGGCCGGTTTGAAGTGCAAGCAGCGCAGGCCGCACCGTTATCGGTCTTCGGGCGCGGAGGCTTTGATTGCAAAAAATCAGCTTAAGCGGAACTTCAAAGTTTCGGCGATCAACGAGGTTTGGTGTGGCGATGTGACTTACATCCAGGTCGGCAGGCGCTGGCTGTATCTAGCCGCTGTAATCGACCTGTACGCCCGACGAGTAGTGGGCTGGGCGTTTTCAATGACTGCCGACGCAAGACTGGCCTGCAATGCATTACGCATGGCGGCTGAATCCAGGGGTAGGCCGACGGGTGTGATGTTCCACTCAGAT
>NZ_JAMDGY010000049.1 GCF_028656955.1 Pseudomonas fontis
AACTATGTTCCGAGCACCCAGCTGCTGAGCTGATAGCTGGCATACAGTTCATCGCTGTAGACCATCTGCGCTCGGTGGGTCAGTTGGCCGTTGGCATCGCTCACCGACAGCTGGGCAACGCCGGTGGCCGGGGTCCCGGCAGCCGTCAGTTGCAACCCGTCGTAGGCACCGCTGACCACCTGGCGCACCTGGCCTGCCGGGGTCATCAACTGGGTCGTCGAATGCAGCACCCGCCCCTGCGTGTCCACCGCCAACTGGCTCTGCGAGTGCGGCGCACCGCCGGCGCTGCGGGCACTGTAGCGGATCGCCAGGCCGCCGCCGGCCTGGGCACTGTAGTCGGCCTGGCCACGGGTGGCGACGCTGACCCCGTCCGGGCCGTAATGCACCATGGCCACGCCCTTGGGCGGCAGTTGCCCACGCACCGGATCGACCAGGCTACTCAACAGCTCTTGCACGGGATGACTGTTCATATCGGCACTCCTTCGCGAACGGCAGCAGGTTCGAGCACCTGCGCCAGATGGTCGAGCAAGGCCACGCCCTCGGCACGGGTGGTGGCTTTCTTGTAGGAAAAACGCATGTCCAGGCTGACCCGCGTGCGCCCGCTGTCGTTGCGCATCGAGCCATGCCCGAGGTAACCGCCGTCAAACACCAGGATCTGCCCGTAACGCACCGGCACCGGGGCGAAATCGCCCTTGCCGTAGTCGCTTTCCAACCACAACGTGGCGCCGTCCTGGACATCGGTGAAGGGCATCCAGAAGTTCACCTGGTCGATCCGCTTAGTGACGCAGATGTCGTGGTGAAACGAACTCACGCTCGGCGTGCCGGCCAGGTGCACCCGCAGCTTCGGGTGGCTGGTGTAGGAGATCCCGCGCCCCACCAGCGGCGCCAGGCGTTGCAACATGAAGCTGTGGTAGAGCCGGTAGAACGCGGCATCGGCCGGTTGGCGCTCCATCATGCCGGTCAGCGTGAGGTTGTCTCGCGGGCGCAGGCGCCCTGCCCGGCTGCCCGCTGCGGCCTGCTGCTGTTGCAGGTAGTGGTGCAGCAATTCCAGGCGCTGCACCTTGAACACGTCCCGCGACAGCAAGGCGGCAAACGGATAGCGCCGGGTGTCGTAGTCCAGCAGCACCCAGCGGCGTTGCGGCCGGGGCCCGGCCGCTAGCACCAGCGCGGCGCGGTCGACCCCGGCGGTCAGGGCTGGCGCTTGCATCATCACAAGGCCTCCGTGTCGTCCTGACGCAGGCGTTCAAGCACTTGACGCACCAGCCGCAAGTTGGTGCGCGCGCGGTCATAGCCGTGCCAGAGGAACAGCCCGCCCTTGTCGCTGGCCTCGACCATCTGCCCGACCAGGTGCGCCCAGGCCCAGGCCGGCAAGCCCAGCCTCGGGTTGGCCAGTAGCTGGCCGATGTGCTGCGGGTCGAGCAGTGCCATGCCGCGCAGGCGGATCGGGTGATCGGCAGCCGAACGGCCGTCGCCGTGCAGCAGCGGTTGCAGGGTGATCGGGTCGAGCACGATCTCCAGCTCGCCCGAAGCCAGCGCGGGTGGGCCATCGGTCCAGGCAATGCGCCCGCGTTCCAGCTTGAGGTTCACCACCACGCCGGCGATTTCCAGGCCGCCATGGGTGAGGCGCAAGGTCAGCATTTCCGCCAGGCGGCCATGCACCAGGCGCAAGCGATAGTCACCCACCGCCCAGCCGGGCAGATCGTCCGTACGGCGGGTCGACAAGGGCAGGCGCAGGTCGCCGATCAGGGTTTCCCGGCCATTGAAGGTCAGTGCCTGCTCCAGCGCCATACCGTCACGCAGGACCGCCACCCCCTGTGGTGCCAGGGGCGCGGGCACCATCCTCAGGTGCGTGCCCCTGGCCCGATAATCCCCCACCGCCAGGCACGCCGGACGTGCCAGCGACTGGCCGCGCAGGGCCACCTTGAACGCGCTGCCGGCACTCTCTCCCGCCGGCCAGACCAGCCCGATCCAGCTACGCAAGCCCGGCACCGACAGGTCCGACTGCAGGTAGCCGGAAGTCGGGTTGCCGGCTTCGGCCTTCCAGGTCAGCACCCCGGCCTGGTAGCGCACGCCGATCAGGCGCTGGCCGTTGAGGTCCAGGCGCAGGCCGGCGTTCTTGATCCGGCAGAACACCGACAACGTCAGTTGCCGGGCACTGTCCATGTAGAAGCCGGTCCAAGGCGCCAGGCTCGATTGCAGCAGCGCCCCCAGCTCACCGGTCATGCGCGGCCAGTCCACCGTCAGGCCGGCCTTGCGCGACCAGGCCGCCGCCGCGCCGCGCAAGCCGCCGGGGGCGGCGTTGTGGATCGCCCGCGACAGTGCCGCGCTTGCCGAGGAGTAGGTCAGCAGGTGTTCCAGCGCCTCGCGGTTGCCCGGGTGACGCTGGGTCTCGCTGCCCTTGGCCGCCAGCTGCACCGCCCCCGGCTCGCGCTGGGCCAGCAGGTGCCGCTCGCGCGCATCCAGGCCGCCGCCCCAGGCCAGCAAGGCGGCTTGCGGGTCGGCGCGGTAGCGTTCGCGCAGCCCGGCATCGTCGCTCAAGGCCAGGACAAAGCGCCCGGCAGCGGTGTCCGGCTGCCATTGGTAGCTGGCCGGCACATCGAAACCGGCGAAGTCACTGAAGGCCCGCCGCTCGCGCTTGTCATAGCGGTCGATCACCCGCAACGGCTCGGTGGCCGCACGCACCGGTTGACCGGGGCGGATCAGCCCCAGCCGCTCAAGCATCACCGGGTCGGACTGCCCCGCCGAGCGCGGCGGCAGGTAGAAGGTCGAGATGCCGGTGACCCACGACTGCGCCGCCGGGTCACGCAGGCTGGCCAGGGTCTGGTGGTCGATCAGCGGGTCGATCCCCGGGTACCGCGAGCCTACATAGTTGATCACCGGGTGGTCGGGGCCGTACAGCGCTTCGAGGTAGTCCAGCAGCACGGCGAAGTTGCTGTTCAGGTAGCCCTGGCGTCGATAGCCCAGCTCACCGATCAGCCCCACCTGCCACAGCACCAGGTGCAGGCCGGGGTCGGGCTGGCGTCGGCGGATCAGCATGTCGGTGGCTTCATACATCTGCATCCCCGGCTGGCTGGGGTCGACCCCCAGGTCGGCGCACAGCGTATCCAGCGCACTGACCGCCGCGCGCATGGTTGCCTGGTGCCCTTCGCGGCGAGCGATGGTCACCGCACGGTGGGTGGACAGCACGAACACGCCGGGGTGGCCGTAGAAGATTGCCACCACATGGGCGCCCTCGCGCACGTAATGCAGCATCGCCTCGGTCATCTGCATGTAGGTCAGGTAACGTGGCTTGCTGTCGTCATAGAGCACGTACAGGTCATAGGCATCCGGGCGTTCGGAGAGAATCCAGATCTTCGTCGCCGGGTCGGCGACACAGTAGAAGACATGGTCGGCCGCCTGGATGCGCGCTTCGTCGCTGCGGGTAAAGCCCGAAGCTTCGATGCCGGAGCCGAGGATCTCCAGGGTGCCGGGGCGCACCGGTGGCGTCAGCAGCGCAGCATCGTCGGTGACCAGCGGGCCGCGGGCGGCGATCTCGCGGGCCAGTTTGCGCCAGCGACGGCGGTGGCTCTCGATATCCGGGTAGCCGTTCTCGGGGATCTGTGGGCGTGGGGTGGTCATGCTCATTGAGGCTCTCCTTCACGCGCTCTGCGTGGCCAGGTAATTCATGGCCACCGTGGCCCCGACTTTCACCGGCAGGGGCTTGCCCTGGTAGGTGGTGTTGCCCAGCACCTGGAACGCCAGGTAGGTGTTGTTGCCGCTGTCGGCCTTCATGCTGTTGACCACATTGGCCTGGTCCTGGTCGGACCAGCGCCAGGCTGCCGCCTCGTTGTCGGCCTGGGTATTGCCGGTCTGCAACAGCGACGACAGGGTCACCTGCAGGGTCTGCACGTGGTCGCTGTCCTGGCTGTTGGCGTAGACGTCCTGCACGTATTCGCTGAAGGTCTGCCAGCGTGTCGCCACCGGCGTGCTGTCCTGCAGCATGTAGTTGACCAGCAGGCCCAGGCCGGTGCTCTGGCGCGGTTGCAGGTTGGCGATGTCCTTCTCGTCCTGGTTTTTCCAGGCCTCGAGGATCTTGCTCACGCTCTGGAAGGCGACGTAGATCACCGCGCCCTCGATCAGGGTCGGCAGCGCCTTGGTCATGACCCAGTTGCCGATGCTGTTGAGCACCTTCATCACCGCGCCCGGCTGCACATCGACGTCGGTGTCGATGTCGGTATCGACATCAATGTCGATGTCCGTCTCGGTGTCGGTGACCACGTCGATGTCCACGTCGATATCGACGTCCACATCCACGTCCACCACGGCGATGAAGTCGACGTCGATATCAATGTCGATGTCCACGTCGACGTCCACATCGATATCGATGTCGATGTCCACATCCACGTCCACATCGATGTCGACATCGATATCCACATCGACGTTGACCGGGTCGGCACTGTCGCCAACGCCACTGCCGGGGCCGGCGGTGTCACCGGTGCTGTTGAGGCTGCTCTGGATCCGGCTGGCCAGCTTGGAGACGTTCTGCCCCAACCATTGCAGGCCGTTGGCGACGCTGCCGAGCAGGTTGATCGCGGCGTCCAGAGTCATCGCCAACTGCACGGTGAAGAACGCCCCGTAGACCATGTCGTAGGCCACGGCATACCAGGGAACTTGCGGGTTGGCATAGGACTGGGCAATGAACTGCTGGCCATCGAGGGTGCCGACGAAGCCCCAGGTGATGGTGTCGGGTTTACCTTCCCAAGCCAGGTCGCGGATGATCGCGGTGGTCAGCAGGCCGCCTTTGGCGGTAGCGCCGGCGCTGGCCAGGCTGCTGGCGAGGAAATCCAGGCTCAGGTTATTGCCGCCACTGACCGGGGTGTAGCTGGCCTGGCCATTGGCGATGGTCAGGGTGCCAACAGTGGTGCTCGGCAGGATGAAGCCCATGGAGCTGCCGCTCGGCGGCTCGTAGCAGTAGTAGCTGCCAGGGTAGGCATACAACTGGTTGGTGGCCCAGTAGCCGATGGCCGAATACAGGCCGAAGGTCAGGCCGGGGGCACCGTTGTCCTGGAAGAAGGTTTGCGCGGCGGCGTTGAGCGCGGTGACCGGAGTCTGCTCGACCAGCGCGGCAAAGTTCAGCGAAACAGGACTGTAGGGCTGGCTGGCGAAGGACTGGTAGAAGCTCCAGCCGGAGGTGGCAATGCTCACATCGGCGCTGCCCAGGTCGATCAGATTGCTGCCGCTGATCAGCACGTTGCTGACCGCGACCTTGAGCGGGAACTGGTCGCTGTGGCGGGTGACCACGACACGGGCCAGGGCCTCGCTGGTGCTGAAGCTGGCATTGTCGTTGGCCGCCACCGACCCCAGCAGGGTGTAGGTCGGCACATAGTCGGCGGGGTTGGTCGAGGGCGGGTCGGTCTGTGCCGGCGACATCGTGGTGTAGACGTCCAAGGCCTCGGCCGTGGTGTTGTTGACCTGAATGGGATAGGTGGCAGCCATGTCAAAGCATCTCCATTGGGTGATTGATCGCGCGGGCGCGCGGGGTCTATTTTTCGAGCGGTGACTTCACTTCCACGACTTTCTCCTCGCCTTCACGGACTTCCTCCATGTCCTCCTGCACTTGCTCGCTGACCTTCAGGGTTTCCCGGGTGACTTCGAGCGCGGACTCGATCCGCTCGCCAAGCTGGTGGCTTACCTGGGCGCCCATCTCGCGGATCACCTGGGGGATCTGCGCGTGCGCATCCAGCAGTTCGCGGGTGGCAAGCGAGAGGTCCTTGCCCAGGCTTTCCCGGGCTTCGAACAGGTTGCCCTGCACTTCCTGCAGGCCCCGGGTGATCTCGATGGCGCCCAATTCCCGCACCTGCTCCTGCAGCGTGTTCAGGGTGTCGCCCAACTGCTCGCGCACCACTTCCCGGAGTGTTTCCGGGATGCTCTCGCGCAGGCGCTTCACCAGGCCCGCGAGCTCGTTGATCATGGGCAGGGCCTCATGCACGCCAGCCAACTCCTCACGAAGCTGGTCGCGCAGGGCATCGCTGACCTCCTGCGCCACCGCCTGGGCATCCAGCACGGCGACTCGATCGATCGGTTGGTTGGCAGCGCGCCGCGACTTGAAGTAGCCGACCACCGCGATCACCGCGCCGACGATGGTCACCACCGAAGACACCAGGCCGATCAGGCTCATGGTCAGGTTGGCGATGTCGAGGGTGCCGAGGCCCTCGGTGTCCTTGGCCGCTGCTGCCGTCGCGTTGGGGGTGGCCAGTGATGCGCCGATGCCGGTATCGCTCGGCACGGCGATGACCCGTTGGCCATCGAGGCTCCCCACCAGCACCGGCAACAGCCCCGCCGCCGCAGGCCCGGTGACCCAGCCAGCGGCCACGAACGAGCCGATCAGCGTTAGCGCGCCCGTATCGCTGAGGCAGCCGTTGGCGTAGTTCAGCCGGGTGGTGGTGCCCCCCGTTGGGGTCCATTGCAGTTGCAGGCCGCAGGTGGGATCGCTGGGGTCGGCAATCGTCGCGCCGGCCTGGCGGCGAAAACCGATGCGGCCCAGCGAGGCCGTGGCCACCCCCAGGTAAGGCGCCGCTTGCAGGTCATATTCCAGGCCCGGCGCAGCGTCGCTGGCCATGCTCCAGAGGTAGGCGTAGTTGCGCGCCCAGCTCAGGGCCAGGCCGAACTGGGTGGCATCGATGGCCTGGAACGGCGGGTGGCTGTCGAAGAACCCGCGCAGGATCGCATCAGCGTCGGTGCCGGGGTTTTTCAGGCTGGCTTGCAGGCTGTCGATCAGGTCGCTGGCCAATTGCGAGCTGGGCGCGGCCATCAGGTTGCGCACCAGGTTCAGGGCCTGGCCCATGGCCGCGACTTGCACCTGGCCCAAGCTGAGTTGCTGACCCGGGTTGGCTTCAAGGTCAACGACCCCACTGGCCACGGGAAACAGCGAGCTGGCGTCGGCCAGGACAATGCCCTGAGGCCCGGCCGGCAGCGCCACCCGGGCTTGCGTATGCGGCGCCAGCACCAGGCTGCCGTCTTCCAGCGCCAAGCGCCGGCTGTCGGGGCCGAGCACCAGGCCGCCGTGGTCAAGACGGGCCACCTGCACCACCACCAGGCTCAGGTCGGTGTCATTGCGCAGGGCCAATGCAAAGGGTGTGTTCTGGGTAAGGGGGGCAGCAGGCATGAGATCCTCCTTGGTCGACGTATGCAGCCAGGGCTGCTCGTACTGAAACCAGGAAGGAAATCAATGAAATCAGGGGCACAGGCCGTGGCATGACAGGCAGGGGCGTGCGTCAACCCTTGCGGCCAGGGCAGTCCTTTGCTGGCTTCCAGTCTCTTCCTGAGCGGTCGTTGATAGCGATGCGTGATGCAATATAGCCAGCGCTGAAGGGGCAACTTAGATTGTTTGGCGATACGTTTTCTTGCCTGGAAAAATAAGCAAACGCGAGATGAAACGCCTACTCCAGCGCCCGCAGGACGTTTCGTACGAGTTTGCCTGCCGAGAGGCCAGCGCTACCAACCAGGAACGCAAATCGAACGCGCACCGCAGCCAATGGTCGACATCATTACGGGATGATGACTTCAGTCCCCCGACGCTGCATCAAGGCAGCGCCTGGACATCGACGGAGACGCATACATGGTCATTCACTTCAGGACCGCCGGGCACCTTGCCTGTGGTCACCACGGCGCCAACCTGCAATCGAGTACCGAGCTGAACCGGGTGAAGTGCCGCAGCTGCCGCAACACCGATGCCTACAAGGAGGCCCGTCGCGACCAGCGCAATGCCGCCCGCCGCGCAGCCCGCAAGGCCAAGGCCACGCATGCCGCCAATGATTGGCGCAGTGAATGGGTGGAACGCCTGACCGCGATGTCCGGCTTGCAGCGCCTGCCGCGCGGGTTCGGCTCACAACCGTTTGTCTAGGTAAGCGGCCGCTGAGCGGGGCACGTTGGTGCTACGGCACGCCCCTGCCCCGCTCGTACTGGCCTAGGATCTGGCTGTATTGTGGTGACACCAGATAAACACCGCTGCCAGCAGCAACGGCAACACCACTTCGACTATTTCACTCTTGCCGCTGATGCACTGCAGGGCGGTGGTGACCAATACGACCACAGCCGCAAAGAGGCCAATCATCATTGGCCAGCGCAGGTACGTCGGGAACATCGTTTCACTCCATTGAGCGACCGCAGGGCGGCGTTGGGTAGGCGGTGGGAGGATTAAGCGAAACTCGACCTGGCATGAACACAACAGGTCGAGCGCATCGGCCGAAAGCCGCTCGCGGAGTCTTATCGTACGGGGGGGCTGGGTACGTGGCATGACTGAATGTTGACACATTCTTGTCAACATCCACTATCAAGCGGTCAACAATGACCTTCTGCTATACACTTCGGAAGACGTGGATCAGAATGGAATCATTCAGCATGGGGTCATGCTCAGGACTTCTACCTGAACAATGTCAATACCAATACCGACTACCTGGCAGACAGCACTGGTGCCGGGTTCGATCTGTCCCAGTTGCTGCCCACTGACCAGGCTTCGTACACCGAGACCTCGTTGCAGAACCTGGCGTTGGTGTAAGTTTCCTGGGACTGGAAAGAGTTGAACAAAAGGAGGTGTATTTCATGGAAATTTCTAAAGGCATACCTTTGGCGACAACGTCGCGCAGCATTGCAGAGTTGAATCTTCCGCAGGTCAAATCGAACGCCAACTTCGCTCATGACCTGAAGGCCGCAGCTGAAGGTCTGCGTAAAGCCGAAGAAGTGGAACGAGGCATAGGTCGTCTTGATGCCGATAACGCTCCCCATAATGCAGCCAACGTTGTCATGAAGGGTGATCAGCTTGTTGCGACAATTTACAAGTCTGGCGTGGTAGCGGTTACCGACGCCTACGCCGCACAGCTGAAAAACCTGAATCTCCCTGGTGATAACTCTGGAGAGTTGGGCTCGCTTCGTGCCGCAATGATAGCGAAGGCTGTAGGCGGGGAAGTCATGAATGCAAACACATCTTCCTCTGCTTCCTGGCAATCTCGCTTTTCAGCAAAAGCATAGCGCCAACTGAGCCAGTCTTTAACCCGCTCATAAAAAAGCCCTGCTTCGGCGGGCTTTTTTATCGCACGCTATTCGCAGAAAAACATTGCGCACGATTGGCATGCAATGAGCACAACTAGGTTCTGTCTGAAATTCATAGAAACCGAACGCCAGTGGCGCGAACGCTGAGATTTTGTATGGTTTTCAGCCATCTATGGAAAGGAATCCTGTGATGGCTAAGCGCTACGAAATTTCGGATGAGGTATGGGATGTGCTCGCTGATCTCTTCACCCCAACCCACACCAGAGGCCGACCACGATCAAGTGATCGCCTGATGCTCGATGGCGTGCTGTGGTTGTTACGGCCAGGTGCTGCCTGGCGGGACATGCCCGAGTGTTTTGGGCCTTGGCGTACGGTTTATCACCGCTTCCGGGTTTGGCGAAACCGAGGAACTTTTGATCAGATGCTCAAGCGATTACATCTCAAGCTCAATGATCAAGGGCTTATTGATCTACAAATCTGGATGATCGATTCAACTGCTGTTCGTGCTACCCGCGCCTCATCAGGTGCAGGTAAAAAAGGGGGCCTGATGAACCCGCCGACCTTGCTCTAGGCCGAAGTCGCGGTGGCCTCACCACCAAGATTCACATGCTCTGCGACGCCAACGGCGTGCCATTGCGCTTTCTTCTTTCAGGCGGTCAAGCCAGCGATATCAGCTACGCACAGCCATTGCTGGACGAGGTCTGCATCCCGGCGAGCAAACGCGGCCGACCTCGCAAGCGCTGCCGCTGGCTTCTGGCTGGCAAGGGCTACGACGCTGATGCACTCTGGCGTTACTGTGAGCGATATCGTATGCAACCGGTTATTCCTTTGCGTGCGATGAAGCGCAAACCCAAGCCAGGATTGCCCCGCCTGTTTGATCGTCCCAAGTACCGCCAACGTAACGTGATCGAGCGTATGCTCGACTGGCTGAAAGTGAATCGCCGAATCGTGACACGCTTCGACAAGCTCGCAAAAAGTTATGGAGCGATGGTCTCGTTGGTTTGTGTCATGCGGTGTCTACGACACCTTTGTTCAGACAGAGCCTAAGAGCCCTGATCGCCGTTGATCTCTCTTAAGTCCTCAGAATCAACCTGCACGCACAGCCGACCGCGCTAGCATGTTTAGATTCTTCCACAGAATAACAATCAGAGGGGGAGTGAACAGCTGCGTAATTGCATGGGATTGACCACCCATTTGCATTCGACTAGACCAGTCATTGGTGCAGGATGTGACCAGCTAAATGGGTGGCGATGACCGGCGGAAATCGGCCGATTCTGTTGAAAAAGTCTGCCATGGTTTGCGCATCAAAAAAGCATGTGCCAGAGATTGAAATCTTTACTTTTGGCAGAGGCTTCCGGACTCGGATTTCACGTAGCAGCGTGCAAAAAAGGCGTTTTCACCAGTCAATGATCAGGCCGTTTGGTCGGACCGACTTTTTCAAAAAAATCGGCCAAAAGCAGACCATGAGCGCGCTGCTAAACTCCACAAACAACCAAAGCCATGTCGACTTTCCTGCTCACCTTATGTCTCGTTTCTGGTGCAGCGCTCAAGCAAGCAGGGGGTTCCCGATGGGTAAGGCTGATCGCTAGGCGACTGTTCTCCGCGCTGATTGTTGAGCGGGTGGTCGCCTAACAGAAGTGGCAAAATTACCGGAGAGAAGACATGTGCCATGGTCGCTTTTCGACTTTGAGCTATATTACATTTTGCCTCCTGTTCTTCATCAGCGAAAGTCACGCCAGTTGGTGGGGCGCGTTTTTAAATTCTGGAGAAGAGGTAGCGAAACTTGCGAAAAAAGCCAGTGTCGTGACAGGCCGTGCAGTATTAAAGACACTTCCCAAATCGCGACAGGGGGCGCACGCCCTAGAAATTTCAGGTAGCGAGGTTCGTGCTATTGATATCGCGGGGCGTGAAATTGTAATAGCCACTATGTCGACCGGTGCTGCGATGACTCTAACACCTCAGGGGACTGCGCTTCTTAAACAAGTGGAGCTGATTGTTTCTGAGATAGACATCAACCGTCTAGAAAATATAGTACGAGATGCAATAAAAGCGTCAGGCAAACCTGCGTTTGTTGTCAGCGAGACTGGCACAGTCGGCCGTTTGGTCGTTCGCGCCACGCCTACAGGTGAGACTCTGCTTATGGAAAAATATCCGGGAATATTCATCAGAATAGGAGAGCATTCAGGCGAGTTGAGTTGGGCGCTTGAGCGGCCATTCCAGAACGACAAGATTCGAGTTGTATCGCTCATGGATCCTTCTGATGCGGACGAACTGGCAAGACTTGACAAAGCAGTTGGAGAGTACCATATACCAGCCGGGTCAAATACGCCTAGCGAAGCCGTTCATCAAATACGCTCTCAACGCGAAAAAATAGTATTCATAGTAGGTCATGTAGAGAAAGACAAGTTCATAGTTCGCGATTCCGCAGGTCAAATCAAGAGTGAAATCTCTTTTTCCGAACTGGAGGATGCAGCAGAAAAAGCCGATGCATCACTATTCCTTCTTGGATGCTCAGCGGCGGCATGCTCAACTACATCTGCCTTTATCGACCCAGTAAATGCCTTACGAGTTGCGGATGGTTTGAAGGACGCAATTTCTCGCGCAACATTAGGTGATGCTTTATCTGCATTGTCGACTGCTGGCGACCTAGTGGTCAGTTCAAAGGTTGTGCACTCCGCTCGAGTGATGCTTTTCGCAGAGCAGAAAGCTCTACTCGTCGACAAGCGAATAGAAAGTAGTTATCGCGTACTGAAGTTAACAACTGTTGGGCGTGAGCGCGCGGAAGAATTGGCCGACCGAATAGTTCCATACATTCCATCATGGGTACAATATCCGTACTTCGCTGGAGCTTTCTTCCTCATATTTTCTGCTCGCAGCATCGTGCGTGAATGGAAAAGCTTTCGCACTCCAGCCCCGGCGTTTGCACGAAACCCAATTATTTCCACCTTGGTAAAAGGCATTCGAATACTCGGTTTTGCGGTTTTAATGCCGTTGGCGGTTTGTCTCAACCTAGCCATCATTTTAGGAGCTTGGGTAGTTGGAACAGTACCGCTTTTTATGACTTTGGGCTGGACTAGTTTGGTGCCCGCTTATTTTGGCTGGAAATGGTCTCGACACTTTGCAGAAGAAGCAAATGGCGAGCCCTGGACAGTCAGATACCTAGGGATACCTCTGTTTGTGGGGGTTATAGGAATTCTGGTCGCTATTTTAATGTCTCCAATTGAGCTATTTAGAGGCATTGAGTACGCAGACCTGCAAACGCGGCTCATCTATTGGATTGTAAGTGGCAGCACTTCAATGCTCATATCTGCTTTCGCACTGCGCTTCTTGACTCGAAGAAACAGCAACTGGAACCCTGCCGATATCCCGGGACTTGTAATTGCGGGAGCTCTTTTGCTGATTGAGTTTTGTGTATCCAGAGTGCTTCACAAGGGAGACACCGCAGATGACTGACACAGCTATACTCTCGATTCAATCAATTGTGGATTTGCTAAATCGCCGGAAACCTGACGCACTTACGCGTTTACAGTCGGAGTATCCATCGTATAAAAGCGCACTCGAACCCGGTAAGAAACTCGGTGATGATTCACTTCCGTCATCGCAAATGTTACAAGACCTCGCGCAGCAGACTATAGCTGTAGCTAAGGAGGAGGGCCTGGCAACCTCGCAGAGGATACAGCGAAGATTCCGTATGTCGGCCCGTCTTCGCCTGGCCGGTGCAGTTGTTTCATCATTGTCCTCGGCCGGAATTATCGCAGCTCTGACTCAAGGCTCCACTCGAGCTGCTTTGGTAAGTGGATGCATCGCGTTTGGTTCATCATGCTTCACGCTGGTCGCGCAGTATGTTGAGGACTATGCAGGTGGACAGCAGTCGCTCAAAGATCTACGGGAACGTGTAGCCACACATACTACCTGCATATGGGAAGTTGAGGCCGAATTGAAATTAATGGTAGCTCTAAACGAATCTGGCGGCATAGAGGAACTAGTGCGGAAACTTAATGTGGCCGTGGCCGCTATTCGGCAAGCACAGCTAGCAGTTCCATGAACCATGTGGAAAGTTGAATTTTCCGAAGGTATCCTCCGCTCTTCATCGACCAAAAAATCAAATCCAGCAATCCGTCAGATAATTACTCTTTTTGCCGCCCGCTGAGTTCGCACTTTAGGTTCTGTCTGAAACTCATAGAAACCGATGGTCTCGTTGGCTTGTGTCATGCGGTGTCTGCGACACCTTTTTCAGACAGCGCCTATGAGTCCTAATCGCCTCGACTGGAGTACGAACCGCGAGCTTGAACTCCTTACCGAATTGGCGCATTGGACCGCCGAGCCTGACGATTACGAGCGGCGAGTATTCGGTAGCGAGTAAGGACATTACTTTTTTCCAGATATAAAATAACCGCCCGTAGGCGGCTTGTTTTTATGAATTCAAATGCAGCTTTTTACTGATTCAGAGACATCACCCCTGCCTACTTGCATCAAGGCGATTCGCTGAAAATGACGAACCGTCGAGCCAGTTGAAGTCTTTGAAACTTCCAAAAGCTCATCGGTTTGCCCTACACCTGGGTTGGCCATCACCAAACGATACCCTGTCTCAGTTTCGGTCATTGCCGACTCGGCGTTGAGGTCTTGCCACTTAGGGAAAACGCATAAGGCATATTGCTTCGGCAGTTTTTTGGTTGCCGAAACGAATACAGCATCACCTGACTTCAGCTCTGAAGGAGTGGTGCAACCTGCCAGCAGCGCCACCGCTACCGCCCCAATCAAAATTCGCATGCCGTTTCCTCGTTGGTTTGGCGGGACTGTAGCATTTCCGAATTCAAAATCTCGTAGGCGGTAACTTTTTCCAATGCGTCGTCGATGCTTAAAATTGATGAATTGGACCTTCAATCAACGCTTCAAAGCATCACATTGCGCACGCAGGTCTCTGTCGGAGATCGAACCGCAACTACCGTTGTTGGTTTTCGCATTACACAGATAGCGCTGATCTCTGTCGTCAATGCTATTGCAGCTGCCTCCGTTGGTTTCAGCATTGCAGGCGTAGCGTAGATCGCGGTCGGAGATCGAGTTGCAGCTTCCATGGTTGGTCTTGGCATTGCAGTAGTAACGCTGGTCACTGTCGCTGATGCTGTTGCAACTACCCCCATTAGTTTCCGCGTTACAGGCATATCGCAGGTCGGTGGCGGAGATCGAGTTGCAACTGCCGTGGCCCTCCTTCGCTTTGCAATAAGCACGCTGATCCGAATCACCAATGCTGTCGCAGCTGGCAAAGGTATAGCCGCTAATCATCATCAGCAGGACAAAAATCAGTTTCATCTCTTTCTTCCTTGGTTTGCCGGGAGGCTACCCGGTATTTTTAACACCTAGCGTGCTCTGCGCATCGGTATGTCAAATTGACACTATCAAAAGAAAAAGTTCCCGAGGTTTACCCGCAATTTACCAACTGGCCGGGCATCCAGCGTGGATGGAATGCCTCGGGCCTACCGTAGAAGCTTTGTGCCTCCAGCAAGCCATGCGAGGGAATGACAATGGCACAGATAACTGCAAACACGGCGTTACACGTTACCCAGGTAGCAACCACGCTACTGGGCGGCGCACCGGAGTGGAGCAACGCTTACGGAATCGGAGCCACCGTACCTGCTTCCGGTATTTACCGATGCACAGGATGCGGCGACGAGATCACTTCCAACAAAGACGACAAATTCCCCCCTCAAAACCGACACCAGCACGCTAACCAATCGGCCCCCGTACAGTGGCAGTTGATCGTCAAAACCCAAACAAAAGCGTAAAGGACTTGCCCAGTCCTTTGCCTGCAAGCCCATGGACTGGGGTATTGATGACCTAGGTTCTGTAGGAAAGGAGATGTCGCAAACACCGTATTGAACAAGCCAGCGAGACTATAGCGGCATAGCTTTTCGCGAGCTTGTCAAAGCGTGTCACGATCCGGCGGTTCTCTTTCAGCCAGCCAAACATGCGCTCGATGATGTTGCGCTGACGGTACTTGGGCCGATCAAACAGTCTTGATAAGCCAGGCTTGGGTTTGCGCTTCATCGAGCGCAGCGGGATGATTGGGTTTCTCGGTATTTCGTACAGCGCCTAAGACCTGGCTGTGTTGTGGTGACACCAGATAAACACCGCTGCCAGCAGCAACGGCAACACCACTTCGGCTATTTCACTCTTGCCGCTGATGCACTGCAGGGCGGTGGTGACCAATACGACCACAGCCGCAAAGAGGCCAATCATCATTGGCCAGCGCAGGTACGTCGGGAACATCGTTTCACTCCATTGAGCGACCGCAGGGCGGCGTTGGGTAAGAGGGGTGGTAGCTGAAGCGAATCTCGACTTTACTGGTAGGCATGTGAAAAACCCGAGAACGGGGGCCCTGCCATGACCGCACCACGCGTTGTACTGCTGGCACTGATCGTGATTGTCAGTGGTTGCAGCACGAACTCACGAACCTTTCATAACCAACCTCTGGTATCGAAGGTTCAAAGCGGCATGAGCATGGAGCAAGTCGAGCAAATCGGCGGAAAGCCGCTCGCGGTGTCTGACCGTACGGTGGTTCTGGGTACGTGCTATGACTATATGTTTACAAAATCAAGTCAGCGCCAGCCGTACAACGTCAGTTTCGACGGCAAAGGCAAAGTGGACCACAGCGGCTTTACCACCTGCGCAGAATGGAGCAACGCCCAACAAAAATCCCGCCAAGCCCCTAAAAGCAAGGGTGTGACTGGAGGGGCTGGGTATTGACGGCATACAGGGCAAATTCGCCCCACAAGCCCTTGGCGCCGAGTTGCGGAAACGATGGGTATAGTTGCGAAAACGATTGGCTTTTTCGCAGGCCACAAAAAAGCCCCGCAGACGTTGATCTGCGGGGCTTTCGAATATGGAGGCCGAGGTCGGAATCGAACCGGCGTAGATGGATTTGCAATCCACTGCATAACCATTTTGCTACTCGGCCATAAGATAAGACAAATACAATGTATTTGCTCTATCTCATTGATTACGCTGGGAATTTTTATTTCCCCTCGCTTTCAATGGACGCAATTATGTACGTATTCGCAGACGCTTGCAAGCCCCTGATTTCAAAAAAATTATTCTCCGTTTCTTAGCGTTGGGGCCCCGCGCTCGGCAGCGGCGCCTTGTCTGCTGCCTGCTGCTCATCACTGCTGTCAGGCGGATTCAAACGCTGCTTGCTGAGCAGCTCGAACAGGGTGAGCATCTTGGCGGTGCTGGTCGGCCCCTCAAGTGACTCTTCGTCGATCTGCCGCTGAGTGTTCTGGATGACATCCATGCCATAGCGCGCCAACTCTATGGCAGGCATACCTTGGTAATGCCCAAGAATCTCTTTCAGCGATTCGACGATTTGCCCTGTCTGAGCGCTCTCATCGCGCATGCGCGCTGCGATTTTCTGATTCCACTCACTCTGCTGCCGGTAGGACTCGCTCAACGCAGCGTTGCGCTCGTTAACGGTAAAGTCGCCGCTTTCATCATAGGCTATCGCCGCCAGCTCCTTGGGGCTGAGCCCACTGAACGGGTTACTACCCTTCCCGTGCATAAAAATGGTTGCAGCCTCAGCCCGGGCCAACCGTTCAGGGTCGCCACTCGATGGGACTTCGGCATCATGAAGCTCACGGTAGGCAGTGTAGGTAATACCCTGAAGCCTGCTCCAGACCTCCTCGGCTTTTTTGAAGAGTTGATCTCGCGACAGACTTGAGTCTCGTTGTTCCGCACGAGCAACAGCAGCACTCAACTGTTTCGCAAGTGACGAGAGGCTTTCTTTTATTCCTTCTTCGACAGGGCGCGCAATGGGCGTAACGGCTACTGCCACGCCAGGTACAACAACGCCTACTGACATCATGTTGGCTGCCGAACCATAACCAATCAAACCAATCACAAGTACCCCTCCAGGGCTGAAATACAATGTCCACTCCTGAGGAGAATGGACAGTTTTCATCTATTGCGCGCGCACGTGCTACTTCATGGTGAACTCGACATTCCACTCGCGGGTCGTAGCATCAAACGAGGTTATGTTGGCCGTACATACCGCACCTGCACTGGGTGTTGCAGTTTTGTTCCACTTGGGCACCCGAACGCCTCCACTTCCGACGCCAAGCGTGTAGGTGGTTGAGAACTGGCAGACCTTCCGGCCCATGACATAACGAACCATTGCCGCATTGGCATCGGGGCTGACCTTGCTTTGAACACGATAGGTCGTGAGCGTACCACCGCGAACAGTGACCTCCGGTGTAGGGCTGGCATTTTGTTTGGTGCTCGCCTCGTTGGCAGTTACCACTGTGTAAACAGCATCCTCCACTCCAATATTCTTAACAGTTACCGTCACCGTCGGGCCAGCATTGGCAACCGTGGAAAACACCGTAAGCCCAAACAAAACTCCGCCAATCAGAACGCGCAAAACGGTCATACAAACCACTCCTTTCTTGTATTTTTCGACCGTATCACACCCCACAACAAATAGAATTGAACAGTGCGTTTAGCAAACTAACCGCCCCCATAGAAAGTTCACACATCCGCTCCTACAACTCTCAAAGAAGAGGAACTTCCCCCCACTGTTCAGGCACCCTGAAAGATCAACTCGGCAGCCTTCTGCGCCACTCTCGGCACAGCCACATGCAGTTGCTGATCTACCCGGCCACGCTTTGGCCGAGCTGCCGGTTGCGGGTTGGCCATCGCACGCCTATGGTGCATGCGCAACCTTTACGCCTGTCACAAGGAGTGTACCGACATGCATAGCCCTTCCAGCCCCGCCGTGCTTGCCCTGATTGGCAACACGCCGCTGGTGCGCGTCAGCCGTTTTGATACCGGCCCGTGCGAGTTGTATCTCAAGCTTGAATCGCAAAACCCCGGAGGCTCGATCAAGGATCGTATCGGCCTGGCGATGATCGACGCAGCAGAACGCGATGGCCGCCTGCGCCCCGGCGGCACCATTGTCGAAGCCACCGCTGGCAACACCGGCCTGGGCCTGGCCCTGGTCGGCCGCGCCAAAGGCTATCGGGTGGTGCTGGTGGTGCCGGACAAGATGTCGACCGAGAAGGTCCTGCACCTGAAGGCCATGGGTGCCGAGGTGCACATCACCCGTTCCGATGTCGGCAAGGGTCACCCCGATTACTATCAGGACGTCGCCGCGCGCCTGGCCGCTGACATTCCCGACGCCTTTTTCGCCGACCAGTTCAACAACCCGGCCAACCCGCTGGCCCACGAGAGCAGCACCGCGCCGGAGATCTGGGCGCAAATGCAACATGACGTGGACGCCATCGTGGTCGGCGTCGGCTCGGCGGGCACCCTCACCGGCCTGACCCGCTTCTTCAAACGGGTGCAGCCGGAACTGGCAATGGTGCTGGCCGACCCGGTCGGTTCGGTGGTCGCCGAATACAGCCGCAGCCGGGCCATCGGCAGCGCCGGTTCGTGGGCGGTAGAAGGCATCGGCGAAGACTTCATCCCCTCGATTGCCGACCTGTCCAGCGTGCGCCACGCCTATTCGGTCAGCGACGAAGACAGCTTCGCCCATGCCCGCCAACTGCTGCGCGCCGAAGGCATCCTCGGCGGCTCTTCCACCGGCACCCTGCTGGCCGCCGCCCTGCGCTACTGCCGCGAGCAGACCGAACCCAAGCGGGTGGTCAGCTTTGTCTGCGACACCGGCACGCGTTACCTGTCGAAGGTCTACAACGACCAATGGATGACCGACCAGGGCTTGATGCAACGTACCCGTTATGGCGACCTGCGCGACCTGGTCGCGCGCCGCTTCGAGGATGGCCGGGTGATCAGCGTCGGCCCGGACGACACCCTGCTCACCGCCTTCCAGCGCATGCGCCTGGCCGATGTGTCGCAACTGCCGGTGCTGGTCAATGGCAAGCAACTGGTCGGCGTGATCGATGAGTCCGACATTCTGCTGGGCGTTTACGAAGACGCGTCGCACTTCAGCCGAACCGTTGCCAGCGCCATGACCGGCCAGCTGGAAACCCTGCCGCCCAATGCCAGCCTGGCTGAGCTTCAGGCCGAGCTTGACCGTGGCCTGGTGGCGATCATCGCCGATGCCTCGGGCTTCCATGGATTGATTACCCGCTCTGATCTACTCAACCATTTACGGAGATCCCTGCCATGAGCCAACACGATAAACCGGCAGCCGCCCACGGCTTTGCCACGCGGGTGATTCACGCCGGGCAGTCGCCAGACCCGTCCACCGGGGCGCTGATGCCGCCTATCTATGCCAACTCCACCTACCTGCAACAGAGCCCCGGCGTGCACAAGGGCCTGGACTACGGCCGCTCGCACAACCCCACGCGCTGGGCGCTGGAGCGTTGCGTGGCGGACCTTGAAGGTGGCAGCCAGGCGTTCGCCTTCGCCTCCGGGCTGGCGGCGATTTCGGCAGTGCTGGAGCTGCTTGATGCCGGGGCCCATGTGGTCTCCGGCAACGACCTGTATGGCGGCACCTTCCGCCTGTTCGAGCGGGTACGCCGGCGCAGCGCCGGGCACCGCTACAGCTTTGTCGAGCTGACGGACCTGGCGGCGTTTGAAGCCGCGCTTACCGATGACACGCAGATGGTCTGCATCGAGACCCCGAGCAACCCGCTGCTGCGCCTGGCGGACCTGGCCGCCATCGCTCGCTTGTGCAAGGCGCGGGGGATTCTCTGCGTGGCCGACAACACCTTTGCCAGCCCGTGGATCCAGCGGCCGCTGGAGCTTGGTTTCGATATCGTGGTGCATTCGACGACCAAATACCTCAATGGTCATTCCGACGTGGTCGGTGGTATTGCGGTGGTGGGTGACAACCCTGATCTGGCCGAGCGCCTGGGTTTCATCCAGAACGCGGTGGGGGCGATTGCCGGGCCGTTTGATGCGTTCCTCACCTTGCGCGGGGTGAAGACCCTGGCGTTGCGCATGGAGCGCCACTGCAGCAATGCGCTGGAACTGGCGCACTGGCTGGAGCGCCAGCCGCAGGTGGCGCGGGTGTATTACCCCGGTTTGCCGTCACACCCCCAGCATGAGCTGGCCAAACGGCAGATGCGCGGATTTGGCGGGATGATCTCGATGGACTTGAACACTGACCTTGCGGGCTCCCGGCGCTTCCTGGAGGCCGTGGAGATTTTTGCCTTGGCCGAGAGCCTGGGGGGTGTGGAAAGCCTGATCGAGCACCCGGCGATCATGACCCACGCGACCATTCCGGCAGATACCCGAGCGGCGCTGGGCATTGGTGATGCGCTGGTGCGCTTGTCGGTGGGGGTCGAGGACGTGGAAGACTTGCGCGCAGACCTGGCGCAGGCGTTGGCGCGGATCTGAGATGTCATTGGCGCTGTGAATCATGTGGGAGCGGGCTAGCCCCGCGATCTGCCGCAAAGCGGCAGCAAAACCAGTAAACGCGGTGTGTCAGAACGATCACCACGCCAGGGTTTACGAGCGTTTCACGCTCGATCGCGGGACAAGCCCGCTCCCACAGACCGATAGGAGCCGGCTTGCCCGGCTCCTACACAGCAGATCAGAAGCTCACATTCAGCCCCAGGCGCACCCCGTTGTCCTTGTAGCCATCACCAAACTGCCCGGCATAACCCAGTTCCACGGTAGTGCCCGCAGCCACCTGGGCTTTCACCCCCAGTTGCGCCACTGCCGAGTCCTTGGCCAACGGCGTACCCTGCACGGTGAAGTTGTTGCCACCGGCAAACGCCATCTGGCGCTCGGTATCCAGGTCGTCAAAGGCATGCTGCCAACCCAAGGTGCCCTGCAGCGACACCGGCACCCCAGCAACCTTCGCCAGCGGCGTCGAGGCATGCACACCCAGGGTGCTGTAGGTAACGCTGTCGTTCTGGCTATCGCCACGCAACGCCGTAGCACCGCCCTTCTCGTTGAAGCTGTCGCTATCCACCTTCACGCGGGCCAGCCCGACATACGGTTCAACGGTGAACTCACCCGCCTTGACTGCATAACCCAACTCACCGAACACCTGAGTGGTCTTGGCGTCATAGTTGGCCTTGTCGTGGTCGGCAATCCCGTCGAAGCTGACCCGACGGCTGCTGTCGATGTCGTTCCAGGCATGCGAGGCGCCCAGGCGCAGGTTGATCGCGTCCCACTGCCCTGCGGCATACAACGTCAGCGACGTGCTGTCGATGTCGCTCGACGAATTGCGCGCGTCCACATCGAGCTTGTTGCTGCCGTAACCGGCCGCCACACCCACACGCCAATGCTCGTTCAGCGGCAGGTCGATACCCAGCAAGGTACCGCTGCTGTTGTGCTCGGCCTTGGCCGCGTTGCTGTTGCCAGCGCTGTCACCCCAGCCGCCATAACCCTGCATCCAGAAGGTCATGCCGCTGTCGGCGTCGCTGTGCAGCACGCCATCCGCCGGCGCCCTGCCCTGGGCCGCCTGCAGACGCTGGCTGATGCCGTCGCGTACATGGCGGCTGTCATCGAACAACGCACCCTGGGTGCTGGCATGCACTTCGCCGGAGAGGTTGTCGAATGCGGCCCGAGCCTGGGCCACACTCAATGACGACACTGCGTTGTACAGGGCGCCCTTGCCACCTGCGTCCACTGCCGTGGCAACCGCACGCTGGTTGGAGGTGGTGCCCGCCGAGGCGAAGCTGACATCGTTGCGCTGCAACTGCAGCTCCACACCCGTGGCGGAGTACGCCACATTCGGTGTCAGGAAGGCTAGGTTGCTGGTGATCTCGGCAAAGGTGCCGTTGACCGCTGCAGCCTGGATGATCCCGTAGCGATTGTCCGGTGCCCAGCTACCGGCACCCGCCAACACGTTGAGGCGCGCGCCGCCGAGGCTGACGGTGCCGGTGGCGATCAGCTTGTCCGAGGTGCCGTCCGGGTTGGCTTCGATCTCCAGGATGGAGCCCGGCGTCAGGTTGACGTTGCCGTCCACACGCAGGGTACCGATGGAGTTGCCCGGGTTGAGCTTGGCGCCGCTGGCCAGGCTGATGTTGCCGTCGATCAGGCCATGGCCACCGAGCATGGCACCGTTGTCGACCTGCACATTGCTGGCCAGGCTGGCGGTGCTGCCCGCCGCGCCACCGACAATCAGGCTACCGGTGGTGACATGGGTGTCGCCAACGCTGGACTGGCCATTGAGCACCAGTTTGCCGTTGCCGATCTTGTTCAGGCTGCCGCGACCGCTGAGGTTGCCGTCATATACGCTGCCGGAATGGTTGGCGCCTACCTGCAAGGCACTGCCAGCCACCAGGTTCATGTGGCCAGTACCACCGAGCACGTCGAGGGTGGTTGCACCGCTCATGCCCACGCTGCCTGCACTGCCGATGATCAGGGTGGCATTGCCCAGTGCGTTGATGCCGTCCAGGGTCAGCTTGCCGCCCTGGATGTTCAGTGCGCCGCTGAAGCTGTTGTCACCACTCAGGGTCAAGGCACTGCTGCCTTGCTTGAGCAGCGAGCCGGTGCCGCTGATTGCACCGGCCAAGGTCAGGTCATGGCTGCCGGCCAGGGTCAGGCCGCCATTGAGGACGACTGCGTTGTTCAGGGCCAGCACACTGCTGTTGTCCAGGCGCGTGCCGTCGGCGGCGGTCAGGCTGCCGCTGCCCAGCGCGCCGCTGTTGCCGACCACCAGGGTACCGCCATTGAGCAGTGTGCCGCCGCTGTAGCTGTTGACGCCATTCAATACCAGGGTGCCGCTGTCCAGCTTGTTCAGCGTGCCGCTGCCGTTGAGGGCGACATCCAGGGTGGCAGTGACGTTCGGGTCGACGCGCACGGCCGTGTTGCCGGTGGTGCCGTTGACCAGGGTCAGGCTACCCGCGTTGCCGGCCACCAACTGGTAGCCATTGCCGGCGAACTGCATGCCGCCGATGCGTTGTGCACCCTCGACGCCGACCTGCCCGCCAGTGCCTTGGAACACCGCGAAACTGTTGCCCCAGGCCTGATTGAAGACACCGTCGACACTGGTCCAGTTGCTCGCACCGGTACTCCAGGTGCCGGCACCGCCGTTGATCGCACCGTTGCTCTGGGCGTTGCTGCCGTCCCAGAACTGCACGGTGGTATTCGGCGCCTGCACCAGCAGGTTGACCTGGTTGCCCACGGCCGTCTGCACCTGCATGTCGGCCGCTGTCAGGTTGCCTGGCAGTGTGCCGATGGCGAGGCCATTGTTGGTCAGGTTGCCGGCGTAGTTGGCCAGGCGATAGACACCCGTGCCGAAGCCACCGAGGTCGGCAATATTCAGCTTGCCGTCCAGGGTCAGGTTGCCGCCCACATTGAGCAGCGACGAACCGCCGCCCAGCGCAGGTGCGCCCAGGCCGACGTTGAGGTTGGCATTCTGGCCCAGTACCAGTGAACCCACCGACAAGGTGTTGCCGGCGTTCAGGTTCAGGTTGCCGCCATCGGCCACGTTGACCGCGCCTGCGAGGCTACCGTTGCCGGTCAGGGTGGCGCCGTTGTCGACTGCTACGCTGGCACTGGCCAGCGAGCCCGCAACATTCAAGGTGCCCGCAGCGACGCGGGTGTCACCGCTCAGCGTGTTGTTGCCGCCGAGGGTGAGCACGCCGTTGCCAACCTTGTTCAGTTGGCCGGCGCCACTCAAGGCACCCGCAAAGTTGCTGGCGAGGCCATTGCTGCCAACGCTGAGCACAGCGGGCGCAGCGATCTGCGTGCTGCCGTTGCCGGTCAGGCTGGCCAGCGTGAGGGAATTGCCGATGTTCAGCGAGGCGCCGCTGGCCAGGTTGACCCCGGTGCCGCTGCCCAAGGCTGCGCCACCGACCGTGGTGAGGCTACCCGCCAATACATCGAGCGCGCCGCCGAAGCTGTTGCTGCCGCTGAGCGTGAGGTTGCTGGCGCCTTGCTTGGTCAGGCCGCCGCTACCGGCGATGTTGCCGGCCAACACCAGGTCATTGCTGCCTGCGAGCGTCAGGCCGCCGTTGAGCAGCACGTCGTTGTTCAAGGTCAGCGCCACGCGGTTGTCCAGCGTGGTGCCAGCAGCGCTGGTCAGGGTGCCGCTACCCAGGGCACCGGCGTTGCCCAGCACCAGGCTGCCGCCATTGAGCAGCGTACCGCCGGTGTAGCCGTTGGCGCCGTTGAGCACCAGGGTGCCGCTGTCCAGCTTGTTCAGCGTACCGTTGCCGTTGATGGCCAGATCCAGGGTGGCGGTGCTGTTTGGATCAACCCGCACACTGGCAGTGCCGTTGACCAGGTTCAGGCTGCCTGCCACGCCGCTCAGCAGACGATAGCCGTCGCTGGCGAACTGCAGGCCGGTGATGCTCTGCACACCATTGACCGAGACATTGCCCGCTGCGCCCTGGAAGACCGCGAACTGGTTGACCCAGTGTTGGTTGTAGCTGCCGTCGACGTTGGCCCAGTTGGTCACGCCCGAAGCCCAGGTGCCGTTGCCGCCATCGATGCTGCCATTGCCGGCCAACTGGCCGCCGTCCCAGAACTGCACGGTGGTATTGGCGGTGGCCACCAGCAGGTTGACCTGATTGCCCACCACCGTCTGCACGGTCAGGTCACCTGCTGCGGTACCCCCCGGCAATGTGCCGATGTTCAGGCCGTTGTCCGTCAGGTTCCCGCCGTAGTTGGCCAGGCGGTAGACCCCCGCCCCAAAGACACCTTGATCGGTGACATTCAAGGTGCCATCCAGGGTCAGGTTGCCCGCAACATTCAGCAGTGCCGTGCCGCCGCCCGCTACCGGCGTGCCCAGTGCCACGTCGAGGTTGGCATTCTGCGCCAGCACCAGCGAGCCGGCGGACAAGGTGCTGCCCGTGCTCAAGCCCAGGTGACCGCCGTTGGCCACGCTTACCGCGCCAATCAGGTTGCCGCCACCGTTCAGCGTGCCGCCGTTGTTGACGATGACATTGCCACTGGCCAGCGAGCCATTGACCGTCAAGGTGCCGCCATTGACCAGGGTGTCACCGCTCAAGGCGCTGTTGCCGGAGAGGATGAACGTGCCGTTGCCGAGTTTGTTCAGTTGCCCCGCGCCGCCCAGTGCACCGGCAAAGGTGCTGCTCAGGTCGGTGGCGCCGAGGTTCAAGGTGGTGCCCGCAGCCACGTTCGCGTTGCCATTGCCGGTCAGGTTGGCGATGTGGGTGGAACCGCCCAGGTTGAGCTGGCTGCCGTAGCCCAGGTTGACCTGGGCGTTGCTGCCCAGCGCGGTCTCACCCAGGGTGTTCAGGCTGCCGACCAGGACATTGAACTGGCCGTTGAAGCTGTTGTTGCCGCTCAAGGTCAAGTCAGCCAGACCGGTCTTGGTCAGGCTGCCATTGCCCGCCAGCACACCAGCCAGGGTGAGGTCGTGGGTGCTGGCGACTGTCAGGCCTGCATTGACGTTGAGGTTGTTGGCCAGCACCAGCGGCCCGGTGGCATTCAGGTTCGATGCACCACTCACCGTCAGGGCACCGCTGCCCAGGGCGCCCGCCTGGCCCAGGGTCAGGGAGCCGGCGTTCAGGGTGGTACCGCCTTGATAGCTGTTGGCCCCATTGAGGGTAAGGTTGGCGTTGCCATTCTTGGCCAGCCCGGCGTTGCCGCTGATGGCCCCATCCAGGGTCAGGTCATTGCTGCCGGCGACCGTCAGGTTGGCGTTGAGCCCGATAGCGTTGCTCGACACCTGCGCACTGCTGCTGTCCAGCGACGCGGCGCCCGCGACAGTGAGGCTGCCCTGGCCCAGGGCGGTTGCGCTGCCCAGGGTCAAGGTCCCGGCATTCAGGGTGGTGCCACCCTGGTAGGTATTGTTGCCGCTGAGCTCCAGGTTGGCCTGGCCATTTTTGGTCAAGCCACCCGCCCCGCCTACAACGCCCGCCAGGTTGATGCCGGCGCTACCTGCGATGCCCAGATTGCCGGCCAGGTTTACCGTGTTGCCAATGCTGACGGCCTTGCTGGCATCCAGCGTGGTGCCCCCCGCCGCATTCAGGTCACCCGCGCCCAGCGCCCGATTGGAGCCCAGCACCAGGCCACCGGCATTCAACGCCACCGGCCCGACGAAGCTGTTGTTGCCGCCCAGGGCAAGGGTGGCCAAGCCGTTCTTGACCAGGCCAGCACTGCCGACGATGCCGCCATTGAGGGTCAGCGCATGGCTGCCCGCCAGCGTCAGGTTGCCGTTCAGGCCCATGGCATTGGCCAGGGTCACGGCGCGGTTGCTGTCCAGCGTGGTGCCGGCGGCAGTGCTCAGTGCGCCACTGCCCAGGGCGCTGTCGTTGCCGACCACCAGGGTCCCGCCATTGAGCAGGGTGCCACCGGTGTAGCTGTTCGCGCCGTTGAGCACCAGCGTACCGCTGTCTACCTTGTTCAACGTGCCGGTGCCGTCGATGGCCACATCGAGGGTCGCCGTGACATTCGGGTCGACGCGCATCAGCGTATAGCCGTCCAGCCGGTTGACCGCTGTCAGTTTCCCGCCAGCGCCCTGCTCCAGGCGGTAGCCATTGGTAAGGAACTGCATGCCGTTGAACAGTTGCGGCCCTTCGACCGTCACGCTGCCCGCCGTGCCCTGGAACACCGCGAAGTCGTCCGCCCAACTCTTGTTGACGTTGCCATTGACCGAGGTCCAGTTGCCGCCGCCAGCAGTCCAGGTGCCCGCGCCGCCATCGACCACGCCGTTGGCAACCGCATTGCTGCCATCCCAGAAGCGCATGCCCAGGTCCGGCGTATTCACCACCAGGTTGACCTGGCCGAGAGCGCCGGTCTGCACTTGCAGATCACCCAGCCCGAAACCACTCGGCGCGCTGGCGACATCCAGCCCCAGGTCGACCAGGCTGCCGGTGTAGTTGATCAGGCGATAGACACCCGCGCCAAAACTGCCGGCGTCGGTGACATTGAGATTGCCGTCCAGGGTCAGGTTGCCGGTGCTGAGCAATGCCTGCGTCGAAGGCGCGCCAAGTGCGGCATCGAAGTTGGAGCCGCTGCTCATGGTCAGCGATCCCACTGACAGGGTGGTGCCGCTACTCAGGCTGAGATGGCCGCCGCTGTTGACCGTCAGTGCGCCGTTTAGCGTACCGCTACCCGCCAAGGTGCCCGTATTGTTGACGTTGACCTGGGCACTCTTCAACGAACCAAGAAGCTGCAGGGTTCCGCCGTTGACCTCGGTGTTGCCGGTAAAGTTGTTGCTACCGTTGAGGATCAGCTTGGCGGCGCCTTGCTTGGTCAAGCCTCCCACGCCATTGACCTGCCCGCTGAGAGCCAGGTCGTTGCTGCCGAGCACGGTCAGGTTGCCCAGCAGGTTCACGGTGTTGCCCAGGTTGAATGCGCCACTGTTGTCCAGCTGGGTACCGTTGGCCACATTCAGCGCGCCCATGCCCAGTGCCGAACCGGAGGTCAGAACCAGGGCGCCAGCATTCAGCGCGGTCGGGCCGCGATAGCTGTTGTTGCCGCCCAGGCTCAGGGTCCCGGCGCCATTCTTGGCCAGGCTGCCACTGCCGCTGATCACGCCGTTGAGGGTCAGCGCATTGCTCCCGCCCACGCTCAGCAAGCCGGACAGGCTGGTGTCGTTGAGCAGCGTCACGGCCTTGTTGCTGTCCAGCGTGGTGCCTGCCGCAGCGCTCAGGGTGCCAGTGCCCAGCGCGCTGTCGCTGCCCACGACCAGGGTGCCACCACTCAGTAGTGTGCCGCCGGTGTAGGCATTGGCGCCGTTGAGCACCAGGGTGCCGGTGTCGAGCTTGTTGAGGGTTGCCGGGCCGTTGATAGCGACATCGATGCTGGCGGTGACACCTGGGTCGAGCCGTACGGCGAAGGTGCCACTGTTGCCATTGACCGCGCTGATCACACCCGCAGTACCGGCGTTCAGGGCATAGCCATCGGTCATGAACTGCATGCCGCCGAGGATTTTCGCCCCATCTACCCGCACGTTGCCGGCAGCCCCCTGGAACACTGCAAACTGGCCGTACCAATTGCTGTTGATATTGCCGTTGAGGTCGGTCCAGTTGGTGCCACCACTGTTCCAGGTGCCGTTGCCACCCTGAACCATGCCATCAGGGAAACCGGCGCTGCCGTCCCAGAACTGCACGATCAGGTTCGGTGAGTTGACCAGCAGGTTGACCTGGTTGGCGATCGCCGTCTGCAAGTTCAGCTCGCCCGGGTTCAAGCCTGCGGGCAACGTGCCCAAGGCCATGAGATTGTTGGTCAAGCTGCCGCCGTAGTTGAACAGGCGGTACACGCCATTGCCAAAGCCGCCGGCGTCGCTGATGTTCAGGGTACCGTCGAGCACCAGGTTGCCACCCACGCTGAACACCGGCGTGCTGGCGGTCACCGGCGAGCCGAATGCAACATCCGTGATGGAGTTGGCGGCCAGGGTCAGCCCCCCCATATTCAGGGTACTGCCACTGGTACCGGCCAGGTGACCGCCATTTTGCACGGTCACAGGCCCCGCGATCGTACCCGTGCCGGCCAAGGTGCCACCGGCATTGACCGACAGGTGGCCACCGCCCAAGGTCCCGCTCACCTTCAAGGTGCCGGCACTGACCTGGTTGTTGCCGGTAAGGCTGCTGCTCCCGCCCAGCTCGAGAACGCCGGTCCCCACTTTGCTCAGTGCACCGTCGCCATTCAGGCTACCGGCGAATACGTTGTCGAGGTTGTTGCCGCCCAGGCTCAAGGTACTGCCCAGGGCAATGTTGCTGGTCCCGGTCCCAGTCAGGCTGCCGATGCTGGTATTGCCATTGAGATTGAGCGCTGCTGCGCTGTTGATGTTGGCTGAGCTGAGGTTGCCCAGCGCTGTCCCGCCCAGCGTGGTCACGGCACCCCTGAGGATGTTGAGCGTGCCGCTGAAGCTGTTGTTGCCCACCACCACCAGTTCGTCGAGACCGTCCTTGATCAGGTTGCCGCTGCCATTGATCTGGCCACCCAGGGTCAAGGCATTGGGGGTGTTGAGGGTCAGGGTGCCATTCACGTTGAGGCTGTTGGCCAGTGCCACTGCCTGGGTATTGGTCAAGGTGCTGGTACGTATGGCGGTCAGTGCACCGGTACCCATCGAATTGCTGTTGGTCAGGGTCAAGGTGCCGCCGCCGAGCGAAACACCACCAGCAAAGCTGTTGATACCCGCCAGGGTCAGGTTGCCCGTACCGCTCTTGAGCAATTGGCCGGCGCCGTAGACGACCCCGTTCAACCCGAGGCTGTAGTCGCCATAGACGTTGAGGTTGGCGTCCAGCCCCACGTTGTTGTTCAACACCACGTCGATGACGCTCGTCCGCAACGTTGAGGTTCTGCTGACCTGCAATTGGCCCGCACCCAACGCCGCGTTGGTGGCGAGCACCAAACTACCGGAATTCAAGGTGATGATGCCGGTGTAAGCGCTGGAGAACGCGTTGTCCTGAGTGATGGTGGTTTCGCTCGTGCAGGTTACCGCCGCCGTTGGCCCGGGGTTTGCCGGGGTACAGTCGGCCTGGGCAGTCGAGTCGAAGATCAATGGCAGCAGCAATGCCGGCAGGGCCAGCTTGCCCATGCGACGCGTGCTTTTGCGGCAGCGTTTACTGTGTTCGTGGGTGACGGTCCAGCAACCCATCGAAGCATTCCACACCAGCGCAAAAACGTGGTTCATCGCGTCATTCCCTTGAATGAGAGAGGCTGCTGCCAGAAAGGCAGCAGTGTTGGGGCAGGCGCAAAATCAACGCCCGCACACCCTGAAAATTGGCGCGGATTATGTGATGGCAAAATGACTTCTGTCTATGCCCGAAACCACAAATATTCGATCTATTTTTTGACGCCTGAAATCGGTTTCGCCCAATGAATACGGCTACCTGAGCGAATCTGAGCGTTATGCGTCATTGCCCGACAGAAAGCTCAGCAACTGCCGTCCATGGGAGCTCAGCGACTCCCAACTGCGGATGCACAAACGCAGCTCCAGACTGGCCCAACTTTCCTCGAGCCGGACCATTCGCACCGGCAGTTCCTGCACCAGTCGGGTCGCGGTGGTTTCCGGCAGCATGGCGATGCCGGCGCGTTGCGCCACCAACTGTGCGATCGCCTCGAAACCCGGCGCCCTCACCCGCACTTGCAGCGGCATGGCCAGTTTCATCGCCAGCGCCTCGACAAAGCGCTGCATCGCCCGCTCGGCGGGCAAACAGATAAAGGCAAAGCCCAGGGCGTCACGCAGGTGCGTATGCTCGCGCTCTGCCAGCGGGTGACCGAGCGGCACCAGCATCACCAGGCGCTCACGGCGAAACGGCAGGGAGATCACCCCTTCGCTGACCAGGTTGCCGTCATACACGCCGATCTCGCATTCGCCGTTCAACACCGCGCGCAGCACATCGGCGCTGCGGTACTCGACCAGTTCCAGGTCGACTTCCGGGTAGTCCGCCAGAAACGGCCCGAGCACGGTGGGCAGCACGGTGCTGTTGGTCACTGTGGTGGCCGCCAGGTTGAGGGTGATGCGCCGCTGCCCGGCCAGCTCCTTGAGCGTGTCTTGCAGCTTTTGCGCCTCGCCGAGCACGCTGCGTGCGGCCTCCAGCACCAGCCGGCCGTTGGGCGTGAGGTGCATGCCGTCGGCCTTGCGAATGAACAGCGTCACGCCGCAGCGCTCCTCCAGCAGGCGCAGCCGCGTGCTGGCGGCAGACAGCGCCACCGGAAAGGTCGCTGCCGCCTTGCTCAGGCTGCCGGTGGCGGAAATCACCAGCAGCAAACGTAGATCCAGCAAGTCGAAGTGCATATCAGGGGCTTCTCCGTTGGCGAAGGCTTGGTTCGCAAAATAGCGATTCTGGGGAATTGTCCTTCGCCCTAGAATAAGGCCAATTTCCTCCACCGCAGGGGTTTTCATGAACAGCGTGCGCGCCTATTGCCAACGCTCCATCCACAACGGCAGCT
Organism: Pseudomonas fontis; assembly: GCF_028656955.1. GTDB lineage: Bacteria > Pseudomonadota > Gammaproteobacteria > Pseudomonadales > Pseudomonadaceae > Aquipseudomonas > Aquipseudomonas fontis. The sequence continues at coordinate 30,754 of NZ_JAMDGY010000049.1, forward strand.
TGTTTGCGGTACTGGCCGCGCTCGGTTTCAGCCTCAAGGCGGTCTTCGTCAAGCTGGCCTATGCCGCCAGCACGGTCGATGCCGTGACCCTGCTGGCCATGCGCATGGGGCTGTCGCTGCCGCTGTTTGCCTGGCTGCTGTGGTTCAGCCGCAGCGCATCAAACGCCCCGTTGAACCTGGGCGACGGCCTGCGCGTGCTGCTGCTCGGCATGCTCGGGTATTACCTGGCGAGCCTGTTCGACTTCTATGGCCTGCAGTACATCAGCGCCGGCCTGGAACGGCTGATCCTGTTCACCTACCCGACCCTGGTGCTGATCTTCCAGGCCATCGCCCTGCGCGAACGGCCGACCTTGCGCACACTCGCGGCAATGGGCGTGTGCTACTTCGGCCTGGGCATCGCCTTTGTGCATGACCTGAGCGTGGCCGGTCTCGGCAGCCAGGTGATCGTCGGCTCGGCATGGGTGTTCGCCAGCGCGGTGACCTACGCGCTGTACTACTGTGGCACCGGCATGATGCTCAAGCGCATGAGTTCGATGCGCCTGGCGGGGCTTGCCGGCTGTGCGTCATCGCTCATGGTGCTGGGGCACTACGCGCTGGTGGGCGACACCACGCAACTGCTGCAATTGCCGTCAGTGGTGTGGTTGCATGCCGGGTTGATGGCGCTGGTGTCCACGGTGCTGCCGATCTACTGGGTCTCGCTGGCGATCCAGCGCATGGGCGCCACGCACACGGCGGCCGTCGGCAACCTGGGGCCGGTGCTGACCTTGCTGGCCTCCTGGGCGCTGCTTAGCGAAGAGATTTCGGTGTATCAACTGATCGGCCTGGCGTTTGTACTGCTCGGCGTGTCGCGCCTGAAGCCGGGGCAGAAAACCGCCCCGGCAACCAATGCGCCCGCAGACACGCTGACGGCGCCGAACAGCGGCCGCTGAGCGCAGGCATGCTCAGCCGTTGAACGCGGCTTCGATGGTAGCGATGTCGATCTTGCACATCGTCATCATGGCATCGAAGGCGCGCTTGGCGGCAGCCTTGTCCGCGCTGGTGATGGCTGCGACCAGCACGCGCGGGGTGATCTGCCACGACAGCCCCCATTTGTCCTTGCACCAGCCGCAGGCACTTTCCTCGCCGCCGTTGCCGACGATGGCCTGCCACAGGCGATCGGTTTCGGCCTGATCGTCAGTGGCCACCTGGAACGAGAACGCCTCGCTGTGCGTGAACATCGGGCCGCCGTTCAGGCCCACGCAAGGCGTGCCCATGACGGTGAACTCGACCGTGAGGACATCACCTTGCTGGCCCGACGGGAAATCACCGGGGGCGCGGTGCACGGCGCCCACCGTGCTGTTGGGGAATGTGGCGGCGTAGAACGTCGCGGCGTCCAGCGCCGTGCCGTCGTACCACAGGCAAAGGGTCAGGTTGGGGGACATGGTGGTGCTCCATGGAAGGCGGGAACACCACGATTCTAGTCGGCTGGCCGTGTATCAACCGGCACCCCGTCGACAACCTGCTGCTGGTCCGACGCATGGGTGCGCTACAGTTCGCACTGCCCCGCCGACCACACGGACACGCCATGGCCCTGCCACCGCTCTACAGCTTCAAGGTATTCGAATGCGTTGCCCGTCTGGGCAGCCTGGCGGCGGCGTCGGTCGAGCTGCACGTGACCAGCGGGGCAGTCAGCCAGCAGATCAAGGCGTTGCAGGGCAGCCTGGGGGTCGAGCTGTTCGAGAAGCGCGGTAGGCAACTGGCCCTTACGGCCAGCGGCCGCGTACTGCAGCAACGGGTCGCCCGGGCGATGGGCGAAATCCGCGACGGCGTCGAGGAACTGCACGCCAGCGCAAACGTGCAAACCCCGCCCATCACGTTGACCCTGTCGCTGCCGCCGGCAGAAGGCATCACCTGGCTGGCCACCCTGCTGTTCGAACTGATGGCGGACAACCGCGCCCTCACCCTGAACCTGCTGACCGCCACCTATTTCAACCAGGTCAACTGGCGCAAGGCGGATATCGCCGTGGTCTATGGCTCACCGCCCTGGCCGGGCTACTGGTGGCGGCAGCTGCACGGCATCCAGCTAACCCCGGTGTGCAGCCCACAATACTTGCGCGGCCCGCAGGCCATCCGCAGCGTGGACGACCTGGCCCGCCACCGCCTGCTGCACGAAGACGCCGGCGAGCAATGGCAGCAATGGCTGACAGAAGCCGGCGGCACCTCGCGCAGCGCCTCGCACGTCTACTTCGAGGACTTTGCCCTGGTGCTGCAAGCCGCCCGCGATGGTTTTGGCGTCGCCCTGAGTGATGAGACGGTGTCGGCCCGCGACCTCAACGAAGGCCGACTGGTACAGCCCCTGGCAATCTCGGTGCCGGCCGTGCACAACTACTACTGCATCTGCACCGAAGACGCCTGGGAACGCCGCGAAGTGAAGTCGTTCATCGACTGGCTGCTGTCAACGGCCAACTGACGCGCTTTCAGTACCCGTAGCCACGTCCGTCGGTGAAGGTGATGTCCGTCAGGATGCTGATGCCCTTTTGCACCTCGAACAGTTTCGAACTGCGGATCAGCTCCGGGTCGGAGAAGGATTTGCCGGTCGCGCGCCCGGCCTGGATCGCCACCAGCTTTTCATGAATCTGCTGCACATCGGCGTAGCTCATGGCAGGCACGCGGCTGGCATCTTCGTCGGCATGGGCGCCGTAGATGCGTGTGTCCGGGTTGATCAGTTCGAGCGTGGCGGCAACCGAGGTGGTGTAGTCCGCAAGGTTGCCGGCCAGCAGCCAGGACGGGTAGAGATGATCGCCCGACAGCAGCACATTGTGGGTTTCATCCAGCAGCGCCACTTCATCCTGGGTATGCCCCGGGGTGCTCAGCAGGCGCACCTTGAGGCCGCCCAAGTCGATCACTTCGTTGGGTTTGATCAGGCGCTCGACGCGAAACGGCTTCAAGGTCATATGGTCGAAATTGCCCAGGTAGACCGCCTCCGGGACGTGGTACAGGCCATCGCTTTGCTTGAAGCGGCGGATCGCCGGGAGGTCGGCGAGATAAATGCTGCTGAAGTTGTGCAGGCCGCCCAGGTGATCAAAGTGCAGGTGCGAAGGCAGCACCGACAGCGGCTTTTTGGTGATGGTCTCGACCACTTTGGTAATGTCCGCCGCCTGGTTGGCGCCAGCATCAAACATCAGCGCCTTTTCACTGCCCACCAACAGGTACGAGTAGTTCTTCTGGTAGTAATCCGGCTCACCGATGGCATACAGCGTGTCGCTCAATTTGTGCACCACGAATGCGGGACCAACGCCGCTGGCCTGGGCTGCTTCATCCACCTGAACCACCCCGCCGACAACCGTCGATGCCATTACCACCAGTGCCGCGATAAGTCGTTGCATAAATTGCCAGCCTTGTTTGTCGAGTCAGTTTTTATGGTCGAACACCGTCAATGCCCGAACGAATCTAGCGACCCCGACACCCGCAGCTCAATGCATTAGATTTAAACCATCACACTTTAGTTAATCTGCCGGGCCAGGGCCGACAGCGTCGGCCCTGGCTCCACATCAGGCCGCCTCGCGACCCTTGGCCAGCGCCTGCGCCGCCGCCAGCATCGCTCGCAACAGCACGGCGCAACCGGCGGCCAGATCGGCCGGCGCGGCGTTCTCGATTTCGTTGTGGCTGATCCCGCCTTCACAGGGCACGAAGATCATCCCCGCCGGGCCGAGCTCTGCGAGGAAAATCGCATCGTGCCCGGCGCCGCTGACGATATCCATGTGCGACAGGCCCAACCCCTGCGCGGCACTGCGCACCGCGTCCACGCAACCTTTTTCGAAGTACAGCGGCGGGAAGTCGGCGGTCGGCGTCAAGGTGTAGGTCAAGCCATGCTGCGCGGTGGTGGCAGCGATGACCTCCTTGACCTGGGCGATCATCGAGTCCAACCGCGCCGGCTCCAGGTGACGGAAGTCCAGGGTCATGCGCACCTCCCCTGGAATCACGTTGCGCGACCCAGGGTAGGCTTGCAGGCAACCCACCGTGCCACACGCATGCGGCTGGTGCTCCAGCGCCACCCGATTGACCGCTGCGACCACCACGCTGGCGCCCACCAGCGCGTCCTTGCGCAGGTGCATTGGCGTCGGCCCGGCATGCGCCTCGACGCCGTGCAAGGTCAGGTCGAACCACTTCTGCCCCAAGGCCCCCAACACCACGCCAATGGTCTTGTGCTGATCTTCCAGAATCGGCCCTTGCTCGATATGCGCTTCAAAGTACGCACCCACTGCATGCCCGCTGACCTGACGCGGCCCGGCATAGCCAATGGCATTGAGCGCAGCGCCGACGCTGACGCCCTCGGCATCGACCTTGGCCAGGGTTTCCTCCAGCGTGAATTTTTCGGCAAACACCCCGGAGCCCATCATGCATGGAGCGAACCGCGAGCCCTCCTCGTTGGTCCACACCACCACTTCCAGCGGGGCTTCGGTCTCGACCTTGAGGTCGTTGAGCGTGCGCAGCACTTCCAGCCCGGCCAACACGCCAAAGCAGCCATCGAACTTGCCGCCAGTGGGCTGGGTGTCGATATGGCTGCCGGTCATCACCGGCGGCAACTGCGGGTTGCGCCCCGGTCGACGGGCGAAGATGTTGCCGACCTGATCGACACTGACGGTGCAACCGGCCGCCTCGGCCCATTGCACGAACAGGTCGCGGGCCTGGCGATCGAGGTCGGTCAGGGCCAGGCGGCACACCCCACCCTTGACCGTGGCACCCAGGCGGGCCAGGTCCATCAGCGATTGCCAGAGGCGGTCGCCGTTGATGTGCGCGTGGCTACTTTGCAGAACGTCCTGTGCGGTTTGCATGCGGTTCTCCTTCAGGCAATCAGCCTCTACGGGCCGTGGCGTCAAAGACTCGGTTTGAGGCTGGCGGAGCGGGCAGCCTTGAGGCTGCCCAGGATGTAGTAGATCAGCCCACCCAGGGCAGAACCGGTGAACCAGCCGAAGTCGTAGAACCAGCTGAACGCCGTGCTCTGCAACGACAGCAGGGTGAGCATCACTGGCACCCCGAAGGCGATGAAGCCGGCCAGGTTCCAGGCCGGGTACACGTCGTCGCGGTACAACCCGGCCAGGTCGAGGGTTTGCCGGCGAATCAGGAAGTAGTCCACCACCATGATCCCGGCAATCGGCCCGAGCAGGCTGGAGTAGCCCAGCAGCCAGTTGGAATAGACGCTTTCCAGGCTGACATCGGAGACGATCAGGCCCAGTTTCTTGAGCAGCTCATGGGCCATCAGCAGCAACCCGACCACCCCGGTGAGCAGCACTGCGGTGGTGCGCCCGATCCATTTCGGGGCCAGGTTCTGGAAGTCGTTGGTTGGTGAAACGATGTTCGCCGCCGTGTTGGTCGACAGCGTGGCGATGATGATCAGGGCCATGGCCAGGGCCACCCACACCGGGCTCTGGATATGCCCGATCAGGCTGACCGGATCGGCCACGGTCTCGCCCACCAGCGACGCCGACGCCGCCGTCAGCACCACGCCGAGGGCGGCGAACAGGAACATGGTCAACGGCAGGCCGATGATCTGCCCGATGATCTGGTCCTTCTGGCTTTTGGCGTAGCGGCTGAAGTCCGGGATGTTCAGCGACAGGGTGGCCCAGAAGCCGACCATGGCGGTGAGCCCGGCAAAGAAGTAACCGGTCACGCTGGCGCCTTCCGGACGTTTTGGCGGTTGCGCCATCAGCTCGCTGAGCGACACATTGGGCATCGCCCACACCAGCAACCCGGCCCCTACCAGCACCAGCAAGGGCGCCGAGAGCGTTTCAAGCAGCTTGATCGACTCGGCGCCACGCAACACCACCCACAGGTTCAGGCACCAGAACACCATGAAGCCGATCACCTCGCCGGTGCCGCCCAGGCTTTTCCAGTCGGCCGACAGCGAGCCGAGAAACAGGTGAATCGCCAGCCCGCCAAACATGGTCTGGATACCGAACCAGCCGCACGCCACCAGCGCGCGGATCAGGCACGGCACATTGGAGCCGATGATGCCGAACGATGAGCGCAGCAGCACCGGGAAGGGGATGCCGTATTTGGTACCGGGGAAGGCATTGAGGGTCAGCGGGATCAGCACCACCGTGTTGGCCAGCAGGATCGCCAGTAGCGCCTCGCCGACCGACAGGCCGAAATAGGCGGTGAGCACCCCACCCAGCGTGTAGGTCGGCACGCAGATCGACATGCCGACCCACAGTGCAGTGATGTGCCATTTGTTCCAGGTGCGCTCGTGCACCTTGGTCGGGGCGATGTCGTGGTTGTACCGGGGGCTGTCGAGGACGTCGCTGCCCGCCTCGAGTTCGAACAAGCCATCACGCTCGCTCACCTGCGATCTATTCTGTTGCATGGCCGCTCCACTGTTCTTTTCGTTGTGTGCGCATCACGAGGATGGCTGGAGTTCTTGCACAGCAATTGATGGGCCATCACGGTCAAGGGCGCCCAAGTGAAATCTTGACCATTTGGGCTTTCTGTCAAGCAAGACAGATGAGCGCGACAGCCGCAATGGAGTCGAAACAATCAATTTAATTGTTATATTTCAAAGAGTTAAATCGAATATAAGCTTATAAAAAATAAATTTGCCGTATCCCGCAACCGCAACTAGATTCAAATCTTGACAGGCCTGCCAGGAATACCGGTGGCGCCGGTTCATTGCACAAAACCTAGAACCGGTAGCAACCGGTCAAGCCTGCGAGGAGCTTCGTGATGACGCTTTTGATTCGTGGCGCCACCCTGATTACCCATGACGACAGTTTCAAAGCCGATGTCTATTGCGCCGACGGCGTGATCAAGGCCATCGGTGACGACCTCGACGTGCCGGCCGGTTGTGAAGTGCTCGACGGTACTGGCCAGTACCTGATGCCCGGCGGCATCGACCCGCACACCCATATGCAGTTGCCCTTCATGGGCACCGTGGCCAGCGAGGACTTCTACAGCGGCACCGCGGCGGGCCTGGCCGGGGGCACCACCTCGATCATCGACTTCGTCATCCCCAACCCGCAGCAGTCGCTGCTCGAAGCCTTCCACCAGTGGCGTGGCTGGGCTGAGAAATCCGCCTCGGACTACGGCTTCCACGTGGCAATCACCTGGTGGAGCGAGCAGGTGCGCGAAGAGATGGCCGAGCTGGTCAGCCAGCATGGGGTCAACAGCTTCAAGCACTTCATGGCCTACAAGAACGCCATCATGGCGGCCGACGACACCCTGGTCGCCAGCTTCGAGCGTTGCCTGGAGCTGGGCGCGGTGCCCACCGTGCACGCCGAGAACGGTGAGCTGGTCTATCACCTGCAACGCAAGCTGCTGGCCCAGGGCATCACCGGGCCGGAAGCGCATCCGCTGTCGCGCCCTTCGCAAGTAGAAGGTGAGGCGGCCAGCCGGGCGATCCGCATTGCCGAAACCCTCGGCACACCGTTGTACCTGGTGCACGTGTCGACCCGTGAAGCCCTGGATGCAATCACCTACGCCCGGGCCAAGGGCCAGCCGGTGTACGGCGAGGTGCTGGCGGGCCACTTGCTGCTTGATGACAGTGTCTACCGGCATCCGGACTGGCAGACGGCGGCCGGCTACGTGATGAGCCCGCCGTTCCGTCCGCGCGGGCATCAGGAGGCGCTCTGGCATGGCTTGCAGTCGGGCAACCTGCACACCACGGCCACCGACCACTGCTGCTTCTGCGCCGAGCAGAAAGCGGCCGGGCGCGATGACTTCAGTCGCATTCCCAATGGCACGGCGGGCATCGAGGACCGCATGGCCGTGCTCTGGGATGAAGGGGTGAACAGCGGCAGGTTGTCGATGCAGGACTTTGTCGCGCTGACCTCCACCAACACCGCGAAGATCTTCAACCTGTACCCGCGCAAGGGCGCATTGCGCGTGGGTGCCGATGCCGACCTGGTGCTGTGGGACCCGCAAGGGACGCGGACGATTTCGGCCAAGACGCACCACCAGCAGGTCGACTTCAACATCTTCGAAGGCAAGACCGTGCGTGGGGTGCCCAGCCATACCATCAGCCAGGGCCGGCTGGTGTGGGCCGACGGTGATTTGCGCGCCGAGCGCGGTGCCGGGCGCTATATCGAGCGCCCAGCGTACCCGGCGGTGTTCGATCTGCTGAGCAAGCGTGCCGAGCTGAACAAGCCCACCGCCGTCAAACGCTGAAGACGCCGCTTGTAGCCGCTGCCGTGAGGCTGCGCTCGCCTGCGTAGCGGGCGCCGCCCTTGGGAGCCCTCGGCAGCGGCTACAACGTTGTCAGACGGCTGTGAGAGCGGCACGAAAGCAAAACCATAAGAACGAGGCCACCACCGTGATCAATTCCCTGAGCCACCTTCCCCACCCCAGTGCCGACAACCCGACCCTGGCCAGCCACTTCACCGACCTGGCGCCCCCGCTCACCGCGCGCCAGGCCATGGTCGAAAGCGCCCGCTGCCTGTACTGCTACGACGCCCCATGCGTCAACGCCTGCCCCAGCGAAATCGACATCCCCTCGTTCATCCGCAATATCCACCAGGACAACGTCCAGGGCGCGGCGGTGAAAATCCTGTCGGCGAACATCCTCGGCGGCAGCTGCGCCCGCGTCTGCCCCACCGAAGTTCTCTGCCAGCAAGCTTGCGTACGCAACAACCAGCAGGAATGCGCCCCCGTACTGATCGGCCTGCTGCAACGCTATGCACTGGACCATGCCGAGTTCAATGGGCACCCGTTCCAGCGCGCCCCGTCTACTGGCAAGCGCGTGGCCGTGGTCGGCGCCGGCCCCGCCGGCCTGTCCTGCGCCCACCGCCTGGCCTGGCACGGGCACGACGTGGTGATCTTCGAAGCCCAGGCCAAGGCCGGTGGCCTCAACGAATACGGGATCGCCAAGTACAAGCTGGTCGATGACTTCGCCCAGCATGAGCTGGACTTCCTTTTGGAGATCGGCGGCATCGAGATCCGCCACGGCCAGAAGCTGGGCGACAACCTCAGCCTGGGCGAGCTGCAACAGCAATTCGACGCAGTGTTCCTCGGCCTGGGCCTGGCGGCTAGCCGCCAGCTCGGGCTGCCCGACGAACAGGCGCCGGGCCTGCTCGCCGCCACCGACTACATTCGCGAGCTACGCCAGGCCGACGACCTCAGCGCCCTGCCCCTCGCCGACCACTGCATCGTCCTCGGTGCCGGCAACACTGCCATCGACATGGCCGTGCAGATGGCCCGCCTCGGTGCCCATGACGTCAACCTGGTGTACCGCCGCGGAGTCGAGGACATGGGTGCCACCGCGCATGAACAACACATCGCCAAGGAGAACCAGGTGCGCCTGCTGACCTGGGCACAGCCCGAACAGGTGCTGCTCGATGAGCAGGGCCAGGTGCGCGGCATGCGCTTTGCCCGCACGCACCTGGTCGAGGGCCGCCTGCAGACCACCGGGGAGACCTTCGAACTGGCCGCCGACGCGATCTTCAAGGCCATCGGCCAGGGTTTCGACGGTAGTGCCCTGAGTGATGCCCAGGCCACCCAACTGGCCCGCGACGGCGAGCGCATCCGGGTCGACGAACAGCTGCGCACCAGCCTGCCCGGCGTGTATGCCGGCGGGGATTGCACCCACGCCGGGCAGGACCTCACCGTCCAGGCCGTGCAACACGGCAAGCTGGCCGCCGAGGCCATCCATGCCGACCTGATGCTCACTGTGGAGGCTGCATAAATGGCTGACCTGTCGATCGAATTTGCTGGCATCAAGGCGCCCAATCCCTTCTGGCTGGCCTCCGCACCGCCTACCGACAAGGCCTACAACGTGGTCCGCGCCTTCCAGGCCGGCTGGGGCGGCGTGGTCTGGAAAACCCTCGGTGAAGACCCGGCGGCGGTCAACGTGTCCTCGCGCTATTCCGCGCACTACGGGGCCAACCGCGAGGTCATGGGCATCAACAACATCGAGCTGATTACCGACCGCTCGCTGGAGATCAACCTGCGCGAAATCACCCAGGTGAAGAAGGACTGGCCCGACCGGGCGCTGATCGTCTCGCTGATGGTGCCGTGTGTCGAAGAGTCGTGGAAAGCCATCCTGCCGCTGGTGGAGGCCACCGGTGCCGATGGCATCGAGCTGAACTTCGGCTGCCCGCACGGCATGCCGGAACGCGGCATGGGCGCGGCGGTCGGCCAGGTGCCGGAGTATGTCGAGCAGGTCACGCGCTGGTGCAAGACCTATTGCTCGCTACCGGTGATCGTCAAGCTCACCCCGAACATCACCGACATTCGCCAGTCGGCACGCGCCGCGCAGCGTGGCGGCGCGGACGCCGTGTCGCTGATCAACACCATCAACTCGATCACCAGTGTCGACCTGGAGCGCATGATCGCCCTGCCCATCGTCGGCCAGGCCAGCACCCACGGCGGCTATTGCGGCTCGGCGGTCAAGCCGATTGCCCTGAACATGGTTGCCGAGATTGCCCGCGACCCGGCCACCCAGGGCCTGCCGATCAGCGGCATTGGCGGCATTGGCAGCTGGCGCGACGCGGCGGAGTTCATGGCGCTGGGCTGCGGCGCGGTGCAGGTGTGCACGGCGGCGATGCTGCATGGTTTCCGGATTGTCGAGGACATGAAGGACGGGCTGTCGCGCTGGATGGACAGCCAGGGCTATCAGCGCATCGAGGACTTTGCCGGGCGTGCGGTTGGGCATACCACTGACTGGAAGTACCTGGACATCAATTACCAGGTGATCGCCAAGATCGACCAGGCGGCCTGCATCGGTTGCGGGCGTTGCCATATCGCCTGTGAAGACACCTCGCACCAGGCGATTGCCAACCAGAAACTGGCCGACGGCAGCCACCGCTATGAAGTGGTCGATGCCGAGTGCGTGGGTTGCAACCTGTGCCAGATCACCTGCCCGGTGGAGGACTGTATCGAGATGGTCGCGCAGGACACCGGCAAACCGTTCCTGGACTGGCTGCATGATCCGCGCAACCCGTACCGGGAGGCGGTGTAGAGGCGCCAGGCGAAAAAAAGCCGCCCCTGGGGGCGGCTTTTTTTACAGCCAGCGGCCTCAGTCGGTCGCCAACACGCCACGACGGACCTGGTCGCGCTCGATCGACTCGAACAGCGCCTTGAAGTTGCCTTCGCCGAAGCCATCATCGCCTTTGCGCTGGATGAACTCGAAGAACACCGGCCCCATCAGGGTTTCCGAGAAGATCTGCAGCAGCAGGCGCGTGTCGCCCGGCTGCGACGAACCGTCCAACAGGATCCCGCGAGCCTGCAACTGACCTACTGGCTCGCCATGCCCAGGCAGGCGCCCTTCGAGCATTTCGTAGTAGGTCTCTGGCGGCGCGGTCATGAAGCGCATGCCCATCGACTTCAGGGTGTCCCAGCTCTTGAGCAGGTCATCGCAGAGGAAGGCCACGTGCTGGATGCCCTCGCCGTTGAACTGCATCAGGAACTCTTCGATCTGCCCGGCGCCCTTGGACGATTCCTCGTTCAACGGGATACGGATCATGCCATCCGGCGCGGTCATGGCCTTGGAGGTCAGGCCGGTGTACTCGCCCTTGATGTCGAAGTAACGGATCTCGCGGAAGTTGAACAGCTTCTCGTAGAAGCCGGCCCAGAAGGCCATGCGCCCGCGGTACACGTTGTGGGTCAGGTGGTCGATGATCTTCAGGCCGGCACCGACCGGGTTGCGATCAACACCTTCGATCCACTTGAAGTCGATGTCATAGATCGAGCTGCCTTCCTCGAAACGGTCGATCAGGTACAGCGGCGCACCGCCAATCCCCTTGATCGCCGGCAGGCGCAGTTCCATCGGGCCGGTTTCGATCTCGACCGGCTGCGCACCCAGTTCCAGGGCACGGGCATAGGCTTCGTGAGCATTACGCACACGGAACGCCATGCCGCACACCGACGGGCCGTGCTCGGCCGCAAAGTACGAGGCGACGCTTTTCGGTTCGTTGTTCAGGATCAGGTTGATGTCGCCCTGGCGATACAGGTGCACATCCTTGGAACGGTGGGTAGCCACCTTGGTGAAGCCCATGATCTGGAAGATCGGCTCAAGGGTGCCAGGGGTCGGCGATGCAAACTCGATGAATTCAAAGCCCATCAGGCCCATCGGGTTTTCGAAGATATCTGCCATGTTCGTGTCCTCATCATCAAAACGGGTAATAACGATTTGTTAGTAGCTGTCGATGTCGAGCGAACGTGGTGGCGCGCAAGAGATGCCCCTCACACTGCGTGCAAGGTAGTCACCATAAATCAGTTTGAACCCATGACACTTCATATGGGACCCATTCTCCGCGGGCTGATTCTCCGAGGCGTGGAGAACCTTATTATTGTATGCGTAACCTGATTCTACAGTGCGTAAAAATATTTGTCCGCAATTAACTTCACGCCTTTGGTCGTACTCGCCCAGGCCAGTTGCACAGCACGATACCGAGCAGTACCAGGGCGCCGCCAAGGGCCATCACCGGACCCAACTGCTCGCCCAGCAACAACGCGGCGAACAGCACGGCGCTCAGCGGGTTCAAGGCGATGAACACCCCGCTACGGGTCGGGCCGATGCGGGCAATGGCCTGATAGTACCAATAGTAGGCCAGCGCCGAGCCGACGATGCCCAGGTAGCCCAGGCTGAACCAGTCGCTACGGTTGAGTGCCGCCAGTGCCGGCAGGTTCAATGCGCCTTGGCTGATCGCCAGCGCGAACAGCATCACGCTGCCCAGCAGCACCGACCAGGCCACCGTGGCCAATGCCCCGAGGCTGGCGATCAACGCTCGGCCAAACAGGCTGTAGACCCCCCAACTGAGCACGCAGCCGAGCATCAGCAAGTCGCCCTGCCCCACCCCTTGCGTGGCGCCCAGCGCCTGGGGGTCACGCCCGAGGATCACCGTGCCGGCGCCCAACAGGCAAACCGCGATGCCCAGTTGCCTGCCCAGCCCCAGGCGCTCCTTGAACAGCACGGCGCTGGCCAGCGCGATTGCTGCGGGGTTAAGCGCCACGATCAATGAGGCGCGCGAGGCGCTGACCGATTGCAGGCCCTGAAACAGGCACAGGTTGTAGACAAACACGCCGAAGAAGCCGAGCACTGCCAGTTGCCCAAACTGGCGCCGGCTCGGCAGCCGGCGCAAGGGCGGCAACAACGCCAGCAGGCCACCGAGCACCAGGCTGGCGAGCAGGAAGCGCACACTCGCCGCCAGCAACGGCGCCACCGAGCCGGCCAGTTGGCGCCCCGCCACAAAAGTCCCGCCCCAAATCAGCACCACGGCCAACAACTTCAGGTAGGCCGGCAGGTCGTCGCGCAATGCAGGGGACATGTGAGTGATCCAGTGGAGAAATCGGAGCCCATAGACTGGCGCTAATCACAGCTCATCGTAAAATGAGCGATTACTCATGTCGGTAGCCACCATGACCCTGACCCAGCTGGAGATTTTCTCCCAGGTCGCGCAGTTGCGCGGCTTCACCCGCGCCGCGCTGCGCCTGGGCATCAGCCAGTCAGCGGTGTCCCACGCGATCAAGGCGCTGGAGCAGGAACTCGGGGTGTCGCTGTTCGAGCGCCATGCCAGTGGCCTGGCCCTGACCCCGATTGGCGAGCAGTTGCTGCAGCGCGCCCGCGCCATGCTCGGCCTGGCCGCCACCATGGGCCAGGAAGCCGCCGACAGCCGTGGCATGAAGCAAGGCACCTTGCGCATCGGCTCGTTCGGCCCCAGCGCCTCGATTCGCCTGCTGCCAGCGATGCTCCAGGCGTTTCGCCAGCAGGCTCCCGGCATCGAGGTGCACATTGATGAGGGCCCCGACCGCGACGTGCTGCAATGGCTGCTGGAACGGCGCATTGATGTCGGCTTCGTGGTGCTGCCGCAAACCAGCTTTCACACCTTCCCGCTGCTCGAAGACCAGATGGTCGCCCTGCTGCCCGCCGGCCATGCACTGTGCGCTGAACCTGCGGTCAGCCTGAAGGCGCTGTGCGAGGACCCGTTCATCCTGTCCCAGGCCGGCTCTGCCGAACTGGTCGAGAGCCTGTTCCAGTCGGCCGGGGTCAGGCCCAATATCCGCTATCGCAGCGGGCAGTTGCTCAGCACCCTCGAAACGGTCGCCCGCGGCGATGCGCTGAGCGTGGTCGCCGAACTGTCGCTGCCCGAAGCTGGCGCAGGCCCGGCGCGCTACCAGACCCGGCCGCTGGCACCCAAGGTCCGGCGCAAGATCGGCCTGGCCGTGCTGGACCCGGCCCAGGCGTCCCCCGCCACCCTCGCCTTCATCACGCTTGCACAGTCACTGTGTGCCGAGCGATGAGCGGCTATGCTCAGCGCTTATGGATCCCAAAGCGGCGTGCCGTGCGCCCTTTCCCCGTCCACACAGGTTCTGCTCGATGCCCTTCACGATAAAACGCACCGGCCGCTCGCCTTTTCGCGCACTGCTGCCCTGGCTGGTTGGCGTGATGCCGATCCTGTTCGGGGTGCTGATCATGCACTGGCAGGCCCAGCGTGAACTGCAATACCGCGCACAAAGCACGGCCGAGCAGGCGGTCGAGCACCTCGACTGGATCGTCAGCAACCTGTCCGGTGCGGCCACCAGCCTGCTGCCGCTGGCCGGGAACCCGTGTGCCGAGGTCCAGTTGGCGCTGCGCGAGGTGGTCACGCGCACCTCGTTCGTGCGCTCGACCAACCTGTTCCATGCCGGCAACCTGTATTGCAGTTCGCTGTTCGGCGACTACAGCGAGCCGGTGAATGCCACCGATTATGTCGATGGCACCCTTTGGCTGATGGATGGCAACTCGGTCACCCCGGGGCATGCCCTGCTGGTCTATCGCGTCAGCAACGGCGAAGACGGCGCCATCAGCACCGCCGATGGCGATCACCTGATCACTGCGCTGCGCCTGATCGGCCCGGGGGTCGGCCTGCGCATGCAAGTGGGGCCGCGCTGGATCGGCGAAGACGGCAAGGTCCACAGTGAGGCCATGCAGGCCTATGCCGAATCCCACGAAGTCGCCACCTCGAAACGCTTCCCCTACTCGATCCACAGCGGTTTCGAAGCCGGCGAATCCTGGCGCCTGATGGGCAGCGAGTACCCGGCCCTGTATGGCCTGATGGTGTTTCTCGGGGTAGCGGCGGGCACAGCCTGCCGCTGGCAACTGCGCCGCGCCAGCTCGCCGCGGGCGGAGTTGCAACGGGCAATCGAGGCTGACGAGTTCGTGCCGTTCTACCAGCCGGTGGTGCGCGGTGGCGAATTCCGCTGGGCCGGCGCCGAAGTGCTGATGCGCTGGCAGCACCCGCGCGAGGGCCTGGTGCGCCCGGACCTGTTCATCCCCTATGCCGAACA
This sequence comes from Pseudomonas fontis, assembly GCF_028656955.1. Classification (GTDB taxonomy): domain Bacteria; phylum Pseudomonadota; class Gammaproteobacteria; order Pseudomonadales; family Pseudomonadaceae; genus Aquipseudomonas; species Aquipseudomonas fontis. The sequence continues at coordinate 45,988 of NZ_JAMDGY010000049.1, forward strand.
CAGCGGGCAGATCGTGCCGATGACTCGGCGCCTGATGCAACGCGTGGCCGCCGACCTTGCGCCACACGCCGACAAATTCGAGGATGGCTTCCATATCGGCATCAACATCACCGCCGACCATTGCCAGGACCTGAGCCTCTACGAGGAGTGCCGGCGCTTCCTCGCCGCCTTCCCGCCCGGCCGCGTGCTGCTGACCCTGGAACTGACCGAACGCAAGCTGATCGAGGCCAGCGCCACCACCACCGAGCTGTTCGACAAACTGCATGAACTGGGGGTGATGATCGCCATCGATGACTTCGGCACCGGCCAGTCGAGCCTGAGCTACCTGCGCCAGTTCAAGGTCGACTACCTGAAGATCGACCAGAGTTTCGTCGCCATGATCGGCGTCGACGCGCTGTCGCTGCATATCCTCGACAGCATCATCACGCTGTCCGGCAAGCTCGGCCTGGGGATGGTTGCCGAGGGCGTGGAAACCGTCGGGCAGCGCGATTACCTGGCCGAACGCCAGGTCGATTTCCAGCAAGGCTACCTGTTCGCCCGGCCCATGCCGCTCGACGACTTCCTGTCGGCAATCAAGCCCTGATCGACACCGGCGGTTGCCGAGCCGCCCGTCCCCCTGAGATCATTGTCGGTCACCCGCTCTTCCCTTCCCTGTACCCGAGGCACTTTTGTCCAGAGGCATCGTTCTATCCGTCGCAGCGTCCTGCCTGTTCGCCGTGATGTACTACTACACCTCCCTGCTCACCCCACTCGATGGCGAGGAAGTCTTCGGCTGGCGCATGCTCCTGACCCTGCCCTGCGTCACCCTGTTCATGCTGATTACCCGCGATTGGCCACTGGTCACCGGGTTGCTGGCACGGGTGCGCCAGACCCCGGCATTGCTGCTGGGGCTGATCGGTACTTCGTCGTTGATGGCGGTGCAGCTGTGGCTGTTTCTCTGGGCGCCGCTGCACGGGCGCAGCCTGGAGGTGTCGCTGGGCTACTTCCTGCTGCCGCTGAGCATGGTGCTGACTGGCCGCCTGGTGTATGGCGAGCGCCTGTCGCGCCTGCAGAAAGTGGCAGTGTTGTGCGCAGCGACCGGCGTGGGCCATGAGCTGTTCCAGCACGGCAGCTTCGCCTGGGAAACCCTGCTGGTGGCCAGCGGCTACCCGGTGTACTTCGTGTTGCGGCGCAAGCTGCGCACCGACCACCTTGGCGGGCTGTGGGCCGACATGACGCTGATGCTGCCAGCGGCCCTGTACTTCGTGATCCAGGGCCCGCTGAGCAGCGCCGACCTGGCCGCCCACGCGCAGCTCTACGTATTGATCCCGCTACTGGGCGTGATCAGCGCACTGGCGCTGATCAGCTACGTGCTGGCCAGCCGCATGCTTGCCTTCAGCCTGTTCGGCCTGCTCAGCTACGTCGAGCCGGTGCTGCTGGTCGCCGTGGCCCTGCTGCTGGGTGAAAGCATCGCAGCGGACCAATGGCTGACCTACCTGCCGATCTGGCTGGCGGTGGTGGTGCTGGTGCTCGAAGGCTTCAGGCACCTGCAACGTCAGCGACGACGCTCGGTGTAAGGCGCACCTGGCGCACGCGGCGTTCCTCCACCGCTTCCACGGTCATGGTCCAGTGCTCCCAGACCAACTGGTCGCCGACCACCGGCAAGCGGTCCAGCAGGCTCATCACCAGCCCGGCGAGGGTTTGATAGTCCTCGGTGGGCTTGGCCGCAAAGCCGATCTGCGCCTGCAACTGGCGCAGGTTCAACGCGCCACTGACCAGGTAGCCCTGTTCATCGGCGACGATGTCCGGGCCCACCACTTCGCTGGCATCCGGCAACTGCCCGGCAATCGACTCGAGAATGTCGGTCATGGTCAGCACGCCGGTGAAGTCACCGAACTCGTTGACCACGAAGGCGATGTGCGTCGACTCGTTGCGCATCTGCTCCAGCGCGTTGAGGATGCTGAAGCTTTCCAGCAGGTTCAACGGCGTACGGGCCAGGCGTTCGAGGTCCGGCTCATGGCCTGCGAGCAGTTCCTTGAGCAGTTCCTTCTTGTGCACGAAGCCCAGCGGCTCCTCGATACGGCCGTCACGGATCAACGGCAGACGCGAGTAGGACGAATGCATCAGCGCGGTGCGAATCGCCTCAGGTGATTGCGTCAGGTCGATGGCATCGACCTTGGCGCGCACCGTCATCACCGTCTTGATCGGACGTTCGGCGAGGTTCAGCACCCCGCTGATCATCACCCGCTCGCGGCGGTCGAACAGCACCTGCTCGTCGCCATCACCGACCAGGTCGGCGATCTCATCACCCACTTCGTCGGCGTCCATGCGGCGCCCGCCCAGCATGCGCAATACCGCATGGGCGGTACGCTCACGCAACGGCCGATGCTGCTGCAGGCTGCGCTTGCGGCGGGCCCGGGCCAGCTGGTTGAAGATCTCGACCAGGATCGAGAAACCGATGGCGGCGTACAGGTAGCCCTTCGGAATATGGAAGCCCAGGCCTTCAGCGGTGAGGCTGAAGCCGATCATCATCAGGAAGCCCAGGCACAGCATGATCACTGTCGGGTGGGCGTTGACGAAGCGGGTCAGCGGTTTGCTGGCGACGATCATGATGCCGATGGAGAAGATCACCGCGATCATCATGATCGACAGTTCCTCGACCATGCCCACGGCGGTAATCACCGCGTCCAGCGAGAACACCGCGTCGAGCACCACGATCTGCGCCACGATCGGCCAGAACAGCGCATGACGCACCGCGCCGGAGGCTTGGGCGACGTGCCCTTCGAGGCGTTCGTGCAGTTCCATGGTGGCCTTGAACAGCAGGAACACACCACCGAACAGCATGATCAGGTCACGTCCGGAGAAGGATTTGCCGAACACATCGATCAATGGCGCAGTGAGGGTCACCATCCACGAGATGCTGGCCAGCAGGCCAAGGCGCATGATCAGCGCCAGGGACAAACCGATCACCCGCGCGCGGTCGCGCTGATGCGGCGGCAGCTTGTCGGCGAGGATCGCGATGAACACCAGGTTGTCGATGCCCAGAACCAGTTCCAGGACAATCAGCGTGGCGAGGCCCAGCCAGGCCGTAGGATCGGCTAGCCATTCCATGGGCGGACACTCATGTTAAGGACGTCGCAAGGACGGGGGATTGGCCGGTTAGGCCAGCAACTGGGGGGCTCCGAGAACGAAGTCATGGTTACCTTGGAACAATTGGGGACGAAGATCCTACTAGTTCAGCTGGTTTTCCTCACAGCGGGAAAGTATTTCAAAACCTGTACACACAGGAGCAACTGTCATGCACCGCTGCCCTTGTGGGAGCGGGCGGCAGTTGCTCAGTGCAAGCACTGGACTGGGTGATTTCCTTCAATACCCGGCTGCGGCAGCTGCATAAGCTCGCCCCACCAACACCATCGAAGAACCTCCCCATGAGCCTGACCCTATCCATGGCCGCCTTTGCGCTGGCCGCCTCCATCTCCCCCGGCCCGGTCAACATCGTCGCCCTCGGCGCCGGCGCCCGGCACGGCTTGCGCCCCGCTCTACGCCATGTGACCGGGGCCACGCTGGGCTTCTGTCTATTGCTGGTGCTGGTTGGCCTGGGCCTGCATGAAGTGCTGCGCTACTGGCCCGGCCTGACCCAGGCGCTGCATTGGGCCGGGGTACTGTTTTTGCTGTACATGGCCTGGAAGCTGGCCCGCGACAACGGCCAACTGGGCGATGGCCGCCCCACCCGCGTGCCTTCGCTGCTCGATGGCGCGGTGATGCAATGGCTCAACCCCAAGGCGTGGCTGGCCTGCGTCGCCGGCATCGGCGCCTTCGTCGGCCAGGGTGAAAATACCGTGCTGTGGCAGTTCACCTTGATCTACCTGGTGATCTGCTACCTGTCGCTGGGCTGCTGGGCCTGGGCCGGCAGCGCGATCCGCCGCTACCTGGACAACCCTCGGCGCATCCGCCTGTTCAACCGAAGCCTTGCGCTGCTGCTGATAGCCAGCGCGGTGTACCTGCTACTGGGCTGAGCGGTAATGGCCCGGCGTAGCCGCCAGGTGCTGCTTGAAGGCACGCTGCAAATGCGCCTGATCGGCAAAGCCGGCGTCCAGCGCCACCTCGGCAATCAACCGGCCCTGACGCAACTGGGCGCGGGCATATTGCACGCGCCGATCCAGCAGGTAGCCATGGGGTGTCAGGCCGAAGTGCCGCTTGAACGCGCGAATCAGGTACGAGGCGGACAACCCGGCCGCCTCGGCAATGTCGTCCAGCTTCAGCGGCTCGGTGCAATGCGCCCGGATGAACGCTGCCGCCCGCTCCAGGCGCAGGTCAGCCGGTGTTGCCCTGGCTGGCGGGGCCTGCAGGTGCTGGCTCAAGCCCAGGAAGAATTGCCGAGCCGCCGCCTGCTTGTGCGCCGCCTCGATGCGCTCATCGACCAGCAATGCGTAGAACGCCGTCAGCGCTTCGAACAGCGCCGGCGAGCGGCTCAGCGTTGCGTTCACCGGGGTAAAACCAAGCTCGGCCAGCCAGGGCAGCTCGACGAACAGCATCAGGTACGACCAGGGCTGCTCGGCAATCGGGTTGCAGGCATGCACCACGCCCGGGTTCATGATCACCACGCTGCCAGCGTCGATCTCCTGCCAGCAGTCCCCATTGAGGTAGCTGCTACGCCCCGCTGTAACCGCGCCGATCGAAAAGCTCGCATGGGAGTGCAACGCGTAACAGACCTTGCGCCCGTCGGCGACTTCACGCGCCTCGATAAAGGGCAGCGCCGGGTCTCGCCAGAATCGTGAAGGGGTACGCATCGCAAGTCTCCCGGCAACCTTGTGACTACTCGTCGGCGTCGTGCACCACGACCAGCAACTGCGCCTGCACATCGCCCACCGAGCGCAGCCGGTGCGGGGTCTGGGCGTTGAAGTACAGGGCGTCGCCGCGCTCCAGCAGCACCCGCTCGTTCATGAAGTCGACCTCGACCTGCCCTTCATGAACAAACAGGAACTCCTCGCCCAGGTGCTCCTTGAAGGTGGAATCACTGAAGTCCATTGGCGGGCAGATGATGAACGGCAGCAGGCTGCGCTGGCCGATCTGGTTGGCCAGCACCGCGTAACCCGGGCCATCGCTGCGGCCCGCCAGTGGCTGGCGCTCGCCACTGCGTACCAGGCTGTAGCGCGCCTGGCCGGGCTGGTCTTCGGCGAACAGCTCCTCGACGTTGACGTTCAAGGCCCGCGCCAGTTTCAGCGCCGCCGCAATCGACGGCGTGTTGAGCCCGCGCTCGACCTTGGACAGGTAACTCTTGGTCATGGCGGTTTTTTCAGCCAACCCTTCCAGGGTGATGCCAAGTTTTTTTCTTAATAATTTCAATCGGATAGACATGTGACGCGGATCTTCCCCATGCGGCAGGCAACTTTTTACTTGCCAATGACACTCTGTGTCATATAGCTTGTTTTGTGTCATCAACTGCCACCGAGGACACTCCCCATGGCCAAGACATTAGCACTCCCCAAGGACCAGCTGGTCAAGCAGGCCCTTTCGCAGATGCAGGGTTCGCTCGCGGATAATACGTGGACTGTGCGAGAAAAGCTGGCGCTCACCTGCCGCATCCTCTTCGACAACGGTCACGACTCTGGCCTGGCCGGGCAGATCAGCGCCCGCGGCCCGCAGCCGGGCACCTTCTACACCCAGCAACTGGGCCTGGGTTTTGACGAAATCACCGCCAGCAACCTGCTGCTGGTCAACGAAGACCTGGAAGTGCTTGAAGGCGACGGCATGCCCAACCCGGCCAACCGCTTCCACAGCTGGGTGTACCGTGCACGGCCGGATGTGCACTGCATCATCCACACCCACCCGACCCATGTTGCCGCGCTGTCGATGCTCGAAGTGCCGTTGCAGGTATCGCACATGGACCTGTGCCCGCTGTATGAGGACTGCGCGTTCCTCGAAGCCTGGCCGGGGGTGCCGGTGGGCAACGAGGAAGGCGAGATCATCAGTGCCGCGCTGGGCGACAAGCGCGCCATCCTGCTGTCGCACCACGGCCAACTGTCTACCGGGGCGAGCATCGAGGAAGCCTGCGTGATCGCACAGCTGATCGAGCGTGCAGCCAAGCTGCAACTGCTGGCCATGGCGGCGGGTGAAATCAAGCCGATTGCACCTGAGCTGGGGCGCGAGGCGCACGACTGGATTTCGCGTCCCAAGCGCCACGGCGCCGCGTTCAATTACTATGCTCGCCAGTGCCTGCGCGTGCATGCCGACTGCCTGAACTGACCTGCCTTTTACGGAGCACTTTTCCATGACCACGACTTTTCACGGCATCATCGGCTACACCGTCACCCCGTTCGACGCAGGTGGCGAAACGCTCGACCTGGCGGCGCTCGGGCATTCCATCGACCGTTTGATTGACGGCGGCGTGCAGGCCATCGCCCCGCTGGGCAGCACCGGCGAAGGCGCTTACCTGAGTGACCGCGAATGGGATGAAGTAGCGGCCTTCAGCCTGTCGCACATTGCCGGGCGGGTGCCGACCATCGTCAGCGTCTCCGACCTGACCACTGCCAGCGCCGTGCGCCGGGCGCGTTACGCCCAGGAACATGGCGCCGATGCGGTGATGGTGTTGCCGGCAGCGTACTGGAAGCTCAGCGAAGCGGAGATCCTCGCGCACTACCAGCGTATTGGTGACAGCATCGGCGTGCCGATCATGCTCTACAACAACCCGGCCACCAGCGGCACCGACATGTCGGTTGAGTTGATCATGCGCATCGTGCGCCAGGTCGAGAACGTGACCATGGTCAAGGAGAGCACGGGCGATATCCAGCGCATGCACAAGCTGCAACAACTGGGCGAAGGCCAGGTGCCGTTCTACAACGGCTGCAACCCATTGGCCCTGGAAGCCTTCGTGGCGGGTGCGGCGGGCTGGTGTACGGCGGCGGCGAACCTGATTCCTGATTTGAACCAGCAGTTGTATCAGGCCGTATTGGCCAATGACCTGGTACAGGCACGCGCGTTGTTCTACCGCCAGTTGCCATTGCTGGAGTTCATTCTCAAGGGTGGCTTGCCGGCGACGGTGAAGGCAGGCCTCGCGCTTACCGGGCTGGAAATGGGTGAGCCGAGGTTGCCGGTGTTCCCACTGGATGCACCAGGCCGGGCACGCTTGGCAGCGTTGCTGGAAGCACTGCGCTAAAAGACAAGCCGGCACGATTCTGTGGGTGCCGGCGTTGCCGGCGATTGATTGCGCAGCAATCATGGGCGCTGTACCGTCAGTGCCTCATCGTCGGCAAGGCCGGCTCCCACAGGAGTCTACTGTGCCGCAGAGATTCTCGTGATGTTCAAAAATCTCTCTGGCGGCTGCTATTTGGCGCTATCAGTTGAAACACCGCCAACGTAGTAAAGCCCTTCAAGCGTCCCGCTCAGCGAGGGCAAGCCCATCAATGCCTCGGAAACATAGCGGATCGGGAATACGCCTCGCAGTGCCTGGACCTGCTGCGAATAGTGCTCCCAATGCGGCTCGCGCAGGCCATTCCAGAACGACACACACTCGTCGCCCACGAACATATTTGGCTGGCGATAGTTGACGGTCTGCTCACCGACCCAATAGATGTAGCCAAGAAAGACAGCACCATCAGCTGCCTCGAAGCGGGTTCTGACGATTATCTGAACGTCACTGCCTTCTTCGGCTGCGAGCAAGGGACGGACCGACAACTCATCGTCCACCGAGTCATCCGTGGGGAAGTACCAGACGCCGGCGTCGGTGAGGTCTTCACCCGTTAGATCGTAAACCTGCTTATCCATAACAGCGTCGGTCCATTGCTCAAGGAAAATAAGAGAGATTATGCAGTACGTCGATAGAATGACACCGGCGCACAAGGCGGGTGCGCTCGATCATCAAAGGCAATCATTCAAAAGAGAGCAACAGCGCCGTCCGACGATTTGCGCCTGCGTTTCGAGGCCGTCAGCCATATGCCCGAAGCCGAGAAGTCGGTTATCAAGGCGCTGCTCGATGGGATGGTTCTCAAGTATCAGGCATCGAAAATCATGGGAACGGACACCGACAACAGAGCTGGCAGCTAAATAAAAACGCAGCTACAGCGGCCGTACACAGCTTGTAGTCGCCCAATCTCAGAAATTGCGCGGCCTACAGCCAAGGGTTTAGGCAATGGGACTTGATTCATAGGCCCATACTCAGCAATTACCTTACTTGTTGCTTTTGCACCAACAGTATCA
>NZ_JAMDGY010000050.1 GCF_028656955.1 Pseudomonas fontis
TCAACCTTGGTGATGCTGTTGGTCAGATCAACGTTGGTATTCAGGGCGTTATCGGGTGCCTTGAAGTCCACGGAGTTGGAGCTGGCGCCAACCGGGATAACAATGGTTTGGCCATTGGCTAAGGTCACGGTCACCGGGGAGCCAGTCACTGGGGCTGTAACCGAAGCGGTGTAGGTGACGAAGCCACCTTCAGTCACGCTCGGCGAAGCCGTCAGGGTCACGGTACTGGTATCGGTAGTGTCGGTGACCGCAGTCACGGCAGGGGTGCCGTTGACGTTGAGTTTCTCGAAATCACCACCGGTGGCGGTGTCGATCTTCACGCTGATGTTGCCGGCGTCCAGGTAGACGTCGTCGCCTGGTGCGTTGACGCTGATACTGTTGCTGGTTTGGCCAGCGGCGATGGTGATGACCTGCCCGTTGGACAGGGTCACGGTCACTGGGCTGCCAGCAGCGTTGGTCAGAGTGGCGGTATAAACGATCTGGCCACCTTCGGCCACAGAACCCGTAGCGGTCAGCGACAAACCAGTTGCCGTTGGCGTCGACGGATCATCAGTCACTGTGGTGGTGACAGTGTCGGTCGAGTGCTCCAGCTTCTCGTAGTTACCGCCTTCGACCTTGGTGATGCTGTTGGTCAGGTCGACGTTGGTGTTCAGGGCGTTGTCTGGGGCCTTGAAATCTACGGAGTGGGAGCTTTCGCCGACCGGGATCACAATGGTCTGGCCGTTGGCCAGGGTCACGGTCACCGGAGAGCCAGTCACTGGTGCCGTGACCGAAGCGGTGTAGGTGACAAAACCACCTTCAACCACGCTCGGCGCAGCCGTCAGGGTCACGGTGCTGGTGTCGGTTGTGTCGGTGACTGCGGTTACGGCAGGGGTACCGTTGACATCGAGCTTCTCGAAATCACCACCCGTAGCGCTGTCAATTTTCATGCTGACGTTGCCGGCGTCCAGGTAGACGCTGTCTGCCGGGGCAGCAACCGAAATGCTATTGCTGGTCTGGCCTGCGGCGATGGTGATGACCTGTCCGTTGGACAGAGTCACAGTCACCGGGCTACCAGCGGCATTGGTCAAGGT
>NZ_JAMDGY010000051.1 GCF_028656955.1 Pseudomonas fontis
CTCCTCAGGAAAAGTGAGAACCTCAGCAGTGTAGACCTGAGGTTCTCGCCGGGCTGACCATCTCATTAACGCCTAGCCCCCCATTCGGCCCTACGCTGCGCTTCGGGTCCCTTCACTCCGGTGCCGTTAAACGGGCCCGCGGACACAAGTTGCTGCGCAACTTGCACGCCTCGCGTCTTCGGCTTACGCCGAAGGGGGCTACGCCCCTGCCCGTTTAACGACACCTGCGTTCAGCCTCTGGAAGACGGGGCGCTCAGATCAAAATCAAGGGCAGATCAAGATCAACGGCACAATTCGCTTCGCTCTTGCTTTGTTAACTGTGGGCTGGCCTATCGCTGGCTAACGTAGCCGCTGCCGTCAGGCTGCGCTCGCCTGCACAGCAGGCGCCGCCTTTGGGAGCCCTTACGGGCTCCAGCGCAGCCTGCCGGCAGCGGCTACGAAAATTGTGCAAGAGTGTGTTTGTGTGGTTTTTGCTTTAAGTGACGTACACAAATTTTGCAAACGACTCGGTCTCCCGGCCCCCCAGTAGGCTGAGTGGAGCCCACGCGGAGTGGGGTGAGGGCCATGGATGGCCCGAAAGCGCCGATGGGCCAGGGACGTCCCTTCGGCGCGGCCCCACGGAGCGTGGGCGGAAGGGGCCCTTAGCCCCAATAAAATCAAATGGATAAGCCCACAGAAACCAACCTCAAAAACCCTATTTCAACAACGCATCCCGCTCATCCTGCGCCACCACCGCCTGACACAACTCAATCATCTGCTCGCGCATCCACCGATTGGCCGGATCCTGATCCGTACTCTCATGCCAATACAGGTGCGTCTCCAACGCCGGCACCTCAACCGGCAAACTCACATAGTTGAGCTGATGCCGCCGGGCAAAACGCTCCGGCACGGTCATCACCATGTCAGTCTGCTGCAACACCTGCGAGGCCATCAGGTAATGCTGCGAACGCAGGGCAATCTTGCGCTGCACACCCATCTTGCCCAACGCCAGGTCCACATACCCCAGGCCATTGCGCCGGCTGGAGATATGGATGTGGGTCATGGCCAGATAATCATCCAGGCTGATCTTGTCCTTGGCCATCGGGTGCCCCTGGCGCAACGCACACACATACTGGTCCTGCATCAGCTTGACGTGGCGCACCTGCGGGTCAGTGTTCAGCGGGGCATCCACGGCAAAGTCCAGCCGCCCGGCGGCCAGTTCCTTGGTGGTTTCCCGGCGTTTGCAAAGGAAACTCTCGATCACCACCGCCGGCGCCAAGCGCCGCAAACGCTGGAACAGCGACGGCAGGATCACCGCCTCGGTCAGGTCGGTCATGCTGATACGGAAGGTCTTGTTCGCCTGCAACGGGTTGAAGATCCGGCTCTCCTGCACCGACACCCGCAACAACGACAGCGCATTGCGCACCGGGCCGATGATGTTCTGCGCCATCGGTGTAGGCACCATGCCCTGGGCCGTACGCACGAACAACGGGTCGTTGAAGGTCTCGCGCAACCGCGCCAGCGCATTGGACACCGCCGGTTGGGTAATGCCGACAATCTGCCCGGCACGGGTCAGGTTGGCTTCGGTATAGATGGCGTCGAAGACGATGAACAGATTCAGGTCGACCTTGCTCAGGTTCATGGGCGCTGCTCTTGTAGGTGTTATCAGCCGATCATATATCGGTTATGAATGTTAATACACGCCGAGAATAGGCTAGGTGGATTTTGCCGGGTGATCTAGCATCAGTGACAGACCCCTTTTCCGTAGAAGGTACTGCCCATGGATTTCGCCTATTCACCCAAGGTCCAGGCGCTGCGCGAACGTGTTACCGCGTTCATGGACGCCTATGTCTATCCCGCCGAAGCGGTGTTCGAGCGTCAGGTCGCCGAGGGCGATCGCTGGCAGCCGACCGCGATCATGGAAGAACTGAAGAACAAGGCCAAGGCCGAAGGGCTGTGGAACCTGTTCCTGCCCGAGTCGGAACTGGGCGCGGGCCTGACCAACCTTGAATACGCGCCACTGGCGGAAATCATGGGCCGCTCGCTGCTCGGCCCCGAGCCCTTCAACTGCTCGGCGCCCGACACCGGCAATATGGAAGTGCTGGTGCGCTACGCCAGCGAAGCGCAAAAACGCCAATGGCTCGAACCGCTGCTGCGCGGTGATATCCGCTCGGCATTCGCCATGACCGAGCCCGACGTGGCCTCCTCGGACGCCACCAACATGGCCGCCCGCGCCGTGCGCGATGGTGACGAATGGGTGATCAACGGCCGCAAGTGGTGGACCTCCGGGGCCTGCGACCCACGCTGCAAGATCATGATCTTCATGGGCCTGAGCAACCCCGATGGCCCACGCCATCAGCAGCACTCGATGATCCTCGTGCCCACCGACACCCCCGGGGTGAAAATCGTCCGCCCGCTGCCGGTGTTTGGCTACGACGACGCACCGCACGGCCACGCCGAAGTGCTGTTCGAAAACGTCCGGGTCCCGTACGAGAACGTATTGCTCGGCGAGGGCCGAGGCTTCGAGATCGCCCAAGGCCGCCTCGGCCCTGGCCGCATCCACCACTGCATGCGCTCGATCGGCATGGCCGAACGCGCGCTGGAGCTGATGTGCAAACGCTCCGTTGAACGCACCGCGTTCGGCAAGCCGCTGGCGCGCCTGGGTGGCAACATCGACAAGATTGCCGACTCGCGCATGGAAATCGACATGGCCCGCCTGCTGACCCTCAAGGCGGCCTACATGATGGACACCGTCGGCAACAAGGTCGCCCGCAGCGAGATCGCGCAGATCAAGGTGGTCGCGCCCAACGTGGCCCTCAAGGTGATCGACCGCGCCATCCAGATTCACGGTGGGGCAGGGGTGTCCGGCGACTTCCCGCTGGCCTACATGTACGCCATGCAGCGCACCCTGCGCCTGGCCGACGGCCCGGACGAAGTCCATCGCGCGGCCATCGGCAAGTACGAGGTGGGCAAGTACGTGCCCAAGGAACTGCTGCGCAGCGGGCATTGATCCACGCCGCTACAGGGCCCGCTTCGGCGGGCCTTTTTCATCCTGCGGGAGCGCTTTCACCTCGGCCTCTGGGGGTTGCCGGGTCTTGAACAGCGACAGCAGCACCCCCCCGGCCAGCAAGCCGAACGTCACCCCCAGCGAGAGCAGCGGCGGCACCTTGCCGATGATGCCGTGCAGGAAGATCTTGCCGCCAATGAACATCAGCACCAGCGCCAGGGCGTACTTGAGATAGACAAAGCGATGCATCAACGCGGCAAGCGCGAAGTACAGCGCACGCAGGCCGAGAATCGCGAAGATGTTCGAGGTGTAGACGATGAATGGGTCCTGGGTGATGGCGAAGATCGCCGGCACGCTGTCCACGGCAAACACCAGGTCGGCCAGCTCGATCAGCACCAGCGCCAGGAACAGCGGCGTGGCGTAACGTATGGCCTTGCTCGCGCCCGGCGGGGTGAGGTGCACGAAAAAGCGCGCGCCGTGCAGCTCGTCGGTGACGCGCATGTGCCGGCGCACGAACTTGATCACCGGGTTTTTGGCGAGGTCAGGGTGTGCTTCTTCGCGGGTGAACAGCATCTTGATCCCGGTGAACAGCAGGAAGGCACCGAACACGTAGAGAATCCAGTCGAACTCGCGCACCAGCGCACTGCCCACGCCGATCATGATCGCCCGCAACACCACCACCCCGAGGATGCCCCAGAACAGCACGCGATGCTGATAGCGCCGAGGGATGGCGAAGAAGCCGAAGATCATCGCCATGACGAACACGTTGTCCATCGACAGCGACTGCTCGACCAGCAGCCCGGTGTAGAACTCCAGCGCGCTTTGCGCCCCCAGCTCGTACCAGACCCACCCGCCGAACATCACCCCGACACTGAAATAGCCGGCATACAGCAGCAGGCTTTCGCGCATTTCGATTTCGCGCTCTTCGCGGTGCAGCACGCCGAGGTCGAACACCAGCAGGGCAAAAACGATGACGATGAACACCAGCCACAGCCAGGCCTGGGTGCCGAGGAAATCCTGAGTGAAAAACGCCTGTAGAGCTGCCATGAGCCCCTCCTTGATGTCGTAGTTGTCTACACAACTGTGATCCGACATGGCGGCTTGGCAGCCGTCAGAGGGGCCCGGTATCACGCTTTAGAGCCTAGTACCGGGTAGACGCAGGCGTGTGCTTGCGCTGTTACAAGCTTTTACAAGGTTTGTGAAAAAATCGTGATTTGTTGTCATTTGCATATGGAAATGATTCTTAGTAAGTTTTAATCTTCGCCCCCTCGCCAGCGCCAGGACGCTTTGGCTGACAAAAAATAGCAATCAGCGATTGGCCAAGCCATCAGCAGATTGACCATTCAGGGGAATTGAGCGTGCAGTATCGGAGTGGCTTCAAGGCGAAAAAATCGACAGTTGAAACCGTGGGCGGGCGGCTTCAGCGTCACCCACTGGCGTGTGCGGTGCTGGGTGTGACCCTGGCGATGCAATCCACAGTGCTCTTTGCCCAAGGGCAGGCCGCGCAGACGTCCGTACTCGAACTGGGCGCTACCTCGATCATCGACAGTCATCTGGGGGAAACCACGGAAGGCAGCGGCTCCTACACCACCGGGGCAACGCGCACCGCTACCAAGCTGGTCTTGGCACCTCGTGAAACCCCGCAGTCAGTCAGTGTGATCACCCGTCAGCAGATGGACGATCAAGGCTTGACCAGCATCACCGACGTACTGAGCAAAACACCGGGCATTACCGCCAACAAGCTCGACAGCAGCCGGGTTACGTTCAAGGCGCGCGGTTTTCAGATCGACAACTTCCAGCTCGACGGCATTCCTGCTTCTTTCCGCTTCGGCAACAGCCTGGACCAAACCGACATGGTGATCTTCGACCGTGTCGAGGTGCTGCGCGGTGCCACCGGCCTGCTCAGTGGTTTTGGCAGCCCGGCAGCGACCGTCAACCTGGTGCGCAAGCGTCCAACCAGGGAGTTCTCCGGCTATGTGTCTGCCAGCGCAGGGAGCTGGGATACCTACCGCAGCGAGTTCGATATCGGCGGCTCGCTGACCCCGCAGGGCAATGTGCGTGGGCGCTTTGTCGCGGCCTATGAAGATGGCCAGTCGTTCATGGATCACCTGGCTGAAAAGAAGCAGGTGTTCTATGGCATCGTCGAAGCTGACCTCACTGAAGACACGCTACTCAGTGTCGGCCTGAGCCGCCAGACCAATCGCCCGGAAGGCACATCCTGGGGGCCGTCGACGCCCTTGTTGGACAGCAAGGGCAACAAGTTCCGCCTGCCGCGCTCGTTCAATCCCGGCGCCAAGTGGAGCCACTGGGACAATAGCGTAGACAACACCTTCGTGACCCTGGAGCAGCACCTGGCGGCGGATTGGTCGCTGAAGGCCTCGATCAGCCACACCGAGTCGGACTCGCCGACGGTGCTGGGCTCGGCGGCCAATGGCGCGCCAGACCTGAACGATGGCAGCGGCATGTCGATCTGGCTGGGCAAGTATCGCTACAAGAGCACCCAGGATGCCTACGACCTGTATGCTAGTGGCCCGTTCCAGCTCCTGGGGCGAGAGCATGAACTGGTGGTTGGCCTGACGCACCGTGATGTTCAGGCCAAGGACACCAACTGGTCGTTCATGGGCGGCAGTGCCTCGAACATCTTCGAGTGGAACGGCAACATCGCCGAGCCAGACTGGGGTGCGCCGCGCTCCCGTGCAACCACGGACGTACAGGAAACCGCCGCCTACCTGACCAGCCGCTTCAAACCGACTGACGATCTGGCGCTGATTGTCGGTACGCGGGTATCGAACTGGAAGCTGGACAGCAGCAACCATGACCTGGTCTCCGGTGCGCGCAACCCTGACCAGTCACTGCGCGAAACCGGGGTCGTGGTGCCCTATGCTGGCATCGTCTATGACCTGAACGATACCTACTCGGTCTATGCCAGCTACACCAGCATCTTCAAGCCCCATGAAAGTGAGCGCGACGCCAGCGGCAAGACCCTTGCGCCGGAAGAGGGTGATGCCTACGAAATGGGGCTCAAGGGTGCGTTCTTCGACGGTCGCTTGAATGCCAGCCTGGCGGTCTTCGAGATCAAGCAGGACAACCTGGCTGAAGACACCGGCATCATCGACCCCGCCAGCAACCGATCGGTCTTCCGTGCCATCCAGGGCGCCAAGACACGAGGTTACGAACTGGAAGTTGCCGGTGAACTCGCCACTGACTGGCAAGTGCAGGGCGGTTTCACCCACCGCATCACCCGCAATGGCGAAGATCGGAAAATCACCACCACCGAGCCTGAAAACCTGTTCCGCCTTTCCACCAGCTATCGCCTGCCGGGTCAGTTCAACAAGTTGACCATCGGCGGCGCGACAACCTGGCAGAGCAAGATCTGGCAAGACCTTTCCAACCCGCTCGGTGGTCAGACCGAGTACACCCAATCCAGCTATTGGGTCGTGGATGCGATGGCCAAATACCAGGTGACCCAGCAGTTGTCCGTCACCGTGAACGCCAACAACCTGACTGACGAGAAGTACTTCAGCAACCTTGGTTTCTTCAACGGCGGCTATTACGGCGACCCGCGCAACTACATGCTGACCACCCGTTACGCGTTCTGATTGACGTACCTGCCCCCTTCGCAAGGTGCGAGGGGAGTGCAGGGCTCAATACACCCAGACTTCCACCCGGCGGTTGCGGATGCGCCCTTGCTCGTCGTTGTTGGCGGCCACCGGCATCTCGTCACCCAGGCCGATGACCTCGCGCAGGTCGACGCCGTTCTTCGCCAGTTCACGGCGCACCGCCAGGGCGCGCAAGCGCGACAACAGGTCGGCCCGCTGGGTATCGTCCTTGGCATCACCGAAGCCCACCAGCACTACTTTCTGCTGCAGTTTGTCGTTCTGGCGCAGGTACTCCACCACCCGCTGCACATCGCGCAAGGCCTTGTTGTCGAGGCTGGCATTGCCTTCCTGGAAGCGGAAGTTCACCGATAGGCGCTGGGCGGAAGTGGCCAGGCGCCGATAGCGCGGCGGTTGCTCGTCCTGGGCATCGACCTGCAACGGCGTGACCTGCTGGCCAATGAAGCCGTTGCTGGCAACGATGGCCTGGCCCTGGGCTTGCTGGGTGAAGTCGAGCAGTGCCCGTGCCAGTGGGTTGCGCTGGCCGGCCGGCAGGTAGAAATACAGGCGCCGCGCCAACGGATAATCCTCGCTGGCGATCAGCCCGGGGCTGGGCAACATCGCCTGGGAGTGGCCGTCGGCAATCGCCAGCACCTTGTTGCCATGCACGCTGGACAGGCTGCTGAAACCAATGGCCAGGCGGTCGTGGCGCACTTCATTGGCCAGCTCGTCTGCCGCCTCGAAACGCCGTGCGTTGGCCGCCAGCGACTGCTGGTGCGGGTCGAGCACCAGCGCCTTGAAGGTTTCGAAGGTGCCGGAGCGATCATCCCGGGCGTACAGGTGGATCGGCCCGCTGCCAATGCCCAGCTCGCTCCAGTTGCGCAGCTTGCCGGAGAAGATCTCGGCCAGTTGTGCGGTGGTCAATTGCGGCAGGGGATTGTCCGGGTGGACGATCACCGCGACGCCGTCCAGGGCAATCACGTGCTCGGCATCGGCGCGCTTCAGGTCGCCGAAGGCGCGCAGCTCCTGCCATTCGCTGTCCTTGATCGGGCGCGAAGCGGCGGCCATCTCGGCTTGCCCGGCCTTCAACGCGCTGAAGCCGGTGCTGGTGCCGTGGGCGGCAATGGCGACACGGGTGTAATTGCCCTGGGCATCGCGGCCCTGGACGATGACTTCGTTGGCCACCGCCGTGGGCAGGGTCTCGATGGCGCCCAGGCCCTGGGCGGCCAGCAGGCCACGTACCAGCGCCGGCGCGAGGGCCGCGCCGATGGTGTTGGACCCTTGCAGGCGCAGGGCCGGGGCGTCTTCGTTGGCGGCGAAGGCGGGCAGCGCGAGCAGGGTGAAACACAGGGCAATCAGGGCGCGGTACATGCCAGTAGGCACTCTCGGGGTAGAGGTCGTGCGCGCAGAATAAGTCGGTTTGGTGACGGGTTGATGACAAGGTATCGCGCATGGATCCATGAGCGATCAACACAATCCTTCTATTAATACTGTCGGCTTATAGCCAAAACCAATCAGCAGCATCAGGTTTGCCAATGAGCGTTGCTGGCGATCAGTGGTTAGGATTCTCCCCATCAGATTTTCAACCCCCCTGAAGGAGCGTCACTCATGCCTATCATCAATAGCCAGGTAAAACCGTTCAACGCTACTGCTTACCACAACGGCGAGTTCGTCCCGGTATCGGAAGCCAACCTCAAGGGCAAATGGTCCGTCGTATTCTTCTACCCAGCCGACTTCACCTTCGTCTGCCCAACCGAGCTGGGTGACCTGGCCGACAACTACGCCGAATTCAAGAAACTCGGCGTCGAGATCTACGGCGTGTCCACCGACACCCACTTCACCCACAAAGCCTGGCACGACACCTCGGACACCATCGGCAAGATCCAGTACCCACTGATCGGTGACCCGACCCACGTCATTTCGCGCAACTTCGACGTGCTGATCGAAGAAGCTGGCCTGGCCGACCGTGGCACCTTCGTGATCAACCCGGAAGGTCAGATCAAGATCGTCGAACTGAACGACGGTGGTGTAGGCCGTGACGCCAGCGAGCTGCTGCGCAAGGTCAAGGCTGCCCAGTACGTCGCTGCCCACCCAGGCGAAGTCTGCCCGGCCAAGTGGAAAGAAGGCGAAGCTACCCTGGCACCATCGCTGGACCTGGTCGGCAAGATCTAAGACCGTGAACCAGCCGAGGGCGGGCCACCGCACCTGACGTTGTCCCTGCCCCGCAAAACGCCCGGGCGCTTTCGCCCGGGCGTTTTTATTTCTACCGTTTGCACAAGGAATCGCCCGTATGTTGGACGCCACGCTTAAAACTCAGTTGAAAGCCTACCTGGAGCGGGTCACTCAGCCGATCGAGATCGTTGCTTCCCTCGATGACGGCGCGAAGTCCCAGGAACTCCACGACCTGCTGCGCGAGATCGCCAGCCTGTCGAACCTTATTGCCTTGCGTGAGGACGGCAGCGACGCCCGTCGCCCCTCGTTCTCGCTCAATCGCCCGGGTGCCGATATCAGCCTGCGTTTCGCCGGCATCCCCATGGGCCACGAATTCACCTCGCTGGTGCTGGCGCTGCTGCAAGTCGGCGGGCACCCTTCCAAAGCCAGTGCCGAGCTGATCGAGCAGATCGCTTCGCTCAAGGGTGAGTTCAGCTTCGAAAGCTACTTCTCGCTGTCCTGCCAGAACTGCCCGGACGTGGTCCAGGCGCTGAACCTGATGGCGGTGCTCAACCCGAATGTGCGCCACGTGGCGATCGACGGCGCGCTGTTCCAGGCTGAAGTCGAAGCCCGCCAGGTGATGGCGGTGCCGAGTGTGTACCTCAACGGTGAAGTGTTCGGCCAGGGCCGCATGGGCCTGGAAGAAATCGTCGCCAAGCTCGATACCGGCGCCAGCGACCGGCAGGCCGAGAAGCTCAACGCCAAGGACGCCTTCGATGTGCTGGTGGTCGGCGGTGGCCCGGCGGGTGCGGCGGCGGCCATTTATGCCGCACGCAAAGGCATTCGTACCGGTGTGGCGGCGGAGCGTTTTGGTGGTCAGGTGCTGGACACCATGGCCATCGAGAACTTCATCTCCGTGCAGGAGACCGAAGGGCCGAAGCTGGCCATGGCGCTGGAAGAGCACGTCAAGCAGTACGACGTTGACATCATGAACCTGCAGCGTGCCGACGTCCTGGTTCCAGGCACCGACGGTGGCTTGCACGAAGTGCGCATGGCCAGCGGCGCGACGCTCAAGGCCAAGACGGTGATCCTTGCCACCGGCGCCCGCTGGCGCGAAATGAACGTGCCGGGTGAGCAGCAATACCGCAACCGTGGCGTTGCCTACTGCCCGCACTGCGACGGCCCGTTGTTCAAGGGCAAGCGCGTGGCGGTGATTGGTGGCGGCAACTCGGGTGTGGAAGCGGCCATTGACCTGGCGGGTATCGTTGCCCATGTCACGCTGATCGAATTCGACAGCCAGTTGCGCGCCGATGCGGTGTTGCAGCGCAAGCTGCATAGCCTGGCGAACGTGACGGTGATCACCAGTGCGCTGACCACTGAAGTGCTGGGCGATGGCCAGAAGGTCAACGGCCTGCGCTACAAGGATCGCACCAGTGATGCCCTGCATGATGTGGCGCTGGAAGGGATCTTCGTGCAGATCGGTTTGCTGCCGAACACTGACTGGCTCAAGGGCACGGTCGAGCTGTCGCCGCGTGGCGAGATCATCGTCGATGCGCGGGGCCAGACCAATATCCCGGGGGTGTTTGCCGCCGGTGACGTGACCACGGTACCGTTCAAGCAGATCGTGATTGCGGTGGGCGAGGGGGCCAAGGCTTCGCTGGCAGCCTTTGATCATCTGATCCGTACCTCTGCGCCGGCCTGACGGGCCTTATCGCTGGCAAGGCCAGCTCCCACAGCTGCTGATAAGCTTTTTGTAGCCGCTGCCGGCAGGCTGCGCTGGAGCCCGCAAGGGCTCCCAAAGGCGGCGCCTGCTTTGCAGGCGAGCGCAGCCTGACGGCAGCGGCTACGTGGGAGCTGGCCTTGCCAGCGATGCTGTTCAAGCCACTGTGCCAAGTTCGTCACCGTGCCCGGCTAAAGCAATCAAGCCGCAGCGCGCTCCCTGAGGCAGTCTGGTCAGTCTGTTCAAGGAGATGACCATGATCCGACTGACCCTGTCCGATGCCCATTCGCTGGCGCAATCGATCCTCTTGCACGCAGGCTTCAGCGCCGCCCACGCCACGGCAGTCAGCGCCACGATTGTCGCCGGCGAGCGCGATGGCTGCGCCTCCCATGGCCTGTACCGGGTGCTGGGGTGCGTCAGCACCCTGAAAGCCGGCAAAGTGGTTGCCGATGCGCAACCTGAAGTCATCGACCAGGCCCCCTCGATCGTGCGCGTGGACGCTGCCGGCGGCTTCTCGCAACTGGCGTTTCAAGCCGGCCTGCCCATGCTGCAAAACAAGGCCCGCGAGAACGGCATCGCCGCGCTGGCAATCAACCGCTGTGTGCACTTTTCCGCATTGTGGGTCGAGATCGAACAACTGGCCGAGGCCGGGTTCGTCGCCCTGGCATTTACCCCCAGCCATGCCTGGGTCGCACCGGCCGGCGGGCACCAGCCAGTATTCGGCACCAACCCGGTGGCCTTCGGCTGGCCACGTCCTGGCAAACATCCCTATGTCTTCGACTTCGCTACCAGCGCCATTGCCCGGGGTGATATCGAGCTGCACCGGCGTGCCGGCAAAACCATCCCCGAAGGCTGGGGCGTGGACGAGCAAGGGCAGCCGAGCACCGATCCGAACGTGGTGCTGGACCGTGGCGCCATGCTCACCTTCGGTGGCCACAAGGGCTCGGCGCTGGCGACCATGGTCGAGCTGATCGCCGGGCCATTGATTGGTGACCTGACCAGCGCAGAGTCACTGGCCCATGCCGACGGCAGCAAATCTTCGCCCTATCACGGTGAGTTGTTGATTGCCCTGGACCCGAGGCGTTTTCTCGGCGCGGCCACCGACCAGCATCTGGCCCGTGCCGAAACCCTGTTCGAGAGCATTGAGGGGCAGGGCGCGCGCTTGCCGTCGCAGCGACGCTTCGAGGCGCGTGCGCGTAGTCTGGAAGAAGGGGTGCAGATTCCCGAAGCCTTGTACCACGACCTGAAGGCACTGCTGGCCTGAAGCATGTGCCCCTCACCGAGGCAGCTCGGTGAGGGGCGAAGGTTACAGCGCGTCGCGGCTTTGCTGGCCGTCAACCAGGCGCGCAATGCCCAGCGGGTTGGCATTCTGCAACGCCTGCGGCAGCAGGGCATCCGGGCAGTTCTGGTAGCACACCGGCCGCAGGAAGCGCTCGATGGCCAGGCTGCCGACCGAGGTGCCGCGCGCATCGGAAGTCGCCGGATACGGCCCGCCGTGGACCATCGCATCACACACTTCGACACCGGTCGGGTAACCGTTGAACAGCACCCGGCCAACCTTCTGCTCCAGCAGCGGCAACAAGTCGCCATGGGCGTGCAAGTCTGCCGCTTCGGCAATCAGGGTAGCGGTCAGTTGCCCGTGCAGGCCGTGCAATGCCGCGTGCAGTTGCTGCGCATCGGCCACTTCCACCAACACGGTTGCCGGCCCGAACACTTCCTCTTGCAGCAGTGGCTCGCCTTCGATCAGCAGGCGTACATCCGCCTTGAACAGCTGTGGCTGCGCCTGGCTGCCCGTTTGCGCCTGGCCCGCCAGGTGGCTGATGCCCGGATGCGCCTGCAAGGCCTGCACGCCTTTGCTGTAGCTGGCCAGCGTGCCGGCGTTGAGCATGGTCTGCGCCGGTTGTTCGGCCAGTTGCGCCGCCAGTTGCTCGGTAAACGCGGTGAAGGCAGGGGAACGCAGGCCGATCACCAGGCCAGGGTTGGTGCAGAACTGCCCGCAGCCCATCACCACCGACGCCGCCAACTCGCGAGCGATCTGCTCGCCACGGCTTGCCAGCGCCTGCGGCAACACCAGCACCGGGTTGATGCTGCTCATTTCAGCGAACACCGGAATCGGCTGCGGGCGTGCCGCCGCCATGTCGCACAGCGCGCGGCCGCCCTTGAGCGAGCCGGTGAAGCCGACCGCCTGGATCAGCGGATGCTTGACCAGCGCTTCGCCCACCCCGGCGCCGTAGATCATGTTGAACACACCCTGGGGCATGCCGGTTTGCTCGGCGGCGCGAATGATCGCATCGGCGACGATTTCGGCCGTCGCCATATGCCCGCTGTGGGCCTTGAACACCACCGGGCAACCGGCGGCCAGGGCAGCGGCGGTGTCCCCGCCAGCGGTCGAGAAGGCCAGCGGGAAGTTGCTGGCGCCGAACACCGCGACCGGGCCGACACCGATGCGGTATTGGCGCAGGTCGGCACGCGGCAACGGCTGGCGATTTGGCAACGCCCGGTCAATACGCGCACCAAGGAAGTCACCCCGGCGCAGCACCTGGGCAAACAGGCGCATCTGCCCACTGGTGCGCCCGTGCTCGCCAAGAATGCGCGCGTTGGGCAGGGCAGTCTCGCGGGTGACCAGCTGGATGAAGTCGTCGCCCAGCGCATCGAGCTGCGCGGCGATGGCGTCAAGGAACTGGGCGCGGCGTTCAGGTGGCAGGCTGCGATAGCTCGGGTAGGCCTGCGCCGCGGCCTGGGCGGCGGCGTCGACTTCTGCTGCGGTCGCCTGGTGGAAGGCATACGGCAGCGCCTCGCCACCGCTCGCCGCGTGGCTCAGCAGGGTGGTGTTGCCGGCGGCGCTGCGTGCGCCGCCGATGTAGTTGTGGCCGATGATGTCCGGCATGGAGCACTCCTTTACACAGGTTGGGTCAGGCCAGCGAATTGCCCTGGCGCGCGGGGGCGGCCGGTTCGGCAGCGGCGACGCGGGCGGCGGCTTCGGCATCGACCTGATGCAGCGACTTGCCACGGGTCTCCCGGGTCAGGCCGACCGCCACGATGGAAATCAGCGAGGCGCCCACTAGGTACCAGGCGATGGGGGTCGAGCTGTGGAATTCGTTGAGCAGGCTGATGGCGATCAGCGGCGCCAGGGAGCCTGCGAAAATCGGTGCCACCTGGTAGCACAGCGACAACGCGGTATAGCGCACATGGGTGGGGAACATCTCGGCCATCAGCGCGGAGTAGGGCGCGTAGGTCATCGACTCGATGGCCAGCCCCAGGGTGATGGCCGCCATGATCAGCCAGTTGTTGCCGGTGTCCATCAGCGGGAAGCCGATGAAGCCCCAGAACGCCGTCAGCACCGCGCCGGTCAGGTACACCGGTTTGCGCCCGATTAGATCGGACAGGTAGCCCATCAGCGGGATCATGAAGAAGTGCAGCAGGTGTGCACCGAACATCAGCAGGAGGATCTGCGAGGTGTCCTTGTGCACCACGAGCTTGAGGTAGGTGATCGAGAAGGTCACCACGGTGTAGTAGAGGATGTTCTCGGCAAAGCGTGCGCCGATCCCGACCAGTACCGCGCGCCAGTGGTGGCGCAGCACTTCGACCACGCCCAGTTGCTGCTCGGCCTTTTGTGCCTGGCGGGCCTGGGCTTCCTTGAAGATTGGCGCATCGTCGACGCTGGTGCGGATCCAGTAGCCGATCAGCACCACCACCGCCGAGAACCAGAACGCTACGCGCCAGCCCCAGGCGAGGAATTGCTCTTCCGACAAGGTACTCGACAGCGCCAGCAAGGCCACGGTAGCTACCAGGTTGCCGGCCGGCACTCCGGCTTGCGGCCAACTGGCCCAGAAGCCGCGACGGTTGTCCGGGCAGTGCTCGGACACCAGCAGGATCGCCCCACCCCATTCACCGCCAAAGGCAAAGCCCTGGATCAGGCGCAGCAACACCAGCAACAACGGTGCGGCGTAGCCGATGCTGTCGAAGCCGGGCAGGCAGCCCATCAGGAAGGTGGTGATGCCGACCACCACCAGGCTCAGTTGCAGCAGGCGCTTGCGCCCGAACTTGTCACCGTAGTGACCGAACACCAGGCCGCCCAGGGGGCGGGCGAGGAAGCCGACGGCATACAGGGCGAAGGCAGCGATGATGCCGTCAACCGGGCTGTCGGTCTGGCGGAAGAACAGCTGGCCGAAGACCAGGGCCGAGGCCGTGCCGTAGAGGAAGAATTCATACCATTCGGCGACGGTGCCGGCCATGGCGGCGGCCACGACGCGTTTGAGTCCCGAGGGGGTGGTTGCGCTGGACGATGAGCTGGACATGCTGGCGTTTCCTGTATGGGCGCAAAACAGGCGGGCCGGCCTCCATTTACAGAGCCGGCCCGGCAATCACTCAGAGACCGACGTCTGGCAGGTGCGGACGGTTGGCCAGGGCCTTGGCCATGATCGTCTCGACATGCAGGCGGTCCGCTTCCGGCAGGGCCAGGCGTGGCGGACGGGTCAGCGCGCTGCCGCGACCGGCAATGGCTTCGCAGAGCTTGATGCACTGCACCAGGTCGGCGCGGGCATCCAGGTGCAGGATCGGCATCAGCCATTCGTAGATCGGCATGGCTTCGGCGAAGCGACCGGCCTTGGCCAGGCGGAAGATCGTTTCACCTTCCTTGGGGAACACGTTGGACATGCCCGAGACCCAGCCCTGGGCGCCCACCGCGATGCTTTCGACGACCACATCGTCCAGGCCTGCGAAGAGGATGAAACGGTCGCCTACTTCATTGCGCACGTCGATGAAACGGCGGGTGTCGCCGGAGGAGTCCTTGAAGCACACCACGTTGTCGCAGTCGGCCAGGGAAATCAGGATGTCCGGGGTGACGTCGTTTTTGTAGATCGGCGGGTTGTTGTAGACCATCAGCGGCACGTCGGTGTGCTTGGCCACGTAGCGATAGTGCTCGGCGGTCTCGAACGGCTTGGAGCCGTAGACCAGCGCCGGCATCAGCATCACGCCGTCAACGCCAACCTGGCGCACCGCGTTGGCCACCTTGGCCGCCTGCACGCTGGTGAACTCGGCGACGCCGCAGATCACCGGCACACGGCCGCGCGAGGCGTCTACGGCGACTTCGGTCACGGCGATTTTTTCTTCGGCAGTCAGCGAGGTGTTCTCGCCTACCGAACCACACACCACCAGGCCCGACACGCCATCGCGGATGACGTTGGAAATGACTTCGTGGGTTTTCTCCAGGTTGATGGAGAAGTCGTCATTGAATTGGGTGGTGACCGCAGGGAAGACGCCGCTCCAGTTTACGTACTTGCTCATGGTGTTCTCCGGGTTGTTTATTGTATTTCGTATACGATATTGCAAATGTTTGAAGGTCGACCAGTGTTTTTTTCATCTGTTGCTGATCGGCTTTACAAGGTCTTTTCAAATCAGGGGGTTAGCGATCAGGCGCCGGGCCAGGTGTCCGACAACCGGTAGCCTTGTGGCCAGGGATCGGCGGGATCGAGCAGCACCTGATGGGTGCCGGTGATCCAGGCGCGCCCGGAAATGCACGGGTAGATGGCCGGGCGGCCGGCGATTTCGGTGTGTGAATCGATGCGGCAATGGAACTCGGAACCGATGATCGAGCGGCCGATGAAGCGCTCGCCGACCTTCAGCAAGCCTTTGGCCTGCATCACCGCCATGCGCGCCGAGCAGCCGGTGCCGCAGGGCGAGCGGTCGATCTTGCCGGGGCGGATGACCACCGCGTTGGCGCCGGTGGCGATGCCGTTTTCATACTCGACGGGGGCAGCGATCTGGCAGAAGGAGAGGTGCGACCAGTCCGGGTTGGTCGGGTGGCTGAAGCCCAGTTGCTGGTTGGCGGCGTGGGTGATTTTCAGGCCGACCTCGACGATCTCCCGGGCTTCGTCCGGGCGGATGGCGAAGCCCAGTTGGCGGGCATCGGCAATCACGAAACTGTCGCCGCCGTAGGCCGTATCGACCTGCAGCGAGCCGAGGCCTTCGACTTCGATCCAGGCGTCCAGGCGGTCGGCGAAGGAGGGCACGTTCTTCACCTCCACCCGTTGCACCTTGCCGTCGCGGCATTCGGCAACCGCCTCGATCAGGCCGCCGGGGGCTTCAAGTACCAGGCGGGTTTGCGGCTCGGTCATCGGCAGGATGCCGCTGTCGAGCAGCACGGTGGATACGCACAGCGAGTTGGAGCCGGACATTGGCGGGGTGTCGGCCGGCTCCATGATGATCCAGGCCATCTGCGCCCGTGGGTCCTTGGGCGGGACCAGCAGGTTGACGTGGCGGAACACGCCGCCGCGCGGCTCGTTGAGGACGAAGTTGCGCAGGGTCTGGTCCTGGGCGATCCAGCGCGACTGTTCCCAGACGCTGGCGCCGGGCGGCGGGGCCACGCCGCCGACGATCACGTCGCCGACTTCACCTTCGGCGTGGCAACTGACGATGTGGATGACTTTTGATGAACGCATGAGATCTCCTGAGCTTCGTCAATCCCGGTGGGAGCCGGCCTTGCCGGCGAAGCAAGGCATAGCCTTGCCCTAGCCCTCGGGGCTGCCCTGCAGCCCTTCGCCGGCAAGGCCGGCTCCCACAGAGGGCGTTGGGCTATTTGACTGATTTGAGAAACGCCGCCGTCTCCGGCTGCAACGGATTGCCGATCACCTGGTCCGGCGCGCCGATCTCATGCACCAGGCCATTGCGAAAGAACGCCACCCGGTCCGAGACATCCCGGGCAAAACGGATTTCATGGGTCACCAGGACCATGGTCATGCCGTCTTCAGCGAGCATGCGCATGGTGTCCAGTACCTCGCCCACCAGCTGCGGGTCGAGCGCCGAGGTGGCCTCGTCGAACAGCATGTAGTCCGGCGACATCGCCAGCGCCCGGGCAATCGCCATACGCTGCTGCTGGCCACCGGACAACTTGCCGGGGAAGGTCTTGAGCTTGTCGCCCAGCCCCACGTGGGTGAGCTGCTGCACCGCCAGCGCCTCGGCCTCTTGCTTGCTCTTGCCGAGCACCTTGCGTGGCGCCAGCATCACGTTCTCCAGCACGGTCAGGTGCGGGAAGGCGTTCCACTGCTGGAACACGATGCCGATCCTCTGGCGCAGGCGGTTGAGGTCGGTGGCCTTGTCGTGCACCTCGACCCCGTCAACGCGGATGCTGCCCTTCTGGATCGGCTCCAGGCCGTTGATGCACATCAGCAAGGTCGACTTGCCCGAGCCCGAACCACCGATGATCGACACCACCTCGCCCTTTTCCACGGTCAGGCTCACGCCCTTGACCACTTCCAGGTCGCCGAAGGATTTATGTACGTTCTGGATCTCAATCATTTTCTTGCCACCTTCTTTCCAGACGGGCGCCCAGGCGGGCAACCACCAGGCTCATGACGTAGTAGATGAGGCCCGCGATGCACAGCACCAGCAGGGGTTCCTGAATCCGCGTAACGATGGTTTGCGAGGCCCGCAGCAATTCGACGATGCCGATCCACATCACCAGGGCGGTGTCCTTCATCACCCCCAGCACCAGGTTCAGCCAGCCGGGGAAGGCCACGCGGGTGGCCATGGGCAGGACGATCCAGCGCAAGTCCTGCAGGTAGCTCATACCCAGCGAACGGCTGGCCCGGCGCACACTGAGCGACACGGCCAGCACGCCACCGCGAACGATCTCGGTGAAGTACGCGGCGGTGTACACGCCCAGCACGATGCAGCCGACACTGAAGGCACTGATGTTCAGCCCGACGATGCTCTTGAACGAGTTGAACAACACGAACTGGATCAGCAACGGTACGCTGCGAAACACGTCCAGCACCCACGCCAGTGGCAGGCTCAGGCGCGGCCACAAGGCGCGGGCCAGGCCGAACAACAGCCCGGCGAAGGTGCCGATCAAGATCGCCCAGAAGGTCAACTGCAAGGTCACCCAGGCCCCCTCGAGCAGGAACACCAGGTCATTCCAGGTAAAACTGGTGGCGAACATGCAGGCCCCCTCAGTAACGGAACAGACGCCAGGCCATCAGCCGGGCCAGCCCGACGATCGCCTTGGCAATCAGGTAATAGAGCCCCGCCGCCAGGGCGAAGTATTCGAAGGTGCGGAAGGTCTTGACGTTGTAGTCCTGGGTAACCCCGGTGAGGTCGTTGTTCAGGCCGACGATCACCCCCAGCGAGGTCATCAGCACCGCCCAGACCATTTGGTTGGTCAGCGGGTAGAACACCACGCGCAGCAACTGAGGAATGATGATCATCCGGTAGGCCTGGAACGCACTCATGCCCAGCGAACGCGCCGCACGCATCTGCGTGGTCGGCACGGCCTTCAGGCCGCCACGGAAGTTTTCCGCAAGGTAGCCGGCGTTGTTGAAGGTGATCCCGGCCAGCAGGGCGATCCACGAACTGACGTGCAGCCCCAGCGAACCCAGGCCGAAGTACAGGATGTAGATCTGGAACAGCGATGGCGTGTTGCGCGCGATCGACACCCAGCCGTTGGCAAAGCCGCGCAGCACCGGCTGAGTGCCTTCGCGCATCAGGGTCAGGGCCAGGGCAATCAGCACCCCGAAAATCATCGACAAGGCCGCCGTCTCGAAGGTCACCAGGGCGCCCTGAAGCATGTCCGGCAGGGCGCGCAGGGCCGAGCGCCATTGGAAGGTGTAGTCAAACATGCGCAGGGCTCTCCAGGGTGACGGCGGGTTGCAGCCAGGCCGGCAAGCGGCCGCTGGCCTGGCCGGTACAGGCCGACTCGACACACTCGGCAAGGCTGGCGAAGTGCACCGGGCGACCGGCCAGGCCCGGGCCGTAGTGGGCGTATTTGCCGGAGTTGGTCATCAGGGTGCGCGCAGCTGGCGGGATCACCGGTTCGCCGAGCATGCACCAGCAGGTATCGGTCACCAGGGTCACGCCGAAACGTTCGAGCCCGGCGATATGCCCCGCCGCACGCGCCTGTTCCAGCACGGCGCGACCGCAGGTGATGGCGATGACCACGTCAGGGTGCTTGTGGCGGTCGCGGCAGAGTCGATCAAGCTGGGCGAATTCGCTGAAGGAAAAGTGCGGGTTGCCCAGCGACACCACATCCACCCGCGATTCGCGCGCGCTGTTCAGTTCACGCCAGCTGTGCAGCAGCTCGCCCAGTTGCAGGCGTTCGGCGGGCAGTGCCTGGTCAGCCTCCAGTACCTGCGCCGGGTCGAGGGCTTCGGGGGTGACGCCGGCAATATGGAACAGCGGCGCGGCAGACGTCGTGGCAAAGGCCGCGCCAAAGGCTTTCAGGTCATCCAGGCTCGGCTTGGCCTGCTCCAGGCCGAACACCAGCGGGATCCGCGAGCCGGCGAGGGCGCCGATGTGGTAGCCGAGCAGCGGATAGAAGCTGTCGTCCAGCTCGCCCAATGCCGGCAGCTCGATCAACAACTGGGCCATGCGCTGCGCTTGCTGGTGGCAGCCGATATTGGGCGCCCGGCCGGTGAGGGCGATGCAGATATCCAGGTAGTCCGGGTACTTCAGGGTACGGGCGCCGAGTACGCTGTTGGCATACACCACGGCGTTGGACTCGGCCCACACCACCTGCTCGCCAAGCGTTGGCGCCGTGTCGAGCAGGTAGGGCGCACAGGTGAAGCTCAGTTGCGCGCCCATCGCCATGTACGCATCACCCAAGGCACTGGCCGGTACGCCCAGTGCCGGGTCGATGCCCAGTTCACGCCAGCGACGCTGGTCCACCGAGATGGAATTGAGCGTGGTCGGTATGCGCACCTTTGCCCCCCACTGCACCAGCTGTTCGGCAAAGCGCAGGCTGGCCGGGCCGGTGTAGATGCAGCCGTCGATGTGCGCCTGGGTCACGTCCAGCAGTTCGCTGGCGCCTTGCAGCTCGGCCATGCGCAGGACGATCTGCATCGCCATCTGCGCAGCCTGGCCATGGCTGCCGTCGAGCAGCGCATGGTCCATGGCCGTCAGTTGGATGTGGCTTGCAACGGCCACGGGTTCGGCGCCAGGATCCGGCGCTTGCCAGCCATCGGCAGGCGCCTGGGCGAAGCAGCTCAGGTGTTCGCCTTCAACCCGTACAAAGGCTGCGCCGTGCAAACCGGCGAAGGCCTCCCGGCCGATGCACAGCACCGGCAGGGAACGCCCGAACAGGGTCTGTGCGACCAGCACGCCAAGGGTGAGGATCTCGTCCGCTTCGGCCAGCACCAATGCCGCCGGGGCATGGCCGTTGCTGATCAGTTCCATCATCACGCTGCTGCCGGTACACGAGCCGCGCCCGCTGGGGATCGCCAGCACGCGACCGGCAATGCACTGGCCGCTGAGGGGGTGGTGGCGGTCGATGACCTCGCCACTGAACGGGTCGACCCCGCCCCAGAAGCTCAGCCCGGTGTCGGCGAACAGCAGTTCGCCTTCGGCCGCCCCCGCCACCAGGCTACGCCCGGTCAGCGGGTTGGCGCTGCGGGTCAGGCCCGGCATCTTAGTAGTACACCTCTGGCACGGTCAGGTTGGTCGGCGGGATCTCGGTGCCGACCCACTTGGTGAACAGCTCCTTGTAGCGACCGGTGCGCACTTGCTGGTTGACGAACAGGTTGAGGTAGTTGAGCAGGCCGTACTCGTTGCGCTTGGCACCCAGCGACACGTAGTCGATGACATATGGCGCGTTGCCGGCGACTTTCAGGTTCTTGTATTTGCCCGACTTGAGGGTGGCGGCGGCTACGGTGTTGGTGACCACGGTGGCGTCGATATGGCCCTGGGCGACGGCCAGCAGGGTGTCGTTCTGCGACTGGTAGGCACGGAAGCTACCGCTGCCCCAGCTTTTCACGTCCTTCTCCAAGGCGATGGCTTCGTAGGTGCCGCTGGTGTTGCCCAGCGCCTTGCCCTTGAGGTCGTCGAAGCTGTTGATGCCGGTGTTGTCGCGGGTCAGCACGACCATCTGGAAGGCGAAGTAGGGCACGGTCAGGCCGACGGTCTTGGCACGCTCGAGGGTGTCGGAGGTCGACGCGACAATGATGTCGGCGCGCCCGGACACCAGCGCCGGAATACGGTCCGGGAACGGCGTCTCGACCACTTCGGCATCCACGCCGAGCACCTTGGCCAGATCATGGCAGTAGTCCACGTCGAAGCCGGCCGGGTTGTTGGCGTCGTCACGGAAACCCATCGGCGGGAAGTCCAGGGTCACCGCGCAGCGCAGCTTGCCGGAACCGATGATGTCGTCGAGCTTGTCGGCCTGGGCACTGGCAATGCAGGTGGTACCGAGAACAGCGCTGAGGGCTACGGCAAAGGTGCGTTTTTTCATAGGTGCCTCGTGGTCGGAGAAGTGCTGTTAGATATCGTATTGGTAATTTCGTATACGATATTTCTAAGAGCAATCACCGTGCCTGTTTCACCGAAAAAGCGAGAAATAGCTGTCAGCCCTTGTGGCAGGGCGTTTGTAGGAAAGTGCTGGGGATGCGCGAGGAATCAGCTGGAAACGCTGGCAGGTGATGAGGTGTTACATAAGGGAGCAACCCCGTGCGCGAGCGCCCCGTAACGGAACACTCAGCGCTGGTTGTCGCGGTACTGGCTCGGCGAAATCCCGGTGAGGGCGCGGAACTGACGGCTGAATGCGCTGTGGTCGGTGTAACCGCAGCGCAGGGCGATATCGGTGATGGGCAGGTCGAGGTCTTGCAGCAAGCGCGAGGCTTCTTCAAGGCGCGCCTTGTGGATCATCTGCCGGGGTGTGAGCTGGAAGATGCGTTTGCAATGGCGCTCCAGTTGCGCCACTGACAGCCCGGCGATGGCGGTGAGTTCGGCGAGGCTGACGGGGCGGGCGAAGTGGCTGCGGATGTGCGCATCCACGGCGGCGAGCTTGTCGAATGCCGGGTGGCTGGACTGTGGCAGTTGCAGGTCGCGGGAGATCCCGGCGAGGCCGACGATGGCGCCGTTGGCGTCGCGCAGCGGGCGTTTGTGGGTGAGGCACCAGATGGGTTGGTTGCCGAAATACAGGTGCAGTTCGAGTTGGTCGGCCAGCTCCCGGCCGCTGCTCAGTACGCGGCGATCCTGTTCTGTGTAGAGCGGGCCGAAGCGTGCGGGGAAGACGTGTTCGGCGGTCAGCCCAAGCAGTTCGCGGGTGTCTTTGCGGCCGCAGCGCCGGGCCAGGGTCTGGTTGACGAAGGCGTAGCGCGCTTCGCTGTCCTTGATGAAGAACACCACGTCATTGAGCGTGTCGAGCAGGGGGGCGATGGGCTGCAGGCTGCCGAGCAGGGTTGGCAGGTCACAAGGCGCGAATTGGTTGAGCGTGGCGTGCATGGGGCTGTCGGTCCGGGGGGTGACCGTTCGGATCATAGAGGGAAGGGGGGTGGGCTGAAAGGCTTGTGGGCACTTTTGAGGGCCTCATCGCCGGCAACGCCGGCTCCCACAGAGGTGGTATGCACTGCTGACACTGCGGGAGCAACTGTCTTGCAGCAATCTCTGTGGGAGCTGGCCTTGCCAGCGATTGACTGCATAGCAGTCACCGCTGACTCAGCTGGAGATATCCTCCAGGCACAACAGCGTTTCGATGCGTGCCGGGCTGAACGGTGGGCGTGGCGCCGAAGGCTGCCAGCCAAACAAATGCTGCACCGCCGCACCACACACCCGGCCCTGACAAGCGCCCATGCCACAACGGCTGGCAAGCTTGGCCTCACGCCAGCCAACGTGCCCGCTGAGCTCGGCGTAAGCCACATCCTCACAGCGACAGACCAGCGTATCGGCAGTGGCCAGTGCCTTCAGCGCCGGGTTGAGGGCGAACGCCCGATTCAGTGCCCGGGCAAACCCCTGCCAGCGCGCCCGCCGTGTCCACAACGCCTGCGCCGCAGGGTGCTCGCCAACCGCTGCATGCCCGGCAATTGCCCCTTCCACCAACGCCAGTTCGCTGCCCCCGAAACCGCTGCATTCACCCGCCGCATAGACTCCGGCAACGGACGTCGCCTGCCAGCCATCCACGGCCAGCGCCTGTTGTTCCAGCGCACAGCCCAAGGCCTGGCCCAGCTGGCTGTTGGGGATCAAGCCAAAGCCACACGCCAGGCGGTCGCAGGCCACCTCGACAATGTTGCCCTGCTGGCTCAAGCGAACACCTTCCAGCCGATCACTGCCAAGCGCCGCGAGCACATGGGTGCCGGTGCGGTATTGGCGATCAAACAGGCTGAACGACTGCAGCAACTTGTGCGGCCAGCGCGGCAGTTGGGCCGCGAACCCGGCGACTGCCCCGCGTGCGGCTTGCTCGGCAATGCGCACGATCCGTGCGCCGTTGTGCCGGGCCGTGGCAGCACTGGCCAGCAGCAACGGTCCACTTCCGGCGATCACCAGCGCCTGGTCCCGTACCGGCAGCCCCGCCTTGATCAGCGCCTGCAAGCCACCCGCACCGGTCACCCCGGGCAAAGTCCAGCCGGGGAAGGGCAGCAGCAGTTCGCGGGCGCCGGTGCAGAGGATCAGTTTGTCGTAGCGGATCTGCCAGCCGCGCTCGGCGTCCTCTACCAGCAAGGTGTTGGGGCCGGCGCTGGCAATCACGCGGGTGCCGGGACAATGACGCACATTTGGGTGACCAAGCACCCGCTCACGCAGGCTGCGTGCTTGCTCCGGCAATTCTGCCTGGGGGCCGTCGCGCCAGATCTGCCCGCCTGCCAGCGGGTTGTCGTCGAGCAGCACGATACGGGCGGTGCTGCTCGCCGCCGCCAGCGCCGCCGCAAGCCCGGCAGGGCCGGCACCGATGATCAGCACATCAGTCTGTTCAGGGCTCATGGCCGGGTCTCCACGTGCATGCCGTCGCGACACAGGGTTTGGCAGGCGAGACGGCGGCGGCCGTCGATATTCACCCGGCACTCCTGGCAGATGCCCATGCCGCACAACGGCGCGCGGCGCTGGCCGCTGACCGAGGTACGCGCGCAGCCATCACCGCCAAGGGCCAGGGCGGCCGCCACGCTGGTGCCGTCGGGCACGCGCAGGGGGCGGCCATCCAGAATCAGTTCAGGCACAGGCAGCTACTCCCAGGAAGCGTTCAGGTAGATAAGGTTCGGCTGCCAGTGGCGGTGTTTCGCCGAACAGCTGCGCGACCAGCAGGTCGGCGGTGGCGGGGGCCGTGGTTACCCCCAAGCCTTCATGACCGACCGCCAGCCACAAGCCGTCCTGCCGCGGATGGCGACCTACCAGGGGCAGGCCATCCGGGCTGGCCGCGCGAAAGCCGGTCCAGGCGCGGATGCCATTGAGCTGGGCCAGGCCGGGCATGTATTCGGTGGCCCGCTTGAGCATGCGCGCAAGCATCCAGCCTTCGACGGCCGGGTCGGTGGTGCCGAACTGGCGCGAGGCACCAATGAACAGCTGGCCCGTCGGGCGCGGCTGGATATTGCACGCGGTGGACGGGCCGCTGGCGTTGTGCGCGCTGGTCACATAGCCCAGCTCCACCAGCGTATGGGTGACGCTGCCGGGGTAGCGGTCGGTGATCAGCAGGTGGCCTTTCTTCGGTTCAATCGGCAGTTCCGGGCACAGGTCGGTGGCCTGGATGCCGTTGGCCAGCACCACGGCCTCGGCGCTCAGCCACTGGCCATCATCCAGGCGGACCTGATTGCCTTCGATGGCGCTGACCCGTGCCTGACGCTGCTCGATGCCGTTAGCCTGCAACATCCAGCGCGCGGTCGCCGGGGCATAGAGAATGCCGTCCTGGTTGATCAGCAGGCCGCCTTCCAGGCCTTCGCGCAGCGCCGGCTCACGCTGGCGCAGGGCCGGCCCGCCGACCAGCTCGCAGGCCACGCCCTGTGCGCGCAGCACCTGGTATTTGTGCTCGGCGACGGCCATTTCCTCGGCGTTCGCGGCCAGCCACAGCGTGCCGTTGCTGCGGTAGGCGCAACTGTCGGGCAACGCCGGGGCGATCTCGCGCCAGCGTTGCAGCGAATGCTTGCTCAGCGCCAGCTCGGCCGGGTTGTCGTCGAGCACCAGCAGGTGGCCCATGCCGGCGGCGGTGGCGCCGTGCAGGCCGGCGTCCAGCACCAGCACGCGCAGGCCACGGGCGGCGAGCGCCTGGGCGCAGGCCGCGCCGATGATCCCGGCGCCGATCACGATCACATCGGCGCAGGGTTTCACGAGCGAATGCCCCAGGCGAACGGGTCGTCTTCCTGGATGAGCAGCGTGGCTTCGGCGCTGATATGGGCACGGCCACGAATGGTCGGGATGATGCGTTCGCCTTCGGCTTCGTAGGTACCTTCGAACACGCTGCCGATCACGCTGGCCTGGCGCCAGGTCTGCCCGGGTTGCAGCTTGCCGTCGGCGGCCAGGCACGCCAGCTTGGCGCTGGTGCCGGTGCCGCAGGGCGAGCGGTCGTAGGCCTTGCCCGGGCACAGGACGAAATTGCGGCTGTCGGCCGTCGGGTCATCGGCGAACAGCTCGATATGGTCGATCAGGCCGCCGTCTTCGCCGCGGATGCCCTGGTTTTCCAGGGCCTGCTGCACGGCGTAGGTGTAGGCGGTCAACGCCTCGATATTGTCGCCAGCCACCGCCAGGCCATGCTCGGCGATCAGGAAGAACCAGTTGCCACCCCAGGCGACGTCACCGACCACTTGGCCAACTCCCGGCACCTCCAACACCAAGGCCTTGCGGTAGCGGTAGGCCGGTACATTGCGCACGCTGACCGAGTGATCCCCGTGCAGGGTCGCCTGCACGGTGCCGACGGGGGTTTCGATGCGATGCACGCCCGGGCCGATGCGCCCCAGGTGGGCCAGCGAGACCACCAGGCCGATGGTGCCGTGGCCGCACATGCCGAGGTAGCCGGTGTTGTTGAAGAAGATCACCCCGGCACAGGCGCTCGGGTCTACCGGTTCGCACAGCAGGGCGCCGACCAGTACATCGTTGCCGCGTGGCTCGAGCATGCAGGCGGTGCGCCATTGATCGTGCCGTTCAGCCAGCAATTGCTTGCGCTGGGCCATGCTGCCGCTGCCCAGTTCAGGGAAGCCGGCGGTCACCAGGCGGGTA
This sequence comes from Pseudomonas fontis, assembly GCF_028656955.1. GTDB lineage: Bacteria > Pseudomonadota > Gammaproteobacteria > Pseudomonadales > Pseudomonadaceae > Aquipseudomonas > Aquipseudomonas fontis. The sequence continues at coordinate 26,354 of NZ_JAMDGY010000051.1, forward strand.
GGTTCGCCGCCGGTGTGGGAGTCGATCACGGTAATGCGTTTCATCGAGAGGCCGCGTCCATTCAGGGGGAATGAACTACAGAGTGGCCTGTTGCAGCGCCTGGCGGCTTGATGCCTTTACGCCGTGCCGACGACGAAATCGGCACAGTGGCAACGCTGTTAGCGAGTCTGTGGCAGGTGCTCGAAGAGGGTCTTGCAGACGCCGGCAATGTGCTCGTCGAGCAAGCCGACGGCACGCTCGACATCGCCGGCGCGGCAGGCTTCGAGGATGTCGCGGTGCTCGTGGTCGGCGCGGTCCTTGCCTGCCGAGAGGCTCATCTGCATGCGCAGGTAGCGCTCCAGCTTGTCGTTCACCGAGCGGATCATGTTGACCAGGAACGGTCGCTGCGCCGGCTCGTACAGGCAGGCGTGCAGTTCCCAGTTCAATTCGGCCCAGCGGCCGACGTCGTTCTCGCCGACGAATTCCTGGCAGATGCGCTCGGCGCGGGCGAAGGTGGCTTCGGTCATGTTCGGGATGGCCAGGCGCAGGGCCTTGTCTTCAAGAAGCATGCGCACTTCGAACATCTGCGCCAGCTCTGCCTCGGACATGCGCGTAACCATCGCCCCACGGTTGCGCTGGAACATCACCAGGCCTTCGGCTTCCAGGCGCTTGAGCGCTTCACGCACGGGGATTTTGCTGACGTTGAACTGGCGGGCGATATCGTCCTGGCGGATCGGCTCGTCCTCGCCAAAGTGCCCGGCAATGATGGCCTCGCGCAGGTGGCGGGTGATGATTTCCGAGGTCGAGGGCGTGTTGCCCAGGTCCGGCGCGTTCAGGCGGGGTACGGTCACGGTGGGGTCGTCCGAAGTTGTTTCTGGATATGGTATACGAATTTACCAAAACCAGTTGTCACTTGCGCCCAATGGTGAATGCACCGAAGCGGAGTAGCCGCTGCCGACAGGCTGCGCTGGAGGCCGTCAGGACTCCCGCTGTTGCGCCTGCGTTGCAGGCGAGCGCAGCCTGACGGCAGCGGCTACAGGTGTTTCAGTAAATCAGAACTCGGTAGGCTGGATGATCTCGACCCAGTAGTCGTCCGGGTCCTTGACGAAGGCCAGGTGCTTCATGCGGCCATCGCTCAGGCGCTTCTGGAAATTGACGCCCAGGGCCTCGAAACGCTCGCAGGCAGCACGAATATCCGGCACCGAAATGCAGATATGGCCGAAACCGCGCGGGTCGGTGTTGCCGTTATGGTAGGCGAAGTCCGCGTCGTTCTCGGTGCCGTGGTTGTGGGTCAGCTCGAGAATGCCGGGCATCGACTTCATCCACTCGTTGCGCTTGGCGTCGTCGGCCGGGATTTGCGCCTTGTCGACCAGTGCCAGGAAGTACAGGCTGAACTCGGCTTCCGGGAAGTCGCGCTTCTCGACCAGGCTGAAGCCCAGCACGCGGGTGTAGAAGTCCAGGGACTTGGTGACGTCTTTCACCCGCAGCATGGTGTGGTTGAAGACGAAATTCTGGGTCGCGGCGTCAGGTTGCGCGGTAACGCCGGGGAGGGTGTTGAGGTCTTGCAGGCTCATGGGCACTCCGCAGGTAAAGGCTGGCGGCAGAAGCACCAGCGAAACAGTCAGCTGGCCATGATACGGAACTGATTCGATTGCGCAAACGGTTTGCGCCCCGTGGGCCAGGGGCCGACGGGGCGCAAGAAATAGATGCCCGCCGAAGCGGGCTTATGGGGCGCTAATCCTTTAGCAGCCTGTATCCTGAAACAGTCGATGTGAAAAATATGTGAAGCGATTCTCAACCGCGCAACCAGCTGTCGACTGTCGCGGCGCCGTACTCCTGCTTCCAGGCTTTAAGGCCTCGGTGGTTGCCGCCTTTAGTCTCGATCAACTCGCCGGTGTGCGGGTTCTCGTAGACTTTCACCACCCGCGCCCGGCGGGTTTTAGGCACGCGCGCAATGCTCTTGGTGGCGGCCCCGGGGTCGAGGATATCGATAATGTCGCGCAGGCCCTTGTCATAGGATTTCATCAGGCTGACAAGTTTCTGCTCGAATTCGATTTCGCGTTTAAGCCCGGCATCCTTTTTCAGCGCCTCCAGTTGTGCGAGCTGTTCCTGAAGGGCTTTTTCGGCAGCACGAAACTCTGCAAGTCTGGACACTGTCATTACTCCTCTTAGTCGGCAAATGGGCGCACGCGTTGGCACGAACAATAAGTGGTTATAACGCAACGTCCACAGGGTTGAACAAGGCAACTCCATAATCCCGAGTGTAGCCAATACCCTTCGGTTAATCAGTAAACTTTTAGTGACGGCGCGCAGGGAACTTCATTACTTGCACTGGCACTCACACTAAAGAATTAACCGGGTAGCCTTGGCGCTGCCTTAGACCATGGTCCAATGGCCCGTAATAGAGCGCTCTACGGATAATTATCGGTCATCGCCAGGTGGCTGGCGGTGCTGCATGACCTGCACCAGCAAAGCGCAGGTTGATTCTTTGCCCCTCTATTGCGGATGTTCGTTTCTGATGTTTGCCCCATTCCCTCTCGCCCCTGGGCGCCGTCTAAGCGGCCTGGTGGTGATGTTCGTCGGTGCGTCGGCCCAGGCCGGTGGTTTTCTTGAAGACAGCAGTGCCAAAGTCGAAGCACGCAATGTTTATTTCAACCGTGATTTTCGCGACGGTCACAGCAGTTCCAGCCAAGGCGCCTCAAAACGCGAAGAGTGGGCACAAGGCTTTATTCTCAATGCGCAGTCCGGTTACACCGAAGGCACTGTAGGCTTTGGTGTGGACGCCCTGGGCATGATCGGTTTCAAACTCGATTCGAGCCCGGCAGACAGCAACAGCGGCTTGTTGCCTTCCAGTGGCCACGACCCGCGTCACTCGGTGGACCAGTACGCCAAGTTGGGGGTTGCCGGTAAAGTGCGCTATTCCAAGAGCGTGTTGAAAGTCGGTGCGCTGCTGCCGGACATGCCACTGCTCAAGTACAACGACGGCCGCCTGCTGCCAACCATGTTCAATGGCGCGCTGCTCACTTCCAAAGAGATCAACGACCTCACCTTCAGCGCTGCGCGCCTGGACAAGTACACCGCCCGGGATTCGACCAATGCCCAGGACCTGCGTGTGCATTGCAAGAACAAGCGCTATGCCTGCGACATCACCGCCGACCACTTCGATATGGCCGGCGTGGACTACCGCTTCAACGAACGCGTGAGTGCGCAGTACCAGGTAGCCAAGCTCGAGAATATCTACCGCCAGCATTTCCTCGGCCTGGTGGCCAGCCAGCCGCTGGATGTCGGCAGCCTGTCTGCCGACCTGCGCCTGATCAAGAGCGACGACATCGGCCGCGCCCGCGCCGGTGACATCGACCACCGTGCGTTCAGCGGCATGCTCGGCTACAGCCTGGGCGGCCACAAGGTCAGTGCCGGCTGGCAGCGCATGTTCGGCGACAGCGCCATGCCGTACCTTGATGGCAGCAACCCGTACCTGGTCAACTACGCCCAGGTCAACGACTTCGCCGCCGCCCAGGAGCGTTCCTGGCAGTTGCGCTACGACTATGACTTCAAGGCCCTGGGCATGCCCGGCCTGAGCTTCTTCACCCGCTACATCAACGGCGACCACATCAAGGTCCCGGGGAGCCTGGCCGAAGGCAAGGAATGGGAGCGCGACAGCGAGCTCAAGTACCAGGTGCAAAGCGGCACGTTCAAGGATGTCAGCGTGCGCCTGCGCAACTCCACCTACCGCAGCAACTACGAGAAGTGGGCGCGTGACATGGACGAAACCCGGGTGATCGTCAGCTACAACTTCTCGATCTGGTAACTCATCGGCGCTTTGCCAATGGGCGCCGGCCGGTCGACAATGGCCGCGCGCCCACTGGAGAGCTTCGCGATGAAACACCTGCTGCTGATCGGCATCGGCCCCGGCAACCCCCGTCAGATCACCCTTGAAGCCATCGATGCATTGAACCGCGCCGAGGTGTTTTTCGTGCTCGACAAGGGCGCGGCCAAGGATGACATGCTGCGCCTGCGCAAAGAGCTGCTGGAGCGGCACGTCAACCGGCCGTACCGTCTGGTTCAGGTGGAAGACCCGCTGCGTGATGGCGAGGCGTCCGACTACGTCGGCGCGGTGCAGGACTGGCACCGTCAGCGGGCGGCTTTGTATGGCCGCCTGATCGACAGCGAGCTGGCTGACGGTCAATCGGGCGCCTTCCTGCTGTGGGGCGAGCCGGGTCTGTATGACAGTACCTTGCGCATCCTCGAGCTGGTCGAGCACCAGCACTTCAGCCTGGAAGTGATCCCTGGCATCAGCAGCGTGCAGGCGCTAGCCGCGCGTCACCGCATCCCTCTCAATCGCATTGGCGAACCGTTGACGGTACTGCCGGGGCGGCGCCTGGCCGAGCAAGCGCAAATCGACAACCTGGTGGTGATGCTCGACGGTCATTGCGCCTTTGCCCAGCTGGAAGACCCCGACCTGCACATCTACTGGGGCGCCTACCTCGGTACCCCGGACGAATTGCTCATCGAAGGCCCGCTACTGGCCGTCAAGGCGCAGATTCTGGCGCAGCGCGAGCAGGCCCGCGCGCGCAAGGGCTGGATCATGGACACCTATCTGTTGCGGCGTCGGTAAGCCGACACAGCATGGCCCCGGTGAAATTGAACAGGCGGTGCTGGGGCAGGTCCATCAGCGCCTGCTCGATGCGCTCGACCAGGGCCTCGGCGTGCCAGCGCGCGTCATAGCGCTGGGCAATCAATTGGCGCGTGGTGTGCTGGGCCTGCTGCCAGCGGGCTTCGTCGCTGTAGAGCTGGGCGGCGGCGTCGGCCAGGGCTTCGGCCAGCGACACTACGCTGCCGGGCCAGGGCAGGGCGCCGTGCATGGCCTCGCTGCCGATGGGCGTGGTCACGCTGGGCGTACCGCATTGAATGGCATCCACCAGCAGCCGCTTGATGCCGCCACCAAAACGCAGTGGCGCCAGGCAGACGCGGGCCTTGCTCATCAATACCTGCGCGGGCTCGGTGCACGCCTGAACGTGAAAACCCTCATCCGGCTGGTGCAGGGCGAGTTCCCTGGCTGCGAGGCTAATCCCGTGGACCTGCAACTGCGCTTCGGGCAGGCGGCGACGCAGCATCGGCCAGAGGCTGTGCTTGAGCCACAGCAGCGCGTCACGGCTGGCAGGGTCGGTGAAGTCAGCCAGGAAGATGAAGCCATCGCGCTCAGCGAACGGGCGTGCCGGCTCGGCGCTCAGCAGGCTGGGACACCAGTGCAGCAGGTGGTCGGGCATGCCGAAGCCGTTGACCAGCAGGTTGATCTCGACATCGGAGGGCAGCAGGCTGAGGTCGCAGCGGTACAGGGCGGCGATTTCGCGTTGGGTCAGCGCAGCGCCGGCCATCTGCTGGTACAGGTCAGGGCCGGAGGTGGCGAACAGCGCGCGAAAGTCGTTGCTGTCCAGGCCTTCCGCGAGGCGCCGCCGCAGCAGTTGCTGGCGGGCGCTGCCCAGGCTTTGCAGGGCATTGCATTCGAGCAGGCGCAAGGCCTCGGGGAAGCGCTGGCGAACCTGCGGGCCAAAGCTTTCCTCGGTACTGAAGTGGTCGAACAGCACCACGTCGGGTGATTGTTCGCAGGCGGTCGGGAATTGCTCGGTAATGCGCCAGCCCCGGGCGATCAGGGCGTTGCGCAGGTCCAGCCGAGGTTGGCCGAGGGCCAGGAGGTTCAGGGGGGAGGTGGACATGGGGGACCCGGTTAAAAGGGGCGTATTAAACCAGAAGGCGGGCCCCCGCAGGGTCACGGCCAAGGGTTCAGCCGGCAAGAATCCCGTTCACCTTGTCACGCAACTGATCAATGCTGAACGGCTTGCCAATCGAGTGCATGCCATCTGGCAGCTCAAGCGCATCGGCATAGCCACTGGCAAACAGGATCGGCAACAACGGCCGCGCCTCCCGTGCCCGCAAGGCCAGGCTCCTGCCGTCCATATCGGGCAGGCCGACATCGGTCATCATCAACGCCAACGACTGCCCGGCGTCTTCCAGTACGTTCAGCGCCGCTGCGGCATCCGCAGCCTCGACCACGGCATAGCCCAGCTCACCGAGCACATCGACAATCAGCATCCGCACGATGTCGTCGTCTTCGACAACCAGCAGGGGCAAGGTAGGGGGCATGGCCAGCAATCCTGTACAAAAGGTGACACTTAATCTGTAAGCGCAACGGCATTCGAAGTTCCCGAAAACCTGAAAAAACCGGGCGGGCGCGCAGCATAACGGCCCTGTACGCAACAGGGAACGATTGCGTTACCTACCCCTCAAATGCTGGCTAAGTGCCCTGTCAGAATAGGCAAAGGCAGATAGACTCGAAAGTCGAAGGGGGCATTTTTGTTTGCATGTGCCGCCATAAACTAGAACTATTACTCGAATTGACTCCTTGTCCGGACTTTGACATGACCCAAGCAGCCTCGACCGACCAACAGAGCTTTCGCAAGCTGCTGAGCCGAAACATCGGCTTGCCTCTGGGGGTTGGCTTGTTGAGCGCGGTGGTGTTCATCGCGATCATTGCCTACCTGCTCTCGGCGATCCAGTGGGTGAAACACACCGACCGGGTGATCAACAACGCCACCGAGGCGGTCAAGCTGTCGATCGACATGGAGACCGGCATGCGCGGCTTCCTGCTGACCGGCGAGGAGCACTTCCTTGACCCCTACGAGGTCGCCAGGCCGCGCATACAGGCCGAGCTGGACAGCCTCAAGCAACTGGTCGCCGACAACCCGACCCAGGTTGACCGGCTGACCCGGCTGCAAGCCCTGCAAAACGAGTGGAATGCCTTCGCCAGCGAACTGATCACCCTGCGCCGGGAAAGCGGCGAGTACCGCGCGCCGATCCGTTCCGGCCGGGGCAAGCGCCTGACGGATGAGATCCGCAAGGAATACGACGCCTTTGTCGCCACCGAGCAGCAACTGCGCCAGGCCCGCAACGAGACCGTCAGCACCATCACGGTGGCCTCGATCTCCATCTACCTGGCCTTCGTCGTGCTGTTCAGCGCCTTGTTGGCCTATATCGGGCGGCGTGACCTGCTCAGCCTGTCCGGCAACTACGCGGCCAACCTCGAAGCCCAGCAGCGCGCCACCGAGCGCCTGCAACAACAGGCCTGGCTGCGCAGCGGGCAAACCCAATTGGCCGAGCAGGTGCTGGGCCAGCTGACCCTGCCGACCCTTGGGCACAATATCCTGCAATTCTTCGGCAACTACCTGGGCAGCGTGGTGGCCGCGGTCTATGTGCGTGACGACCATGGCAACCTGCAACGTGTCGCCAGCTACGGCTTCTCCCGCGAGCAGGAGAACGAGCAGCAGCTGTTCGGCGCCCAGGAAAGCCTGCTGGGGCAGGCCGTGATGCAAGGGCGCCTGGTGCGCCTGGACGATGTGCCCCAGGGCTATTTCAAGGTCAACTCCGGCCTGGGCGATGGCTTGCCATGCAGCGTAATGATCCTGCCGGCGAACAACGATGGCCGGGTCAACGGGGTGGTCGAGCTGGGCTTCCTGCGCCCGTTGAGCGAGCGTGACACCGAGTTCCTCGAACTGGTCGGCGACAACGTGGGTATCTCCATTGAAAGCGCACGTTATCGCCAACGCTTGCAGGAAGTGCTCGCCGAGACCCAGCAGCTCAACGAAGAGCTGCAAGTCCAGCAGGAAGAACTCAAGACCGCCAACGAAGAGCTCGAAGAGCAGTCCCGCGTGCTCAAGGAGTCCCAGGCCCACCTGGAAACCCAGCAGGCGGAACTGGAGCAGACCAACGAGCAGCTTGCCGAACGCACCGAGGCCCTGGCCGAGCAGCGTGATGCGCTGAACCACAAGAACGGCGAGTTGAACCAGGTCCAGGTCGAGCTGCAGGAGCGCGCCGAAGAGCTGCAGCGCTCCAGCAAGTACAAGTCCGAATTCCTCGCCAACATGTCCCATGAGCTGCGTACACCGCTCAACAGTTCGCTGATCCTGGCCAAGCTGCTGGCCGAGAACGCCCAGGAGAACCTTACGGGTGAACAGGTCAAGTTCGCCGAGTCGATCTACTCGGCCGGCAACGACCTGCTCACCCTGATCAACGACATCCTCGACATCGCCAAGGTCGAAGCCGGCAAGCTCGACGTACGTGCCGAAACCACACCGGTCGCACGCCTGGCAGAGGGCATGCGCGGCCTGTTCGGGCCGTTGGCAGCGGAGAAGGGCTTGACCTACACCGTGAGCATCGACCCCGATGTACCGGCAACGCTCTACACCGACCGCCAGCGACTGGAGCAGATCCTCAAGAACCTGCTGTCGAACGCCTTCAAGTTCACCGACAAAGGCCAGGTCAGCCTGAGCATCGGTTATCAGGTGGGCAGCGGCCTGGTGTTCTCGGTGCGCGACAGCGGCATCGGCATTGCCGCCGACCAGCAGCAAAGCATCTTCGAAGCCTTCCACCAGGCCGATGGCACCACCAACCGCAAATACGGCGGCACGGGCCTGGGCCTGTCGATTTCCCGCGACCTGGCGCAGTTGCTCGGTGGCCAGATCAGCGTCGACAGCAGCCTGGGCCAAGGCAGCGTGTTCAGCCTGATCCTGCCCGAGCGCTACGAACCGATCGTCAACCAGAGCCGTCCGGTGGTGATCAGCCAACCGGCGCCGGCCTACCAGCCGCAGGTGGTCGAGCCGGTGCTGGACGTGCCGCGCGCTGCGCCGAGCTTCCCCGACGACCGCCACAACGCGCCGTTCAGCAATCGCTGCATCCTGGTGATCGAGGATGAGCCGAACTTTGCCCGCATCCTCCTCGACCTGGCCCACGAGCTGGGCTACAGCTGCCTGGTGGCCCAGGCCGCCGATGAAGGTTTCGAACTGGCGGCAGGCTTTATCCCCGATGCGATCCTGCTCGACATGCGCCTGCCCGACCATTCCGGGCTGACCGTGCTGCAACGGCTCAAGGAGCAGGCCAGCACGCGGCATATCCCGGTGCACATCATTTCCGTCGAAGACCGCGTCGAGGCCGCCATGCACATGGGCGCCATCGGCTATGCGGTCAAGCCGACCAGCCGTGAAGAACTCAAGGTGGTATTCGCCCGCCTGGAAGACAAGCTGACGCAGAAGCTCAAGCACATCCTGCTGGTCGAGGACGATGACCTGCAACGCGAAAGCATCGCCCGCCTGATCGGCGACGAAGACATCCAGATCACCGCCGTGGGCATGGCCCAGGAAGCCCTCGACCTGCTGCGCGAGAACGTCTACGACTGCATGATCATCGACCTCAAGCTGCCGGACATGCTTGGCAACGAACTGCTCAAGCGCATGACTGCCGAAGACATCCGCGCCTTCCCGCCGGTCATCGTCTACACCGGGCGCAACCTGACCCGTGACGAAGAGGCCGACCTGCTCAAGTATTCGCGCTCGATCATCATCAAGGGCGCCCGCTCGCCGGAGCGCCTGCTTGATGAAGTCACGCTGTTTCTGCACAAAGTCGAATCGACGCTGTCCCATGAAAGGCAACGCATGCTCAAGACCGCGCGCAGCCGCGACAAGGTCTTCGAGGGGCGCAAAATCTTGCTGGTGGACGACGATGTGCGCAACATCTTCGCCCTCACCAGTGCCCTGGAGCACAAGGGGGCGATTGTCGAGATCGGCCGTAACGGCCGCGAGGCCATCGAAAAACTCGAGCAGCACAGCGACATCGACCTGGTGCTGATGGACGTGATGATGCCGGAAATGGACGGCTACGAAGCGACCCGGCTGATCCGCCAGGACGCCCGCTGGCGCAAACTGCCGATCATCGCGGTCACTGCCAAGGCGATGAAGGATGACCAGGAGCGCTGCCTGCAAGCCGGCGCCAACGACTACCTGGCCAAACCGATCGAGCTGGACCGCCTGTTCTCGCTGATCCGTGTATGGCTGCCGCAACTGGAGCGAATTTGATCATAGAGCGCAATACCGACATTGAAATCCGGCTGTTGATCGAAGCGATCTACCTCAAGTACAGCTATGACTTTCGCGATTATTCCGGCGCCTCGATCAAGCGCCGGGTGCTGCACGCAACCCGTCAGTTCGAGTGTGCCACGGTGTCTGCGCTGCAGGAGCGGGTGCTGCACGATCCGGGGATGTTCCTGCAACTGCTGCAATACCTGACGATCCCGGTCAGCGAGATGTTCCGCGACCCCGAGCACTTCCTTGCGCTGCGCCGCGAAGTAGTGCCGCACCTGCGCACCTGGCCGTCGATCAAGATCTGGATCGCCGGTTGCAGCACCGGCGAGGAGGTCTATTCGATGGCCATCCTGTTGCGCGAGGAAGGGCTGTTGGAGCGCACGATCATCTACGCCACCGACATCAACCCAAGCTCGCTGGAGAAGGCCAAGCAGGGCATCTACTCGATGCAGAGCATCCGCGAGTACACCGAGAACTATCAGCGGGCAGGCGGCCGCCAGGCGTTCAGCGACTACTACACCGCCGCCTACGGCAACGCCATTCTCGACAGCAGCCTGCGCGAGAACGTGACCTTCGCCGACCACAGCCTGGCCACCGACAGCGTGTTCTCCGAAACCCAGCTGGTGTCGTGCCGCAATGTGCTGATCTATTTCAACAAGAACCTGCAGGACCGCGCCTTCGGCTTGTTTCACGAGTCGCTGTGCCACCGAGGCTTCCTGGTGCTGGGCAGCAAGGAAACCCTGGATTTCTCTGCCTATTCGGACCGCTTCGAGGCGTTGGTCAAGCCCGAGCGGATCTACCGCAAGCTATGAACCCGGTCGAAGCGATCGTCCTGGGCGCCTCGGCCGGTGGCGTCAGTGCGCTGCTGACGGTGTTTGCCGCGTTGCCGCGCGATTACCCGATCCCGCTGCTGTGCGTGCTGCACCTGCCGGATGACCGCCACAGCCAGCTGGCCGAGGTGTTCAGCCGGCGCCTGCACCGCCCGGTGCGCGAAGCGCAGGACAAGCAGCACATCGAACCCGGCATGATCTATGTAGCAGGGCCGGGCTATCACCTGTCGGTGGAGCGTGATCGCAGCGTGTCCCTGAGCCAGGAGGAGCGCGTGCATTTTTCACGGCCTTCCATCGATTTTCTGTTTGAGTCGGCGGCCGATGCCTACGGCCGTGGCCTGGTCGGTGTGCTGTTGACCGGGGCCAATGAAGACGGCGCCAGAGGCCTGGCGCGTATCCAACAATGTGGCGGCCGGACCATCGTTCAGGACCCGGCCCAGGCGCAAGTCGCCGTCATGCCAGAAGCAGCGCTGGCGCTGCTGCGGCCTGACCATATACTCCCTTTGAACGGCATCGGGCACTTGCTCGCCACGCTGGAATCCTGCGAATGCTAAGCCATATCCAAGCCAAACTGCTGATCGTCGACGACCTGCCGGAGAACCTGGTGGCGCTCGAAGCGCTGATCAAGGCCGACGACCGCGAGGTGTACCAGGCGCAGTCGGCCGACCAGGCACTGGGCTTGCTGCTGGAGCACGAGTTTGCCCTGGCCATTCTCGACGTACAGATGCCCGGCATGAACGGCTTCGAACTGGCCGAACTGATGCGCGGCACCGAGAAAACCAAGAACATCCCGATTGTTTTCGTCAGCGCTGCGGCCCGTGAAATGAACTACGCGTTCAAGGGCTATGAAAGCGGCGCCGTGGACTTCCTGCACAAGCCGCTGGACACCCACGCGGTGAAGAGCAAGGTGGCGGTGTTCGTCGACCTGTTCCGCCAGCGCAAGGCCCTCGACCAGCAGTTGCAGGCGCTGGAGCGCAGCCGCCAGGAGCAGGAGCTGCTGCTGGCCCAGTTGCAGGTGGCACGGGGCGAGCTGGAGCATGCCGTGCGCATGCGGGATGACTTCATGTCGATCGTCTCCCACGAAGTGCGCACGCCGCTCAACGGGCTGATCCTCGAAACCCAGCTGCGCAAGCTGCACCTGGCGCGGGACAACGCCGATGCCTTTACCCTGGACAAGATGCGCGCCATGGTCGAGCGCGACGAACGGCAGATCAACAGCCTGATCCGCCTGATCGAAGACATGCTTGATGTGTCGCGCATTCGCACCGGTAAGCTGTCGATCCGGCCTTCGCAATTTGACCTCAGCCAGCTGGTGACGGGGCTGGTGGAGAACTTCGCCGCGCAGGCCAGGGCGGCGGACTGCAACCTGGAGCTGGAGATCAATGCGCCGGTGGTCGGGGTCTGGGACGAGTTTCGCATCGAGCAGGTGATTGCCAACCTGCTGACCAACGCCCTGCGCTACGGCAGCAAGCGCCCGGTGCAGGTGCGCGTGCAGGAAGCCGACGGCATGGCCTGTGTCGAGGTGCGCGACCATGGCATCGGCATCAGTGAGGCGAACCAGCAACGGATCTTTCAGCAGTTCGAACGGGTCTCATCCAGTCAGAGCACTGCCGGTTTGGGCCTGGGCCTGTATATCTCCGAGCAGATCGTGCTGGCCCACGGTGGCAGTATCCGCGTGAACAGTGCCGAGGGGCAGGGTGCAACCTTTGTCGTGCGCCTGCCGCTGGTACGCGACACGCGTGAAAATACGCAGCAGCAGGCAACCTCTGCGTAAGCCAGGGGTCGTATGGCGGTCCTATCGAGTGAATAGAGCTAAGGCATTGGCATGAGCGAAGATGCACAAGATGTAGTACTGGTGGTCGAAGACGAGCCGGTGATCCGCATGGTCCTCAAGGACTATCTGTCCGGTGAGGGCTATCACGTGTTGGTCGCCGAAGATGGCGAACAGGCGTTCAAGATCCTCGCCAGCAAACCGCACCTGGACCTGATCGTTACCGATTTCCGCCTGCCGGGCGGGATTTCCGGGGTGCAGATTGCCGAGCCAGCAGTGAAGCTGCGCCCGGACTTGAAGGTGATCTTCATCAGCGGCTACCCGGCCGAGATCCGCGAGTCGGGCAGCCCGATTGCCTTCAAGGCGCCGATCCTGGCCAAGCCGTTTGACCTGGACAGCCTGCGCGACCAGATCCAGGAACTGCTGAAATAGCCCGCTTCAGGCAGCGGAACTGATCACCCCGGTTGCCAGGGTGCGTTCAATCGCGCCCAGCAACATGTTCTCCATCAATGCCAGGCGCTGCGCCTCGGGCAAGGGCGATTGCTGCAACCAGCCGGGGAGGCTGTTGAGCAGCGTGGCGATGACGTGCCCGGTGGCTTCCAGGCTGGCCGCTGGCAGCGCCGCTCGGGGGGCGATCAGGTTGAGCAGGCGCGTTTCATAGTCGCGGCGCAAGGCCGCGATACGCGCTTGCTGCTCGTCACTCAGGCAGCACACATCACGCTCCGCCAGGCGGAACTGCAGCGGCCGTTCGGCGTGCAGCGTCCAGTGCGCGCGAATCACCGTCGCCAGTACCTGGGTTGCGCCGCGCGCGCGCGCGGGTGGGTTGAGGGTGGCCAGCAGCTCTTCGAACAGCTCTTCGATCAGGTCGAACAGCAAGTGCTGCTTGCTCGGAAAATGGTGATACAGAGAACCGGCCGTCAGCCCCAGGTGGCTGGCCAGTTCGCGCATGCTGACCTGGCCGAAGCCCTTGTTTGCGAAGAGCTCGAGCGCTTTGTCGCGTCGTTCCTCGAAATTGGCGCAGCGTTCGGCGCAGGTCATTGGCATGCTGCTACCTCAGTAGGTGAAGAAACCGCGACCGCTCTTGCGGCCCAGGTAGCCGGCGGCGACCATTTCCTTGAGCAGCGCGGCAGGGCGGTATTTGCTGTCGTTGAAGCCGTCGTGGAACGACTCGATGATCGCCAGCAGGGTGTCCAAGCCGATCAGGTCGGCCAGGGCCAGCGGGCCGATCGGCTGGTTGCAGCCCAGGCGCATGCCGGTGTCGATGTCCTCGGCGCTGGCCAGGCCCTCCTGCAGCACCATGATCGCCTCGTTGATCATCGGCACCAGGATGCGGTTGACCACAAAGCCTGGGCGGTTGCCCGCGCCGATGGCGGTCTTGCCGACACGCTCGGTCAGGGCCTGGGCAGCGGCGAAGGTGGCGTCGCTGGTTTGCAGGCCACGGATGATCTCGACCAGGGCCATCATCGGCACCGGGTTGAAGAAGTGCACGCCGATGAAGCGCTGCGGTTGGCTGACCGCAGCGCCCAGCTGGGTGATCGACAGCGACGAGGTGTTGGTGGCGATCACGCAGTCGTCCGTCACGCTGGCGGCGACTTGCTGGAGGATACGGATCTTCAGGTCGAGGTTTTCGGTGGCGGCTTCAATCACCAGTTGCGCACTTTTCAGCTGCGCGTAGTCGGTGCTGGTGCGGATGCGCGCCACGGCGGCTTCGGCCTGGGCGGCGTCGAAGGTCTGCTTGCTGACCTGGCGTTCGAGGTTCTTGCGCAGGGTGGCCAGGCCACGCTCCAGGGCGGCGTCGGAGACGTCGATCAGGGTGACCGAGTAACCGGCCACGGCGCATACCTGGGCGATCCCGTTGCCCATGGTGCCGGCGCCGATCACGGCGATGTTTTCAATGCTCACGTTCAACTTCCTCAGACGCGTTCGAAGACGATGGCAATGCCTTGGCCACCGCCGATGCACATGGTCGCCAGGGCGTAGCGGCCCTGGATGCGTTGCAGTTCATGGATGGCCTTGGTGGCGATGATCGCCCCGGTGGCGCCAACCGGGTGGCCCAGCGAGATGCCCGAGCCGTTCGGGTTGACCTTTTCAGGGTCGAAGCCCAGCTCGCGGGACACGGCGCAGGCTTGTGCGGCAAAGGCTTCGTTGGATTCGATGACGTCCAGGTCGGCGACGGTAAGGCCGGCCTTTTCCAGTACTTTGCGGGTAGCCGGCACCGGGCCCAGGCCCATCAGCTCCGGCTCGACGCCGGCGTGGGCGTAGGCCACCAGGCGGGCCAGGGGTTTGAGGCCTTCGCGCTGGACCATTGCACCGGTGGCCAGCACCAGTGCACCGGCGCCATCGTTCAGGCCGCTGGCATTGCCGGCGGTGACCGTGCCGTCTTTCTTGAACACGGCTTTCATGCTGGCCAGTTGTTCGATGCTGACGTCAGCGCGCACGTGCTCGTCGACCTTGAACTGCACCGGGCCTTTGCGGCCTGGGATTTCAATGGTGACGATCTGGCTGTCGAAACGGCCTTCGGCGATGGCGCGGGCCGCGCGTTGCTGGCTGGTGATCGCGACTTCATCCTGCATCTGCCGGGTGATGCCGTTTTTCTCGGCGACGTTTTCCGCGGTGATGCCCATGTGGAAGCCGGCGAACGGGTCGTGGAGGATACCGAGCATGTAGTCGACGCCTTGCAGGTCACCCATGCGCGCGCCCCAACGGGCTTGTGGCAGCAGGTACGGGCCACGGCTCATGGATTCGGCGCCACCGGCAATCACCGCTTCGGCGTCACCCAGCAGCAGGCTCTGCGCTGCCGAGACAATGGCTTGCAGGCCCGAGCCGCACAGGCGGTTGACGTTGAAGGCCGGGGTTTCCTTGGGGATGCCGGCGTTCATGGCGGCCACCCGGGCCAGGTAGGCGTCGCGGGGTTCGGTGGGGATCACGTTGCCCATCACCACGTGGCCGATCTGCTCGGCCTTGAGGCCGGAGCGTTCGAGGGCGGCGCGGGTGACCTGGGTGGCGAGGTCGGCCAGTGGCAGGTCCTTGAGGGCGCCGCCGAAGGTGCCGATGGCCGAGCGTACGGCGCTGACTACGTAGATATCATTGTTGTTCATGGTCGACTCCAGAGTGCGAAAGCGTGGCGGGGCGCGGTGCGGCTCTGCCAGAATGGCGCCCGGGCCACGTCCGGGATGGGCCTGAGTCTAGGCAAAGGCCGTGCGCCGGCCTATGCCTTAACTGTCCAGCCCGATTGACTGTTTTTGCCATACCTTGCGGTTACTGCGGAAAACCTGATGCGGGACAACGATTCGGTCGCGATTTATTTCGTCCATACCATGCTCCATGGCTTGCGCCATCAGCCTGAGCGGGCGCACGCCCTGTTGCGCCAGGCCGGGATCGACCCGGCGCTGATGGGCCAGGCGGGCGCGCGGGTGCCGGCCAAGGCGTTTGCGCGTTTGTGGCTGATCCTCATTGAGGCGCTGAATGACGAATTTTTCAACCTCGACAGCCATGGCATGCCGCTGGGCAGTTTTGCCCTGATCTGCCGTGGGTTGATCCAGGAGCCGAACCTGGAAAAGGCGCTGCGCCAGTGCTTGGGCAATTTCGGGTTGTTCCTGCGTGATTTACGCGGCAGTTTGACGGTGCGCGGCCAGCGCGCGGTGATCAGCCTGCAATCGCAGATCGACGATCCGCTGGCGCGGGTTTATGCCGAAGAGACCTTGCTGGTGCTGGTGGTCAGCCTGTTGTGCTGGCTGGGTGGCCGGCGCATTGCCATCGACCGCACCGAGCTGCGCGATGCGCGCCCGCCGCTGGAGGACGATGCCTTGCTGTGGGGGCCGAACCTGCAGGTGGGCAGTGGGCGAACCGAGGTGGAGTTTGCTGCGGACTACCTGCGCTTGCCGGTGGTGCAGGATTTGGGGGGCTTGAAGACCTTTTTGCGCAGTGCGCCGCAGTGGCTGGTGGTGCGTTACCGCAACCAGAACGGTTTGGCGGCGCGGGTGTACCGGCATTTGCGTGGGCGCTTGTATGGGCAGTGGCCGACGTTGTTGGCGATGGCTGAGCGTGAGGGGTTGAGCCCGAGCAGTTTTCGCCGGCAGTTGGAGCGCGAGGGTTGCTCGTTCCAGCAGATCAAGGATGAAGTGCGGCGGGCGATGGCATTCGAGTGTTTGCGCGGGACCGAGCTGAGTGTGGCGCAGATCGCCGAGCAGACCGGGTTCCAGGAGCCGAGTGCGTTTCACCGGGCGTTCAAGAAGTGGACAGGGGAGAGTCCGGGGAGTTATCGGTTGCGCTTGGCAGGAGGTAACTGACCCCAGCCCCCCGCGCTTTGCTTTGTGGGAGCCGGCGTTGCCGGCGATGGGGCGCGTAGCGCCCCCAAAAGATTCGCCGGCAAGGCCGGCTCCCACAGGTTAGGCCCAGGCCTGGATGTTCAGGCCGGGACCATCGCGAACCCGACGCCAAAGCGGTTCCAGGCATTGATCGTGGCAATCGCCAGGGTCAGGTTCACCACCTCAGCCTCGCTGAAATGCACCAGCAGCGCTTCGTACTGATGCTGCGGTGCATGCTGTTCCGGCAGCAGGGTCAGGCTCTCGACCCAGGCCAGCGCCGCGCGCTCACGCGGGGTGAAGTACGCGGTCTCTTGCCATGCCACCAGCGTCTGCAAACGCGCCTCGGTTTCCCCGGCCTGGCGCGCATCATTGGCATGCATGTTCACGCAATACGCACAGCCATTGATCTGCGACGCGCGCAGGCGCACCAGCTCCAGCAACGAGTTCTCCAGCCCGGACTTGCCCAGTGCCATCTCCAGGCCGACCATCGCCTTGTAGGCCTCGGGTGCATGCTTGGCCCATTCGATACGGTTGCTCATCTTCGTGCTCCAGTGCAGTTCGCGTTATGCGGGAATGGCGCTACCTTACCGCCGCCCCGGCAACCCTCGAATAGCCAATCCGGTGCTTTGTCAGGAGGCCAATCAGCGGGTATTCACAAGCCAACTACAAGCCATCCAATCATTTAATTTTTAGATAGTGACCGCGCTCGGGATAATCGCCGCACTGCCGTTATCGAGCGCCACCCATGCCGTACCCACGCACTACCCGCAGCCTGACCTTGCTGTTGCTCATGGTCGCCGTCGCGCTGAACCTGCGCCCGATCCTCACCAGCATTGGCCCCTTGCTCGAAGACATTCGCCACAGCACCGGCATCGGCTACCAGCAAGCCGCCTTGCTCACCGCCTTGCCGGTGTTGTGCATGGGGCTGGTGCCGCTGCTGCAACCCTGGCTGCGCCGCTGGGTGAGCGAGCGCAACGCCTTGCTCGGTGGCCTGGGGGCGATTGCCCTGGCCTGCACCTGGCGGCTGTACCTGGACAGCAGCACGGCGCTGATTGCCAGCGCAGTGGTCGCCGGGCTGGGCGTGGCGTTTGTCCAGGCGTTGATGCCAGGCCTGGTCAACCGCTGGTTCGCGCAGCGCCTGGCCATGGCGATGGGTATCTACTCGGCGGCATTGATGAGCGGCGGGGGCCTTGCGGCCGTGCTCGGTTCGCGGGTCGCCGAGGGCTTCTCGCGCTGGCAGGCCGGACTGGGTATCTGGCTGGTGCCGGCGTTGCTGGCCTTGCTGTTTTGCCTGATCGTGCGGCCCCGGCTGGAGGCCGCCAGCGGACGCGGCGGGGTCAGCGGGCATTTCTTCGGCAGCCGCCGAGCCTGGCTGCTGGCGATCTATTTCGGCCTGATCAACGGCGGCTACACCAGCATGGTGGCCTGGTTGCCGGCCTACTATCAGCAGATCGGCGGCAGCGCCCATGGCGGGGGCGGCCTGGTGGGGCTGATGACGATCTTCCAGGTGCTTGGCGCATTGGGCCTGCCGCTGCTGTTGCGCGGCGTCAGCGACCGACGCCCCGGCCTGTGGCTGGCGCTGGCCACGCAACTGGCGGGCTTTGTCGGGCTGCTGCTGGCGCCGACGCTCTCAGCGGGCCTGTGGGTCGCCTTGATCGGTTTCGGCCTGGGTGCCTGCTTCAGCCTGAGCCTCACCCTGACCATCGAACACCTCAAGAGCCCAGCCGCCGGCAGCCTGGCGGCGTTCGTGCAGGGCATCGGTTTCATCATCACCGGTATCGTGCCGTACCTGGCCGGCTGGCTGCGGGACATCACCGGTGACTTCCAGGCCTCCTGGCTGCTGCTGACCCTGACCGTGCTGCTGATGCTGCTGGTGACCTGGCGCTTCGCCCCCGACGGCTATGCCGAGGCCATGGCAGGCCCGTCGCCGGGAGTGCCGGACGGCGCCGTCAGGTAAGGGTCTGCAAGGTGTCGCGCACCCGGTCCAGCGCCGGGTCGATATCCAGCAGCTCGATGGCCCCGAACCCCAGCAGCAAGCCCGCTTGTACCGGGACTTCGGCATGGAAGGGCGCCAGCGAATACAGGCCGACCTCGACCTTGCGCGCCAGGCTGATCAGGAAGTCGATATCCAGCGGGCCCTTGGCCAGGGCGCTGAGGTGATAGCCGGCCGTGGCCGGGACGGCGCTGAACCATGGGCTCAGGTCGCCCTGCAGGCGGGCCAGGATGCGTTCGCGGCGCGTTGCGTAAACAGCATGGCAGCGGCGGATATGGCGCAGCAGATGCCCCTCGTCCATGAACCGCGCCAGGGTCCACTGGCTCAGTGACGCGGTGTGCCAGTCAGTCAGTTGCTTGGCCACGCACACCGCCTCCAGCAGCACCGGCGGGACGATGGCGTAACCCAGGCGCAACTCGGGCAGCAGGGTTTTCGAGAAGGTCCCGACGTAGGCCACCAGGCCTTCGCTGTCCAGGCTTTGCAGGGCGTCGGTCGGGCGGCCTTCGTAGCGGAACTCGCTGTCGTAGTCGTCCTCGATGATGATCGCGCCTAGCGCGCTTGCCCGCGCCAACAAGGCCTGGCGACGCGCCAGGCTCATCGGCATGCCGAGCGGAAACTGGTGCGAGGGCGTCACGTAGATCAGCCGCGTACCGTCGGCGATTTGCGCCACGCACAGGCCTTCACCATCCACCGGCACCGCCTGCACCTGCGCCCCGAGGGACAGGAACAACTGGCGGGCAGGGCTGTAGCCGGGGTCTTCCATGGCCACGCGACAGCCCGGCTCGATCAGCACGCGGGCAATCAGGTCGAGCGCCTGCTGGGCGCCATTGCACACCACCACGTCGGCGGCGCTGCAATGCACACCACGGCTGAAGGCGATATGCCGGGCAATCGCTTCACGCAGTGGCGGCAAGCCTTGCGGGTGGCTGTAGCGGCCATTGCTGCTGCGGCTCTGGCGCAGGGCGTGCTGGGTGCAACTGCGCCACTCGTCAAACGGGAACTGGCCCTTGCTGCTGGCACCGCCAATGAAGTCGTAGCGTGCGGTGGCATGGGGCGGGCGGGCCAGGGGCATGGCCCGTGCCCGCCATTTCGCCAGGATTGGCTCGCTGGCCAAGTCCGGCAGTGCCCGAGCCTTGGGCGGGGTGAGCGCATGCGGGGTGATGAAGGTACCTTTGCCGACCTGGCCGCTGAGCAGGTTGTCGTAGGTCAGGCGCGAATAGGCCTCGGCCACGGTCTTGCGCGACACCCCCAGTTGCTCGGCCAGCAGGCGCGTGGGCGGCAGTTGGGTGCCGGCCGCCAGGTGGCCGCTGTCGATGCCTTCGCGCAACTGGCGGTAAAGCTGATCGGCCAGGCCTTTGCGGCCTTGCAGGCTGATGTGGAGTTCCATGCGGGAGCAGTTCCGAGTAGGGCGGGCGCCTGCGCAGGTTAACCGAAATCGCTACGCAGTGCCGTTGGTCTCCCGGCCACCACGGTGCTGGGCAAAGGCTCACACTGGTACCTGTCGGGTTCGCCGGCAGGCCGGCGTGCCTTCCTCTTTGCAGGAGAATCGTCATGAAGTTTCGTTTTGTGCTTGGCCTTGCCGTTCTGGTCGCCGCCAGTGCACAGGCCCAGACCCAACCGCAAGCCACGACACCGGTGCAGGCACAGGAGTACAGCTACGGCACGCGCCTGGACATCAAGAAAGTGGTGTCGATGAGCGAGCCCAGCACCCCGGATTGTGGCGTAGTGAAGGCCCACATGATCTACAACGATCACGCCGGCGTGCAGCATGACTTGCAGTACCTGAAAGTCGCCGAAGGTTGCGACAACCAGCATTGACCCATCCTCTTCCTGTCGTCATCGTTCAAACGCAGCTCGCGGGCCTTGAGGTTGCCAGCGAGGTTTTCGCGTTTGCCCGACGCTTAGCCGTGGGCGTGGCCTGAGACCAAGGCAGCACAGCGCTCACGCAGGAACGCCTGGACAATCCTGACCCGCTCACTTACCTGTACCCGATGCGGGCACATCAGGTAGACCGGCGCGTGTTCGCCCTGCCAGTCCTCCAGCACCTGGCATAGACGCCCGGCACGCACATCGCTGACCACATCGAGCCAGGCCTTGTAGACGATGCCGTGGCCTGCCAGCGCCCAGCGCCTGGCCACCTCGCCATCGTCGCAGCGGTAGTCGCCTTTTACCTTCACTTCACAGACACGCGTGCCCCGGGTAAAGCGCCACAGGTCGTACGGGCGGCCATGGCGCTGATAGATGATGGCCTGGTGTTCGGCCAGGGCCTCGGGCGAGGCCGGCACACCCCTTCGGGCGAGGTACGCGGGGCTGGCGCAGAGCACCCGGTGATGCGCTTCCAGCACCGGCAAGGCCACCAGGCTGGAGTCCACCGGCACGCCAAAGCGCAGCGCGACATCGACCTGCTCGCGGAACAGGTCGTTGGCGCGGTCATTGAGCAGCAGATGCAATTGCAGGTGCGGGTGCATTTCGCGCAGCTCATCCAGCCAGCCGAGCAACACGCTGCGGCCGAAGTCCGACGGTGCCGCCAGCTGCAACACCCCGGCCAGGCCGCCCTGGCCGCCACGGATGGCGCGTTCGCCTTCTTCCAGCGCCGCCAATGCCACCCGTGCCGCCTCCAGGTAACGCTCACCCTCGACCGTCAGGCGCTGCTGGCGCGTGGAGCGGGCGAACAAGCGTGCACCCAGGCGTGACTCCAGGCGCTTGAGCGCAAGGCTGGCAGCCGCCGGGCTGATATCCAGGGTGCGCGCGGCGGCCGAGAGGCTGCCAGTGTCGGCGGCTCTGACCAGGACGTGCAGGTCGTCGAGGGTGCTCATTTGTAAGTAATCCTAATAAGTCTTATCCATTCAGGCCTGTTTATCACGAATAGGCAATAAATGATCATGGTGTCACCCGTTCAGCGCCCATCGAGGTGTTCATCATGTCACTTGATTTCCAGTTCGATCACCTAGCCTTCAGCACCCCCGGCAACTCCACTTTGCAGGCGTCGCTGCAAACCCTGCTTGGCATCGCGCCGGGGTTCCGCCCGCCATTCCCGTTCCCGGGGCAATGGCTGTACCAGGGCGACCAGGCGCTGGTGCACCTGATCCAGCGCGATGAACAGACCGACACCCAATTCAGCCACCTGGCACTGCGCACTGCCCAGCCGGCATCTGCCGTGCTGGCGCGGGTACGTGCCAGTGGCCTGGCGTACCAGGTCGCGGTGGTGCCCGAAGAGCGGGTCTGCCAGATCTTCGTCAATTTGCCCGGTGGCCTGGTCCTGGAACTGGACAGCCCGCTCGACAACCAGGGCATCAGCATCACCCACGACTACCAGCACACCACTCACGCCCCCGTTTGACTTCAGGAAGCCCACTCATGACTACCCCGACATCGCTGTTTACTGCTTTCAACCTTGGACCGCTTGAGCTGGCCAACCGCATCGTCATGGCCCCGATGACCCGCTCGCGCAGCACCCAGCCGGGCGATGTGCCCAATGCCGGCATGGCGACCTACTACGCCCAACGTGCCAGCGCCGGGCTGATCGTCAGCGAAGCGACGCAGATCAGCCCGCAAGGCAAGGGCTACAGTTTCACCCCGGGCGTCTACAGCGCCGAGCAGGTGGCAGGGTGGCGCCAGGTGACCGATGCCGTGCATGCCCAGGGTGGGCGGATCTTCTTGCAGCTGTGGCACGTCGGGCGCATGTCGCATGCCAGTTTTCACGCTGATTCCCAGCCTGTAGCGCCCTCGGCGTTGCGCGCCGATGCCCAGGTCTGGGTGGTGGGCGATGATGGTGTCGGGCGCATGGTGGAAGTGAGCGCGCCGCGTGCCCTCAGCGAATCGGACATCCTTGCGGTGGTCGAGGATTACCGCATCGCGGCGCGTCATGCGCGGGAGGCGGGGTTTGATGGCGTCGAGATCCACGCAGGCAACGGTTACCTGATCGACCAGTTCTTGCGGACCACCTCGAACACCCGTGACGATGCCTATGGTGGCAGCCGTGAGAACCGCATTCGCTTCCTGCTGGCGGTTGCCAGTGCGGTGGCCGGGGAGATCGGCGCGCACCGTACCGGCGTGCGCCTGGCGCCTTACATCACTGCGCGTGGCATGGATTGCCCGGATGTGATCCCGACCATTTTGCAGGCCGCCAAGGCGCTGGATGCTTTGGGCATTGCCTACCTGCACCTGGCCGAAGCTGATTGGGATGACGCCCCGCAAATCCCCGAGCCGTTCCGTCATCAACTGCGTCGTGATTTCAGTGGCGCGATCATTGTTGCCGGGCGCTACACCCTTGAACGCGGCCAGGCGCTGCTTGATGCCGGCCTGGTGGACCTGGTTGCCTTTGGCCGTCCCTTTGTTGCCAATCCTGACTTCCCGGCGCGGCTGAAAAATGGTTGGCCAATGGCGGACTTCGATGGCAGCCAGTTGTTCGGGGGCACTGAGCTGGGCTACAGCAACTATCCGGCCTATCAGTGAGTGTGCGGGCGCGGGTGTGTACGCCGCTTCTGTAGATACCGTCTTGC